>NZ_PTQX01000017.1:0-150656 GCF_002943475.1 Limnohabitans sp. TS-CS-82 | reverse complement strand
GGCACTACAAGATGCAGCCCTATCGAGCGATGCTTGCGCAGCGTGGAGTCAAGCAAAGTATGAGCCGCAAGGGGAACTGCTTTGACAACGCGGTAATTGAAAGCTTCTTCGGCACCCTAAAAGCCGAGTATTTTCATCTTGCACCACCAAATAGCGTTGATGAACTTGAAGCTGGCGTGCATGATTACGTCCGCTACTACAACCATGAGCGCATCAAGCTCAGATTGAAAGGACTCAGCCCGGTGGAGTACCGGCTGAGAAGGACCGCTTAGTTGGCGGAAGCGCAACCGTCCAAGTCTTGGGGGTCAGTTCAAATGCGGGGCGATTCATCGCCAAACTATCAAGTAACTTTTCGAAGACTTCCTCTGATGACGACCCTAGTAGAAAGAGGTGAAACTTCTAACGCGGTAGCACCCTCTATCAAACTAACGACTCGATGGGCTGCAAAGGAGCCAATTTCAACTTTCGGTACGTGAACAGTAGTTAAAGGAGGGTCGACCATGTTGGCAAGTTCAATATCGTCAGACCCGGTGATTGAAAGTTCAACGGGTACATAGATGTTTTGCTCTCGACACTCCGCCATTGCACCGATAGCAATCAAGTCGTTACCGCAAATAAGCACCGTAGGCCTTTGGACCCCACCTAAGACTTGACGAACAGCACTTCGCCCGCCCTCAAAAGTAAAGGGCTGTTCAATGATCCATTCGGGTCGAAGTTTTAATCCAGCGCTTTCGAGAGCTGCTTGCGTTCCCAAAATACGCGCCCTCACCCGCTCGTTGCGATACGACTGGCCTGGACATAAGGCAATCTCGGTATGGCCGTATTCAATAACTGCTTGAGCCATCTTAAAAGCTGCATCGAAATAAGAAAAACCGACGCATGGACGTTGGCTGGAGGTATCCACGGACCAAGTCAAAACATAAGGAATTTTGTACTGACTGAGGAGCTCAAAAACAGCATCATCATGATCAGTGCCGACCAAAACCACTGCATCGACACCGCGTTCAACAAATGAACGAAGTAGCCCGACCTCACGCTCAGGTCGGTAGTCATGACTTGCAACCAGCAGCTGATAGCCCAAATCCCACAACGTTTGCTGGAGTGATTGAATCGAAACCGCAAAAATAGGGTTGTCTAGCGATGGATAGATGGCCGCAATAGTCATCGTTCGACGTGAAGCAAGAGCACGCGCAGAGCCGTTTCTTACATATCCAAGCTGCTCGACTGCACGATTTACACGCTCAAGTGTCGCCGGCTTAACGAGCTCAGGCACCGACAGCGCTCTTGAAGCACTACCCAATGAAACACCCGCAAGGCGAGCAACATCTTCAAGAACAGGACGAGGACCGATAGCCATTTGCTTTTATTAAGGAGAAAGTTTTTTTGTGAACATCGATCCCCAGCTTGGCCACTTTGAGGTTCAACTGGCGTAATCTTCAAGAATCAGATCAGACCCTCTTTCTGCCACCATTATTACAGCGCCTTGAATATTGCCTGAAACCATTTTGGGAATCACAGAGGCATCAACAATCCGCAAACCTTTCATGCCCATGACTTTGAGGCGCAGATCGACCACTGCGTTGGAGTCTGTACCCATTCGGCATGTTCCAAGCGGGTGATAGATTGTTTGACCGTCCCTACGTGCAAACTCTAGCCAATCTGCATCTGACATCGTCGATTCACCTGGACTCATTTCGTGATCAATAAAATTTGCCATCGCAGATTTAGACACAATGCGACGTGCAGCTTTCATGCTCTCGACGATGCACTCTCGATCAACTTGACTATCAAGGAAATTTGGACGAATTGCAGGTTGATCAAACGGGTTGGCTGACTGAATATGAATGCTCCCTTTGGACTCAGGTCGAAGCTGAGTAACACCGATGGTCATACCTGGCTGTTGATCCAAGATGCGTTCCGCAGCATTTGCATAGCTGGCGTGCACCATAAAAAACTGGGCATCTGGCCGATTGAGCTCTGACTTGGTCTTGATGAAACCATGAACCAAGCCAGTTCCTAAAGTAAGAATACCTTTGCGAAACGCAAAATATTTCATAACCTCGCGCACAAGTCTCCAACCGCGTGCCATTTCGTTAAGTGTGATCGTGTTTTTAACGCGCCAATTCATGCGGGTTGCAAAGTGATCAATGTAATTTTCGCCCACCCCCATCAAAGCCTGTTTCACTGGAATACCCAAGGATTTAAGGAGCTCGGGACGACCAATTCCTGATAGCTCCAAAATCTGCGGTGTCTGAACGGCACCAGCGGCCATGACGACTTCTAATGATGCGGACACGCTTATTTCTTGGCCATCACATAAATAAGTGACACCTGTACAGCGCTGACCTTGCAAATCTAGCCTGAGCACATGCGCACCAGTTCGCACAACTAAGTTTGACCTCGAACGCGCAGGTCTAAGATACGCGTCATAAGCACTACAACGCTGCCCGTTGCGCTGATTAACTTGGTAATAACCAAAACCCTCTTGTGCTGGTGAGTTGTAGTCTTCGTTAAAGGGCTGACCATCTTGCTCTGCGGCTTTCAGAAAAGCATCCGAGATGGGAAAGCGCTCGTGAACTTGATCCAATTGAAAGGGTCCAGACTTACCACGCGTTTCACCGCCTGATGGATAGTTTTCCATGCGTCTGAAATATGGCTCAACGTCCTTATAGGCCCACCCAGTAGCTCCCCCTGCAGCCCAGGCGTCGTAATCATCGGGCTGACCACGGACATAAATCATGCCGTTGATCAAACTCGACCCACCTAGGCCCCTACCACGTGGCACAGAAATGATTCGGTTGTAAGTTTTTTCTTCAGGCGCAGTCTTAAAAAGCCAGTTATATTTTTTGTTTGTTAAGAGCTTGCTGAAACCTGCCGGTATGTTGATCCACATGCTGGATGGTTCGCCACCCGCTTCGAGCAACAAAACACGATGCTTTCCAGATGCAGTGAGACGATCTGCCAAAACGCATCCAGCTGTTCCGCCCCCAACAATTACGAAATCAAAGTTTTCTGTGGTCATATGAATTTTAAAAAATAATCTATTTAAGGTTTGATATTTGAAAATACCTTGCCAGGATTCAGAAGATTTTGAGGATCAAGAGCGACCTTGATTTGCCTTGCAATTGCGAGCTCAGCAGGAGCACGACAACGAGTAAGCTCGTCAACGCGGTACTGACCGATACCGTGTTCAGCGGAAATACTTCCGCCAAAAGTACCCACAACATCGTGAATGAGCTGATTGAGCGCTAAAGCATCCAGCGACTGAGGAACAATGACGTTGTAATGGAGGTTGCCATCACCAATATGTCCAAAAGCATTGATTTGAGCTTCTGGAAAAATACGCATCACTGCTTCGTCTGCGACCTGTAAAAATTCAGGAATCGCAGAAATTGGAACAGAGACATCGTGTTTGACCGAGCGGCCTTCTTTGCCTTCTGCTTCAGTAATTGATTCGCGCAAAGCCCAAAGATCAGCCTCCTGCTTCTCAGATTCAGCGACTACGCCATCAGAAGCAATTTCATTTTCAAGAACTTCACCTAAAAACACTTCAGTAGCATCACGCAGGCCTGGCAACGAAGAGCTGGCTTCTAACAAGACATACCAATCTGCTTGCCCCAAAGGTACTTTGAGTTGCAAGTGGCGTGTCACACGAGCAAGTGCGGCACCCGACATCAATTCGAAACCAGTGAGGGTTTCGCCAATAGCTCCACGTGCTGCGCACAAAAGTTTCAAAGCATTGGCTGCGCTTGATACAGCAAGCAGCGCAGTGACGCGATATCGGGGCTTTGAAGTAAGCTGCAACACGGCAGCAGTCACAATTCCTAAAGTTCCTTCTGTACCAATGAACCATTGCTTCCAGTCGTAGCCCGCGTTGTCTTTACGTAATCGTCGCAAACCATTGATGATCTGGCCATCAGCAGTGACAACTTCAAGACCCAAAACACGTGAACGCGCCATGCCGTAACGCAATACGTTTGTGCCGCCCGCATTTGTTGAAACGATACCGCCTATACGTGCGGACCCCTCAGCGGCAAGAGTGATGGGAAGCAATAGACCTTTTTCATCAACGGCCTCTTGGGCCGTTTGCAAAATACATCCTGCCTCTACTTCAATAGTTTCCCCCATTACATCAATATCTCTGATGGCACTCATTCGAGTTAAAGAAAGAACAACTTGCTGTCCGCTTTGATCCGGTGTAGCGCCACCAGACAAACCAGTATTTCCGCCAAAAGGAACTATTGCGACACCCGCTGCAACACAGAGACGAACAACATCTGAAACCTCTTGTGTATTCCTAGGCAGAACAGCGCAAAGTGGACGACCATGAAACATATGTCGCCAGTCATGGCTAAAAGGTACTAAGTCATCAACCTCAGTTACCACACCCCGATCACCGACAACCTTACTCAATGCATCAATCAAACTCTTATGCTGCATTGTTAGCACCCTCAATGTGTCCATAGCGCATGAAATTTGACATCAATGGAATTTGACTTGTCAGCATGGGTGCACCGAAATGAATGCGGCAGCCCTTAGCGGCAGCGGCTTTCAGCAACGGTGTCTCTACCGGTTGCATGATGATTTCTGCTACAACTTGATTTGGCTTTAATAGCAAAACATCAAGTGGCAAAGCATCATCAAATCTCAAACCTAGCGAGGTTGCATTGACGACCAAATCGTTACCAGAGGCATCTGGTGAACCAATTGACAACTCAACGCTTGGTGTCATGGTTTGAATGCGCTCAATCAACTGCACGACCTTGTCAGTGGTACGATTTGCGATCGTTAGACGCTTCACACCGGCTCTAACTAATGCGAAACAAATTGCACTTGCAGCGCCACCAGCACCAGCGACATAAGCGCTGAGTCCTTGGGGATCGATACCCTCGGCACGAAGTCCTGCAACAAACCCTTCACCATCTAACATGGTCCCCAACAATCGGCCATCTTGCATCCTATGGATCACGTTTACCGCACCGATCAGCCTCGCTTCAGCTGTCAAATCGTCACATAGATCAACCATCGCAGTTTTATGAGGCACTGTGACGACAAAGCCAGCTAAATTGTTAATTGCACGTAAACCATGAACAACCACCTTCAGCTCATTTGAAGAGACGTGAATGGGAATCATGACGCCATCAAAACCTTCGGCATTTAAGTAGCTGTTGATTCGTTGGGGTGTTTTGACGTGATGAATAGGATCAGCCAAGATGCCGAATACCTTTGTATTGCCAGTGATATCTTTCATAAATTAGGCCAATGTGTAAGCAGTTTTGACGGATGTGTAAAACTCACGCGCATAGACGCCCTGCTCGCGTGCACCGTAGCTGGAACCTTTTCTTCCACCAAATGGCGCGTGGTAATCGACACCTGCAGTAGGAACGTTGACCATAACCATGCCTGCACTCGATCGTCGCTTGAAATCAGTCGCATGCTTGAGAGACGTTGTGCAAATACCTGATGACAAACCAAAGTCAGTGTCATTGGCAGTCTCAAGTGCTTCTTCATAGTTTTTCACGCGAATCACAGATGCCACTGGGCCAAAGATTTCCTCACGGTTAATCCGCATTGAACTTTGAGTTTCAGTGATCAAAGCTGGTGACAAGTAAAAGCCCGGCGTATCGCGTACCAAGAGCTCACCGCCAGCGACTAAACGTCCGCCTTCTTTGCATCCCAATTGAATGTAGTGAAGATCCTGATCTAATTGATCTTGCGAAACGACTGGGCCGACATCAGTTCCAGACTTTAGCGCGTGATCAACTTTGAGAGATGCCATGCGAAGCTTCATCGCGGCAACAAAAGCATCATGAATACCGTCTTCTACTACCAAGCGGCTGGAGCCCGTACATCGCTGTCCGGTTGAATAGAACGATCCGTTGATAGCGACTGAAACTGCTTGCTCCAGATCCGCGTCGTTCAAAATTACTAGGGGATTCTTTCCGCCCATTTCCATTTGAACTTTTGCACCACGCTCCATGCATGACATGCCAATAGAGCGGCCCGTTTGTACTGACCCAGTGAACGAGACAGCACGAACCTTACGAGAACTAACCAAAGTTTGACCAACCTTTGAGCCAGGCCCCATGACCAAATTAAACACACCGTGGGGTAACTGTCCAGCTCGCGCAATGATTTCGGAAAGTGCCCAAGCGCTTCCAGGAACTAAATCCGCAGGCTTAAACACTACCGCATTACCGTAAGCTAAAGCTGGTGCAATTTTCCAAGCTGGAATTGCGATAGGAAAGTTCCATGGGGTAATGATGCCAACTACGCCCTCAGGCTCACGCGTTACTTCAACATCGACACCTTCGCGAATAGAAGGTAACTTTTCACCAGCAAGGCGCAATGCCTCACCAGCAAAAAATTTAAACACGCGACCAGCGCGGACAACCTCCCCAATACCCTCAGCAAGAGTTTTACCTTCTTCACGTGACAAGAGCATGCCCAACTCATCACGACGCGCAAGGATTTCTGTACCGATTCGATCCAATGCATCAGACCGATGCTCTGCAGTAGCTTTTGCCCACAGCTTCTGGGCCTCATGGGCAGCGTCAATTGCTTGTGTTGTCTGTACTTGGTCGGCAAGTGCGTATTCACCAACAATGTCGTTGTTGTCTGAAGGGTTGATATTCAAACGGGTGGAAGATCCTTCTACCCAACTTCCAGCAATAAAGTTTTTATGCAAGCTCATAATTTTTCTCAGTTCAAAAATTCATTTAGGTCATCAGCCAACCACCGGCGACATCAACAACTTGCCCGGTGATGAAGTCAGCTTTTTGAGAGGTTAGAAATAAACAAGCGTCTGCCACCTCAACAGGTTTACCAAGACGACGCAAGGGCGTAGTGGCCACGACTGCGCTGTTAGCTTGCTCGGGAGCACCAAGAACCATAGGTGTCTCAACACGCCCTGGCGCTAAAGCATTTACCGTAATACCGTGCGGACCCAGCTCTCCTGCAAGGTGACGTGTCATTCCAATCAATGCGGCTTTGGTAGTGCTGTAGTGAGCGCCGACGATGTCAAGATAAGCCTTACCTGCTACTGAAGACATGTTGACAATTCGACCAAATCGACGATCGACCATGCCAGGAACCAATAGACGAGTGAAGTGAAAAACGCTATTCAGGTTCACATCAATCACTTGTTGCCACTCTTCAACTTCCATCTTCCAGATTGGAATAGGCAGCCCTTGATGTTTTGGGGAAATTCCAGCGTTATTGATGACTGTATCGATCGGCCCCAATGCAGCAAAGATGCTTTGACAAGCGCGTTCGCAATCCTCAAATTTACCAACATCAGCTTTGGCAAAATGAACCTTAACGTCTAAAGCGGATAGCTTTGCAAGCAATACATCCACACCCTCTTCAGAGCGATCCACAATACCAACTGAAGCGCCGTGCAATGCATATTGCTCGATCATTGCAGCACCAAGGCCACCTCCGCCGCCAGTGACAAGAACAACCCTACCCTTGTGTGTCAGTGCGTCATCCATGTGTTTTCCTAATTTGGCTGTTGATGATCAATGACCAAGATAGGCTCGACGAACATGTGGGTTCTCAAGTAGCTCTTTACCTGTTCCTGTTAGGGTGACAGCACCGTTTTCGAGTACATAGCCACGATCGGCAATTTGTAAGGTATGAAAAACGTTTTGCTCAACGAGTAAAACAGTCGTACCTTTATTCGCTACTGTGCGAATCACTTCGAACATCTGCTCAACCAATAGTGGTGAGAGTCCTAACGATGGTTCATCAAAAACCAGCAGTCTAGGCTCGGCCATCATGCCGCGCGCAATAGCAACCATTTGCTGTTCGCCACCCGATAGCGAACCCGCCAATTGCGCCAAACGTTCTTTGACACGAGGGAAGATCGTCAAAACACGCTCCATGCGTTCTTTGTGATTTTTACGAGCACCGAGCTTATAGGCGCCCATGAGCAAGTTATCTTCTACAGTCAAAAATGGGAAAAGTTGACGGCCTTCTGGAATCATCGTTATGCCTAGCTCGACGATGTCATGAGGCTCATGCGAACTGATTTGTATGCCCTCAAAATCAATGCTGCCGCTGCGAGCTTGAACAATACCGCAAAGCGTCTTGAGCGTTGTCGTCTTACCAGCGCCATTAGCGCCTACCAAAGTAACCACCTCGCCCACATTAACGTCAAGCGTTACACCCTGCAATACTTCACTTTTGCCGTAACCGGCTTTGACATCACGCAGTTTGAGCATGTGTGTACCCCTTTCCCAGATAGGCTTCTATAACAGCAGGATCGTTAACCACATCAGCTGGACTACCTTGGCGCAATACCTGACCCAAATTAATCACTACGATACGATCAGAGAGTGCCATAGTGGCTTGCATCAGATGTTCGATCATCAACACTGAAATACCAGCATCCCTGATACGGCGAATCATGGCGATCGCACGGGTGACGTCTGATGGATTTAATCCTGCCAAAACCTCATCAAGCAGCAAGATGTTCGGGCGTGTGGCCAATGCACGCGCGACCTCCAGACGCTTCATGCCTCCTACGGTAAGGCTCCTAGCCTCAGTATTCATCAAGGTGGTAAGGTCAGTTAGGTCAGCGACCTCCCAAGCAATAGCCTCAGCCTCATCTCGGTTGCGCGTATTCATAAACGCACCCAGCATGATGTTTTCCAACACAGAAAGACCGGCGAAAGGCTGGACGATTTGGAAAGTACGACCCACGCCTGCATGCGCAAATGTTTCCGGTGAACGTGGGGAGCTCCAACCATCTTTTGTCAGCACAGAAACAGTTCCCTGATCAGGTCGAATGAAACCAGAAAGCTGATTGAACACCGTCGTCTTGCCAGCCCCATTTGGACCGATCACGCCAAGAATTTCACCTTGATGCAAAGTCAAAGAGACATCGTCTGTTGCTTTAAGTCCACCAAAACGTTTGTGTAAACCTTCTGCGCGCAAGATAGGCTGACCATGCTCTGCTAGGCTGTACTTTGGCGATGCGGTTAAGTGAGAAACTTCCTTAGGCTTAGATCCATTGGGGAGACGATCAATCAAACGCAATACATGTTCACTCAAATGTCCAACGAGGCCTCGAGGAAAGAACAGAACAACAAATACGAGCAACATACCGTAAACAAAGCCGTGCGTGCCGTTACCAAATGCACTCAACCAACCACGGGCAAGTTCAGCAACTGGCAACACCAAAATAGTGCCGATCACTGGACCAGCAACAGTACCTAAACCGCCGATGAGCGCGAACATAGCAATTTGGATTGACAGCTCTAAAGAAAAGGCTGACGAAGGCTCCAAGAATGTCAGGTACATGCCGTGAAAGCTACCAATCAGGCTTGTTAAAACTGCAGAAATCACTGCAGCTGAAATTTTGGCGCGTACTGCGTTGACACCCACTGCTCGTGCGGCATCTTCTCTTTCGCGAACCGCAATTAAGTAAAAACCAAATCGTGATCTGCGAATCAATATGCTCACCACCAAGGTAAGTAGGAAGAAGCCAAACGCAACCAACAAGTAGGCCCACTTCTCGCGAAAGATCATCCAGGGCAGTCCAACTTGTAACGGAACGTTTAGACCAGCTGACCCACCCGTCCAACTCTCTTGATGAACGACTAAAAGTCGAACAACCTCAAGAAAAGCAATCGTGGCAAGCGAAAAGAATGGACCGCGCAGTCGGAGTGTCGGATAAGCAATCATCAATGCAACAGAAGATGAAACAGCAGCACCGGCAAACATACCAATCCAAGGCGAGATTCCGAACTGCGCCACCAACAAACCAGCTGAGTAACTACCAATTCCATAGAAAACCGCGTGTCCAAGAGACAACTGTCCAGCGAAGCCACCAACTATGTTCCAAGCTGTCGCTAGTCCAGCAAAAACACATACTTGAATCGCTAAGTGATAAACGAAAGAGGACTGTGCAACAAATGGCACAAAGAGGATCGACAACAATGCCAAGAGGCCTATGTAGAACCGAGGGTTTAAAAGTGGAAACATCATGTCGATGTCCTTTACTCAGATCCACGACCCAAGCCAAAAAGGCCTGTAGGTCTAATAATAAGAATGACCAAGAAAACAAGGAAGTACACAACCTCCTTCAACCCTGGACCGACGTAGTACCCAGCAAGACTATCAATTAGTCCAATAAATATTGAACCTATGACGGCGCCTGGAAGGCTACCCATCCCACCAAGTACCACGATCACAAACGCTGTGAGCACAAAATATTGCCCTACCGTTGGGAAGGCTGGAAATTGCACCGCTAGAAGGCCAGCTGCAAGTCCTACTAAGCCCGCCCCAATTCCAAATGCCAAGACATATGCTTTGTTGACGTCCACCCCCATCAATGCGGCAGCAACCCTGTTTTGTGCAAGAGCACGAAATCCACGTCCCGTGTAGGTGTGCTTGAGAAACAAATGCGTACCAGTTGCGACAACAATAGCCACAACAAAAGTGATCAACTGACCGCTAACAAATGTGAAGTCACCCAGCATCATGGGTTCAGTACCAAACGTCACTTCAACTTTACGAATGTCTGCACCAAATACCATCAGAGCAAGGTTTAGCAATGCAGTTGATATACCTACTGTTGCAAAAATCTGAATGTGGGCGTCTGCAGACAGCAAGGGTTGGATAACAAGCCGTTGCATCAGTACACCCATCACAAATAGAAGCACTGCGACCATCACGGCTGAGGCGTATGGATGCAACCCAAGGTGAACTGCAAGCAACCAAGCTGCATACATTCCCACCATTAAAAATTCTCCATGTGCGAAGTTAACGACTCGCACAACACCGAATATGAGCGTCAGCCCAATGCTGATGATGGCGTATGCACCACCCAACAAAAGACCATTCACTAAAAGTTGTATAAATATAGACACGTGTAGCCCTTACACCGTGCAAGACAAAGCCTTGCACGGTGACATTCGATTTAGGGAAATAAAGCTGACAACTTACTTAGCAGCAATTGGCTTAGCATTTGACACAGCCTCTGGATAAACAGTGACCAACTTACCAGACTGCCACTGCATCAAGTTTGTTGATGCCAACTGATTCTGACCGTTTTCTGCAAACTGGAATCCCCAACCAGCTGCGTTGGAACCAACAGGCTTGCGATAGGCCAACACTGCTTCGCGAATCTTGTCTTTATCGGTTGACTTAGCTTGCGCTAGTGCATCCAGAAAACCTTTGGCACCAACGTAGTTCACTAAGCTGTGGCCTGAGCGAGGCTGAGATCCATAGCGCTTTTCATAAGCCGCAACAAATTCCTTAAGGCCTGGGGCACCAGAGTCTTTCATAGTGACCTGAGGGAAATCGACGTTGAAGACACCATCTACAGAGGCGCCCAGAGCATTCGCTGTCTCCTGTAGTGAATAACCACCACCCGCACCGATCACAGCCTTTGGCTTATAGCCAGCACTTGCTGATTGACGGAAAAACAGTAGCGTGTCGTTTTGGTAAGAGGTCTGCAGCACGATGTCAGCATTTGCACCTTTAATACGAAGCACCAAAGACGACAAATCTACACTCTTTGCAGAGTAAGACTGACTTTCAACCACATTCAAACCCAAGCGCTTAGCTTCTTCTTTCTGGAATCCACCAACCAATGTTCCGTATGGACCATCTTCGTAAATAATTGCAATCTTCAAGGATTTAGGATCAACCTTCATCATTGGCGCAACGACTTTAACCACCGATTCGACGCTGCGATCTGCAAAACTTTTGGCAGTTGAGTTGCTACGAAATACGTACTTGAAACCACGTGAAGTGATCGTATCTGCAACAGCACCAAGCTCGAAATATGGAACCCCTGCAAGTTCAGTAACCTGAGTAGCGGCCGCAGAAATACCAGATGCATAGCTGCCGAAAATGGCAGTCACCTCCTCTACTGACGTCAAGCGACGTGCTTCACCAACAGCCTGATTTGCATCGACAGCATCGGCCTTGACCAAAACAATCTTTTTACCGTTGACACCACCAGATGCATTTCGCTCATCAATCGCCATTTGAGTGCCGCGGAAACTCTCATCTCCCAGGAGGGCAAGTCCGCCACTAAATGGATAAAGCGCACCAATTTTGATGTCTTGGGCATGAACGGCCGACGAAGCCAGCAAGGCTACACAGCCAATTCTTGTGGCTATTTTTTTTAAGTTTTTAAACACAGATGTCTCCTAATCAGGTTTCAAGAAATGAAGCGCTTCATAAATTCCCAAAGAATTTTCTAAAGATTGCTTGGGACCACGAAATGGTAATATGAAGCGCTTCATAATTTGAATTTAAATGATTTCAATTGCTAGGTGCTTTCCCTATAGATTCGAATCATTAAACATTAAATTTTATGAAATTGATAGCGCTTAATATCCTCAATTCAGCCCTGACCTGATTCTTAGCCAATTCCGCTGACTTTATTGTCTCCACTACTGCGTTAGTGACTGCTGGCAATACTTAATTCATGTGCTCTTCATCATGGCTGCAAATGACACCTGAATCCACAGCTGATCCAGTGCCTCATCACTTCCATGCACTTTTACCTGTATGTTGCGACGGAATGTTTTAACTAAGATCTTTGTGTCCCCTACTTCAACCTGCCCCACATACTCCACGTCGTATTGCGGAATCAACTCTGCCTCAGGCAACACAGATCGCACGGTCGTGTGGAAACAGCTCTTGTAGTTATCAGCCAACTCCCATGCTTCATCAGCACGCACCTGATTTAGCTTCAGCAAGCGTTGAACCGTTAATCGCACGGCATCTGCCATCATGCCCTTGACCTCGGGTACTTCGGCTTCGATTGACTCCCCGTCGTCTAGCTTTCTCAACACAGTTTTGTAGAACACAACGTTTGCACGAGCCTGTTCACACAATTCAAACGATCGCTTGGCCATCGTCATGAATGCGTCAAAGAGCTGATCGCGCGAATCAGGATTTTTGATCGTGGCTGTAGGTGACATCATCACAAAATTCCTTAATTAGTTGGGAGCTGCTGAGGCTTTTTGCAGCTCTTCACGCAGCTCGTCAAGTGCTGGTTTGTTTTGGGCCTCAAGAGAAATACTGAGCCCAGTACTCAACTCAGCCATGAACATCAACTCGTCGTTCGGAGAGCTGTTCAACAACTTAGCAATCGATGTCTCGATAGAACCACCCTCGCCTTGCCCCGAGAACTGTGCCGCATTCATTAGCGGACTCATGTGGTTGTAGAACTTGGCGATCATGGTTGCACTTGTTCGCACTTGCGCCTGTATTTGTTCTGCTGTTAGTCCCTTTGCAATCAATTGCGTAATCGCATAGTGACGCAAGCTGTAAAGCGTTCGCTCCTGCCCCGTAGTCGGGCACAGCAACATGTCCAAGTCCTCAAGAAACACGCGGAACTGCGCAATCAAATGCGTGGGCTGCACACCATTGCGAGGTCGGAACACACGGGACTCATGCTTTTCATCCAGCACCTGTTCAAGCGTTTTACCCTCCAACTCGGGTGCCAGTGAAATCAAGCGCTCCAGATATTTCTTGCAGCTCTCATGCAATACCGCGAACATGGGCTTGTTCTTTTTAACGGTCTTGCCCTTTTGAATTCGTGCGTAGAGCACTGGCTTTTCAAGCCCAGCATCTCGCAGCTCAATGTGTCGCCACTCCAAGTACTCCATCTCCGTACCTGGACGCATGCCTGTAGCTGCTGCAAATGGCACATAGATAGACATGAGCTCACGTAGCTCCCTCGTTCGCCCAACACGCCCTTCTTGCACCCAATCAGCAAACTTAGAGGCCATGTGCAAGATTTCCTTCGCAGAAAAGTCAGGGCGACGCCCGCCGTGCTCTCCTGTGTTCTTGAGTACGGGCTTTTGCAAGCTGCTCATGTAACTGCGATCAATTGCGTAATCAAAGACCAAGTTCAGAGCTGCGTTGTGATTTGCCTGTGCGCTATGACTCAGCTCACGTCCAACCTTTTCTCGCCTCCATTCACAGAATTCTGTGAACACAGCTTGGTTGATGCGGTCGACGTTGTAGCCACCAAAGAAAGGAATCAAGTAGCCGTTAATGGCACTGATGTAATCGTTGTTACTTCCGCGCTTGGTCTTGTCCTCTGCAACCTTCATTTCAAGATCGCGCAGCACCACTTCCGCAACGGCCTTGAACTTTTTAGAAACAACTGGATGTCCTGCTTTGGCAAGCACCTTGGCTTCGAACCACTGCTCTTCAGCCAACGCCCTAGCTTTAGCAAGATCAGCTGTGCCAGTTGCCTTACGGATCCATTTGCCGATAGCATCCACTTTGAAGTGAGCTTGCCAGCGTTCACTATCAGGGCGACGAACTAGACGAATCTCGTTTTCTCGTACAACAACGGTTTCAGGGCTTCTTTCCTTCATGTGTGCAGTTTACGGACCTTTACTCAAAAGAGCAACCAAACTTCACGAATGAAACGTGCAATTACCGTGTAATTGATTTTTGGGCAAAAAAAAGCACTTAGATTGCTCTAAGTGCTTGATTTATATGGAGGCGCGACCCAGAGTCGAACTGGGCTAAACGGATTTGCAATCCGGTGCATAACCGCTTTGCTATCGCGCCATTCACTTTGACGAAAAAGGGAAGCATGGTGTGCTTCCCTTGTCGAATGTGGAGCGGGAAACGAGGCTCGAACTCGCGACCTCAACCTTGGCAAGGTTGCGCTCTACCAACTGAGCTATTCCCGCATAAGTCACATATTCTAGCGCATTTTTCACTGTGTTTTGGTGTGCGCTAGAAAAATCTTAATGCTTGATCGCTTCGACTTTCGAAGCCGCGTCAGTCGCCGATGCGGCCGCAACAGCAGGCACCTCGTCAGGCAACGGTGTTGGCATTTTTTCCAAGGCAATTTCCAGCACCTTGTCGATCCAACGCACAGGCACGATTTCCAAACCGTTCTTCACGTTTTCTGGAATCTCTTGCAGGTCTTTCACGTTTTCTTCTGGGATCAACACCGTCTTGATGCCTCCGCGCAAGGCTGCCAATAGCTTCTCCTTCAAGCCGCCAATGGCTGTGACTTCACCACGCAGGGTGATCTCGCCCGTCATGGCCACATCTGCACGCACAGGGATGCCTGTGAGGGCCGAAACCAAAGCAGTGGTCATGGCTGCGCCGGCACTTGGACCGTCTTTGGGCGTAGCACCGTCAGGTACGTGAATGTGGATGTCGCGCTTCTCTAGCAACTCCTCCGAGATGCCCAAGCGACGCGCACGACTTCGCACCACAGTGCGAGCGGCTTCAACAGACTCTTTCATCACATCGCCGAGTGAACCGGTGCGTGTGATGGTGCCCTTACCGATCATGATGGCAGCTTCGATGGTCAGCAAATCGCCGCCAACTTCGGTCCATGCCAAACCGACAACTTGGCCCACTTGGTTTTCTGCTTCGGCACGGCCATAGGTGTACTTGCGCACGCCCAGGAAGTCAGGCAAGTTATCAGCCGTCACTTTGACTTGTGGCGTCATTTGCTTGAGCAACAAAGCCTTGACCACCTTGCGGCAAATCTTGGACATTTCGCGCTCAAGCGAACGCACACCTGCTTCACGTGTGTAGTAACGCACGATGTCGCGCACAGCCGCTTCGTCGACCGACAGCTCTGAGTCTTTCACACCATTATTTTTCATTTGCTTGGGAAGCAAATATTTGATGGCAATGTTTGTTTTCTCGTCTTCGGTGTAGCCCGACAAACGAATCACTTCCATACGGTCCAGCAAGGCTGGCGGAATGTTCATCGAGTTAGAAGTAGCCACAAACATCACGTCGCTCAAGTCGTAATCGACTTCGACGTAATGATCGGCAAACTTGTTGTTTTGTTCGGGGTCCAACACCTCAAGCAAAGCGCTAGAAGGATCGCCACGCGAATCCATGCCGAGTTTGTCGATTTCGTCGAGCAAGAACAAAGGGTTGCGCGTGCCGACCTTGGTCAGGCTTTGCAGCACCTTACCGGGCATTGCGCCAATGTAGGTGCGGCGGTGGCCGCGAATTTCAGCTTCGTCACGCATACCACCCAAAGCCATGCGCACGTACTTACGTCCCGTGGCTTTGGCAATGGATTGACCCAGCGAGGTTTTACCCACACCAGGAGGGCCCACTAAGCAAAGAATAGGCGCCTTGACCTTGTCCACGCGTTGTTGCACAGCAAGATATTCCAAGATGCGGTCTTTGACCTTGTCGAGGCCGTAGTGATCTTCGTTCAACACGGTTTCGGCATTGCCCAAGTCGTGTTTGATTTTTGTTTTCTTGTTCCAAGGCAAACCCACCAGCACGTCAAGGAAGTTACGCACCACGGTGGCTTCGGCTGACATGGGTGACATGAGCTTGAGTTTCTTCAACTCAGCCTCAGCTTTTTTGCGTGCCTCTTGAGGCATGCGTGCAGCTTTGATCTTTTTCTCGATCTCTTCAATGTCCGCGCCCTCTTCGCCTTCGCCCAGTTCTTTCTGGATGGCTTTGACCTGTTCGTTCAGGTAGAAGTCGCGTTGGTTTTTTTCCATTTGGCGCTTGACGCGGCCACGGATTTTTTTGTCGACGTTGAGGATTTCAACTTCGCGTTCGATTTGCTCAAACAAGTTGGACAAGCGCTCGCGCACAGGCGACAAATCGAGCACCACTTGCTTGCTCTCGAGCTTCAAGGGCAAGTGCGCAGCAATGGTGTCAGCCAAGCGGCCTGCGTCATCAATGCTGGCGATGGAGGTCAAAATTTCGGGAGGGATCTTTTTATTCAGTTTGACGTATTGGTCAAACTGCTGCATCACGGCGCGGCGCAGGGCCTCGACTTCGCTGCCGGTTTCAGCAGGCAGCACTTCGATGGGCGTGACGTGGGCCGTGAAATGCGACTCACCATCTTCAATGCCATCCACCTTGGCGCGTTGCTGGCCTTCGACCAACACCTTGACCGTGCCATCGGGCAGCTTGAGCATTTGCAAAATGGTCGACACGCAACCCACTTCGAACATGTCAGCCACAGAGGGCTCATCTTTGGCTGCGGCTTTTTGTGCCACCAACATGATGCGACGCTCAGCAGCCATGGCGGCTTCGAGGGCCTTGATGCTCTTAGGTCGGCCCACAAACAAGGGGATGACCATGTGCGGGAACACCACCACGTCACGCAAAGGCAACAACGGCAGTTCAAGAGGGGTAGCGGGCAGCGGGGGTTGTCCAGACATGGTCAGCCTTCCTGTAAAAAAGGGACGTGTGCTAGGCACCGTCCCCGAGATGAATCTTTAAGCTTTCTTGGCAGCTTCTCGGTACACCAACAAAGGTGGCTTGTTCTCATCAATGGTGGCCTCGTCAACCACCACCTTCTCGACATTGGACGAATTAGGCAATTCATACATGGTGTCGATCAAAGACAGTTCAAGGATAGAGCGTAAACCACGCGCACCTGTTTTGCGCGCCAAGGCTTTTTTGGCAATCGCGCGCAAAGCTGCTGGGCGGATCTCAAGCTCAGCACCTTCCATGGCCAGTAGCTTGCTGTACTGCTTCACCAGAGCGTTCTTAGGCTCAGTCAAGATTTGCACCAAAGCATCTTCGGTCAGTTCGGCCAAGGTAGCCACCACAGGCATACGGCCCACGAGTTCAGGAATCAAGCCGAACTTGATGATGTCAGCGGGTTCAACCTCGCCAAACACTTCAGACAAACTGCGTGACTCTTTGCTCTTGACGGTGGCGCCAAAACCAATGCCAGAGGCTTCTGTGCGGTTCTCGATGACTTTTTCAAGCCCTGCAAACGCGCCGCCGCAAATGAACAAGATGTTGGTCGTGTCGATTTGCAAGAAGTCTTGGTTGGGGTGCTTGCGACCACCTTGAGGTGGAATGCTCGCCATCGTGCCTTCAATCAGCTTGAGCAAGGCTTGTTGCACGCCCTCACCCGACACATCACGCGTGATGGAAGGGTTGTCAGACTTGCGTGAAATCTTGTCGATTTCATCGATGTAGACGATGCCGCGCTGCGCGCGTTCCACGTCGTACTCGCAGCTTTGCAGCAGCTTTTGAATGATGTTTTCAACGTCCTCCCCCACATAACCGGCTTCGGTCAGTGTGGTGGCATCAGCCATGACGAAAGGCACGTTCAACATGCGCGCCATGGTTTGCGCCAGCAATGTTTTGCCAGAGCCCGTGGGGCCAATCAGCAAGATGTTGCTCTTGGTCAGCTCGACGTCGTCTTTCTTAGACGAGGCTTTGTGCTTCAAGCGCTTGTAGTGGTTGTACACAGCCACGGCCAAGGTGCGCTTGGCGGGCTCTTGGCCAATCACGTAGTTGTCGAGGTTGGCTTTGATTTCTGCAGGCGTGGGCAGATCGCTGCCGTTTTCTTTGTCTTTTGCAGACTCTAGGCCTGGCAACTCATCACGGATGATTTCATTGCACAAGTCAATGCATTCGTCGCAAATGAAAACCGAAGGGCCTGCAATGAGTTTTTTGACTTCGTGCTGGCTTTTACCGCAGAAAGTGCAGTACAGCGTTTTTTCGCCTGAAGCGCTTTTTTTATCAGCCATGTCGGTGCTTGTGTGTGAAGTGTCGGTGGGTCAATTAAGCGCGTTTGTTGATCACTTGATCAATCAAACCGTACTCTTTGGACTCATCGGCGCTCAAGTAGTAATCACGTTCGGTATCGCGTTGGATTTTTTCCAAGGGCTGACCTGTGCGCTCAGCCAAGATCTTGTTCAATTGCTCGCGTGTTTTCAAGATTTCGCGGGCGTGAATTTCGATCTCAGTCGCTTGACCACGTGTTCCGCCCAAAGGCTGGTGAATCATGACCTTGGAGTTAGGCAATGAGAAACGCTTGCCCTTCTCGCCTGCAGCCAACAAGAACGCGCCCATGCTCGCGGCCATGCCGATGCACAGCGTAGAGACGTGGGGTTTGATGAAGTTCATGGTGTCGAACACCGACATACCCGCACTTACCGAACCGCCAGGAGAGTTGATGTAGAGCGAGATGTCCTTATCTGGATTCTCGCTCTCAAGGAACAACAATTGTGCGACCACCAAATTGGCGGTTTGGTCGTTGACTTCGCCCACCAAGAAGATCACGCGCTCTTTGAGCAAACGTGAATAGATGTCGTAAGACCGCTCGCCGCGGCCCGACTGCTCAACGACCATGGGGATCATGCCCAAGGCTTGTGTATCCAGTGCGCTCATGTTGTTTCCTTGTAGGTGAATCAGCCTTGCTGACCCATCAATTCGTCGAACGAAATTGCCTTGGCGTTGACCTTGGCTTTAGACAAGATGAAGTCAGTCACGTTGTTTTCAATGACGATGGCTTCGACTTCGCCCAAACGGCTCATGTCGCTGTAGTACCAACGCACCACGTCGGCTGGCTTCTCGTAGCTAGAGGCCAACTCTTCGATGTGCGCTTTGATTTGTTCTGCCGTGGCTTGCAAGTTGTTGGCACGAACCAAATCAGCCACCACCAAGCCCATGCGTACGCGCTTTTCAGCTTGCGGACGGAAGATGTCGTCAGGAATTGGGGCCTTGTCTGCGTCTTTGATGCCGCGAGACTTGAGGTCAGCGCGCGCGCCTTCAACCATGCGCTCGAGTTCAGCTTGCACGCTGGCGTTGGGCAGGTCGAGTTCAGCTTTGGTGGCCACTGCGTCCAACGCAGCTTGCTTGTTGCGGCCCAACAAACGGAACTTGACTTCGCGTTCCAAGTTTTTCTTGATGTCAGCGCGCAAACCGGCGACGGTGGCTTCAGCCACGCCCAAAGATTTGGCCAATTCGTCGGTCACTTCTGGCAAGTTGGCGGCTTCGACTTTCTTCAAAGTCACCAAGAAATCGGACTGTTTGCCAGCGACTTCTTTGCCGTGGTAGTCAGCGGGGAAGCTCAGTGGGAAAGTCTTGCTTTCGCCCGACTTCATACCGCGCACAGCGTCTTCAAATTCTTTGAGCATCTGGCCTTCGCCGAGCAAGAACTGAAAGTCTTCTGCTTTGCCGCCTTGGAAGGGTTCGCCGTCAATCTTGCCTTCGAAGTCGATGGTCACGCGGTCGTTGTCTTGGGCTGCACCGTCCAAACCACGTTGGGCGAATGTGCGGCGTTGCTTGCGCAAGATGTCGATGGTTTTGTCGATGGCAGCATCTGTCACTTCGGCAGACACAGTTTCGACTTCCACAGCGCCCATGTCTGCAAATTTCACTTCTGGGTACACCTCGAAGATGGCGTCGAATTGCATTTGGCCTTCTGGCGCGCCTTCTTTTTCAGTGATGCGAGGTTGACCAGCCACACGCAACTTGGCTTCGTTGGTGGCTGATTGGAACGCTTCGCCCACTTTGTCGTTCATCACTTCGAACTGGGTGGAGTAGCCGTAGCGTTGAGCCACGATATTCATTGGCACTTTGCCTGGACGGAAACCGTCAATCTTGACTTGGCGTGCCACGCGCTTCAAACGCACATCCACTTCTTTGGCAATCACATCCACAGGCAAGGTCAAAGTAATCTTGCGTTCCAGTTTTTCCAAAGTTTCAACGGTCACGGCCATGTGGTTTCTCCTAAATTGGCATGTTTAGCAGCGGCCTTTTTGGCCGCTTGCTATGAATCAAGTGGTGCGCGGGGCGGGACTCGAACCCGCACATCCTTGCGGACGTCAGGACCTAAACCTGGTGCGTCTACCAATTTCGCCACCCGCGCGGGTATCTAAATAACAACGGGTGGCCTGTAAAGACCACCCGCTTGAAATCGGTCAGCTTGACATTTTAGACGGCTTTTCGACCTTAAACCACGCCGCATACATAGCCGGCAGAGCAAGAAGCGTCAAGACCGTGGCCACGATCAAGCCACCCATGATGGCTACGGCCATGGGCCCCCAAAAAACGCTGCGTGTGAGCGGAATCATGGCAAGCACGGCAGCGGCCGCCGTCAACACAATCGGGCGCAAACGACGAACGGCTGACTCCACAATAGCCTCCCAAGCCGGTACACCATTGGCACGATCTTGCTCGATTTGGTCAATCAAGATCACCGAGTTGCGTTGAATCATGCCCATCAAGGCGATCACTCCCAGCAAGGCCACGAAACCGAACGGGCGGTTGAGCAGCAGCAAAGCGCCAGCCACACCCGCCAATCCCAATGGCCCCGTGATAAACACCAACAAGGCTCGGCTAAAGCTGTGCAACTGCAGCATCAACAGAGTGAAGGTGATGAACAACATCACGGGCATGCCCGCAGAAATCGAGCTAGAGCCTTTGGAGCTCTCTTCCACAGCGCCAGCCACTTCAATGCGGTAAAGCTGCGTGTCTGTTTCCAGCCATGTGGCTTCGAGCTTCTTCAAATCGGGCAACAACTGCTGCGTGACCGTGGCGCCTTGCAGACCTTCAATGATGTCGCACTGCACGGTGATGGCGTATTCACGGCCTTCGCGCCACATCACGCCTGGCTCCCAGGAAAACACCGGCTTCACAATTTGCGTGACGGGAATCATGCGACCCGAGGCAGTCGGCACATAAGCGCTGGCCAAGTCACTGATGGCATCACGCTCGTTCAGCGGTTGGCGCAACACGATGTCGATGAGTTTGTTGTCTTCACGGAACTGCTCAACAGTCGACCCCACCAGCAACACACGCATGGCTTGCGCAATGGATTGGCTGGTCACGCCCAAAGACCTTGCCTTGGCTTGATCCACCTCCAAGCGGACCACTTTGATCGACTCATTCCAGTTGTCGTTGACACCGCGTGTAGAGGCACTGGCGCGCATTTGCGCTTTGACCTCATCGGCACGTGCACGCAAGACTTTGGGATCTGGCCCCACGACGCGGAACTGCACAGGGTATGGCACAGGCGGACCATTGGGCAAAAGCTTCACACGCGCACGTGCTTCTGGAAACTCTTGCGCCAGCATGGCAGGCAATGCCAATCGCAAGGATTCGCGACGCTCCAAGCTGTCGGGAATCACAATCAGTTGCGACACGTTGGTCTGAGGAAACACTTGGTCCAGCGGCAAGTAAAAACGCGGCACGCCAGAACCAATCCATGTACTGACCGTTTGCACGCCCGGCTCTTTCAGCAAGCGCTGCTCCACAGCCTGTGTCACAGCTTCGTTGGCTTTGAAAGCGGTGCCTTCTGGGAACCACAAGTCCACCAACACCTCGGGACGACTGGAGTCTGGGAAAAATTGCTGCTGCACGCGGCCCATCCCGACGATGCCCAATACAAAGATCAGGATGGTGATGCCAATCGCTTTCCAGCGGTATTCCACACACCACGTCACGGCCGTGCGGAAGTGGCGGTAGAACGGGCCATCAAACAACTCGTGCTCTCCCCCATGTTCGCCATGCGGCTTGACCTGCAGCAACAAAGTGCCCAAATACGGCACGAAGTAAACCGACACCCACCAACTCAAGACCAGCGCAATCACCGTCACCGCAAAGATGGCATAGGTGTATTCGCCCACCGTCGATTTCGCCATACCAATGGGCAAGAAGCCCGCGGCGGTGATGAGCGTGCCCGTCAGCATGGGCATGGCCGTCACTTCATACGCAAAGGTAGCGGCACGCACGCGGTCGTAGCCCTCTTCCATCTTGCGCACCATCATCTCTACCGCAATGATCGCGTCATCCACCAACAGCCCCAAAGCGATGATGAGCGAGCCCAGCGAAATTTTGTGCAGGCCAATGCCCCAATAGTTCATGGCCAAAAACGTCATGGCCAACACCAGCGGGATCGTGATGGCCACCACCCAACCTGGGCGCATGTCCACATACCAGCCATAGCGTCCACCTTTGTGCAAACCTAAAGCTACAAAGCTGACGGCCAACACAATCAGCACCGCCTCAATCAGCACGCTCACAAACTCACCCACGGACTTTTGCACGGCCTTGGGCTGGTCTTGCACTTGCACCAAGCTCACGCCGACAGGCAAGGCTTTTTCAATCCGCGTCGTCGCAACTTGCAGGGCCTTGCCCAGTGCAATGATGTCACCGCCTTTGGCCATGGACACACCCAAGGCAATCACGGGCTTACCTTGGTGGTGCACCTTGACCGTGGCAGGGTCGACATAGCCGCGTGTGACGGTGGCGATGTCGCCCAACTTGAGCTGCTGGCCCGAACTGCCGCGAATGGGCATGGCACGCAACTGAGCTTCTGTTTCAAACTGACCACCAATGCGCACTTGCAGCACATCCAGCGGGGCTTGCACGGTGCCCGCGTTTTCTACGGCGTTTTCTTGGCTGAGTTGCGCCAGCACAGCGCCCACATCGAGGCCGAGTTGCACCAAACGCTTTTGCGGAATTTCGATGAAGATTTTTTCGTCTTGCACACCAAACTGCTCAACCTTGGCCACGTCCGCCACACGCAGCAGTTGTTGGCGCACATCGTCGGCAAACTTTTTCACTTCAGCGGGGGTGAAACCTGGCGCATCCAGCGCATAAATCACACCATACACATCGCCAAAGTCATCATTGAAAAACGGGCCCTGCACGCCTTGGGGCAAGGTGTAGCGCATATCACCAATCTTCTTGCGCACCGAGTACCAAACATTGGGCACATCGCCGGGCTTGGAAGAGTCTTTGAGCTGAAAAATGATTTGCGATTCACCGGGCTTGGAGTAGCTGCGAATCTTGTCGGCATACGGCACTTCTTGGAGAGTGCGTTCGAGTTTGTCAGTGACCTGCTCAGCCACTTGCTGGGCCGTTGCACCTGGCCAATAGGTGCGCACCACCATCGCTCTGAAGGTGAAAGGTGGGTCTTCGTCTTGGCCCAATTGGAAATAGGCAGCAACACCCAAAACCATCAGCACGACCATCAAATAACGTGTCAGCGCGGGATGGTCCAGCGCCCATTTGGAGAGGTTGAATTTATCGTCCATCTTCAACTCACTTCGCTGCGCCGAAGATCGACACCTTCTGGCCGGCTGTCAACACATGCACACCCGACAGCACCACTTGGTCACCGTTTTGCAAGCCCGAAGTCACCACAGCATCGTTGCCTTCAGCCGTGTTGACCTCCACAGCTTGCGCCTTCACCGTCATGGTGCTGGGTTCAAGCACCCACACCGATGTGGCGCCGGCCTCTAGACGCAAAGCGCTGGTGGGCAACTTGATGGTTTTAGGGGTCAGTTCAACACCCAGCACCAAACTCACCGTCACGGTGGAGCCCAACACGGGGTTGGCGTCTTTGTGCAAAGCCGCTTTGGCCACAAACGTACGCGTCACCGAATCAGCACTGGCGGACACATCGCGCACCACGGCTTCGAGCACCTTGCCGTCCACCCACTGGCGCACCTTGACCTTGTCACCCGTTTTCAGCAAACCCAGCTTGTCTTCAGGCACTGAGAACACCACATCACGTGGACCATCCAAAGCCAAACGCACCACGGGCTGCCCTGCCGCCACCACTTGTCCCGCACTGGCATCCACTGAAGTCACGATGCCCTCACCATCGGCCAACAAACGGGTGTACCCCGATTGGTTGCCCTGCACCGAGCTTTGCGCTTGGGCTTGCTTCCACTGGGCTTGAGCCGAAATATAGGCCGCTTCGCGGCGTTGCAATTCTGCGGCGCTGATGAAGCCTTGTGCATATAAATCTTGGTAACGCTTGAAATCTGCGCCTGCCACATCGCGGTTGGTTTGCGCTGCTACCAGCTGCGCAGCGGCAGCGTCAGCGGTGACGCGGTAGTCTTGTGGATCAATTTGCGCCAACAACTGACCCGATTTCACACGCTGACCGATTTCAGCCGGACGGCTCAGCACTTTGCCAGCCACACGAAAGCCCAGGTTGGATTCGATACGCGCACGCACCTCGCCTGAAAATTCCAAATCCACGGCCGAGCCTGACGCGCCCACCGTCAAGACCTTCACGGCACGCACAGGCTCTTGAGGCGCCTGACCTTTGCCGCAAGCGGTCAAAGTCGCGAGAACTGCTACGGCAAGCGCCACGCGCGCTGCCGGTAAAAATGAATACACCATAAAGTACTTATTTACGTTAATGACTGATTGGTTATTAATGTAGCCGATCTTGGTTCAACTTGTATTTACAAGGCTGAACGACAATCGATGGAACTTATGTCAAGCATCGACCATTACGAAAACTTCCCCGTCGCCTCTTGGCTGTGCCCTGCCCGTTTGCGCCCTGCTGTCCTTGCGTTGTACCAATTTGCACGCACAGCCGACGATATGGCCGACGAAGGTTTTGAGCCCGCACACCACCGACTAGACGCCTTGGGTGAATACCGCGCAGACCTGCAAAACTGCCTGAAACAAGCCAACACACAGAGCATCCGCTGGCCCACGGTGTTTGGCCCACTACAGCAGGCTGTCCAGCAATACCAACTCCCCGCACAACCCTTGTTCGACCTGCTCGATGCGTTCGAGCAAGATGTGGTCTACACCAGCGTAGGCCAAGGCTACCGAAACCGCGCAGAACTGCTGGACTACTGCCGCCGTTCGGCCAATCCCGTGGGGCGCTTGATGCTGCATTTGTATGGCGTGAACGACGCAACATCGCTCGCACAAAGCGACGCCATCTGCACCGCCCTGCAACTCATTAACCTATGGCAAGACCGCGCGGAAGACTTGAGGCGTGGTCGCAACTATTTACCAGAGGGCCACACCTTGCCCAACGAGCTGCGCTTTGCACGCGAACTCATGATGCAGGGAGCACCCCTGGTACATGGCGTCAAGGGGCGTGCAGGCTGGGAGCTGCGTGCGGTGGTGCAAGGTGGCTTGCGCATGTTGGACAAGCTGGATGCACGCGGTGACGCACAAGACCACACACAGCTCGCTCGTCCCACGCTGAACAAGACAGACTTCATTCGCATTTTCTGGCGCTGCATCCGGATGTGAAGTCGCGACTAAGAGGGGTCAGGCGTGCCCGATAATCAGGCACACATGACACCTCAAGACTACGTTCAGCAAAAAGCGTCTGCCTCGGGCAGCAGCTTTTATTACGCCTTCCTGTTTTTACCGCCCCAACGCCGAGCCGCCATCACCGCGTTTTATGCCTTCTGCCGTGAGGTAGACGATGTGGTGGATGAGGTGACCGACCCCGGCGTGGCCGCCAGCAAACTGGCTTGGTGGCACAACGAGGTGCACCAAGCTTTTGCGGGCAAACCGAATCACCCTGTGACGCAAGCGCTCATACCTTTGGTGGCGGAGTTCGGCATTGAAGAAGCCTCACTGCAATCGGTGATTGAGGGTTGCGAGATGGACCTCACGCAAACGCGGTACCTCGACTACCCCAACCTCACGCGCTACTGCCACTTGGTTGCTGGCGTGGTGGGCGAAGTGTCAGCCAAGATTTTTGGTCAGACCGATGCAGCGACGACCGCCTATGCCCACAAATTGGGCCAAGCATTTCAGCTCACCAACATCATTCGCGATGTGGGCGAAGATGCCTTGCGTGGCCGCATTTACTTGCCCGTCAGTGAGCTGCAACAGTTTGATGTGAAAGCCCACGAAATTTTGAACCGTGTGGATTCAGACCGTTTTCAAGCCCTCATGCAATTCCAAGCAGCACGCGCCCATGCGCTGTATGACGAGGCCTTGACCCTGTTACCCGCCAACGACTGGAAGCACCAAAAACCAGGCCTGATGATGGCCAGCATTTACCGCACCTTGTTGCGCGAAATCGAAGCCAAAAAGTTTCCGGTGCTCACCCAACGTGTGGCCCTGACTCCGCTACACAAACTCTGGCTGGCTTGGAAGATGCAAGCCTTGGGCCGCTTCTAAGCTTCATTGGCGGCGGCATGAAGCAACTGACCATCGTGGGCGCAGGCTGGGCGGGTTTGGCTGCTGCTGTAGCTGCCACGCAAGCGGGCTGGCATGTTCAGTTGTTTGAAGCAGCCAACACCGCAGGTGGTCGTGCCCGCAGTTTGCAACAAAGTTTTGCAGGCAAACCTTTGGACAACGGCCAACACGTGCTCATTGGCGCCTACCGCGACACGCTGACACTGATGCGCACCGTGGGCTTAAACCCAGACGCTTTGTTGCAACGCCTACCGCTTGATTTGCGCTACGCCGATGGTCAAGGCCTGAGCCTTCCCGATTGGCCCATGCCGCTCAACCTGCTTGCGGGTATTGGCCGCGCACAAGGCTGGTCTCTCAAAGACAAAGCCAGTCTCATTCAAGCCGCATGGGGATGGCAACGCGCGCAGTTTGAATGCGACCCCACATGGACCGTGGCTCAGTTAGGCGATGCCTCGCGCTTGAGTGAACGTGTGATGATGCAACTCATCGAGCCACTCTGCTTATCAGCGCTCAACACCCCCGTGGATGAATCCAGCGCGACCGTGTTTTTGCGTGTGCTGCATGACGCGCTATTAGGAGGTACGGGCAGCTCAGACCTGCTGGTGCCTCGCGTGGATTTAGGTGCTTTGCTGCCAGATGCTTGTTTGCAATGGCTCAGCGCCCGTGGTGCGGACATCCTTCTGAGCACGCGTGTGTCTGCCGCACACATTGAAACGCTGCAACACACGGCATCCCCCGACAATGCGGTACTTCTGGCATGTCCTGCCTGGGAAGCCGCACGCCTAACGACAGACATTGCACCCAAATGGGCTTACCAATGTGCAGAGTTGCCCCACACGGCCATTGCTACTGTGTATTTGCATTGCAAAGATCCAGGGTTCAAAGGCTTATCGCAGCCCATGTTGGCGTTGCACAGTGACGCGCAAGCGCCGGCACAGTTTGTGTTTGACAAAGGGGCGCTGTCTGAACAACAGGGTCTACTGGCTGCGGTAGTCAGCGCATGCCACACCGAGCGCGATGAGCTCACCGAGCAGGTGCACGAGCAAGTCAGCGAACAGCTAGAGCTCAGCCATTTAGAAATCGTTCAAACCGTGGTCGAAAAACGCGCCACGCTGGCCTGCACCCCCATGCTGGATAGGCCAGAACCTTTTATCGCGGATGGCCTATGGGCCTGCGGCGACTACATCCGTGGCCCCTACCCATCCACCCTTGAAGGGGCCGTGCGCTCAGGTCAACACGTGGTCGCACAACTCAGCCAAGTGGCGCACCGTTAAAGGCTGAATGGCCTCGTGTGGCCAGTCATGGCCTTGGGTGTTAACCCATGCGGTTTGCATTCCTGCATTCATTGCGCCCAACACATCGGTGGTGGCGTCATCCCCTAAATGCAACACGGCATCAACAGGCAAATCCAACTGTGCTGCGGCTGCATGAAAAATACGTGCATCAGGCTTGGCCACACCAAACAAACGGGCACTCACAGACGCCTTGAAATACGGGGCAGCCTCGGTGAGAAACACATCGGCATTGCCGTTGGACAAACCCACCAACGGATAGCGTGCAGACAACCGCGCCAGCGCGTCTTGCACCCCGTCATAAAGGGTGACGTTTTGACGTTCGGCAAAGAACACGTCAAACGCTGCCTCCGCCAAATGCGGCGCATCACCTGCTCGCAGCAAGCTTTCACGGATGGACTCGCGACGCAAAAAACTCAAGTCGTGCGCCTTGTCTGCATGGCGTTGGTTCACCTCGATTCGGATGCGTTTTTTGACTTCGGCATCTGCACAAAGCTGTGCGGTTTGCGGGGCGTGAACCGCCAGCCACGCTTGCAAAACCACCTCGGCGCGGGCGATGGTGGGCCAGACGGGCCACAAAGTGTCGTCAAGGTCTAAGGTTATGGCTTGTATTTTGGAAAGGTTCAGCATGCTGGGCGAGAATACCTCATCATGTTCAAACCTGCCTTCAATCCCGAACCGCCATTCACCCATGGACAAGCGCCACGCACCGCCGTTTTGCTGTGCAACCTAGGAACGCCTGACGAACCCACAGCACCGGCTGTGCGCCGCTACTTGGCCGAATTTTTAGGCGACCACCGTGTGGTGGAAATCCCCCGCTTGGTGTGGATGGCCATCCTGCACGGCATCATCTTGCGTGTGCGCCCGGCCAAATCTGCCGCCAAGTACGCCACCATTTGGACAGACGAAGGCTCGCCGCTCAAGATCTGGACAAACAAACAAGCACTTGCTTTGCAAGAAGTTTTCAACGCCCACGGCGAGGCTGTGACTGTGCGCTATGCCATGCGTTACGGCAAGCCATCGATTGCCAGCCAACTTGATGCGCTCAAAGCAGAAGGCTTCACGCGTGTCTTGATATTGCCGGCTTACCCACAGTACTCAGGCACCACCACAGCCAGCGTGTTTGATGCGGTGTACCACTGGGGACTGCGCAGCCGTGTGCTGCCCGAGTTCCGTTTCATCAACCACTACCACGACCACCCTGCTTACATCCAAGCACTGGCTGAGCGCGTACGCGCGCATTGGGCCGAACACGGCCAAGCTGAACGCTTGGTGATGAGTTTTCACGGCGTACCTGAACGCACCCTACACTTAGGTGACCCTTACCACTGCGAGTGCTACAAAACGGCACGCTTGCTCGGCGAGTCCTTGGGCTTGACCAAAGCCCAGTACATGGTGACCTTCCAATCGCGCTTTGGCAAAGCGAAGTGGCTTGAACCCTACACCGAGCCAACCCTGATTGCACTGGCACAGCAAGGTGTCAAACGCGTCGATTTGATTTGCCCCGGTTTCACCAGTGACTGCCTAGAAACCTTAGAAGAAATTTCCCAAGAAGCGCAAGAGGCTTATTTGCATGCAGGTGGTGAGGTGTTTCATTACATCCCATGCCTCAATGACAGCGCTGCATGGGTGCAAGGCATGTATGAACTGAGCGTGACCCACATGGCTGGATGGCCAATGCAAACGGCTGACGCAGGGCAACTAGCGATCAGTCGTCAGGAGGCTTTATCGCTAGGCGCCAAAAACTAAAAAGCCGCTGGAAAGCGGCTTTTTAAATTGCAAATCAGTGGCCAATTAAGGTGCCGCTTTACTGGCTGGCGCGACAGGTGCAGCAGAGGCACTCGACACACTAGCAGGGCGAACAGCCGATGCCACAAGAGCTGCAGACGCCGTCAAACCTGATGCAGATTTCTGGGGAGTTGAAACGCTAACCTCCACAGAGGATGCATTAGATGCAGGCAACTCGGCAGTACTGGCGGCGTCAACAGCGTCCGAAGGTACGGTTTGTAAAGGCGGCGCTGGTTCCGCAGCTGGCTCTTCTTGCGGTTGCATGTAAGCAGCAACAGCCAACGCAGCAGCAAATAGCCCTGCAATCACCCAAAGTGACGTCTTCGATTTTTTTTCTTCAGATTGCGTCAAAACAACCGGTTCTTCATCTGGCGCAGACGCTGTTTCTGAGAGCTCAATCATCACATCTTGAACAGCCGAAACAGGCTCAACTGGCGTTGTTGAGTCTTGAGGCACGCTTTCAACGTACGCTTCTTGAGACGCATGACCGAAAACCTCATCTACTGAGATGCCAAGCAAGCCACCTACTTTTTTTGCAGCCGTTGCTTTAACCGCAGGGCTGTAAAAGGAGCTCATACCGCCTTCTTCCAACTGGCGAATTTGCTTGACGGACATGCAGGCTCGGATTGCCATGTCACTCAAAGCCCAACCACGAGCTTCACGACGAAGGCGCAGCAAATCGCCGTTGATAGAGAGCTCGTCTTGACTCATAAACACACGAGGAAGTGCAACGCTGTATTAGTAATTTATTTGACCAACAAAAGTTCGCCCTTGATAGAGGCTCCCTTTTGAACGGACAGAGTTTGGTAAACCACATGGCCATCCACAGACGCCGAAGAAGTCACGATCAACTCATTGCAAGTGGCAGTGCCAGAGAACTTACCCTTGATGTGCAGGCTGCTGCAAGTCACAACACCCTCGACTTGACCACGTGCACCTATGGTGAGTTCATCCACTTGAATTTGGCCGTTCAATGCACCTTCCACGTGAATGGCGCCTTTGGCAGCGATCTCACCACGGAAAGAAAAACCTTCACTCAAAATCGAAGGTTTGGTGGCGGCAGTTGAGATCATGTCCATCATGCTGGTACGTTGGTTGGTTGGTTGGGCTGGTGCAGCGACGGCAGGTTGCGTCGACACCTCTTCTTCAACAACAGCATCTACTTGCTCTTCTTCCATGTCTGACATAGAAGCGTTTTCTTGAGAAAGATTAACGTTGTTGGTTTTGGATTTGTTGAACATATTGTGCCGTCCGTATAACTTTTTGTGGGTTGACTGGGTATCCGCCAATCAAGATTTCCAAATGCAGGTGCTTACCTGTTGACGAAGAACCTGTGCTGCCGATGTTGCCCAGCACAGATTCGTTAGTGACTTTGTCACCCAATTTGACTTCAATATTTGCCAAATGCGCGTAGAGCGATTCAACGCCATTCGTGTGACGAACCACCACAGTGTTGCCATATTGCGTATGGAACTGAGCCAAGACCACCACACCGGGCTTAACTGGATGAACCTTTTCGTCCCCTGTTTGACTCAGCATATCCAAACCTGTGTGAAAGTGCGTCTGCCCAGAAATTGGGTGACGACGAACACCAAAATCAGAGGTCACGCTGTAATTCGGCACTGGCATAACGCTAGGCAGCGCATACAGAACTTCACGCAAACCACGATTGGTCGACAATTCATCAGCGACTTTGCCGCGAAGCAAGGGATTGCTTTTGACATCGTCTTCTAAATTAAAGCCACCGTTTGCCGCATTCTGCTGAATGATTTTGACGATTTTTTCAGTCAAACCAGACGCCTCAAGCTGAGACTTCATCGTCACGTTTTCTTGCGAAACCGCCACCATCGACGTATCAACAAAGCGACGAATACTCATGTCGCGATCACGAATCGTTTGAGCCAAAGAAACCATTTGCTCATCGCTCATGGTCAGAACCTCAGCCCCCTCCGAATCAGAAGCGCTACTAAGCAAGGCACGATACACCTCTTCATGAGATCGTTCTAGCTTGGCACGACTCAGCATCAAACTGAGGCTGGTGACAAACAAAACCGTGATAGCTGCCAACATCGCACCTGTCGCCAAAATGCCACCACGCACCAAAATGCGTTGCATCCGACCACTGATGTTCAGGTAGTGGAGATCACCGTTTTGCTCCAAGATGATGCGCGCATCTTCATACTGACGCGTCCAGCCACCAGACACAAGTCCAGGAAGCAATCGAGCAGCAGTAACGAACCGGCGCAGCATCATGGTTTAGCTAAAAATTAGGCGGCAGAACCACCGACTTGAACCACTGGACCGTTGGCATCTTGACTCAAAGTACCTTCGATCTCGCCACCTTTTTCAATCTCAATTTCTGAGTATTGAACTTTGCCGGCGATCTTGCCGGTTGAGCGAACGATCAAGCTCTTCTCTGAAATGATGGTGTTGTGGAGCTGGCCACGCACATCGATCACTTTGGCGGACACGCGGCCGGTGATCTTGCCTGTTGGCCCGATCAAGACTTCTTCTGCAGTTAAATCCCCCTCAATCACGCCATTAATAATGGCTTTTGAGGGAACAGTGAACGTACCCTTAACGATGACACCGTCACCGATAACAACACTTTCGAGCGAATCAGATTGATTAGACATATGGTCTCCTTGAGCAAATTTTAACAAACAAACTATCAAAAACTACATATTTGGAGTTTTATTGTTGTTTATTTGTAGAAAAAAATTCATTGAATGCAACCACTTAGCGTATTTTTTGAATGTGCTTCCTAACCCTCGAAGGTGATAAACCTTCTATAGCTACTCCTCTCATCCAGAGTGCTGATCCACGACCACGCAACGGCATCGTGAATGTAAACAAAAGACAGCCATGCATTGGCTACCATTCAGCATCTGCTTTTTTCTCTCATCATGAACAATACATTCACCATGGCGGGGGTCATGGGTTGGCCTGTGGCTCACTCTCGCTCACCTGCTATTCATAACCACTGGATTCGCAAGCATCACCTCAATGGCGCTTATGGCTTGTTCCCGGTTCCTCCAACCCATCTTGAAGCTGCCATTCGAGGCATTCAAGCCTTAGGACTGGCGGGCTGCAACCTCACCATTCCACACAAAGTTGAAGCGATGGCCTATATGGACTGGGTTGACCCGCTCGCCCAGCGCATGGGCGCCATCAACACCATCGTGGTGCAAGCAGATGGCGCACTTCATGGATTCAACAACGATGGCTTTGGTTTCCTCCAGAGCCTGCGTGATGCGCAGCCCAACTGGCGCGCCGACCTAGGTCCCATCGTCATCGTGGGGGCCGGCGGCGCAGCCCGGGCGATTGTTGTCAGTTTGATTGACGCTGGCGCAACAGAAATTCGACTTCTTAATCGCACACACCATAAGGCGCAAGCGCTCGCGCAAGAGTTTGGGACGCCTGTCACATCGTTTGACTGGTCTGAGCGTCATGAAGCCTTGGCAGGTGCAGCTTTGCTCGTCAACACAACCAATCAAGGCATGCATGGCGAAGCACCACTTGACCTTGCTTTAGACCAATTGCCCACAAATGCGTTGGTTTCAGATGCAATTTACATACCGCTTGAAACACCGCTGCTTCAAGCGGCACGCTTGCGCGGCAACATCACCGTCAACGGACTCGGGATGCTGTTGCATCAAGCCAGCCCAGCATTTGAAGCTTGGTTTGGCGTGACGCCTGAAGTCACTCCCGAACTACGTGAACTCATCATTGCAACTTTTTAAAACGAATACATGTACATCGGGCTTCTAGAAGACGAACCGCATCTTGCGCAACATGTCTGCGAAATTCTTCAAACAGCAGGTCACACCACCACCCTTTTCAACAATGGCGCAGATATGGTCAAAGCAGTTGGACGCGACACGATTGACTTGTTCATACTCGATTGGAGAGTGCCGCGCATGTCTGGACTTGAAGTACTCAAACACATTCGAAATGTGCGAGGGCTGAAAGAACCCGTTCTATTTTTGACGAGTCGCACGGATGAACAAGACATCGTTGAAGCGTTGAATGCAGGTGCAGATGATTACTGCACCAAGCCTGTACGCCCCCAAGAACTCTTGGCACGCATCACGGCATTGCTACGGCGCACCTACCCTGAGCACAACAACCGCGACACCACTCGCACCTTATTGGGTTATGCATTCAACAAGCTTGACAACTCGGTTGGGTTTGAAAATCAGCAAATCACGTTGTCTGAAAAAGAATTCAAGCTCGCTTTGTTTCTTTTCGATAACCATGAGCGAGCCATCTCCAGAGAACGTTTGATGCAAGAAGTTTGGGGTAGCGAAGGCGATGCCCTTTCCCGTTCGCTTGATGTTCATATTTCTTGGTTGCGTAAAAAGTTAAACCTCGCAGCAACAGCCCCCTACTTGCGACTCAAACCTATTTATGGATTTGGGTACCGTTTGATGGCCTTGAATGGAACAACAACCGATGTTTAAAAAATGGTGGGCGCTTGGGTTGAGTGCAATTTATCTCTCAACCATTCATGCGCAGCAAGCAGACAACGCGGCTGAACGTCCGTTGATTATTTATAAAGTTCAAGCAGGCGATACGCTGTCGCAACTTTCAGCACGCTTTTTCGTCGATGCAGCAAACCTCGAAGTCATTCGTAGCTTGAACCACTTGCGCCACATTGACTTGTTACCCTCGGGAAAGCACCTCAAAATACCTAGGGAATTTGTCAAACAAAGCCCATCACAAGCCACTATCATCAGCATTTCATGCACGCGAATGATTCGTGCAGGCTCGCCACCCAAAGCACTCTCTGTTGGTTCAGTGCTCGCAGAAGGCACCATCATTGATGTACCTGCTGAATGTCAGGTGTCAATGCTTTTAGAGGACAGCTCGGTCATTCGACTGCCCTCCAGCGCCGCGGTTAAATTCTCTGTCCTACGCAAGAACGCGCTCGAATCCAGCCCACAAGTTGAACTCGAATTGGTGCGGGGTCGCATTGAACTTGATGTGAACAAAAACCGCTCACGCACAACACCATTTGATGTGCGAACCCCGCTATCGGTCACTGGCGTACGAGGCACCGAATTTCGTGTGGGTTACGCCCCTACGGAACAAGTCGGCCAAGTCGAAGTGGTTCACGGAATAGTTGCAGCGACAGGGATAAGCGATAGCCAATCCCAACCCGTTTCCAAAGGACAGGGACTACCCTTTAACCGTTCGGGAAAGGCAATGGCCATTGAGAATTTGCTCGATGCCCCCGTGTTCGAACGCGCAGAAGCGACTCATGCAACACCACCGACCCATGCGATCAAACTCGCACCAAATCCCAGCGCAAAACACTATGTGGTGCTCAACACAAAAAGTGCAAATCTATTGGGGGAGCAAACCTCACAAACAATCACAACAGCAGAGGTGTTGGCGACCAACCTCAGTCAAGACGCTGTTTTTTATCAATTCGCCTCAGTCTCTCCAAGCGGCCTCATCGGACCCTCGCGACAATATGGTTTTTGCAGCGTCACAGGTGATATTAAATTTGGACGTTGCCGAGCAAGATTTGATGCACCACTGGCAGATGGGGCTTTGATCACGTTTTCCCTCATCAAACATGCACTCGGTACCACACAAGAATTGGTATCTACCCAAAAGCTACAAGCTCGTAACGGACGTTTCGTGATTGAAGGCTTACCTGCCGGACATTACACCTGGAACATGTCTTACCTGACCTCATCACCTGGCAATACCAACCACGAATCGACACTCACCAAGCAATCCGGATACTTTGATCTGATTGCTCTGAAAACCAATCTACCTTGAACGCACATCGCCAACGTAAAGCACGCTTGCGTCGTGAATGGACATTCACGACAGTGGTTGCATTAGGCTTATTGGCTCTGCTGATATTTGCCGATATGGCGCGCCCCCTAGGCAATGTGGTCTACGACCACTTCATGCGTTGGGAAGGTTTTAGATCGACACAAACCATTGTGATTGTGGCGATTGACGACCGTTCACTGCAAGAACTTGGTGGCTGGCCCCTCAAGCGTGCAGAGTACGTGAAACTATTGGACCGACTCGATGACAGCTGCTGTAGGCCCAAAGCCGTTGGATTTGATTTGCTCTTGTTAGACAAAACAATCGATGACGCGGCTCTCACCGAACAAGTCAAGCGACAGTTCAACGTGGTGTTGCCTCTTGCATTCAAAGTGAACGAGGCTAATCCATCTGCATTGCAGGCCACGCTCCCCGTTTCACCACTGGCTGAGGTGGCCACGCTAGGGCATATCAACTTATCGTTTGACACGGATGGTGTGATTCGTGGTTTTCAACCCAACATCCAAACATGGCCACACTTCTCTTTAGCAGTCCATGCCAAAGGTGCACAAGCAATCGAAACATCCAAGCATGACTCAGATTACAGACGCTTTCGAATGGTCGATCCACGTGTTGGCTTTCCTGTTATTTCTTTGACAGATGCCATCCACAGCAACATCAGCCGAACATTGCTCAAAGACAAATACGTCTTGATCGGTGTCACTGCGCCTAGCCTAGGAGATAGATACCCCACACTGCATTCTGGGAAAAACAACGCCAGCACGCCAGGCGTTGCCATTTTGGCCAGTGTTCTCAATGCCTCCATCAACCACACGCTGATTGACGAAGCGTCGCCTTGGATCACCTTCGGTTTGACGCTTGTGCCATTACTGCTCATGCTCCAAAGCCTCGTCATGCTCAGCCCTCGCGAATCGCTGGGGTTGGCTTTGGTCATGGTGTTTGGCAGCTTGCTGGGCAGTTATCTCTTACTCACCTTCATGGACTATTGGGTTGATCCAACACCATTCATGTTGATTGCGCTATCAATTCAACCTTTATGGGCATGGCGCCGGTTAGAAGCAATCGTTCACTTGATTCAAGGCAAAGCCGCAGACTTTCGAGAGCTTCACCCCCTGGAACGAAACAATGCGCCGACCCACCCGTCACGCGAAGTGGTTTTACAGCATGCCAAATTACTAGACCATGCCGTGGCATCAGCACGCTCAGAATTGGATTTTTTGTCAAGCATCGTCGACGAGATGCCAGAGGTTGTATTGATTTTTGATGCGAACGATGCATTGCTATTGAGCAATCAAAAAACCCAGCAACTATTCGACGCAGAGCTCAGTCACGGTTGCCATTTGATGGCATTGACAAATCTTTTGAACTTTCCAGCTGACACATTTGAAAACCTCATAAATCAAACAGAAAATAGTCCGCAACAAGTTCTAATACCACTCGCAACCAAACTCGGGACACGTGATTTCGTCCTCAAAACAGCGTCGCTTAACGCCCCCCTGGGTCGCAGTTTGCGGCTGCTCTTGTTGATGGACATCACAGAATTGCGGCAATCACAAAAGCAACGAGACCGAGCTTTACAGCTTTTGTCACACGACATGCGTACACCGGTCGCATCGATTCTGTCACTGCTCCCCTCACAAGACCGCTCAAACGAAAAAATTACCCAACATGCCCAGTCTTTATTGCAGATGATGGATGACTTCATCCTCACCATCTCATCAGAAGCGACTCAATACAAGGTTCAATCTGAATCTCTAGATAACCTGATCAACGACAGCTTGGAACAGGTGGCTGATTTGGCGCACGCCAAAAACATTTGCCTCAGTGATGAAAGTCACACCTCCCATCTCTTCGTTATGGCAAACACCCGCTTATTGGTACGTGCATTTGTCAACTTATTGTTCAACGCCATCAAATTTTCGCCATCACAAAGCACGATTCAGATTCAATCGCTTCACGTCGAAAGCTCAGAAACCTCAAGCACTCAAGTCACGCTCGTACTTTCAAACTTGGTCAGTGCCGTGTGTTCTGAAATTGACATAACGCAAACCCTGCAAGGATTTGGCCTCGGGTTGGACTTTGTGGACACCGTCATTCACAAGCATCAAGGAACCATTGAACGACATATCCCTGCGCACGGCGTTGCCACCGTTGTAATCACACTTCCTTGTGAAATCTCACAAATCGCTCTTTAAGTGATCAATTTATAAATTAAACCAATAAATTTAAATTCTTAAGTTGTACAATTTGGCACTATGAAGCGTCAACTTTGCATTCTTAAGAAATGGGTGATTGGAGCCGTTGGGGCCGTATTCGCTTGCCAACTGGCTTTTGCAGATCCAGTTTGGCATTGTTCTCGAAGCGAAATTCAAATTGCAAATGCATCGGATGACTTCGCGCTCGCATCCTTGGCACTTGAACGAGAGGTCATTCGTTTGTCCTTGAGAGATTTGTATGCTGTGTATCAAGGAACCCCCATCAAAATGAGTGGCGGCCTTCCACTATCCGCATGTGTCATTGAAGGCACTAACTCAAACTTGACCCACACAGCCCTGAAAAGTATTGGCGCACAACCCGCAACCATCAAAGCACTGACGGGCGCCAATGCACTCATGAAAAGTCACATTCATGCCGTGCCTGACGAATCGTCCATGCTCGCTTGCATCACCAAACACCACCCAGCAATTGGCTACTTATCTCAGGCCAGCCACACAGAGGCTGTGGGGCCGTGCTTCTAAGGCCTGTATTCGCTGCACTCACTTTCGCTGCGATATTCAATGCAGCAGCTATCGACCATCCTTGGCACTTAGGCGCAGCAAATCAAAGCGCATCAGCGCCAGCAGCCATTAACACCAGCGCCCTCAAACCTGGACCTCACCGCGTGGTGGTCGCGGTGATTGACAGTGGCGTCATCGCAGCGCATCCCAGTTTAAAAGGCCAACTTCTACCAGGCTATGACATGCTATCGGCTCCCAATAATTTGCGAGGCGGGCGGTCGACCGACTTTGGACCCGATGAACGTGATGCGCGTTGCGGCCAACGTCTCATCTCGGGGGCATTTAGAACGCACGGCACAGAGGTTGCGAGTTTGATTGCCGCAAATGGCACAGACGGTGTCTATGGCGTCAATCCGACGGCAAAAATTTTGCCGATTCGATTATTTGGTGCATGCAGCATGTCACGCTCTGACCTGTTAGATGCCATTGCATGGGCCGCTGGGCTTCCTGTCGCAGGTGTTCCAGACAATCCAACACCTGCAAAGGTCATCAACATGAGCATTGCGGGCGGGCTCACTGTATGCGGCGCAGATTTACAACGTCTGCTCAATCGCGTGATCGAAAAAGGCGTCTTCGTCGTGGCTGCGGCAGGCAATAACTTTCACAAGCCGTTGCCAGAACCCGCCAATTGCAATGGGGTCATTTCCGTCGGCGCAGTGGACGCTGAAAATCGGATAGAAACATATTCAGCCCTGGACCCTCGCACCATTTTGTATGCCCCTGGAGGTGGGAAACGTTTGCCATCTGACGCCTATTGGGCAATTAACAAATTGATGGTGGCCACCTATGATTTAGATTTTTTAGGTTCTGAACGATCTGCTGCCTTAGAGCGAGGAGTGGGCACTAGTTTTGCGGCTCCCATCGTTGCAGGATTCATCTCTTTGTGGCTATCGCATCAACCCCAAAAGCAGCCCTCTGATTTATCGCGTGACCTACCAAAATTTTTGCGCCAAGTTGATCCCATCGAAAAATGTGCAGAATGCACCCCGAAAGGCTTAGCCGCCAATGCAGGAATCACCCAGCCATGAAATGGCCTTTACTTTTCTCTGTCTTGATAAGTTGCTCAACCGTCGCTGATCCGGTGTGGCATTGCTCACGAAACACTGAAGTTGAAAAAACGGCAGTACCCCATGTAAGAGAAAATCAGTTTTCAATTGCATCCTTCGGCACATCGACCGAAATAATCGGCGTGTCTATCAGCGATTTGATCGATGTTTACTCTGGCGTCACCGTTCGCGTAGGAGGGCTCCCACTATCCGCATGCTTCATGCCAAACAATGAAAAACTGACATCGACAACATTGGCATCGTTAGGATTGCAAGCATCCACCATTCAAGCGCTGGCAAGAAAAAGCACCATCATTCACAGCCATCTTTACTTGGTCACCAATGACGTTCAAATGCTGTCATGCATCTCCCAGCATTTCCCTGCCGTTGGGTATTTGGATGAACCTCATGACACGGTGTCTGTCCAGCCCTGCTTCTAAACTAAGCCGCAGAGTACTCACCAGAATCAGAAGGTGCCTCTCTCAGGTTCGGCATACGCGTTACACGGAACGAACGTTTGGACAAGAGACTTTCAAACGCCACCGCCGTCATTGGGGAATAAAAATAGGCGCCCTGCCCCAAGATACAGCCCATGCTTTGTAGCTCCGCCTGTTGCCAACCAAAATCAAGTCCATCAGTCATAACTTGAACATCATGCGCTAATGCATGTTGAATGGTTGCATTCACCCATTCTTTGACTTGTGCGTCGTTGTTCAGACGCTGAACCAGCTTGCCGTCTATCTTCACTTTGTGTACAGGCAAAACCTCAAGTAGCGCTTGTGAGTGAGCACTCAAACCGAATCGGTCAATCGTGACACTCAGTCCTTGCTCTGCAAATGCCGCTATGTGAGCCGCAGCTTTCTTTGGATTAGTGGCCACGACGGACTCGTTCACCTCCAGCTCTAACAATTGATGGGGGTACTGAGTGTCACGACATACATCACGAATTTTCTGCGCAAAACTTGGCTCTTTGAATTGAGCCTCTGTGATATTGATCGCCAAAATCAATGGCCCATACTGATGCTGCCATGCGACCGCTTGCGTGCATGCGGAACGCAATAACCAATCGTCAAATGGCAAACAAATTTTGTTTTTCTCCGCCATTCCAACAAAATCAGAGGGCGACACATGCAATGTTTGACCTGAAGGATGGCGCCAACACACCACCACCTCCATACCAAATACACCGTCATCACTCATGCGCTGAATCGGTTGATAGTCGATTGATAGATCTGCATCCTGCATCGCCGCATTCACGGCATGTGCTACATCAAATGAAGAGCCCCCGCGATCAGCGTCATCATCCGCAGCAACTCTTTCAAAACGAACTTTGATACGAAACTGCTTAATCAATACATAAATCACACTGGGGACAATCAGCAAAATACCCAGCCAAGAGATGATGCGCAGATAAGTGGGCCACAGATTTACCGCGATATGCAGATTGGCAACAATCAAGCTATCGAACGTAATAGGGGCCATGACATGCATTTGATTGGGATCGTCATTCGCTGAAGCCAGCTCAAACGAAGCAGACATGGGATCCAACACGTTTCCCGACCTTGTATAACTGGCAATAGACGCTCCCTGCGCACTCACCAGTTCAGCCGACTCGATGCCTGGATAATTTTCCAAGGCTTTCAACACAGCATCGACTTGTTGGGTGTCATTGACCAGCAAAGCCGGCAAGATACTTTGCGCGACAGAGTGAACCAAAGCCTCGTTGTGCTCAACAATGAAATGTCGAGTGGCATTGAAAATCAAAACGCCAGCTAACGCCAAAGCGCCAAGTGCAGCAGGTACCAGAACTGCCAACTTAATGATTTTTTTGCTCATAACCTTCTCCGTTCGAATCGATTTCGAAGAATTTTAGAAATCAATTTGTAAGAACAATGATAAATCTTGTTAAGTCAAAATGACAAAAAAGAATACATTATTCTACATAAATATATCGAGCAAAAAAGTTTATTTAGAAGCCGTAGGGAGCATCGCCAAGCCCTTGGGCGTGCAATCCATGCATTTATCTGTCGGATTCACAGGGCGAGAAAATTTTGGCAACTCGTTCATAAAGTCTGCCGGGCTCATATCTAAGCGAGAAGACAAGAGCAAAGACAAAAACCCAGATACCAGGGGTGCGGCATAGCTTGTTCCAACGCCACGGTAAGCCCCTAAATGGGTTTCATCACCCTTGAAATCCACATCAAACGAAGCCACCTTCAATTTGTTGTTGTGCCAAGGTGCATGGCCATTTAAATCTTTACCGCCGCCAGGTGCATAAATCACAGTGCGCGCATCCAGTGCCGAATAGCTCTCGATGTTGTTCTCTGCGTCAACTGCGCCCACAGAAATCACCCCTTCGCAATTGGCTGGCTCTGCCAATTTTTTGCCAAAGGTATTCCCCACAGCCGCCACCACAAAGATATTTTTCTTCGCCAACCGGTCTACCAGATTTTGTAAATCTGGACCACACACGCGTTTACCGCCAGAAAAACTCAAATTGATGATTCGTGCGGGATTGGCATTTTGCGGAACACCTGCCACAGGCAAGCCCCCAGCCCATGCCATGGCATCGAGCAAATCAGCACGTGTCATCGGGCATGACCCAAACAAACGAATTGGCAAAATCTTTGCGTTGGGATTCACACCGCGCACACCATCTTTGCCATTCCCTGCAATCAAGCTAGAGACCTCGGTCCCGTGGGTACGAAACGTTGTAGAGGTCACACGCTCTCCGCATTTGGCATCACGTGCATCTGGGGCGTAATCGGCAGAACGCGCGCCACGCAAATTCAAAGGAGGTGACAACATGTCGTACCCAGGCAGCAAACGACCTTCAAGGCTAGGGTGATTGGACAAAACCCCACTGTCAATCACCGCAACAACCACCTCATGCGGACCAGGTTTGATGCCTGCCGTATTGATGGCTGATGGCGCCACGGGTGTCGCAGGATTCAAAGCGCCTAAGTGCCAAGGTAAATCTTGTGCGATGGATACCGTGCTCGCGGCCACAAAAGCCACGAAGACGACACCTTGAAAAATAAAACACACGCATGCAAACACCAGAATCGCCTTTCAACACATCAAAAAGATGTTTTATGAAAGGATGTTAGATTTGGCGGTTTAAATCAGCAATTCCATCAATAGGGTTAATTTACACAACACTTGTTTCCATTTTGAACACTCACCCATCCAGAGTGAAGCATATCGATTGCAAACTGTGTATTTTTTGAAACTGAAACTCACGAAAAAAGTGATGGTTTTCTTGATTAAAAAACATCAAGGATCTGTTTCTCCACACCAACTGAAGGTGGAATAGGACATTGAACATGGATTTATGGAATCGAATGACTTCAGATTTTGGATTGCCCTTCACACCGCTTGAAATAATTTACGGCTTAGTGGCCTGTATTTTGTCGGTGTTGATAGGGACTGTTCTTGCCAAAAAACAAGCACATGCCTTTTCCACACCGAAGAACAAGACGACAAACACCACCGCACCACACCAAGAAAACTTGCCAACGGTCACCTTCGTCGACTATGGCGATATGCGCTTCTTGCATTTAGGCACGCCCTCGGTACAAGGCTCGATGAAACTGAGCAAACCTTTTGATATTCATCTTGAGTATGTACAACGCATGATGGGTTGGTTGCTCTTCACTGACTTGAACAACGTTCAAAATTTACATGCCATGCAATTGGGTTTGGGCGCTGCATCATTGACCAAGTTTTGCCATCACCACTTGAACATGCAAACCACAGCCATTGAGTTAAACCCGCAAGTGATCACCACATGCAGACAGTGGTTCCATTTACCTCCAGATGATTCGAAACTGCAAGTCACCATCGGTGATGCAGCTGAAGCAGTGACCCAACCACAATGGTTTGACAAAGTCGATGTATTACAAATCGACCTCTACGACCAAGAAGCAGATAGGCCTGTGCATGACAGCGAAGCGTTTTATGCCAATTGCAGACAATTGCTCACGCCGCAAGGCTGCTTGGTTGTGAATTTATTTGGGCGCCACATGCACTTCAAGCAAAGCATGAACAAACTGGCTCAGTCATTTGGCAAAGATGCCCTGTGGGCCTTCAAACCAACCCCTGCAGGCAACACCATTGTGTTGGCCTTTTGCACGCCACGCACACAGGACAAGCAAGCACTGCGCTTGCAAGCGCAGGCCATCGAAGAACGTTGGCCCTTGCCTGCAACAAAGTGGCTGAAAGCGCTCACGCCCTACGCCATGGCATCACACGACTCCTGCACATGAGGCAGTAAGCTGCGAAAAATCTTCAACAGACGGTGGGTTGATGAGGTTTAGTTCAGCTTGCCCTCTGCGTGAACTAGCAACAACTTCAAACTTGGAGCAATAGATTCAAGGCACTGCTTTGGCTTGCGGCCGTTCACAACAGCATTACGGTAGCCAACGTAATAAAGCGCCCAAATAGCAAGGCAGCATGCTGGAACATCTGGGTGTTTCGCCTCTGTCAACACCGCAATAATGGGACCAAGCAGCTCAGTCACCTGATTGCGAATGCGCTCCTCGTATGCCTTAGACCACATCCATCCGTAAGCAGCACTCTGACGTCGAACTTTGATGTGCTTAATATCGAAGACATAAAGCGCCAAGAGGTATCGAAAAACAAACGCATTAAGGTCCTCGCTAGGCTTCACGCGAGCCTTTTTAGCGACCTTGTTGATCTGCTCATCACTCAAAGCGATGCTGATTTCGGCGAGTAAGTCCACCTTGGTAAGACCTAAGCGATACGCTTGGACAGGGGTGAAGCCAGCTTGAGCAGCGATTTCACGCATTCCCACCTCGGCATAACCTTTTTGTTCAAAAAGCTCCCAAGCAACTTTTACAAACTGACTTTGTCTATTCATTTGCCTAGCTTCAAACTCTGAAAAATTTTTTAATGTAGCTTGCTAATACGTTAGTAAACCAATTCAGCCGGAGCTCTGCCAATCATCAATAAATGTATACACACAGTGTTTTTCAGTTATTTATCATGCTGTAAACGAGTTTACAAATGACACTTCAAAGCAGAATTTCAATAATAGCTGTCACTGGGCTTGCGTATTTTCTTTGCTACCAATTGAACTTTCTCTTGATTGGTTCATCGCTCAATTACGCACATCGTGTGGATTGGATTTTTCTGCCTAGCGGCATTCGTCTTGCGTTTGTACTGATATTTTTGCTGGATGGTGCTTTAGGTATTGCGATTGCGTCAATATTCATAACGTACCAGCAGTATTTTGACGGTAACTACCTGAAACTTCTGATCTCAGGCTCTCTGGCTGGTATTGGACCTTACATAGCATGGCGGTTCGCTTCTGTGTTCCTGAAACTAAATAAAGAAATGACGAATCTCAGCTCCGTTGGGCTGTTTAAGTTAGCTGTCTTCTTCGCATTCATAAGCGCAGTCATTCACCAACTTTGGTATTTCTGGATTGGAACAAACGAGCAGTTCTTGGACACACTTGTCGTCATGTTCTTGGGCGACTTATTTGGCACGATGGTGGTTCTAGGAGCACTTCAAATGCTGTTACGAACCGTTCGAATTCCTTAATACTAATGAGCTTGGGATTACCTGAAACCAGACTCCTGATCTGTTCGCCCCTTGAGTGACTGAAGAAATTGAGTCATGCCATTTTGCACAACCGTCAACTGCAGTCAACCTTGGTGTTTACGGAAGTCAGTGATGCCTATCACCCACGCAAGCACCAGCTCATCGTGTCGGAATGTATCTTCAAAATAAAAAAGCCGTTGATATACAACGGCTTTTTAGGGTGTGCTGGCGGAAACGGAGGGATTCGAACCCTCGATGAGGCTCTACACCCCATACTCCCTTAGCAGGGGAGCACCTTCGGCCACTCGGTCACGTTTCCAGCAGGGCATATTATGCCTGAACTTAAGCAGAAGGCTGGTCCAAATCGAAAGCTTTGTGCAACGCGCGCACAGCGAGTTCCATGTATTTTTCGTCGATCACAACGGAGGTCTTAATTTCAGATGTCGAGATCATTTGGATGTTGATGCCCTCTTCGCTCAATGAGCGGAACATCTTGCTGGCCACACCCACGTGGCTGCGCATGCCGATACCGACGATAGAGACTTTGCAAATCTTGGTGTCGCCTTGCACATCAGATGCGCCCAAGGCTGGCAACACTTTGTCTTTCAACAAATCTGTTGTGCGAGCGTAATCGTTGCGGTGCACGGTGAAGCTGAAGTCGGTTTTGCCATCCTTGCTGATGTTTTGGATGATCATGTCCACTTCAATGTTGGCTTCAGCCACAGCGCCCAAGATTTGGTAAGCGATACCTGGCTTGTCTGGCACGCCGACCACAGAGATTTTGGCTTCGTCACGGTTGAATGCGATGCCCGATACGATTGCTTGTTCCATTTTTTCGTCTTCCTCAAAGGTGATCAACGTACCTGATTTGGCTTCTTCGTTGATGTCAATGTCCCACGCGGTGAAGCTGGACAACACGCGCAGCGGCACCTTGTATTTACCTGCAAACTCAACTGAGCGAATTTGCAAAACTTTGCTACCCAAAGATGCCATCTCCAGCATCTCTTCGAAACACAGTGTTTCTAAGCGACGGGCTTCAGGCACCACACGTGGGTCTGTGGTGTACACACCATCCACGTCGGTATAAATCAAACACTCTTTGGCTTTGAGCGCTGCTGCCACGGCCACAGCCGAGGTGTCAGAGCCGCCACGGCCTAAGGTGGTGATGTTGTCGTGTTCGTCTTTGCCTTGGAAGCCCGTGATGATGACCACTTTGCCAGCGTCCAAATCGGCACGCACGCGTGCATCGTCAATCGACTCGATGCGGGCCTTGGTGTAGGCGTTGTTGGTGCGAATCGGCACTTGCCAGCCCGCGTAGCTGACAGAAGGCTGGCCTTCGGCTTGCAATGCAATAGCCAACAGTGCAGAAGACGCTTGCTCGCCCGTCGAGGCCAGCATGTCGAGTTCGCGGTTGTAGGCCGAGTCGGCTTTGGAGGGGGCCAATTCTTTGGCAAGGCCTAGCAAACGGTTGGTCTCGCCGCTCATCGCGGAAGGAACCACCACCATTTGGTGACCCGCACGGGCCCATTTGGCCACGCGCTTGGCGACGTTGCGAATGCGCTCTGTCGAGCCCATCGACGTGCCGCCGTATTTATGAACAATCAATGCCATATTTCTTTAAAACTGTTGTGTTATGGGCAAAAAACCTACAGATTGTAGCAACGCAACACGGCACCATCTCGCCGCACAAACCCACGCCCCACCTTGATATCGATGTGGTGGCCGCGCGTGGTGCACGCTTTCACTTGAACCAATAGCGCTTGCAGTTGTGCCGCGCTGGCTTGTGAGTGTTCTAGCGCCAACCAATGGCGCAAGACGTTGGATTGCCGAGCCTCACTGAGTTGCTGCAAAGCCTTGATCACTGGTGGGTTGCCCACCTGTTGGAAGTCTTGCGCGGCCACCTCTTGCAGCAAGGTTTGCGCTTGCGCAGCATGCGAGGCACTGCGTGCAAAGGTTTGTCTGAACGAGGAAAATGCGCGCTCAATCACGGGCAATAGCTCTGCACGGATGCGGTTGCGTGTGTAACGTGTATCCGAGTTGGTCGGGTCTTCCACCCATGTTTCCCCTGCCGCTCTCAAAGCATCACGCAGCTGCGAACCCGGCACGTCCAGCCAAGGGCGGTGGTAGGTCACACCATGACGTTCTGCGACTGCAGGCATGCACGCAAGACCCGGCAACCCTGCACCACGCGAGAGCGCCAGCAGCAAGGTTTCCACTTGGTCATCGGCGTGTTGTGCCAAGGCCATGTGTTTGATGTGCCCGCCCCAGTTGTGTTGCAGCGCCTCGGCAAACGCACGGTAGCGCGCTTGACGCGCCGCATCTTCGGGGCTTTCGCCTGCGGCGTGCGCAGCATTGACGCGTTGCACCACCAACGGCACGTGCATGCGCTCACACAAAGCCACGCAATGCGCTTCAAAACCATCTGCAGCCGCTTGCAAGCCGTGGTGCACATGCACAGCATGCACCCTGCCCGGCCATCGCGTGGCACAGGCAATCAGTAAGGCGGTGGAATCGGCCCCGCCGCTGAGCGCAACGGCGAATGGGCCTAAATGCTGGAGCGCGCCCAGCGAAGGGAAATCAGCGTTCAGCTTTGGTGTCGGTGAAACGGCCATAGCTTTGCAGACGCTCGTAACGCTTATCGAGCAGCTCTTTGACCTTCATGTCCGTCACTTGGCGCCACGCGTCGTTCAAGCCGCGCTTGAGTTGAGCCGCCATTTGCTTGGGGTCGCGGTGTGCGCCACCCACAGGCTCGTTCACTATTTTGTCGACCAAACCCAAGGCTTTCAGGCGATGAGCAGTAATGCCCAAGGCTTCAGCAGCATCTTCGGCGCGGTCAGAGGTTTTCCACAAGATCGAAGCACAGCCTTCAGGACTAATGACTGAGTACACCGAGTATTGCAGCATCAAAACTTGGTCTGCCACGCTGATGGCCAATGCGCCGCCCGAGCCACCTTCACCAATGATGGTGGTGATGATCGGCACTTCGAGTTGGGCCATTTCAAAAATATTGCGACCAATCGCTTCGGATTGGCTGCGCTCTTCTGCGTCGATGCCGGGGTAAGCGCCGGGTGTGTCCACAAAGGTGAACACAGGCAACTTGAACTTCTCGGCCGTATTCATCAAACGCAAAGCTTTGCGGTAGCCCTCAGGGCGACTCATGCCAAAGTTACGCGCAGCGCGCTCTTTGGTGTCGCGGCCTTTTTGCTGACCCAAGACCATACACGCATTGCCATTGAAACGGGCCAAGCCACCCACGATGCTCAAGTCATCGGCAAAGTGGCGGTCGCCATGCATTTCTACGAAGTCGGTGAAGATCTCGTTGATGTAGTCCAGCGTGTAGGGACGCTCGGCATGACGGGCAATCTTGGTGATTTGCCAAGGTGTGAGGTCGCTGTAAATGTCTTTGGTCAGCTGCATGCTTTTCTTGCTGAGCTGGTCAATCTCGTCAGAAATGTCCACCGCAGACTCGCTTTGCACATAGCGCAGTTCTTCGATCTTGCCTTCTAGCTCAGCAATCGGTTGTTCAAAGTCGAGGAAAGTTCGTTTAGCCAAAATTAATTACTCCTTGAGCGCTCAGTAAGACACTGGCAGCGGATCTAGCGATCGCCAAATATACCAAGTCGCCACACTGCAGTATGGCGCCCACGCCGCAGCCACTTCTCGGGCTTCGCTGCGGCTGACCGCCTCGCCCGAGAAATAGTTGTGGCTAATCCCGTTGATCAAGCCCACATCGTCAAGCGGCAACACATTGGGCCGCATGAGGTGGAACATCAAAAACATCTCAGCGGTCCAGCGGCCAATGCCGCGAATGGCCACCAGCTCTTCGATGATGGCGTCATCCGTCATCTCAGACCATTTCTTCACATGCAAAGCACCGTTGTCAAAGTGCAGCGCCAAGTCGACGATGTATTCGACCTTGCGGACTGACAAGCCTGCGGCGCGCATGTCATCCACCTTGAGCTTGAGCACATTGGCGGGCGTGATTTTGCGAGGCAACAAAGCAAAGCGGTCCCACACGGTTTGAGCGGCCTTGACCGACACCTGCTGGCCCACAATGCTGCGCGCCAGCGTGACAAACGCATCACCGCGCGACTGCAACGAGGCCTCGCCAAACTGAGGGATGAGGCGTTTCATCACTCGGTCTTTTTTGACCAAGTGTTTGCACGCATCAGCCCAGTACTCGGGTGTGGCGATGGTGATTTTGTCTTGGGCGACCATCAATTAGCCACGCTCCCAAGTGGTGCCTACGGGCGAGTCTTTGAGCACAATGCCCTCGGCGGCCAAGGCTTGGCGAATGCGGTCGGCCTCGGCAAAGTTCTTGGCCGCTTTGGCTGCTGCACGTGCAGCGATTTGGGCTTGAATGGCGTCTTCGTCCACATCTGCGCCCGCTTGGGCAAAGGCTTTGGGGTCGTCTTGCAACAAGCCCAACACGCCGCCCAAGGCTTTGAGCAAGCCAGCGGCCTGTGCCGACTGTGTGCGGTTGAGCTCGCTGGCGAGTTCAAACAACACAGCCACCGCCTCAGGCGTGCCAAAGTCTTCGTCCATGGCAGCTTTGAAGCGCGCGGCATGGGGCTCAGCCCAATCGATCTTGACGTCATCAGCGGCAACTGTTCCGAGCGCTGTGTAGAGGCGTTTCAACGCGCCACGGGCGTCGTTCAAATGCACGTCGCTGTAATTGAGCTGGCTGCGGTAGTGGCTGCGCACCACAAAGAAACGCACGGTTTCAGCATCAAACTCTTTCAACACATCACGGATGGTGAAGAAGTTGCCCAAGCTTTTGGACATTTTTTCGTTGTCCACGTTGATGAAGCCGTTGTGCATCCAGACGCTGGCCATTTTTTGGCCATTCGCGCCTTCGCTTTGGGCGATTTCGTTCTCGTGGTGTGGGAACTGCAAGTCAGCGCCACCGCCATGAATGTCAAAACTCTGGCCCAGCATCTCGCAACTCATAGCTGAGCACTCGATGTGCCAGCCGGGGCGGCCTGCACCAAAGGGGCTGGCCCATTTCACTTCGTCAGGTTCGCTCTCTTTGGCAGACTTCCACAACACAAAGTCCAGCGGGTCTTGCTTGCCGTCGTCGACGGCTACGCGCTCACCCGCCTGCAACTCATCCAGCGACTTGCCCGACAACTTGCCGTAGCCTGGGAACTTGCGCACGGCGTAGTTCACATCGCCATTGCTGGCTTGATAGGCCAAGCCCTTGCCTTGCAAGGTGCCAATCATCGACAACATTTGCGGCACATAGTCCATCGCGCGGGGCTCGTGCGTGGGGCGCTCAATGCCCAAAGCGTCGGCGTCTTGATGCAAGGCATCAATCATGCGATCGGTCAGGCCGCGCACGGTTTCGCCGTTTTCTAGCGAGCGTTTGATGATCTTGTCGTCAATGTCGGTGATGTTGCGCACATAGGTCACACGATAGCCGCTTGCCTTGAGCCAACGCTGCACCACATCGAACGCCACCATCGAACGGGCATGGCCCAAATGACACAGGTCGTACACGGTCATGCCGCACACGTACATGCGCACATGGCCAGGTTCTAACGGCGAAAAGTTCTCCAGCGCACGCGTGAGCGTGTTGTGAATGCGAAGCGTCATGAGTGAATCGAGAGAAGACCGCAAAGATGGGTCGGTAATGAGGTGAAAGCCAAAGAGTCCTTGAGACCCTCTGTTTTACAATGCCATGAGTATACAAAGCACATGACAAACCCTCACGCTCCCTCCCTAACCAAGTCTTTGGCATCGCCCACAGCTCGTCAAACCTTCGCACAAGCCCGATGGGTGGCTGCATGGGTCCTGGGGTGGGTTGTAGGTTTTGGTTCATTCAATGCGCAGGCTCAAAGCGTGGAAGCATTGGACTGGCAACCGGGCCAATCCATGATGCCCATGGTGATCAGCACACCGCACAACGATGTCCGCAAGCTGCTGCGCCAAGCCAAGTACCCACAAGCCTTGCTACTGGTCAACAAAGGTTTGGTCAACAACCCGCGTGATCCGCAAATGCGATTTTGGCAAGGGTTCATCTTTGAGCAACTAGGGCAATCAGACATGGGGCAACAGGTGTATTTGGGCCTGACTCAAGATTACCCAGAGCTGGCCGAGCCGCACAACAACCTAGGTGTGCTTTATGCAGCCAAGGGCGACTACCCCAACGCCAAGGCTTCACTGGATGCAGCCTTGCGGGCCAATCCCAATTACGCAGCAGCCCACGAAAACATGGGCGATCTCTTAGTCAATATGGCGCGTCAGTCGTACGAACGGTCTTTGGCGATTGATGCCAAACAACGCGGTTTAACTCAGAAAATCGAACGACTCACACCTGTTCTCGCAATTACCCAAGGCAAACCATGACATTTGTTCACATGACACGTCGCGTCTTATGTGCCCTCGCCTTCATTGGCTTGGCCCAAACAGCCATCGCGCAAGACGCCCCCCGCGTGAAGTTCGTCACCAATGCGGGCGAATTTGTGGTCGAGGTCTACCCAGACAAAGCACCCAAGACTGTCGACAACTTTTTGCAATACGTGCGCGACAAGCACTACGACGGCACGATATTTCACCGCGTGATTGGTAACTTCATGGTGCAAGGTGGTGGCTATGACCAACGCTACATCGAGCGCCGCACGCGCCCCCCTGTTGAACATGAAGGCCGCGAAGCCTTGGCCAAAGGCGGCCCGCGCAACACCGTGGGCACGATTGCCATGGCGCGCACCAATGTCCCCAACTCGGCCACCGCACAGTTTTTCATCAACGTGGTGGACAACAGCTTTTTGGACCCTACACCTCAACAACCCGGCTATACCGTGTTTGGCAAAGTGGTCTCAGGCATGGACACAATCACAAAAATCAAAAGCGTACAGACTGGCTTTGGCGGCCCCTTCCCGTCTGACGTGCCACGCACCCCCATCATCATCCAATCGGCCAACCTGCTCTAAGCAAGTCTTGGCCCTCTCATTTCATTTAAGGAAACACACCATGAGCAACCCTCAAGTCGAACTGCACATCTTGGACCACGGCGTCATCACCATCGAACTCGATGCTGAAAAAGCGCCGAAGTGCACCGAAAATTTCTTGCACTACGTGAACAAAGGTCACTACGACAAAACCATTTTTCACCGCGTGATTCCAGGCTTCATGGTGCAAGGCGGCGGTTTCGAGCCCGGCATGACACAAAAAGATTGCGACGAGCCCATCGAGAACGAAGCCAACAACGGCCTTAAAAACAACCACTACACGCTGGCCATGGCCCGTACGTCTGATCCGCACTCGGCCACAGCCCAGTTCTTCATCAACGTGGCTGACAACGACTTTTTGAACCACAAAGCACCCAGCATGCAAGGCTGGGGCTATGCCGTGTTTGGCAAAGTGGTGAGCGGTAATGACGTGGTCGACAAAATCGCCGCTGTCAAAACCGGCCGCAAAGGCTTCCATGACGACGTGCCAAAAGAAGACGTGGTCATCGAAAAAGCAGTGGCGCTCTAAGCCCCTTCTATGTCCACACCGCCCCTGCTGCCCCAGCCTGTGCCTAGCGTACAAGCGCCGCAGCATTGGCAACGTGTGGACTTCATCTCTGACCTGCACCTAGACGCCCATGAGCGTGCCACGTTTGATGCGTGGGCACAGCACATGGCGCACACCCCCGCAGACGCCCTCTTCATCTTGGGTGATTTGTTTGAGGTGTGGGTGGGCGACGACAACCCAGACCCCTTCGCCTTGCAGTGCATCGCTGTGCTCAAGGCCACGGCGCAACGCTTGCCCGTGTACTTCATGTGCGGCAACCGCGATTTTTTGGTGGGCGCAGACCTACTCAAAGCCAGCGGCATGCAAGGATTGAGCGACCCAACGGTGTTAGACCTTGGCGCCACTGGCAACGCCCAACCCACGCGCATCTTGCTCAGCCACGGCGATGCCTTGTGCTTAGACGACCACGACTATTTGGCCTTTCGCGCTCAAGTGCGCCAGCCCGAATGGCAAGCCGCTTTTTTAGCCAAACCTTTGACAGAACGCCAAGCCTATGCGCGCGACGTGCGAAACAAAAGCGAAGCACTCAAACGCAGTCACACCACGCAAGCAGATTTCACTGACTATGCCGATGTAGACAGCCAAGCCGCCATCGCGTGGCTCAAAGGAGCTGACGCTCAAGTGCTGCTGCATGGCCACACTCACAAGCCTGCGGCACACGACCTAGGCGATGGTTTGAGCCGTTGGGTGCTGAGTGATTGGCATGCAGACAGCCAACCGCCGCGACTTGAAGTGCTGAGCTGGCTGCGCCAAAACGAACAAAGCCCCACTAGGGGGCTTTGTCGGTTGCCGCTCAGCGTTGTTTAACGCTTGAGCAACACCTTCAGCGCAGCTTGCAAACGACGCGCTGCAGCTTCGTCATATGCACCACCCAAGACCTGAGCCGCATCAGCAGCCCATGTCATTTGAGGCGACGGGTCATTGCGGCGCGTGAGCATTTGCAACTGCAAGGCACGGCGTGCATCCATTTGCGCAGCAGGCGTGGGCAAGTCAGCGGCCACTTCCAAACGCAACAAGGGCGTGACGGCCGCGCCTTGCGGCTGAGCCGACAAAGCTTGCGACCATTGCGTGCGCTGCGCTGGGCTGAGCTTGCTACCAATGGCTTGCGCCGCTGGCAATTGGGAAGCATCGCGCTTTTCCCAAGCGTGCATGAGCTGGGTCAACACCTCGCCGTGCGCTTGTGAAGCCAAACGACGCAAGGCATCTTGTGCAGACTCCAAAGCAAAGCGTTGGGCGCGGAAAGCTGCATCACCCAAACGTGGGCCACGCGGTGCAAAGCCCTCGCGGCCACCATCACGTCCACCATCGCGGCCTGGTTTGCCGTCACGGCCAAAGCTTGGCTTGTCACCAAACTTGCCGCTGGGCTTGCCATCGCGGCCACGGCCAGCAGGTGCGGCTTCGGTACGTTTTTGACCTGGGCGGTCATCACCGCGCACAGCCACGACTGGGCGTGGTGCGGCTTTGGGTTTGGCAGAGGCTACTTCTGCCACGGGCTCTGCAGGCACTTCGGAGTCTGAAGCCTCTGCGGCGGGTGCTTCGTTTGCAACTTCTGCTGCATCTGCTGAGGGCACCTCAGCAGAGCCTTCGGCAGTTACGTCAGCAGATTCTGAAGTTGCAGGCGCTTCTTGTGCGGGTTTCGCAACAGGTTCAGCGGCAGTTGGGGCAGCACTTGCCACCACTTCACCGCGTGCGATTTGCTCCAACATTTGCATGGCCGCACGAATGGCGGATGCATCGCCTTTGGCGGTGGCTGAATCCAAAGCCTTGGCGGCATCGAGCACGGCTTTGTCATGCGGCGTCAGCGCAGCTTGAGACTGTTCGCGCACCGATGACTTGCGGGCAAAGGCTTCGTCAATCGGTTGACGGAAGGCATCCCACAATTTTTGTTCTTGCTTGCGGTCGAGCACCACGGCGTGGGCTTCTTCTTGCCAGCGTTGTTGCAAAGCCTTCACGGCATCCACACGCAACGAAGGCGCAGCACCCAAAGCTTGGGCTTCGGCAATCAGGGCATGGCGGCGTGCAAGACTTGCTTTTTGCACCACTTCCAATGGTTCGTGCGCGGCGTGGATAGCGGCTTTCCAAACGGGTTGCAACTCGGCAAACATTTTCTCGCTCAAGTGGCCGCTTTCGCGCCAGCGCTGGGCGAACTGGTGCAACTGGCGTGCGACGCCTTTCCAATCAGGGCCATTGGCGTGCTCAACTGCCCATGCTTTGACTTCTTCGATCAAAGCCAAGCGTTGGGCTTTGTGAGCTGTTGTTTGAGCGCGGGCTTCTTTGAGCCAAGCATCCACCACTTCGTGGGCACGGTTGCAAGCCGAGTCAAAGCGCTTCCACAACGCAGGGTTGGGAGCAGCTTCTTTGTCGACTTTTTTCCATTGCTCGCGCAGGCCGCGCAAGGTCTCTTGCATCTTGCGCCCGCCCATGGCAGGAATGCGAACCACGTCGTCGGTTTTAGCGGCTGGTTTTTCTGCAACAGCTGCTGGAGCTGCGGCTTCGGTCGCTACCGTCTCAGTTGCCGCTTCTGATGTAGGCGCAACGTCCGCGACAGCTGCTGCGCTCACTTCAGGTGCGCTGACAGCCTCAGTAGCAACCGCGTCAATCGCGGCGGCTTCAGCAGCATCTTGCGCAAGCGCAGCGTCATCCGCCTTCGCCACTTTGGCTTTCACAGGCTTAGCCGCAGGCGCAGGCTTGAACAACGCCTCGGCTTGAATGGCCAGCTCCAAACGCTTTTGGTCCACCACAGCTTTGTCGGCTGTTGGTTTGACTTTGCGCGTTGCATCCACACCCGCAGCAGGCTTGGCTGCTTTTTCTGGTGCGGCAGCTTGAGGCAATACTTCACCACGGGCCACACGAATTTGGTCAGACCATGCGGGCACAGCTGGCAATGGCGCGGCGGCATCGGCCGCAGCTGCCTCGGTCAAGGTCAAGGCCTCGCCAAAAGCAGTCCACACGGCTTGCACTTGTTGGGTGCTGGTTTGCAGAGCAGACGCAAATTTGGCATCCACGCTAGGCCACTGGGCATCGGCGGCCAACGCTTGGGCTTGCGCCACCCAACGGTCAAGGTCAGCTTGCAGGGCTTCGCGCTGGGCCAAGGCGTCTTGCCAAGGCTTGGTGGACAACACTTCAATGCGCTGGGCCAACAGCACAGCAGCTTCGCGCTGCACTTGGGTTTGGTGTTGCAAATCTTCAATCGCCTTGACACGTTCGGCCAAAGCGGTTTTCAGACCAGCCAAGGGTTCGCGTGACAAGGGCGCACCTGCTTTGGCGGCATCGCGCTGCCAGCCCATGGCGTCAGCCAAATTGATGTGGGGCGCATCGCGCAAGGCTTCGCCTTTGGCAGCCCACTCCACGATCAAAGCGTCTTGATCTTTGCTGCGACGCAGCTCATCCAGCTTTTCGCGCAAGACTTTGGCAGCACCTTTGTCGCGATGGCTCATTTCGTCGAAGACGGCTTGCACGTGCTCCAAAGTGGGCTGGCCAGCGAGCCAGTCGCGCAGGCGCGCAGTGCGGTCCGCCGAGGTAGAAACGGTAAAGGCCCCGCCAGTCAATTTGTCTAAGGCGGCGAGGTCGAGGGGTTTGTTCAAAGCATCAGTCACAAGTAGGGCTCACAGTAAATTAGGGGTGATTGTCGCCGAGGCTTTAAAATTTCAGCTACTTCCTATTTAATTAATTTATGTCTATTCCTTTCATTGCCCGCTTACAGCTAGGTCTACGTACCTTTGCAGCTGACGTGGCACAAGGTTTTTTCGCCATTTCGCACAACGGCTTGGCCGTGGTGGGCCTGTCCATTTTCTTTTTCGTCGTGGCGCTGACCGTGCGCCCCGACCTGCGCGTGGTGACCGAAGCCAAGGTCATCAGCTGGCTGCAAGAGCGCCAATATGACGAAACAGGCATTGCCACTGATGCCGATGCCGTTGACCGTGCCACCGCCACCGACCCCCGCGACCTGCCCAAACAACAAGCCAACCTCGCTTATTGGTTGAGTAAAAAATACCGTGTGGCACCCGAGCCTTTGAGCGCTTTGGTGTCCGAAGCCTACGACGTGGGGCCAGCCAACCAAATCGAGCCCACCCTCATCTTGGCCGTGATGGCCGTGGAGTCTGGCTTCAATCCCTTCGCCCAAAGCCATGTAGGCGCCCAGGGCCTGATGCAAGTGATGACCAAAGTCCACGAGCAAAAGTACCAAGGCTTCGGCGGCGCCTTAGCCGCATTTGATCCCGTGGCCAATGTGCGCGTGGGCGTGAACGTGCTCAAAGAGTGCATCAACCGCGCGGGCAGCATTGAAGGCGGCCTCAAGCTTTATGTGGGCGCCGGCAATATGAAGGATGACCAAGGCTACGCAAGCAAGGTCATGGCCGAAAACGCCCGCCTCCAGCAAGTCGCCAAGGGCTTGAAAGTGCCCATTACCCCACCACCCTCTACCGCCGCCGAGGCTGCCACCGCCCGGTTGGAGAGCTTGTGGGAAAAAGCCCAGAGATTGACGCCATTCGGCAAGGATGACGGCGAATAAGTGAGGCTATCCAAGCGCGGTAAACTCTCATCCGCGCGCAACTGGCGATAGGCGTGTGAGGCATCAGCCCCACAACGCTGACGTGGATGTATGACCACTGGGAAGCGCGCAGCCTCTGTTCACAGAGGTGTTTTGCCGTTCGCCTGGGCAGCCACAACACCACCTTTTTCTAGGACTGCCAGTATGTACAACCGCAACATCTTGATCGAACAAACAGACCCCGAAGTTTGGGCCGCCATTCAGGCCGAAAACGCCCGCCAAGAGCACCACATCGAGCTGATCGCCAGCGAGAACTACGCGTCTCCCGCCGTCATGCAAGCCCAAGGCTCGCAACTGACCAACAAATACGCCGAAGGCTACCCAGGCAAGCGCTACTACGGTGGCTGCGAATTCGTGGACGTGGCCGAACAACTGGCCATCGACCGCATCAAAACCATCTTCGGTGCAGACGCCGCCAACGTGCAACCCCATTGCGGTGCATCGGCCAACGAAGCCGTGTTCCTCGCGTTCTTGAAGCCTGGCGACACCATCATGGGCATGAGCTTGGCCGAAGGCGGTCACTTGACCCACGGCATGGCCCTGAACATGTCTGGCAAATGGTTCAACGTTGTGTCTTACGGCTTGGACAGCAAGGAAGCCATCGACTACGAAGCGATGGAAGCCAAGGCCCGCGAACACAAGCCCAAGCTCATCGTGGCCGGCGCTTCTGCCTACAGCTTGCACATCGACTGGGAACGCTTTGCCAAGATCGCTAAGGAAGTTGGCGCGATCTTCATGGTCGACATGGCCCACTACGCTGGCTTGATCGCCGCAGGCCAATACCCCAACCCCGTGCCTCACGCCGACGTGGTGACCTCCACCACCCACAAGAGCTTGCGCGGCCCACGCGGCGGCATCATCTTGATGAAGGCCGAGCACGAAAAAGCCATCAACAGCGCCATCTTCCCTGGCCTGCAAGGCGGCCCGCTGATGCATGTCATCGCCGCCAAGGCGGTGGCTTTCAAAGAAGCCATGCAGCCTGAGTTCAAAGAGTACCAAGCCCAGGTGGTGAAGAACGCCAAGATCGTGGCTGAAACGTTGACAGCGCGCGGTCTGCGCATCGTGAGCGGCGGCACTCAAAGCCATGTGATGTTGGTGGACTTGCGCTCCAAGAAGATCACCGGCAAAGAAGCCGAAGCGGCTTTGGGCGCTGCGCACATGACGATCAATAAGAACGCCATTCCGAACGATCCAGAGAAACCTTTCGTCACCAGCGGTGTGCGCATCGGCACGCCAGCGATGACAACGCGTGGTTTCAAAGACGAGGAAGCTCGCATCACAGCCAACTTGATTGCTGACGTGCTGGACAACCCACACGACGAAGCCAACATTGCTGCGGTGCGTGCCAAGGTGCATGCGCTGACTTCTAAGTTTCCTGTTTACAAGTAACTTCTTTCAAACCCCCGCTCATTCGTGACGGGGGTTTTGTTTTTAGTAGTTTGTATTCGTGAAGAGTTTTTGCTGGTTAAGGTTTCTCGCCGGATAGGACACGGGCTGCAGGTACGGCGGGCTCTTCATGCTGGGGTACCAGAAATCATCGCCCGCCGCACCTACAACCCGCGCTGTTTGAGGTTAGAAGTGGTTCACTCGTTGCTTTGCAACTTTGTCAGAGGAACGGGGCCGAGTGAGGTTTGCGAGCGAAGCAAAGCATGACGCAGACTGAGGGTGTTTGGTATTGGCCGCTGACGATTTCTGGTACTCCAGCATGAGGAAGCGGCCAATACCAAATGCCCTCAGCGAGCCCAGCAAAAAATACAAAAGCAAAAGAGAGCACAAAAAATGAAATGTCCCTTCTGCGGCCACCTAGAAACGCAAGTCGTCGAAACCCGCATGTCCGAAGACGGCGACTCCATTCGCCGCCGTCGCCAATGCGGCGCCTGTGAAAAGCGCTACACCACCTACGAGCGCCCAGACGTCAGCTTCCCCAACATCGTCAAAAAAGACGGTCGACGCATCGAATACAAACGCAACAAACTCCTCGAATCCATGGGCCTTGCACTGCGTAAACGCCCTGTCAGTACCGAGCAGGTGGACAACGCCATCGAACGCATCGAAGAAAAGCTCATGTCATTGGGTCAACGCGAAGTGCCCTCCACACGGATTGGCGAGCTCGTCATGCGCGAACTCAAAAAGCTCGACAAAGTCGCCTATATCCGTTTTGCCAGCGTGTACCGCAGCTTTGAAGACATCGACGACTTCAAGAGTTTGGTGGACGAAGTTCGTAAGTAGTTTTCGAGTCTCAGCCATGCGCTGATGCCCCGTCAAAACCTAGCATTTGCGCCATGCAAAGGCTAGGTTTTTTTACGCCTCATATCCGGTGCTCACGGGATTCAAACTCACAAGGCTTCACCCTGGTGGAGCTGTTGGTGTGTTTGGGCGTGCTCGCGGTCATGGCATCTTTTGCCATCCCTAGCTGGCAACGTTTGCAAGAACGCAGCCGCGTTGAAGCCGCCCGTGACCAACTGATGAACGATTTGCAAACCGCCCGCGTCCGTGCCGTGCAACGTGGCGAAACTTTGCAACTCGCCCGCTTGCGCGATTGCACATGGGGCACGTCTGCCAACAACGATTGGAGCTGCGGGTGGCAGCTGGTCGTCAAGGTCGACCAAACCGTGTTGCACACCTCGCAAGTGCAAACGCCTTTGCAAGTGACGTTTACCAAATCAGACCCACTGGACATCAGCCAACGTGGCGACCTTGGCACCGTGGGCGACCGCTGGGTGATTAAGTCACGGCAAGCTGCACTCAACATTGCCAACGTCTTGTGCCTCAGCAGCGCCAGCCGTTTGCGCTGGCAATCGGGTGAAGCATGCAGCAGCTGAATCAGCCAATTAAGCCGCAATTCATGCGGCATCCAAGGCAAGCCAGACAACAACTGCTTGGCATTGCTTTGCTAGAAGCGCTTGTGGCTTTGGTCATCTTGGCCTTTGGCGTCCTAGGTCTGTTGTGGATGCACCAGCAAGCCCTGACGCAACAGCGCCAACAACTCATGCGCTCGGTCGCCACAGGCATTGCAGACGACTTGGCGGAGCGCATGCGTTTGAACGCACCGCAACGTGCGATGTACGCCAAGGCGTGGGGCAATGCCACCACCGCAGCACCCGACTGCTCAGCCACCGCCTGTTCACGCCAAGACCTTGCAACGTGGGACATGCAGCAGCTACAACAAGCCTTGCAAAGCCAACTACCAGAGGGCGACGCCGCTGTGTTTGCTTTGACAGACGCACCCAACTGGTGGGGCATCGTCATCGCTTGGCGCGACGCGAATGAAACCTACCGCACCGACACAACATCGGGCTCTCCGCCCTGCCCCACTGACATGAGCTGCTGGCGTTTGTTCTTCAGACCAGACCGATGAGCCCATACAAAAACCAAACATACTCACAGAAGGGCTACACCCTGCCAGAGTTACTCATTGGCATGGCGCTCGGTCTGCTGGTCATCGCTGCAGCCACAGCCGTCTATGGCACCAGCAAACAAACGTGGCACGCCATGGCTGCGGCGGATGCGGTGCACGCCAACGCACGCGTGGCTTTGCGCAATATCCACGAGCAAGTACACGTGGCAGGGGCCGCTTACCTCAAAGCGAATAACAGCAACGGCAACTTCACCGTGGAAATTTCACTCAATGAAGACGCGGGGCAAGTCGCTTTGGCGGGTGTGAATGGCAACAAATCTGTCGAGAGCCTCACCCTCGGCCATTGGCATGCACTCGACACCATGGACTGCCAAGGCAACACCGGCAGTACCCACGCCATAGTGCGCAGCGATTACAAACTCAACACCAACAAGGAGCTGAGCTGCAAAGACCTCAACCTCACCAACAGCACCTACCAAGCTTTGGCGGAAGGCGTGGAAGATTTTCAGTTGCGCTACGCCGAAGCCAACCCAAGCACCCAAACCCTTCAGTGGAAAACCGCCAACCAAGTGACGGACATGGGGCAGGTGTTGGCCATCGAGGTGTGTTTGCGCGTCGCCAGCATCAACACCGTGCACAACACCAAGTCCAACAGCCATCTCAAAGGTTGCCAAGATGAGGTTTTGCTGTCTGATGGCCGCGTACGCCGAACGTTCAAACGTGTGGTGGCTTTGCGCAATCGCGAAGGAGTCATGCCATGAGGTACTCAACACGCATCAACGGATTTGCACTTCCCACCTTGATGGTCATGCTTGCGCTGGCCAGCATCGCCACGCTATTGGCGATGCGCAACCTCTGGGTGAACGACCAACTGCTCAACGCAGAAGCAGACCAGTTACGCGCACAGCACAAAGCTGAAGCGGTGTTGCCCGTGGCCTTGGCCGACATCCTGAGCAACGCCACCAACAACGACGGAACCACCAACTTGCGCCACACCGCCGGCAACGCCACGCAGACCCACGCGTTCTTTCCCAACACCCTGGCTGAGTACGACATGCTGCGCCAACGCTTAGGCACAAACATTTGCAACGCTGGCATTTGCGCGCCCCATGCACTCAATCCCTCTGCCACCAAAGCAAGTGACTGGAAATCGCAAACAGGCTCAGCCATGCAAGTCAGCGCCGCCCATACGCCCTATGGCAACAACACCGCTTGGTATTGGGTCGAGGTGTTTCCGAACAACGGCAACGGCAACGGCAACGGCAACGGCAATGCCACTGCCAACGTCACATCCACCCCACCATTCCTTTACCGCATCACAACCTTAGCCAAAGGCGTCACGCCCGGCAGCACCACCGTGCTGCAAGCCATTTGGACACGAACCAGTGACACATCCCACACAGGTCAGTGGCACAGCTGGCATGTGCTGCACGACTGAACCCACATGACACACGCCCATCGCCAACATGGCTTCACCCTCATCGAGCTGCTCATCGCCCTCGCCTGCGTGGCCCTACTTGCCAGCCTTGCTTGGCCCAGCTACCAAAGTTTGATTCTGCGAAGCCAACGCGCCCAAGCACGTGCTTCATTGCTGCAAGCCGCACACTGGTTTGAACGCGCGGCCAGCGCTAATGGCAGCTATCCGTCAGCAGCCGATGTGCCCGCGAGCGTTCTGCAAGTTGAGGGGCAGCGCTACAAGATGACCGTCGCCAGCAGCACACAAAGCTACACGCTCAGCGCCACCCCACAAGGCACGCAAGCCGCTGACAGCTGCGGTGTCTTGACTGTTAACCATCTGGGTGTGCGCAGCGTGCAAGGCGCCAGTCAAACGGCGGCGCAGTGTTGGAGTCGGTAGGAATGCACCATGGCCACGCGCAAAAGAAATACCCCCATGTGAACTGCAGGTCTCGCCATTCATAATTGCGCCATGACTTTTTCAGCGCACGACACCCTCCACATGACAAGCGCCTTGGCCTTAGCGCGCGAGGCTTTGTTTTTGACCTCGCCCAACCCCCGCGTGGGCTGCGTCATCGTCGGTGCTAACGGCGAAGTGCTCGGTAGCGGCCACACACAACGTGCAGGCGAAGCGCACGCCGAAGTGATGGCCCTGCTCGATGCACAAGCTAAAAACAACGACGTCAAAGGCGCCACAGCGTATGTGACGCTGGAACCTTGCAGCCACCAAGGCCGCACCGGCCCCTGTTGCGATGCACTCATCGATGTAGGCTTGGCTCGCGTGGTGGTGGCAGAAGGTGACCCTAACCCACATGTGGCAGGCCAAGGCATTGCACGCTTGCGTGCAGCAGGCGTGCAAGTGGACGTAGGCTTGCTTGGCGAAGAAGCGCACGAACTCAACATCGGTTTTTTCAAACGCATGACCCACGGCACCCCCTGGGTGCGCATGAAAGTGGCAGCATCGCTCGACGGGCAAACTGCGTTAGAGAACGGCGTGAGTCAGTGGATCACCTCGGCCCCCGCGCGTGACGATGGCCATGCATGGCGTGCCCGCGCATGCGCCGTGCTCACAGGCATCGGCACCGTTTTGGAAGACGACCCGCAACTCGATGTGCGCGCCGTGCCCACCCCACGCCAGCCCACGCTGGTGGTGATGGACAGCCAGCTCGAAACGCCACTCACGGCCAAGCTCTTCAAACCGCAACGCCCTGTTTGGATTTACTGCGCCGTCGACAACGCCGAGCGTCGCCAAGCCCTTGAGACCAAAGGCGCAAAGGTCATTTGCCTACCCAACTCATCAGGCAAAGTCGACCTAGTTGCCATGCTCAAAGAGCTCGGTCAAAAGCAAATCAACGAAGTGCATGTGGAAGCGGGTCACAAACTCAATGGCTCTTTGTTGCGTGAAGGCTTGGTGGATGAGCTGCTCACCTACCTCGCACCCAAGCTCATGGGCCAAGGACGCGGCATGACAAATTTGGGGCCTTTCACGAGTTTGGACGATGCCAAAGCCCTCTCGTTTCACGAAGTGACACAAATCGGTCCTGATTTAAGGATATTGGCCCGCCTCGGCCGGTAAGCGGCACTTAAACCTGCGAAAATATCGTCCATGTTCACCGGAATCATCACCGGCGTGGGGCGCATCACCGCTGTCCACGACCTGGGTAGCTCTTTAAGCCACGGCAAGCGTCTCACCATTGAGGCCCCTGCCGCGTATCTCGACGACGTCACGCTGGGGGACAGCATCGCGCTCAACGGCGCTTGCATGACGGTCACCAGCTTCGACCTCGACACACACACTTTCACCATCGACATCTCTGTGGAATCACTGGCTCGCACCAGTGGTCTAACTGAGCTCGGCCGCGTCAACCTTGAAAAAGCGCTACGCGCCCATGACCGCTTGGGCGGCCACATCGTGTCGGGCCATGTGGACGGCATTGGTCACGTGAGCCACTTTGCGCAAATCGGCGAAAGCTGGGAGCTGCGCATCATGGCCCCCACCGACCTAGCCAAGTACTTGGCTTACAAAGGCTCCATCACCATCAATGGCGTGAGCCTAACGGTGAACAGCGTGCAAGACTTCTTCAACGCAGACGGCCCTCTAGGCTTGCGTGGCTCTGAAGTCAGTATCAACCTCATTCCTCACACTGTGGACAACACCGCTTTGGGTTCGCTCAAAACCGGTAGCACCGTGAACCTCGAAATTGACACCGTCGCCCGCTACGTTGAACGCATGTTGCGTGTCGACGCTTCGCTGGGTGACGCTGCCGCATTGAAAGCCAACGCATGAGTATCGCCAACGCATCGGGCAAATCGCCCGTCGCCATCTCTCCCGTCGAAGACATCGTGGCCGACATGAAGGCCGGTCGCATCGTGATCTTGGTCGATGAGGAAGACCGCGAGAACGAGGGCGACTTAGTACTAGCGTCTGACCACGTCACACCTGAAGCCATCAACTTCATGGCCCGCTTTGGTCGTGGCCTAATTTGTCTCACGCTCACCCGCGAGCGCTGCGAATATTTGAAGCTGCCCCCCATGGCCGCACGCAATGGCACGGTGTACAGCACCGCGTTCACCGTCTCCATCGAAGCTGCTGAGGGCGTGACCACCGGCATCTCTGCCGCTGACCGTTCGCGCACCATCGAAGTTGCCGTGGCCAAAGCCACCCAACCTACTGACTTGGTGCAACCCGGCCACGTGTTCCCCCTGCAAGCGGTAGACGGTGGCGTGCTCATGCGTGCAGGCCACACCGAAGCAGGTTGCGATTTGGCTGCGATGGCTGGCTGCTCACCCTCTTCCGTGATTTGCGAAATCATGAAAGACGATGGCACGATGGCACGTTTGCCTGATTTGCAAATCTTCGCAGCCGAACACGATTTGAAAATTGGCACCATCGCTGACCTCATTGCCTACCGCAGCCGCAACGAATCACTCGTGCACAAAGTCAGCTCGCGCACCATGCACACCGCGCACGGCGAGTTCACCGCCAACGCCTACAAAGACATGACCAGCGGCGCTGTGCACATGGCCCTCGTCAAAGGCACTTGGGGCGCTGACGCCGAAGTGTTGGCACGCGTACACGAGCCACTCTCGGTGCTCGATGCGCTGGAACCCAACCGTGTCATGCACTCATGGGGTTTGGATGCAGCTTTGGCACGCATCAGCCTTGAGGGCACAGGCGTAGTGGTCTTGCTCAACTGCGGCGAAAGCGGTGAGCAACTGCTGAACCAATTTGATGGCACTGCCCGCTCAGCTCACGGCCCAGAGCGCGGCCGCATGGACCTGCGAAGCTATGGCGTGGGCGCGCAAATTTTGCGTGACTGCGGGGTGCACAAAATGCGCCTCATGGGCAATCCACGCCGCATGCCCAGCATGACGGGCTACGGACTTGAAATCACGGGCTATCTGTCTAAAGAATAAAACCACAAAGAATAAAAATATGTTTATCTCTAACCTCGCCTCCACTACTACGCTCGACGGCAGCGCTTTGAAAATTGGCATCGTCCAAGCGCGCTTCAACGACGACATCACCAACGCACTGGCTGCTGCTTGCATCGCTGAACTCAAAGCCATGGGCGTGAGCGATGACCGCATCACCCACGTGCATGTGCCGGGCGCGCTCGAAGTGCCCTTGGCCTTGGCTGCACTCGCGCAAATTGAAGACCCAGAACCGTTCAGCGCCCTCATCGCACTGGGCTGCATCATCCGTGGCGAGACTTACCACTTTGAATTAGTTGCTAACGAATCAGGCGCTGGTGTGACCCGCGTGGGCATGGACTACCACGTGCCGATAGCCAACGCCATCATCACCACCGAAGACATGCCACAAGCTGTGGCGCGTCAAACTGACAAAGGCCGGGATGCGGCACGCGTAGCCGTAGAAATGGCTTTGCTTTTGGAGAGCTTGGCATGAGCGAACATTTGAATACCGAAGACAAAGCCCCGCGCAAAACTGCCAGTAAAACGGACAGTAAATCGGAAAAAAATGGCACCACCAAAAGCGCCGCCAAATCTGGCCGCAGCCGTTCGCGTGAATTTGCCCTGCAAGGCCTCTACCAATTTTTGGTGGGCAACAACGAAGCGGCCGACATTGATGTGTTCACACGCGACCTGAGCGGCTTTCACAAATCTGACTCGGTGCATTACGACGCGCTGCTGTATGGCTGCATTGAGCAACGCGAAATTTTGGACTCACTCATTGAGCCCTTGCTTGACCGCAAGCTCAACGAAATCTCCCCCATCGAACACGCCGTGATGTGGATGGGCGCGTATGAGTTTCAACACTGCATCGACGTGCCATGGCGCGTGGTGCTGAACGAATACATCGAACTCGCCAAGTCTTTCGGCGGCACCGATGGTCACAAGTACGTCAACGGCGTGCTCAACGGTTTAGCACCCAAACTGCGCGCACTCGAAGTCGAGTCTGACCGCGCCAAAGGTAAGTTGCGCGATTGATGATGAAGATCGCCCAGCGTGCGCAACGCATTGAGCCTTTCTATGTGATGGAGGTGGCCAAGGCCGCCGCCGAACGTGCCGCTTTGGTGGCGCACACCGATGCGCCCATGATTTTTCTGAACATCGGCGAGCCTGATTTCACCGCGCCGCCATTGGTGCAAGAAGCTGCTGCACGCGCTGTGCACGATGGCGTGACGCAATACACACCTGCTCTTGGCATTTCAGAATTGCGCGAGCGCATCAGCGCTTGGTACAGCACACGCTTTGGTGTGAATGTGCCAGCCCGCCGCATCGTCATCACGGCCGGCGCATCCGCAGCTTTGCAGTTGGCATGCTTGGCCTTGATTGAAGCCGGTGATGAAGTGCTGATGCCAGACCCCAGCTACCCTTGCAACCGTCATTTTGTGAGCGCGGCAGAAGGCCGAGCTGTGTTGGTACCCACCACAGCGGCGGAACGCTTTCAGCTCAGCGCTGAGCAAGTGCGTGCGAATTGGACGGCACACACACGCGGCGTATTGCTGGCTTCTCCGTCTAACCCCACAGGCACCTCGATTCATCCCGATGAGTTGCGTGCCATTCACAACGAGGTGTCACAACGTGGCGGCACCACCTTGATTGATGAAATTTATTTGGGCCTGAGTCACGACGAACAGTTTGGCCAATCGGCCCTGGGCATTGACGACCAAATCATCAGCCTCAACAGCTTCAGCAAGTACTTCAACATGACGGGCTGGCGTTTGGGTTGGCTGGTGGTGCCTGATGCACTTGTGCCCGTGCTGGAGCGCTTGGCGCAAAACCTGTTCATCTGCGCTAGCACGGTGGCGCAACATGCTGCCCTCGCCTGCTTTGAAGCCGAGAGCATTGCCGAGTACGAACGCCGCCGTGCCGAATTCAAAGCCCGCCGCGATTACTTTGTGCCCGCCCTCAACGCATTGGGGCTGAATGTGCCTGTCATGCCTGACGGCGCGTTTTATGCGTGGGCCGATTGCACGGCAGCTGCCGACAAACTTGGCGTCAAAGGCAGTTGGGACTTTGCATTTGAAGTGATGAACAAAGCAAATTTAGCCATCGCACCAGGCCGCGACTTTGGTCATGCCGACACCTCGCGCTTTGTGCGTTTCTCCACCGCCCGCTCACTGCCTGAGTTGCAAGCAGCCATTGGGCGTTTACAAACCTTGCTGGGCTAATTCATGAGCACCGTTTTTGAGCACCCTATTCGGGTTTATTGGGAAGACACAGATGCCGGTGGCATCGTGTTCTATGCCAACTACCTGAAATTTTTTGAGCGCGCCCGCACCGAGTGGCTGCGCGCGCTTGGCATTGGCCAGCACGCCTTGCGCGAAGAAACCGGCGGGATGTTTGTGGTGAGTGAAACCACCGTCAAATACCACCGCCCCGCCAAGCTGGATGACCAGCTGCGCGTCACCGCCACCTTGGCCGAAGGTGGTCGAGCCAGCCTCGTCATTGCCCAACAAGCATGGCTGGATGAAACTTTACTTTGCGAAGGCACCATCCGTATCGGATGGGTCGATGCTGCCGCCATGAAGCCTGCGAGAATCCCCTCTTCTGTATTGGAACGACTGACATGACACAAGACTTTTCCATCGTCCATTTATTGCTCAACGCGAGTTGGGTTGTCCAAGTTGTGGTGCTGATGCTCATGACGGTTTCTATCGTGAGTTGGGCTGCGATCTTTCGCAAGATCGGTTCCATCAAGCGCATCAAAGAACTCAACGAGGAGTTCGAACGCGACTTTTGGTCTGGCACCAGCTTGAACGAGCTGTTCGCAGCCGCCGCCCAAAACGCCAAGACCTCTGGCCCCATGGAACGCATCTTCGCCAGCGGCATGCGCGAGTACCAAAAACTGCGCGAACGCCGCATCAACGACAGCAGCGCATTGATGGACGGTGCGCGCCGCGCGATGCGTGCGAGCTACCAACGTGAGATGGATGCAATTGAATCCAACCTCTCCATGCTGGCCTCCGTCGGCTCTGTGTCACCTTACGTGGGCTTGTTTGGCACGGTATGGGGCATCATGCACGCCTTCACGGGTTTGGCTGGCATGCAGCAAGTGACCTTGGCCAAAGTGGCCCCGGGTATTGCCGAAGCGCTGGTGGCTACCGCCATTGGTTTGTTTGCCGCGATTCCTGCGGTGTTGGCCTACAACCGTTTCTCACGTGACATTGACCGCGTGTCGATCAAACTGGAAACCTTCATCGAAGAGTTCAGCAACATCTTGCAGCGCAACGTCAGCGCCAGCGGCACAGCTCACTAAGCAGGAACACCCAGCATGGCTTCTATTGCCCCTCGCTCAGGACGCGGCCGCCGCGCTATGAACGACATCAACATGGTGCCGTTCATCGACGTGATGTTGGTCTTGCTCATCATCTTCATGGTGACTGCGCCCCTCATCTCGCCCACCGTGATTGATTTGCCCAGTGTGGGCAAAGCTGCCACCGTGCCTGACCAAGTGATTCATGTGGAGATCAGCAAAGAAGAGCGGATCACTGTCAAGAGCACAGGTACTGTGAACAAGTCTGTCAACAGCACATTGCTTGGACTGGCCCGTGACGTGAAAGAGCTGCAAGGCGAGACATCACAAGGCCCTGTGGTGATCACTGCAGACCGCACCATCAAATACGAAACTGTGGTCAAAGCCATGGACACGCTGCAGCGCTCGGGTGTGCAACGTGTGGGCCTCGCGGTTCAATTGGTGGATTGATTTTTAAGCCATGAGCGCACAAGCAAAGCATCTGGAGTTTGCTCCTCCGCCACCTGAAGGAACCGCCCGCTCTGTGGGTGCGGCCTTGGTGGTGCACGCTTTGCTCATCGTGGCGCTGACTGCCGGCATTCAGTGGAAGCAAGACAACAGCTTGTCTGTCGAAGCCGAATTGTGGTCTGCCGTGCCCATGGCGGCTGCGCCCAAGTTGGTCGAGGTCGAAGCACCACCGCCCCCTCCCGCACCCAAACCAGAGTCTGCGCCTAAGCCTGTGGTGAAAGCGCCCGAGCCACCTGCGCCCAACCGCGATGCAGACATTGCACTGGCCAAAAAACGCAAGATTGAAGAAGAGAAAAAGATTCAAGAAGCGTTGAAGGCTGAAGAGCGCCGCAAAGAAGAAGTGAAAAAAGAGGCTGAGAAAAAAGCCAAAGCCAAGCTCGACGACGACAAGCGAAAACTAGAAGCGAAGAAAGAAGAAGAGCGCAAGGACAAAGAGCGTAAAGAAAAAGAAAAACAGAAAGAGCGCGACGAGAAGGAACGCAAAGAAAAAGAAGCCAAGAAGCAGGCCGAGCAGAAAGACAGCAAAGCTTCTGCCGAAGAAGCTAAAAAGCTCGAAGCCATTCGCAAAGAAAACATGAAGCGCATCGCTGGTCTGGCGGGTGCGAGCGGCAGCGAGAATGCCACGGGCACTGCCATGAAGTCTTCAGGTCCGTCTGACACATATGGCGGTCGTATCCGCGCAAAAATCAAACCCAACATCACGTTTGACCCTAGCTCAGTGTCTGGCAACCCCGCGGCCGAAGTCGAAGTGCGCTGTGCGCCTGACGGAACGATTGTTAACAAAAAACTAGTCAAGTCCAGCGGCAACGTGGCTTGGGACAACGCAGTACTCAAAGCCATCGACAAGACCGAAATCTTGCCACGTGACACCGATGGCCGCGTGCACTCACCACTGTTGCTGGTGTTCAAGCCCAACGACTAAACCCTTCTTGGAATAGATTCGTTTGCTAGAACGCTCCCTCACTGTCGATGTGTTGAAAGTTGTAGCCGCACAGTTGATTGTGTGGCACCACTTTTCAGCCTACGGCCCGATGGCTGACACCATGACCCTCATGTGGCCACAGCTCATGGATTGGCTCTACCGCTATGCACGCTTGGCCGTGCAAGTGTTCTTGGTGGTGGGGGGCTATTTGGCCGCGCAATCGGTGATGCACAAATCTATCCAGCATCCGCTCATCAGCATCATCAAACGCTATTTGCGGCTGGTGCCGTTTTATGTGCTTGCGCTGACTCTCATCAGCGTGGCGGTGGCGGTGTCGCGTGACAGCATCCATGCCAGTTGGCTTCCCAACGAACCTACCGTGTGGCAGTTTTTGGCACATGGTTTTTTGGTGCATGACCTCTTGGGGTTTGAGGCGCTTTCCAGCGGGGCCTGGTATGTGGCCATCGATTTCCAGCTCTACGCATTGCTGATGGTGTTGTGCCACGCTTTGCACACCGACACCAACAAGCGTCTGTCCATCACCGTGGCTTTGCTGTGCGTGGCCTCGATGTGGCAATTCAACCGTGTGGATGAGCTGGACATGTGGGCCATTTACTTTTTTGCAGCCTATGGCTTAGGCGTATTGGCGGCGTGGGCCAAGCGCTCTCCCTTTGAAGCCAGGGTGTTTGGGGTCACGGCACTGCTGACCGTGGGTGCCTTGTGGTTTGAATACCGCACGCGTTTGTCACTGGCGTTGCTCACCGCCGTGTGGCTGGTCATCAAGCCAAAAGGCATGGTGCACTGGACGCCCATGAAACGCGTGGTGCACCGTTTGTCTAACAGTGCGTATGTGCTGTTCTTGACGCACTTTGGCGTCATCGTGTTGTTCAGCGCAATGTGGAACGAAAGCCATCTTGACAGCCCCAACACGGCCTTTGCACTGACGGGGTTTGCTTGGTTGTGCTGTGTGGGCATAGGCTTATTTCTGCATGAGAAAGTCGAGGTCCCTATTCACCACTGGGCCGCTCGCAAAACCAAGCCACTTTTTGCGCGTTTGACACGCTGACGACCGATTCAGTGCTTGGCGTGTTGTCGCATGCATTGCCATGCACACACACAAGCCAGCGCCGCTGTGGCAATCGACACGGCATAGACCGACGACAGACCCAAAGCATCGCTTAAGGCTCCACCGCCTAAAGCACCCAAAACCCCTGGCACACCATAGCCAATCGAGGCATACAAGGCCTGCCCTCTGCCCCGCAAGCGTCCAGGAAAATGGTGCGACAACAAAGCAATGCATGCCGTGTGTTGCGTGGCAAAGGTGAGCGCATGCAACACCTGAGCAAACAGCAAGGCCCACAACCACTCGGCCGCCCATGTGGTGAGCACCATGCGCAGCACCATCGCAACGGCGCAAATGAACATCCACATCGACAAACTGAACTTGGGCAGCCAACGGCTTTGGGTGAAGAACCACACAATCTCCGCAGCCACTGACACGGCCCACAACACACCAATCATGGTTTTGCTGTAACCCAACTCATCGAGGTAGAGCGAGAAGAACACATAAATACCAATGTGCGACAACACATGGAAAAACACCGTGGCAAAAAACCACTGCACCTGGCGTTGACGCAACACAGGCATGACGGATGGACGCACCTCGTCGTGATGCACCGCTTCTTTGCGATTGGGCAGCCACCACACGCTGAGGTTGAGCAAGACCAAGGACCCCACCGCCCACGCAGGAAAGCTCTGCATGCCCTGCACTTCAAACCACGCCCCCGCCACAAACACCGTGACCAAAAACCCCAACGAACCCCACAAACGCACGCGACCATAGCGACGCGAATCAAAGCCTTGGTCGGTGCTGACCAAATGCGCCAAAGCGGCCTCGCTCATGGGCATCATGGCGCTGGTATGAATGAACATTAACAGCAACACCACCGCAATCCACACCACGCTGCCATCAACCAACAAGCCCGCCGAACAGATCAACGCAGCACTGGCGCAAAAGCGCAGCAGCTTGACGCGTTCGCCGGTGTGGTCGCTCAGCCAGCCCCAGCCATAGGGAGCCAACACGCGCGTGGCCGCTTGCACCGCCGTGAGCAAACCAATGATGGTGATGGAGAAGCCCAAGTCTTTGAGCCACAACGGCAAGTACGGGTTGAAAAATCCGATGTGCGCAAAGTAGCTGGCAGACAGCGCTGCAAAAGGAAAGAGCTGAAAACGAGAAAGCGCGTTACTCGAACGCGCTTCTGAGGTGGGAGATGTCAAAGCAGACCTGCGTACAAGACCATCAAGCGCCAATGTGGCCTGGAATGGCTGGCATGCCCACCTGCACGTCACCACATTGCGCGCGGTGCAGCAAGGCGTGATCCATCACCACCAAAGCCAACAAGGCTTCCGCAATCGGTGTGGCGCGAATGCCCACGCACGGGTCATGACGACCCTTGGTCACCACCTCAGTAGGTTGGCTGTTTTGGTCAATCGAGTCACGCGGGCTCAAGATGGAACTGGTGGGCTTGATGGCAATGCTCACCTCCAAGTCTTGGCCTGTGCTGATGCCCCCCAACACGCCGCCTGAGTTGTTGGTGGCAAAGCCTTCTGGCGTGAGCGAGTCGCCATGCGTGGTGCCGCGTTGCGCCACACTGGCAAAACCAGCGCCAATCTCCACACCTTTCACAGCGTTGAGACCCATCATGGCGTAAGCAATGTTGGCATCCAAGCGGTCGTAAATGGGTTGACCCAAGCCCACAGGCATGCCCGTGGCCACCACACGAATGCGTGCGCCGCACGAGTCGCCCGCTTTGCGCAGGCTGTCCATGTAGTCTTCGAAGGCTTGCACGTCGGCACAAGGGGCGTAAAACGGGTTATGGCTAACGTGGTCCCAGCTCTCGAAAGGAATAGGCAGCTCGCCAATTTGCGTCATGCAGCCATAAAACGTGGTGCCATATTTTTCTTTGAGCCACTTCTTGGCCACCGCACCTGCCGCTACGGTGGGCGCTGTCAAACGTGCCGAAGAACGGCCACCACCGCGTGGGTCGCGAATGCCGAACTTTTGGAAATAGGTGTAGTCCGCGTGACCTGGGCGGAAGGTTTGCAAAATATTGCCGTAGTCTTTGCTGCGTTGGTCGGTGTTTTGAATCAGCAGCGCAATGGGCGTGCCCGTGGTTTTGCCCTCGTACACACCTGACAAGATTTGCACTTGATCGGGTTCGTTGCGTTGGGTCACGTGGCGACTGGTGCCGGGGCGGCGACGGTCCAAGTCATGCTGGATGTCTGCCTCGCACAGTGACATGCCCGGAGGGCAGCCGTCAATCACGCAGCCAATGGCTGGGCCGTGGGATTCACCAAAGTTGGTGACGCTAAAAAGGGTTCCGAAGGTATTGCCGCTCATGGGCTGAGATTATCCCACCACCATGAAGGCTTCTTGCTTAGGGGTGTTCAGGCTCAGGCGTGCCGCTGGGCCAGTCTTTGATGTAGGCCTTGAGCATTTGATTTTCAAAGTTTTGGCTGTCCACCACAGACTTGGCCACGTCATAAAAGCTGATGACGCCTTGCAACACCCGGTTGTCCAAAATCGGGATGTAACGCGCATGGCTACCCAACATCATGCGGCGCACCTCATCAATGCTGGTGTCCGTCGAACAGGTGAGTGGGTTGGTTTCCATCGCATGGCGAACCGTCAAACCTTCTAACTTGCCACCATGGCGACTGAGGGTTTGGATGACCTCTCGAAACGAAAGCACCCCGACCAACTCGCCGCCCTCCATGACCAGCAGGGAACCCATGTCTTTTTCTGCCATGATATTCACGGCTGAGTCCAGCGGCTCCATAGGTCCGATGGTGAACAAGGTGCCGCCGCTTTGGCCTTTGACGCGCAGAATATCGCTGACTTTCATGGTTTTTCTCCCCCAGTGAGGTTTTGAATATAGCCCACAATGAGGAACGAATTTCTGACAAAGCACCCGAGGAAACCATGCCCGGCTACAACGACCCCAGTTTTGACACGCTCGCCTTGCACGCAGGTGCGGCACCCGACCCCGCCACAGGCGCACGCGCTGTGCCCATCCACCTGAGCACCTCGTTTGTGTTTGAGTCCAGCGACCATGCCGCCTCGTTGTTCAACCTCGAACGCGCAGGCCATGTGTACAGCCGCATCAGCAACCCCACCAACGCGGTCTTAGAACAGCGCGTGGCAGCTTTAGAGGGTGGCATCGGAGCCATCACCACCGCCAGCGGGCAAGCAGCGCTGCACTTGACGATTGCCACACTCATGGGCGCGGGCTCGCACATCGTCGCCAGCACGGCGTTGTATGGCGGCTCACACAACCTGTTGCACTACACGCTGAGTCGCTTTGGCATTGAGACCACATTCGTCAGTCCCAACGATATCGATGCGTGGCGCGCGGCTGTGCGCTCCAACACCAAATTGTTTTTTGGCGAAACGGTGGGCAACCCTGGCTTGGATGTGTTGGACATTCCGACCATCTCTGCCATCGCCCACGAAGCGGGTGTACCTCTGTTGGTGGACAGCACACTCACCACGCCTTACTTGGTCAAACCATTCGAGCTAGGCGCTGACTTGGTGTACCACTCGGCCACTAAGTTCCTTAGCGGCCACGGCACTGTGATTGGTGGCATCGTGGTGGATGGCGGCAGTTTTGATTGGGAGAAAAGTGGCAAATTCCCAGAACTGACGCAAAGCTACGAAGGCTTTCACAACATGGTGTTCAGCGAAGAAAGCACGGTTGGCGCATTCTTGCTGCGCGCACGCCGCGAAGGCTTGCGCGACTTTGGCGCGTGCATGAGTCCGCACAGCGCGTGGCTGATTTTGCAAGGCATCGAAACCCTCTCGCTGCGCATGGACCGCCACATGGCCAACACCGAAAAAGTGGTGCAGTTCTTGGCCAGCCATCCGCTGGTCAGCCGTGTGGGGCATCCGCTCATCGAAAGCCACCCCAGCCACGCACTGGCTGAAAAGCTGTTGCGTTTTGGCGCACGCGGCACAGGCTCGGTGTTCAGCTTTGACATCCAAGGCTCACGCGAGCAAGGCAAGGCCTTCATCGAAGCTCTGAAAATTTTCAGCCACTTGGCCAATGTGGGCGACTGCCGCAGCTTGGTCATTCACCCCGCCAGCACCACGCACTTTCGCATGAGTGATGAAGCCCTGGCAGGCGCCGGCATTGGGCCAGGCACCATTCGTTTGTCCATCGGACTTGAAGACCCCGCTGATTTGATTGACGATTTGAAGCGCGCCCTGAAAGCTGCAGAGAAGGCAGGTGCGTGATGAAGTTCACTTTAAAAACTGCTGCTGGCCAAAACTACGAAGCCTACGCCTACACAGGCGGCAAAGCCTTTGATGCGGCCAAGCCCACGCTGGTATTCATCCACGGCGTGCTCAACGACCACAGCGTGTGGATTTTGCAAACGCGCTACCTCGCACACCACGGCTTCAATGTGCTCGCGGTCGACTTGCCCGGTCACGGGCGCAGTGGCGGCGACGCCCCCGCGAGTGTGGAAGAAGCCGCGCAATTCATCGAGGCGTTGCTAGATGCGGCAGGGGTCAAGCAAGCGGGCTTGGTGGGTCATAGCTGGGGTTCGTTGATTGCACTGGAAACAGCCGCGCGACTGAAAGACCGCATCACGCACTTGGCGTTGGTGGGCACGGCCTTCCCCATGAAGGTGTCGCCCGCTTTGATTGAGGCGTCGTTGAACGAGCCCATGAAAGCGTTGCAAATGGTGAATGTGTTTTCACGCGCCACGTTGGCCGCGCCCCCCTCGGCGCTGGGGCCTGGTACATGGGTGTATGGCGCGTCCATGGCGTTGGGGCGACGCGTGTTGGCCAGCAACACGCAGGTCAACATCTTTCACCGAGGCTTTGTGGCGTGTGACAGCTATGCCAACGGCTTAGAAGCCATGGCGGCCGTGACTTGCCCTGTGCTGTTTGTGTTGGGTGAGGCCGACCAGATGACGCCCCCACGCGCCGCCAAGAGTTTGACAGACCAAGCCAAAGCCCATGGCAAAACGTTCACGGTAGCGAAGGTGCCGATGGGTCATCACCAAATGAGTGAATCGCCTGAAGAAACCTTAGATGCGTTGAAAGCATTTTTAGGCTTGAGGTCTTAAGCTCAGAGCACATCGCGCAAGCGCAGGTCTTGCCACTTCATCCACAGCCCTTCAGCCTCCGGGCTACGCACCAACAGCAAGCGCTCCATGAGTGGCGCTAAGGGTGTGCGATGCGGGTCCGCCAACATCACATAGCGTGCTTCTTTGACATGGGTTTGGCGGGCATCGACCGACTCGCTCAAGCGGGCAATCCAATCGAGGTCCACCAAGGCAGCTAACACGTCTTCAATCTGCAAAGGGTCCAGGGCAAGGTCTTCGCACAAGGTGCTCATGCTGGCCCCGTGTTCGTCCGTGTTGCGCGCCACTTGCAAGCGTTGCAGCACTTCAAGCGCCAACTGAAAACGCCAACCCACACTGCGTCCATCACGAGAAATGCCACCCAGCAAACTTGGTAAATTGGCCACCAACACCGCGCCGATCAACACGATGGACCATGCCAAATAGATCCAGACCAACAAAATTGGCACGGTGGCAAATGCGCCGTACACCACCGAATACGTGGGCATTTGACCAAAGTAATAGGCCAGCACTTTGCGCGCCACTTCGGTGGCCGCCGCCACCCACACGCCGCCGACCAAGGCATGGCTCCAGCGCACTTGGGTGTATGGCACAAAACGGTAAAGCGCACTCACCGCCCAAGCCAATAAGAAAAATTCCAACAGACTGAACACCCAGCGTAAATTGCCGGCCATGTCTGGGACCACGCCACGCGATGCCGCCACAAACTGCGACATCATCACCAAGCTTGCGCCCATGAGTAATGGGCCCAATGTGATGGCGGTCCAGTACAACAGCATGCTGTGCACCAAAGGACGGCGTTTACGCACCCGCCAAATAGCGTTGAGCGTGCGGTCAATCGTGAACACCAACGCCAATGCTGAGAACAACAAGGCCGCCACACCCGCAGCCCCCAAGCGGCTGGCTTTGCTGGCGAACTGGGTCAGATAACCCAACACTTGGCGCGAAATGTTGTCGGGCACCAAGCTCTCAATCAAACGCTTTTGCAGCACCGTTTGAAAGTCAGCAAACATAGGAAACACGGTCAGCACCGCCAAGGCCACCGTCACCATCGGCACCAAAGCAATGGTGGTGGTGAAGGTCAAGCTGCCCGCGGTCTGGCCTAAGCGGTCATCGCGAAAACGCTGACGCAAAGTGCGGGCAGTGTTGCGCCAAGGGAATCGTGCAAGGCGGTCAAAAAAGTTCTGGAGTTGCGGGACAATCATGGTCTGAATCATCCCACTTTCTATGCACAACTCCACCCTCGCCCCCCAAGAAAATTCATTGCGTCACGTGACGCTCACCCGCTTGCTCGCCGTGAGCAGCCTGATGGGCCTCATCGTGCTGGGCTTGGCTTGGGAGCTGTGGCTGGCACCTTTGCGTCCTGGCGGCACACTCTTGGCACTGAAAGTGTTGCCATTGTGTTTTCCGCTCACAGGTTTGCTCAAAAACCGCATGTACACCTACCGCTGGCTGAGCCTGTTAATTTGGTTGTACTTCACAGAGGGTGTCGTGCGTGCGTGGGGCGATGCAGCACCCAGCAACTATTTCGCGATGGTGGAAGTGCTCTTATGCGTCGTGCTGTTTGCAGCTTGTGCTTTTCATGTGCGCCTACGTTTGAAGCACGCCAAAGCCAACCCCCTCGCCGAACAAGTCGACGCTTCAATTCAAAATTAAAAGCCCGCCATGCCCAATACCGCTTCGTTTGATTTGTTAAACAAACTGCGCCAGCTGCTGGGCAACGCTCATGTGTTGATCGAGGGTGACTTATCGGCCTACGAACAAGATTGGCGCAAACGCACGCGTGGCAAAGCCTTGGCCGTTGTTCGCCCCGCCAACACCCAGCAAGTGGCGGATGTGGTCAAAGCCTGTGCCCAAGCGGGCGTGAGCATCGTGCCGCAAGGCGGTAACACCGGCTTGGTCGTCGGCGGCATTCCAGATGACACCGGCACACAAGTGTTGTTGAGCCTGCAGCGCATGCATGCGGTACGTGCGATAGATGCGGACAACCTCACCATCACGGTCGAGGCCGGTTGTGTTTTACAAAATCTTCAGCAAGCCGCTGAACAAGCGGGCTTCTTGTTTCCTCTGAGTTTGGGCGCCGAAGGCAGTTGCACCATAGGCGGCAACTTGGCCACCAACGCAGGCGGCACACAGGTGGTGCGTTATGGCAACACGCGCGACTTGTGCTTGGGGCTTGAAGTCGTCACCGCGCAAGGCGAGGTCATGCACAGCTTGAGCGGCCTGCGCAAAGACAACACGGGCTACGACTTGCGCAATCTGATGATTGGCAGCGAAGGCACGCTAGGCATCATCACCGCCGCCACCATGAAGCTCTACCCCATGCCAGCCGTCAGCCTGACCGCTTGGGCTGCTGTGCCGTCAGTCGCACATGCCGTCAAGCTATTGAGCTTGGCGCACCAGCACTTAGGAGCAGGCTTGACTGGCTTCGAAATGATGGGGCAATTTGCGCTGAGCTTGGTCGACAAGCACTACCCTCAACTGCGCGTGCCTTTGTGGCAAGAGTCTCCCTACTGCGTGCTGCTGGAAAACTCCGACAGCGAGTCCGAAGCCCATGCCCGCGCACGGTTTGAGCATTTGCTAGAAGTCGCTTTTGAAGCGGGTTGTGTAAGCGATGCCGTGGTGGCAGAAAACCTCGGTCAAGCCCGCAACCTTTGGCACATCCGCGAGAGCATCACCCTCGCCCAAGCTGAAGAAGGGCTGAACATCAAGCACGATATTTCTGTGCCCATTTCATCTATTCCAGCGTTTGTGGCAGAAACCGATGCATTGCTGACGCGAGAAATTGTAGGCGTGCGTTTGGTGAACTTTGGGCACTTGGGTGATGGCAATTTGCACTACAACGTACAAGCCCCCGAGAACTGCGACACACGCGCTTTTTTGCACGAGAACGAAGACCGTGTGAACACGTTGGTCTATCAATCCGTGAAGCGTTTTGGTGGATCTATTTCTGCCGAACACGGCGTGGGCAGCATGAAGGTAGACAGCTTGCCAGATTACAAAGACCCTGTGGCTTTGGCCTTGATGCAGCAAGTCAAGCGTGCGCTTGACCCGCAAGGCTTACTCAACCCGGGCCGTGTCGTTCGCTAAAGCTTGGCGCGCAGGTGCGGGGAGGTCCATGCCGATCAGCATGTCGATCAACTCAGGCAAGGTGCGAGCCGCCATTTTTTCCATCACTCGGGCGCGATGCAATTTGATCGTGGCTGATGCCCCTCCATCAATGGTGGCGATTTGTTGGTTGGAGTAACCACGCACCATCCAATGACAGACCTCCATCTCGCGGGGTGTCAGTCGTTTTAAACGTTCCGACACTTGCATGTTTTTATCAGCCTCCACCACGGCCTGTTCAGACATGTGCATGGCACGTTGAATTACATCCATCATGGCCTGCGCTGTGAAGGGCTTGAGCAAAAAGTCCACTGCGCCTTGCTTCATGGCAGTGATGATTTCTTCTGGGCGACTGTCACCGCTCACAAAAATCACAGGCACATGTCGCGCCAAGGTTTTAAGCTGCGATTGCAAACCCACACCAGTGGTACCCGGCATGCGCATGTCTAACAAAATCACAGCGGGGGAAGGCACCACAGGGTTTTGCAAAAATGCATCGGCACAGTCGTACAAACTCACGTTGTAGCCCACACGTTCAAGCATGGTGGCCAAGCTGCGACGGACTGAGGCGTCATCGTCGATCACGATGACATGACCCAATTTCTCTGAATTGTCAGCGCTGTTTGACATCTGTACTGCTCATCATTCCGTATAACTTCGCGCCATGCTCAATCGCCATAGTGGCGTATGAAATATTACCTTTGACATCGGCGCCAGCGTGCAACTCGACACGTCCGGTTGATTCAATATTGCCTGTGACCACGCCATTGACAACTGCTTGCTGCGCACTGATGTCACCTTCAACATGCGCTTGCGAAAGAACAGACAGTTGGGCATTTGGACTGCCATTCACATCAATATTGCCAACCACATGGCCTTTGAGTTGAACCACATCTTGTGACACGATATTGCCCACCACGACCGCAGATTGACCGATGATGGTTTTTTGAGTGGCGTCGGTTTGTTCCGACTGCCTGAACTTCATATGCTTAAACATAGGATTAGCGAGCGACAGTCATCTCAACCAGTTGCACGCGGCTAACTGTGGCGTCGGGCAAAGAAACACGCCCACCTTGGAAGAAGATTTGAACTTTTTGCAGACTGGTGCTAGACACTTGCCACGGCGACACACCATAGACGCTGCGATTCTCACCGGCTTTGAGCTGCAACAGTGTGGCTTGTTTGTTGCCATCAACCACACACACTTCTGCGTTGGCAGCACTTACCAAGTAAACATACTTGCCTTCTTTTTGAGCCACGAATGGTGACAACTGTGGCATAGCCTCATTGGAATGAGTGCATGCCCCCATTGTCTTGCTAGGCGCGGTTGGAGATGCTGCCACCAAAGCAGAAGCAGCCGCCACAGAGGCTGATGCCGCAGCGACAGCAGCCACGGGAACCGAAGCGGTTGTCACAGAAGGCGGCTCCACCGATACCGCGACAGCAGACACCTTGGGCGTTGGCGAAGCTGCTGCAAGCTCAGATGTTGCCTCCACCACACTCTGTGGCCCATGCAAAACAAACAAGGTCACCGCTGCCACCAATAACAGCAAGGCAGCCGTTGCTTGCTTGTGTTCTCTCAATTTGGCCAAACCAGCATGCACAGCATCGAACGCAGAATGGTTCATGGGCGGCTGCTCGCTCATGGCCACAATTTGATCCAACGTGGTCAAGTGCGCATCCGCAACCTTCGCTGCATCACGTAGCTCTTCTGGAATCTCGACAGAGGGTGGCTCTGCCCCCAAAATCATCAGCAAACGTTTGTAGGCTTGACGCTTGATGGCGTCGGAGTAAAACAAGCCGTCGCTGTCGTCACTTTCGAGTTGGCGAACTTGAGCGACAGACAAACAAGCCGTGCGCGCCAACACAAACATATCCATGCCCGCAGCCTCACGCAAGGTGCGAAGGTAGTGAGGGTCACAGGTGCCATACACGCTGCGCTTAGGTTCTTCTGAATGGCCGTTGGGTGTCATATTTGACAGCTTTGTCACAACTTGTCTAAAAATAAAATCGTACTGTCGCCGTGGAAGCAATTGTCGTCAATACGCCGCTTGGCGTAGACAACTTAAGTATGCGTCCAAAGTAAGCAAGTCGGTATGCTAACGGACTCTAAGACGGCAGCGCGTAAACTCTGCAAGAGTTTTTTACCGAATTACCCTTATGCGCCCCATCCGCCGCCAATACGAAGACTTCATGCAACACGTGGACAGCCACGGCGTTGCCAAAACAGACCGCACGGGCACGGGCACCAAAAGCGTGTTTGGTTACCAAATGCGGTTCGACCTGAACGAAGGCTTCCCGCTGGTCACAACCAAAAAGGTTCACCTGCGCTCCATCATCCAAGAGCTGCTGTGGTTTTTGACTGGGTCGAGCAACAACAACTGGCTCAAAGAACGCAACGTCACCATCTGGGACGAATGGGCCCGCGAAGACGGCGACCTTGGCCCCGTGTATGGCGTGCAATGGCGCAGCTGGCCCACACCCGATGGTGGCCACATTGACCAAATTCAGCAGGTCATCGACACCCTGAAGAACAACCCCGACAGCCGCCGCATCATCGTGAGTGCATGGAACGTGGCCGAGCTCGACAAGATGGCGCTCATGCCCTGCCATGCGTTCTTTCAGTTCTATGTGGCCCCCGCGCAAAACCCAGGCGACAAAGCCAAGCTCAGTTGCCAGCTGTACCAGCGTAGTGCCGACATCTTTTTGGGCGTGCCCTTCAACATCGCCAGCTACGCCCTGCTCACGCACATGGTGGCCCAGCAGTGCGACTTGGATGTGGGCGACTTCATCTGGACCGGTGGCGACTGTCACATCTACAGCAACCACCACGAACAAGTGGCGTTGCAACTCAGCCGCGAGCCGTTTGCCTATCCCACACTGCACATCAAACGCAAACCCGACTCCATCTTCGACTACCAGTTTGAAGACTTCGAGGTGCTGGACTACCAATGCCACGGTGCCATCAAAGCCCCGGTAGCCGTTTAAGCCATGGCTTTGAATTTGATTTTTGCGCGTGCGCGCAACGGCGTCATTGGCAAGGACAACACCCTGCCTTGGCACTTGCCCGAAGACCTCGCCCACTTCAAACAAACCACGCTCGGCCAGCCCGTCGTCATGGGCCGCAAAACATGGGAATCGCTGCCACCTAAATTTCGCCCTCTGCCCGGGCGCACCAACATTGTGGTGACGCGTCAAACCGATTGGCAAGCCGTTGGTGCCGTCGTTGCACACTCGATCGAAGAAGCCGTGCAACAGTGCCCTGCTGATGCACAGATCTGGGTCATTGGCGGCGCTGAGGTGTATGCGCAAGCCATGCCTTTGGCTTCGCGTGCGGTCGTCACAGAAATCGATGCTGATTTTGAAGGCGATGCCTTTGCCCCTACCTTCGATGCCAACTGGCAAGAAACTGCACGCACCACCCACGTGGCCGCGAACGGCTTGAGCTACAGCCTCGTCACCCTAGATCGCACACGTTAAGCAAAGAACACTCACATATGCAACTCGCCACTTGGAACGTCAACTCACTCACCGTGCGCTTACCGCAAGTGCTGGACTGGTTGGCGGCCAACCCCGTCGATGCGTTGGTCTTGCAAGAAACCAAAACCACAGACGATAAGTTTCCACGCGAGGCCATTGAAGCGGCAGGTTACAAGGTGGCATTTTTCGGTCAGAAAACCTACAACGGCGTGGCCCTGCTCTCGCGCAGCGAAGCCACCGATGTGGTGAAAAACATCCCCGGCTTTGAAGACGACATGGCCCGCGTGATTGCCGGCACGGTCGACAGTGTGCGCGTGATTGGCGCGTACTTCCCCAATGGCCAAGCCCCCGACAGCGACAAGTTTGTTTACAAAATGCGTTGGCTCGAAGCCTTGCAAAACTGGCTGCGTGAAGAACTCAAACAACACCCCAATCTGGTGTTGATGGGTGACTTCAACATCACCGTCGATGACCGCGATGTGTGGGACCCTGTGGCCTTGAAAGACACCATCCACTGCACCGTGCAAGAGCGTGACCACTTTCAAGCCTTGATTGACTTGGGCACACACGATGCCTTCCGCTTGTTTGAACAAGCCGAGAAGAGCTACAGCTGGTGGGACTACCGCGAGTTTGCGTTTCGTCGCAACCGTGGTCTGCGCATTGACCACATTTTGGTCAGCGATGCGCTGAAGGCATCGGTGCAAGCCTGCGTGATTGACAAAGCACCGCGTAAAAACGAGCGCCCCAGCGACCACACGCCTGTGGTTGTGAAGCTCGCTTAAAAATTCAATCGTCTAAACCCAGCTCTTGAATTTTGCGGGTGATGGTGTTGCGACCAATGCCCAACTTTTGAGCGGCCTCAATGCGACGACCGCGCGTGTTGGCCAACGCGGTTTGAATCAACTTGGCTTCGACGCGGTTCACCAAGGCATCCCACACATCGGTGCGTCCGGCCACAAGCATGCTCATGGCTTCGGCTTCTAAGCCTTGCTCCCAATCTGCGCCCGGCATGTTGAGCACCACGGGCGCGATTGCCCCCTCAATGCCAACCACAGGCGCCGAGGCCACCTGCCCCACATCTGCCGCGGGGGCAGCGCCAAAGCCTGAGGTGTCTTGCCCTGTGTGGCTGAGGGCTGCCAAGGCTTCCCCCGACAAGGTCACTTCAGGTGGCAAATCTTTGGGCTCAATCACTTGCGCCGGTGCCATCACGGTCAACCAGTGGCAAATATTTTCGAGCTGACGCACGTTACCCGGAAACGAAAACTGGTTGAGCACCGTTTGTGCACCATCCGAGATACGTTTGGGCTCCACGCCCAATTGTTGTGCACTCTGCTGCAAAAAGTGGCGCGTCAACGTGGGGATGTCTTCACGGCGCTCACGCAAAGCAGGCAAACGCAAGCGAATCACGTTCAAGCGGTGAAACAAGTCTTCGCGGAACACGCCGTCTTTGACGCGTTTTTCCAAGTCTTGGTGGGTCGCTGCAATCACACGCACATTGGCTTTGATGGCGTTGTGCCCACCCACGCGGTAATAAGTGCCATCGCTCAACACACGCAGCAAGCGGGTTTGCAAATCAAAAGGCATGTCGCCGATTTCATCGAGGAACAAGGTGCCGCCCTCGGCCTGCTCAAAGCGGCCACGGCGTGTGGTTTGCGCACCGGTGAATGCACCTCGTTCGTGGCCGAAGAGTTCGCTCTCCAACAAATCTTTCGGTATCGCCGCTGTGTTGATGGCCACAAACGGGCCTTTGTTGCCCGCATCACCACGAGGCGAATGTTTGTGCAGCGCACGTGCCACGAGTTCTTTACCCGAGCCACTTTCACCCGTGATCATCACGGTCACATTGCTTTGACTCAAGCGACCAATCGCACGAAACACGTCTTGCATGGCAGGCGCTTGGCCCAGCATTTCAGGCGTGGCGTCTTGTTGCTCGCTTTGCAGTTGTTCGCGTTGGCTTTCGTCCAAAGCGCGACGAATCAGCTCGACTGCTTTGGGCAAGTCAAACGGTTTGGGCAGATATTCAAACGCACCGCCTTGAAAGGCAGATACTGCGCTGTCCAAATCAGAAAAGGCCGTCATGATGATGACGGGCAGTGCAGGCAAACGCTCTTTCACCTTGGTGAGCAAATCGAGCCCCGAGCCACCCGGCATGCGGATGTCGCTGACCAAAATTTGCGGGCCATCATCCTCGCTCACCGAGTCGAGCGCTTGCAGCACTTCGCGTGGGCTGGTGAAGCTGCGGGTGGGCAAGTTCTCGCGCAACAGCGCTTTTTCCAGCACGAAGCGAATTGACTGGTCGTCGTCCACAATCCAAATCGATTTCATCTCGGCACTTTCTGTTCTAAGTTAGGGGCCATGCGAGGCTTCAAGGCAGCGGGATGAGGATTTTGAAATCCGTGCGTCCCGGCACACTGTCACACTCAATCAAGCCATGGTGCTGTTGCACAAAGGTTTGTGCCAAATTCAGCCCTAGGCCAGAACCGCCATCTCGTCCAGAAACCAAGGGGAAAAATAACCTGTCCTTGATTTCTTCCGGAATGCCGGGCCCGTTGTCTATCACATGCAATTCCAGTGCCAACCGATAGCGTTGTTTGCCAAAAGTCACTTGGCGGTTGATGCGTGTGCGTAAAACAATCTCAGCATCCCCTTCCGCCACCCGATCAGCCAAAGCTTGCGCTGCGTTGTGCACGATGTTGAGCACAGCTTGAATGAGCTGCTCACGGTCGCCACGGAACTCAGGGATGGATGTGTCGTAGTCGCGCACCATGCGCAGACCTTTGGGGAACTCCGCCAAGATCAGGCTTCGCACACGCTCACACACCTCATGGATGTTGACGTCACCCACCACATGCGGACGGCGGTGCGGCGCCAGCAGACGGTCGACCAACACTTGCAAACGATCGGCTTCGTGGATGATGACTTGGGTGTATTCGATGAGGTCTTTGCTTTCCACTTCCATCTGCAACAACTGCGCTGCGCCACGAATGCCCCCTAATGGGTTTTTGATTTCGTGGGCCAAGTTGCGAATCAGCTCTTTGTTGGCTTGGGCTTGGTCAATCAGGCGCTCTTCGCGGTCTTGACGGGTTTGCAGCTCCAGCGGCAACAGCTCGACCAGCACCTCACCTGCCACATCCGTGGGCGCCACGATGACGTGCACAGGCATGGGGTCTTGCAAGGGGCGGCGCAGCTGTGCGTCATAGCGCATGGTGGCAAACGCATTGGTCTGCGCACCTTGCAAGGCATTCTCAAACGATTGGGTTTCGTTGAAGTAGCTCGCCATGGCAGAGCCTTCAATGGTGCGGCGCGAGACACCCATCACATCTTCTAGCGCCGCATTGGCAAACACCACCACACCGTCGGTGCGCACCACAGCCACCAAGGTCGCCAGCAAGTCAAACGCTTGTGCGTAATTGGATTGAATCACCTGCAGGGTCATGGTTTGCTTCCAGTTTGAACGGGGGCCGACAAGCGTGATAACTCGCGCTGCAGCCCTGCCAGATCAGCCTCTGTGCGTTGCAATGCACTGCGTAGCTGCGCGACACGGTCTTGGTATTTTTGCGGTTGACGGAACTCATCGGCGCGACGTTCAGGCTCACCGTTGTTCCACTCGCGCAGCAACCCGGCATGTTGCTGCTGTGCTTTTTGCAATTCAGCTTGCAGCACAACTTGCGCCTGTGTGTCGCGTTGACGCTGTTCGGCGCTGTCGACCTTCGCTGAGCCTGCACTGGTGCCGCCGCTGGCATTCACTTGGGGCGATGCAACGGATGCGCCTTGCACACGCGTGCCTTCAATCACCGTCACACTGCCACCAGCCAAGGGCTTGCAGTTCGCTGCAGGGTCGGGTTGGTTGGTATAGGCGTTGCCACAGCGGTAAATACGTTGCTGCTCAGACGAAGCACATGCTGGCCACGCGAACAAAAGCGAGGCCAAACAAAAGCCTGGCAACAAAAGATCACGCACAACGCGATCAAACAACAAGGAGTGGCGCAACAAAGAGGTCATCACTTCATAACAGTTGAAACAAAAAAGGACGGCTTGCGCCGTCCTTTGATTGCACGTGTCGTTGCAACGAATTACAGCGAGTAGTACATGTCGTATTCGACAGGAGACACTTCCACGCGGCTACGGGTGACTTCTTGCATCTTCAAGTCGATGTAAGCGTCGATCCACGAGTCGGTGAACACGCCGCCTTTGGTCAAGAAGGCACGGTCTGCATCGAGGGCTTCCAAAGCTTGGTCCAAGCTAGAGCACACGGTTGGGACCAATTTGTCTTCCTCGGGTGGGAGGTGGTACAAATCTTTGGTCGCTGCTTCGCCTGGGTGGATCTTGTTCTCGATACCGTCCAAACCAGCCATCAACAAGGCTGCGAAGCCGAGGTAAGGGTTGCACAATGGATCTGGGAAACGCGCTTCTACGCGGCGACCCTTGTCGCTGGCCACGTTAGGAATACGGATCGAAGCAGAACGGTTCTTGGCAGAGTAAGCCAATTTCACTGGGGCTTCGAAGTGAGGCACCAAACGCTTGTAGCTGTTGGTACCTGGGTTGGTGATGGCGTTCAAAGCACGGGCGTGCTTGATGATGCCGCCGATGTAGTACAGCGCCAAGTCTGACAAACCAGCGTAGCCGTTGCCTGCGAACAAGTTCTTGCCGTCTTTCCAGATGGACTGGTGCACGTGCATGCCAGAACCGTTGTCGCCAGCGTAGGGCTTAGGCATGAACGTGGCGGTTTTGCCGTAAGCGTTGGCCACGTTGTGGATCACGTACTTTTGGAGCAATGTCCAGTCAGCGCGCTCGACCAAAGTGGAGAACTTGGTACCGATTTCGCATTGACCCGCGCCGGCCACTTCGTGGTGGTGCACTTCAACGGGGATACCCACGGACTCGAGGATCAGCGACATTTCGCTGCGCATGTCGTGTGTGCTGTCAACCGGAGGCACTGGGAAGTAGCCACCCTTGACACGGTTGCGGTGACCGCTGTTGCCATTGTCCATCTTGGTGCCGCTGTTCCAAGGCGCTTCGGCTTCGTCGATGGCGTAGAAGGTGTTGTTTGGCTCAGTGCTCCAACGCACATCGTCAAACAAGAAGAACTCTGGCTCTGGACCAAAGTAAGCGGTGTCGCCCACGCCAGATTGCTTGAGGAAGGACTCGGCGCGCTTGGCGATCGAACGTGGGTCACGCTCGTAGGCCTTGCCGTCTGTGGGTTCGATCACATCACAGATCAACACAAGGGTCACTTCTTCAAAGAAGGGGTCGATGATCGCGCTGCTTGGATCAGGCATCAACAACATGTCAGAGGCTTCGATGCCTTTCCAACCAGCAATAGAAGAACCGTCAAACGCTTGACCTTCTTCAAACTTGCTTTCGTCAAACTGCGACACGGGCGCAGTGATGTGCTGCCACTTGCCACGGGTATCGGTGAAACGGAAATCAACGAATTTGACTTCGTTCTCTTTCACCATTTTGATTACGTCTGCGACGGTCTTGGCCATCAAGTTCTCCTGCTGGGTAGTTGGGTTAAAAAGTGTTTCGAGGTTTGAGAATGCAGTTTCTGTGCCAGCGTTTGCCAGCAGCAAGCTTCATCAGCTCTACCGTCAAGTCGCGTATTTTGCACCGAGATTGGCGCAAATTAACTCAAGATGCCCATTACGCGCATCAAACACAGAAAAACAAAATGCTTTATTTTGGTGCAATCTTGCACCAAAATGGTTCATTGTTATTTTCGCACCAATTCAGGGCCTAACTTCAAGCCAAACGGTTGAAGCCCCGTCAGCATCGCCGAATAAGCCTGAGTCACGATTTCAGGTGCGCCCTTGACGCCCAACTCGATGTGACGCCCGTGCACTGGGTGATCCACGCTTGGCAAGCTGAACACTTTGACACCTTCGAAATCACGCTCCAAGGCTTCCATCAAGGGCGTCAGCGTAGCCTCCATCGAGCCGTAGACGACAACAGACTGCTCAATCCAAGCCTCATGCTGAAACAGATGCGGGTAATGTGTGTCGAGCACCCATGCCATCATGGGCCACGCCATCACGGGAAAGCCCGGCACAAAGTGCACCACGCCGCCACCTGCACCGTGGCAAGTGAAGCCTGGAATCTTGTTGTACGGATTGGGGATGATGCTGGCTCCCACGGGGAACACACCCATGTTGAGGCGGTGGATGTTGTCGTGGCGGTCGGGTTCGTAGGGCACGCCCTGCTCTTTCGCCGTGTCTTGCATGCGTTCACGAATCAAGGCTTCGGCTTGCGGGTGCAGCACGATGTCTAGGCCCAATGCCTTGCCTGCACACTGACGGGTGTGGTCGTCAGGCGTGGCACCAATGCCGCCGCACGAAAACACAATGCTGTGGCTCTCAAAAGCACGGGCCAGTGTGCGGGTGATGCGCTCGGGCGAATCGCCCACGTAGTCCGCCCAATCCAGCGACAAACCACGCGCACTCAAAAGCTCAATGAGTTTGGGCATGTGCTTGTCGGCACGCTTGCCCGAGAGAATTTCATCGCCGACGATGATGAGGCCAAACTCTGGCCTGGCTTTAGATGCTGGAGGTGGGATTTGAGTCATCGCCCAATGCTACCGTGGGCAGCGGCACCGAGGCGCCCATCACCACAGTGCCCGACTCGGCACGCAGGGCTTCCAGCGCAGCCAAGCTGTAATGCGTGAACCAGAGCGAGGTGAAAGCAAACACCAAGGCATAAATCCAAATGGCGAGGGGAATGAGCACCAAAAAGGCAGCCGCAAACACCGCACCTGAGGCCCACACCAAACTGGGAAAAGCGCCCATATAGCCCGTCAACACACCGATCAGCAGCAGCCAAATGCGGTGCTGACGGCCAATGACCAAACGTTCTTCACGACTGGCGTGCAGCACCAAAGCATCAAACACCATCACGCGGTAGCTGAGCCAGCCCCAAATCAGAGGAGGCACGATGAACATCAAAGGCGGCACCGCCCACAGCGGCAGCGAAATGAACATGGCCACCATGGCGATCAGCGTAGAACCCACGGTCCAAGCCAAACTGGTCAGCGTGGTGCCACCATGCTTGAGCGCCAAATGCGCAAAGCGACGTTGCACCACCAAGTCCACCAAAGCAGGCGTCATCATCAAAGACACCGCCAACAAAGAAATGACCACCAAGATGGGCGTGATCGCAAAAATCACCACCAAGGGCACCATCACCGATTGCAATTCACCGGCACCGTTGTCTTGCAACCAATCCAGTATGCCTTGCAGCACTTGCCAAGAAGCCAACATCTCGCGCACCCAGTCTTGGGTGGGCGACCAATAGAAATATCCCCAGCTCACCGACAACACCAGCAACATGGCCAGTGGCAGCAGTGACAGGAGCATCACGCGCGGCATCAAGCAATACGCCAGTGCACGCCAAAAAGAATCCAAAAACAAACGCATGCCAAAAGCATACCGCAGCTATTTAACGTGCGGAAGAAAATCCCAAGGCTTGCATGAGGCGTTTGATACCCAATCGCTGCTGCGACCAGAAACCTTCGCCGTAATCCACCCCCTGCTCCACTTGGTCGCGGATGCCGGTGGACTCAAAACGCACATCGAAGTTAGCGGTTCCAAACAAGACATCCCACCATGGCAGCAAGACACCAAAATTGTGTCCACCCAGAACCGTCTTGACACCTTGAGAGGATTCATGCCCCAACCCAACCGCATGGTGCAAGCGATGAAAGCGCGGGCTGACCCACAAGCGCTCGCCCAACGCGCCAAAGCTCAAGCGCAAATTGGCGTGTTGGAAGTTTTCAAACAACTGGGTGATGGCCACCACCGCCACAAACTGCGTGGGCGCAATGCCTATGAGTTGCGCGATGCACACCCAAATGACAGCGCCCATCAAGTCATCCAGCAAGTGGTTGCGGTTGTCGGTCCACTGCGTCATCTGACGCTGCGAGTGGTGCAAGGCATGCAAAGCCCACCACCAACTCCACTGGTGCTGCGCGCGGTGCAGCCAGTAATTGACGAAGTCAAACACCACGAGGTACAGCACAAAGCTGGTCAGCGGGCCATCGGTCACACCTGGCCAGAGGTCTTCCAAATGGAACGTCCCCACGCCCTGTACACGCAGCTCGCCCAGCAAGGTGTCCAACACGGGCTCGACCAACAAAAACAGCACCACGCGAAATAGCCCCAAGCGGTGAATAAGTGTGTAAATCACATCGGTATAAACCGCACGCGTATCGGTTACGGCTTCCACAGGACGCCAACGCTGCAGAGGCCCAATCACAGCCACCATGATGGCGATTTGAATCAAGCCCACCAGCAACCACCCCGTGCCATCAAACACATCTTCCAATCGATTGCCCAACCCCACCGCAAACGCGATGGGCTGCATCACGCTTTCATACAAGGCGGCTTGCGCGTTGGCAAATAGATCGATCAGCGTATCCATGGTTTGAATTGTGGATGCTCTTTGAGCGTGGCAAAGCAAAACCCTTTGGCTTTGAGGCCTTCAATCAAAGGCTCCAGCACTGCCGGTGCCCATGGGTCTTGGCGTGACCAAATGCCCAAATGCGCCATCAAGATATCGCCCGAGCGGATGTTGCTTAATGCGCGTTGCAGCAGCATGGCGTTGGGAAATTTATCGCTGGGCAACTCGTCGCCCAAAAAGCCTGCATCCGCCCACCCCACATGGGCAAAGCCGCATTGCTTCGCAGCGGTCAACAACGAGGGAGAGGTTTTCCCGCCCGGTGCGCGAAACAAAGGCAAGGGTTTGACACCTGTGATTTGCTCCAAACGCGTGTTGGCCAGTTGCAATTGGTCACAGTAACGCTGGCTGGTCCACACCTCGGTTTGGCCTTTGCTGGGCCCTGCTGTGGGACGCATTTGCCAGCTGCCGCGTGGCAGGTCCGAGCGCCAATACACATGGTCAAAGGTGTGCGAAGCAAAGGCATGGCCCTCTGCGCCACGTGCCTTCCACCAAGGCGCCCAATACTCGCCCAGCGAACCATCGCCTTCTTTGGTGGCTTCATTGGCTGCGAAGAAAGTGACTTTGACGTTGTGACGGTTCAACACCTCCGCAATCAACGGCGCCACACCCATGTGGCCTGTGTCAAACGTGAGGTACAGCGGCTTGTGACAAGGCGCAGCGGCGTGCGCCACATGTGCAGCGATGCTCAGTGAGGCCAAGACAACCCAACGCAAGCAACGCATCAGCATCAATACCGTTTGGCGTGGTCCAAAGTCCAAATGCCGTGAGGCGATTTGCCGACTTTGACTTGGCGCACGAGCTGACCTGTGGCCGTGTCAATCACGCTCATTTTTTTGATCCAACGCGAGGACACAAACAACAACTTACCGTCTGCCGTGACCTCCATGCAATCAGGCCCACCAGGTGCAGCGAACTGCATGACCGACTCTAAGCTGAGGTAGTCGATTTTGTTGATGGTGTTGGCCACACGGTTGCCCACAAACACATGGCGACCATCACCCGCCGCACGGAAGGCATGTGCGCCTGCACCGGTGGGAATGGTTTTGAACAATTTAGGCTGAGCACCCGACACATCAAACACCTGCACATGGTTGTCGCCTGTGAGGCCCACCAACAGGTATTTGTCGTTGGGTGTGCCAAACACGTCGGCAGGCATTTCACCTGTTTTCATGCGCCACTTCAACGTTTGCGTGGCCAAATCGACAGCCACCAACTCATTGCTGTCTTGCATGGTGGCGTAGGCCGTGGTGCTTTTGGTGTCAATCCAAATGTGGCTGGGTGTTTTGCTGGATGGAATGCGCTTGGCCAGCGTCAACTCTTTGCCGTCCCAACGGTAAATGTCGATGTGGTTCAGGCGGTTGGCCACCGTGACAAACCATTTCATGTCGGGTGAAAAACGCAGCTGGTAAGGGTCCAAGGTGCCACGCACCACGCGTTGCACTTCGGCGGTGCGTGGGTCGATGAAGGTCAGTGAATCGCCACCCGCGTTGGCCACAATGACCGAGGTTTCATCGGGCGTGAGGTAGATGTGGTGCGGCTCTTTGCCCGTGGCAATGCGACGGGTTTCTTTCCATGTGGCGGGGTCAATCACGCTCACATTCGCGTCTTGCGAATTCAGCACAAAAATTGGGTTACCGGCTTGCGCTGCAGGGGTTGCCGCCAACAGCAGCACGCTGGCCAAAGCCAGCGTTAAACGTTGAATCAAAAACACAAAAAACACCTTGAAAAATCTGCCCTCAGTGTAACGAGCCAAGCTACGCACACCTGCGCAAAGGGCACAAGCCACAAACGCGGGATGAAATTAAGCGTTTGTAGCTAGCAGCTTCAACTCATCAGGGCTGATCCAACGCCACTGACCTGGCGCCAAATCAGCAGGCAATGGCATGGCACCAATTTGCGAACGGTGCAGCCCCACCACTTTGTTGCCTACCGCGGCCAACATGCGTTTAACTTGGTGGTACTTGCCTTCGGTCAAGGTCAGGCGCAAATGGTGCTCGGCCACCGCCACACACGCTGCGGCTTTGACGGGCTTGGGCGAGTCGTCCAACACCACACCATCGAGCAAGCGTTGCACTTGTTTGTCGTCCAGCGGGTCGTCCGTGGTCACCTCATACACCTTGGGCACATGGTGGCGCGGTGAGCTCATGCGGTGAATCAGCGGGCCATCGTCGGTCAGCACCAACATGCCCGTAGTGTCTTGGTCCAATCGCCCCACCGCTTGCACGCCTTGCACCGCGCTTTTTTGCGGACGGTAGCGCAAGGGTGGTGGCAGCAAGGTGTACATGCTGGGCCACGCCGAAGGCTTGTGCGAACACTCGTAGCCTGCGGGTTTGTGCAGGAGCACATAGGCTTTGGCGTGATACGGCCACACCACGCCTTGCACCGAGTACCGCAGACCTTCATGCACGTCGATGTCTTCCAGCGCATCGTCACACGTGACCAAGCCCTCGCCCACATCGACCTGCACATAGCCTTGTTGAATGAGACCCGCGCAAATACGGCGCGTGCCAAAACCTTGGGAATACAAAATATCTTGCAATTGCATACGTGCAATCGTAAACGCTGAGCCCTAGCCCATCGGCGCATGGGCACAATCATTGGATTCATAAGGCACGCCATGAAACCCTCTTCGCACTACCTCCACTGCCACGGTTTTGACTTGCATGTCACCACATGGGGCGATGCATCGCAACCCGCCGTCATTGCATGGCACGGCTTGGCCCGCACGGGCCGCGACTTCGATTGGTTGGCCGAGCAGCTGTGCAACGACTATCACGTCATCTGCCCAGACACGATTGGCCGAGGCTTGAGCCAATGGGCGCGCGACCCAAAAGAAGACTACAGCTTTGTCACCTACACCCGCATCGCCTGGGACATGTTGCAAGCCTTGAACGTCCATCAAGCCCACTGGATTGGCACCTCTATGGGCGGCGCACTTGGCTTGGTGTGCGCGGCGGGTTTGGTACAGCCTGGCTTCAAAGCGCGCATTCGCAGTCTTTTGCTCAACGACATCGCACCTGAAATTTCGGTGGCCGCTGTCGATCGCATCAAAGCCTATGCAGGCCAGCCTCCTGCGTTTGACACCGTGCCTGAGTTAGAAGCGTTCTTTCGCGCTGCCTATGCGCCCTTTGGCGCACTCACCGATGCGCAATGGCGGCACTTGAGCGAAAGCTCCACCCGCCGTTTGCCGGATGGCCGCGTGACACCGCACTACGACCCCCACATCACCCAACAGTTTTTCCGCGAAGTACCCGAGTACCCCATGTGGACCGAGTACGACACACTCGATATGCCCGTGATGGTGATGCGCGGTGCAAATTCAGATCTAATTTCCCCCGACACCATCCAAACCATGCGCACGCGCGGCCCAGGTGCAAAGGGTTTGCTACGCACGGAAGAGATTGCCGGTTGCGGCCATGCGCCTGCATTGAATGTGCCTGCGCAATGGCAGTTGGTGAGAGATTTCTTGAAAGCGGCTAGCTAAGCCTGCGACACCTGCGGCGACACCCACAGCGGGTGCTTGTGCATCACGGCAGCAAAGGCCTCTGAGTTTTCAAACGCCACCAGCCATTGCGCCAATTGCGACCAAGGCTGTGTATCAAACCATGCACGGTCTGTGCGCGCAAACTGCCTTACAAACGGCGCCACACAAGCATCCAACCAGCCCCACCGTTGACCAGACAAGAACGCTTGGCTCTGAAAACACACATCGAGTGTCAGCAACCACGCCGCCGCTTCATCGCGGTGACGCACACCTTCCGTCAAGCCAAACCGTTGCGGGTATTTGTAGCGGTCCAAGTTGGCTTTGAAATCCCCATCAAGGGTGGCAATCATGTTTTGCGCATCGCTCAACGCCTCTGGTGTGAGGGGTAACCACCCGTGTGGGTCGCTTTGCTTCAGTGCCCACCACATGATGTCCAAGCTTTGTTCCAACACCTCGCCTGTCGCCAAGCACAACACAGGCACGGTGCCTTTGGGCGACACCGCCAGCATCTCGACGGGCTTGGCCTTCAATGCCACTTCACGGTGTTCATAAGTCACACCGCTGGCACGCAAGGCCAAGCGTGCGCGCATGGCGTAGGGGCAACGGCGAAAAGAATAAAGAATGGGCATCACGCCAAGATTGTTGCAGCCCTGGCCTTAAGTCACAGGCGCAGGGTTGAACAACACCAAGGCGTTGTGCAACTTCCAATGTTCAGCCCAGGTTTTTTTGCGGCCACTGGCCACATCGAGCATGAGCTGAAACAGCTCGGTGCCCACCTCTTCAATCGTCTGGGTGCCATCTGCAATCGTGCCGGCGTTCACGTCCATCAGGTCATGCCAACGACGGGCCAGGTCTGTGCGTGTGGCCACTTTGATGACAGGCACCTCCGCCAAACCGTAAGGCGTGCCACGCCCTGTGGTGAACACATGCAAGTTCATGCCTGCGGCCAATTGCAGCGTGCCGCAAATGAAATCGCTGGCTGGCGTGGCAGCATAAATCAGGCCTTTTTGTTTGAGCTTTTCACCCGGCGACAACACGCCCGAAATCGGCGCAGAACCCGACTTGACGATGGAGCCCATGGCTTTTTCCACGATGTTGGACAAGCCACCTTTTTTATTGCCTGGCGTGGTGTTGGCACTGCGGTCTGCACGACCACGGGCCAGATAAGCGTCGTACCACGCCATTTCGCGAATCATGGCCTCGGCCACTTCGGGCGTGGTGGCACGTGAGGTGAGTTGGTCAATGCCATCGCGCACTTCGGTCACCTCGGAAAACATCACACTCGCGCCAGCACGCACCAACAAATCGGTGCAATAACCCACAGCAGGGTTGGCCGTCACGCCCGAAAACGCGTCGCTGCCACCGCACTGCACGCCCACCACCAACTCGCTGGCAGGTACCGTCTCGCGGCGGCGTTGGTTCAAGCGTTGCAAATGTTGCTCTGCCGTTTTCATGATGCTGTCGATCATGGACATGAAGCCCACATGCGCATCGTCTTGCAGACACACCACATCGAGCGCTTCACCGCGTTGGTCGTTGATGGGAATGGCACCGGGTGGCATCAAACGTTCGGGTTGCAGTTTTTCACAGCCCAAGCTCACCACCATCACCTCACCGCCAAAGTTGGGGTTGAGGCTGATGTTGCGCAGGGTGCGAATTGGAATTTCTGCGCCATCGGCATCAATGGCCACACCGCAGCCATAGGTGTGCTCAAGGCCCACCACGTCATCCACATGGGGGAACTTCGGCAGCAACTCAGCCTTGATGCGCGCAACAGCAAACTCGACCACGCCCGACACACACTGCACCGTGGTGGTGATGGCCAAGATGTTGCGCGTGCCCACCGAGCCGTCGGCATTGCGATAGCCCTCGAAGGTGTAGCCCTCCAGCGGAGGCAAAGGTTCAGGCTTCACAGTGGCCATAGGCAAGTTGTCCAACTCGCGAGCGGAAGGCATTTGGAGCAAACGCTCATGCACCCAGCTGCCCGCAGGAATGTCTTTCAAGGCATAGCCAATCGCAATGCCATAGCGCAGCACCGCACCATTCGCCGGAATATCCACCAACGCCACCTTGTGCCCTTGAGGTACGGCGTCACGCAAGCACAAGCCATCTGGCAACACCGTGCCTGCGGGCAAACCACCGTGGTTGGCCACAATCGCCACGTTGTCTCGGAGCTGCATGCGGATGGTGAGTGGGGTCATCAAGGTCTCCTATCATTCGGCTTCGCATCGAAACCTTTACAAACGCAATGATAGCGGTACCATTTGTAAAGACGCAAGTCAGGCAAAACAAAGAATTTCATGACCGACAAAGAACAGCCCAAACGCTCACGCCGCAGCAGCGGTGCCATCACTCTGCGCGATGTGGCCATGCTCGCGGGCGTGGCCCCCATCACGGCGTCGCGGGCCATCAACACGCCTAACCAAGTCTCGCCCGATGTGTTGCGCAAAGTGCAAGAGGCGGTGCAACGCACCGGCTACGTACCCAACCGCATGGCCGGTGGTTTGGCCTCCTCGCGCAGCCGCCTGATTGCGGCCGTGGTGCCCAGCACGGTGGTGTCGGTGTTCATGGAAACCATCGAGTCTTTGAACGGCACCTTGTTTGACGCCGGCTACCAGCTGATGCTGGGCCAATCGGGCTACTCCGCCGAACGTGAAGAGCTGCTGCTCGAAGCCATCATTGGTCGCCGACCCGATGGCATTTTCATCACTGGCATTTTGCCGCCGGGCAAGGCGCGTACACGCTTGCTGGCCTCGGGCATTCCGGTGGTCGAAACCTGGGACTTGACCCCCACACCGATTGACATGCTGATTGGCTTCTCTCACTCGGACATTGGCCGTGAAGTGGCCCAATTTTTGGTGCGCAGAGGCTACACAAAATTTGCCATCGTGCGCGCCGAAGATGAGCGCGCCAAGCGCCGCACCCTAGCCTTTCAAGAAACCGCGGCGCAACTGGGTTTGCCCCCTGTGTTTGTGGCCAATGTAGGCGCCTCGCGCTCACTCAAAAGTGGCCGCGAAGCCATGGCTCGCATCTTGGCCGAAGCCCCCGATGCGCAAGCCATTTTTTGCAGCTCTGACCTGCTGGCTTTGGGTGTGATGACCGAAGCCCGCGCGCGCGGCTTGACCGTGCCAGACGACATCGCCGTGATGGGCTTTGGCGATGTGCCTTTTGTGGCCGACATGGTGCCCGCACTCACCACAGTGCGCATCAATGGCGGGCAAATTGGTACCCTCGCAGCCCGCTTTTTGATGGACCGCGCCGAAGGCCGTAACGTAGAGCCACGCATCGTGGATGTGGGCTTTTCCATCATCGAGCGCGACAGCACCCGCGCCTAGCGAAAACCCTGACGTAAAAGCATTGACGGCCAGTTTTGCCGTGGCTAACATCCATTCACCTTAAATGGTAGCGCTACCAAAATCAAATCGGAGACCTCTCATGAAACATCAACGTCGTTCACTTATCGCCCTCGCTTTAGGCCTCGTCATGACAAGTGCCGCATACGCTTGGCCCGACAAACCCGTCACCTTGGTCGTGCCCTTCCCACCGGGCGGCGCCACCGATTTAATTGCCCGCACCTTGGCCCCCAAGCTGCAAGAAAAACTGGGCGGTAGTTTCATCACCGACAACAAAGCCGGTGCCACCGGCACGATTGGTGCAGGCTTTGTAACTCGTGCACCTGCGGATGGCCACACCTTGCTGGTTGCATCTCTTGGCCCTTACGTGATTGCGCCCCACCTTCTAGCCAAAGTTCCCTACGATGCGCTGAAAGACTTCGACTACATCAGCATCGCGGTGCAAGCCCCCAATGTGTTGGTGGTGCCTGCCAGCTCGCCACACAAATCCATGGCCGATGTGATCGCGTTCCAAAAAGCCAACCCCAACAAAATGACCTTCGCCTCGTCAGGCAACGGCAGCAGTGACCACCTCACCGCCGAGTTGTTCTGGCAACAAACAGGTACCACAGGCATTCACGTTCCCTACAAAGGCGGCGGTCCCGTGATGACCGATTTGCTCGGCGCCCAAGTGGACTCGTCGTTCATGAACATCAACACCGCCATGCCACAAATCTTGGCAGGCAAGTTACGTCCTCTGTCCATTACCAGCGCCAAGCGTTCGCCGCTCTTGCCTAACGTCCCTTCACTCGAAGAGCTGGGCATCAAAGAAGCCAATGTGTATTCATGGCAAGCCATTGCAGCGCCCAAAGGTTTGCCTGCAGACATCAAAGCCAAGTTGCATGCTGCCATCGTGGCCGGTTTGAACGACCCACAAGTCAAAACCAAGTTGTTGGATTTGGGCTTCGAGCTGGTGGCAAACACGCCAGAGCAATTCACCGCATTTCAAGCGGCCGAATTCGCACGCTGGAAAAAGCTGATCGAAACCCGCAACATCAAAGCCGACTAAACCGTCCTTTCAAGTACATCACGCCATGCCTCACTCCTCTCCCGTCATCACACAGTTACGCGTCATCCCCGTTGCGGGGCATGACAGCATGTTGATGAACCTCTCAGGCGCGCACGGCGCTTTCTTCACACGCAACTTGCTCATCCTCACCGACAACGCCGGACGCACGGGCATTGGTGAAGTACCAGGCGGTGAAAAAATCAGAGCCACACTGGAAGATGCCACTGAGTTGGTAGTGGGTCAAAGCATTGGCAATGTGCAAGCGGTGCTCAACACCCTGCGCACTCGCTTCGCAGACCGTGATGCGGGTGGGCGTGGTTTGCAAACCTTCGATTTGCGCACCACCATCCATGCCGTCACCGCTGTTGAATCCGCCTTGCTCGATTTGCTGGGTCAGCACCTCAACGTGCCAGTGGCCGCGCTCTTGGGTGAAGGCCAACAACGCAGCTCGGTGGAGATGTTGGGGTATTTGTTTTTCATTGGCGACCGCACCCAAACCGACCTGCCCTACCGCACCGAACACGATGCCGACAACGCGTGGTTCCGCTTGCGCAACGAAAAGGCCATGACGCCTGAATCGGTGGTCCGCTTGGCCGAAGCCGCACGCGAGAAATATGGCTTCAACGATTTCAAACTCAAAGGCGGCGTACTCGCAGGCGAAACTGAGATTGAAGCCGTCACTGCCTTGCACCAACGCTTCCCACAAGCACGCGTCACCCTAGACCCCAACGGCGGCTGGTTGCTGAAAGACGCCGTGCGTTTGATGCGCGACATGCGCGGCGTGGTGGCCTATGCCGAAGACCCTTGCGGTGCAGAAGAAGGCTTCAGCGGTCGTGAAGTGATGGCCGAGTTCCGCCGCGAAACCGGCTTGCCCACCGCCACCAACATGGTGGCCACCGACTGGCGACAAATGGTGCACTCGCTCTCGCTGCAAAGCGTGGACATTCCCTTGGCAGACCCGCATTTCTGGACCATGGCCGGCTCGGTGCGCGTGGCGCAAACCTGCCGTGATTGGGGTCTGACGTGGGGCTCGCACTCCAACAACCATTTCGACGTGTCGCTCGCCATGTTCACCCATGTCGCTGCAGCAGCGCCTGGCAAAGTCACGGCCATCGACACCCACTGGATTTGGCAAGACGGCCAAGGCCTCACGCAAGAGCCTTTGCAAATCGTCAACGGCCATGTGGAAGTGCCCAAAAAGCCAGGCCTTGGCGTTGAGCTCAACATGGTCGAAGTTGAAAAAGCCCACCAGCTCTATCTGCAACACGGCTTGGGCGCACGCGATGATGCCGCGGCCATGCAATACCTCATTCCCGGCTGGACGTTTGACCACAAACGCCCCTGCATGGTTCGATAACTTTTTTCACACACACCTCACACCATGCGCCCCAACAAACTCAGAGAAATTTGGCAAGCAGGCGGAGCCGTCGTCAACGGCTGGCTCGCCATTCCCAACAGCTTTTCCGCAGAAACCATGGCTCACCAAGGCTGGGATTCCCTCACCATCGATTTGCAACACGGCGTGGTCGATTACCAAGCCATGGTGACCATGTTGCAAGCCATCTCCACCACCGACACCGTGCCTGTGGTGCGCGTGCCTTGGTTGGAACCCGGCATCTTGATGAAGACCTTGGATGCAGGCGCTTACGGCGTGATTTGCCCCATGGTCAACACCAAAGAGGACGCTCAAAAACTGGTGGCCTACACCCATTACGCCCCCCAAGGCACACGCAGCTTTGGCCCCGTGCGTGCCCTGCTCTACGGCGGTGCCGACTACCCCAAGCACGCCAACAACACCATCGTCACCTTCGCCATGATCGAGACCGCTGCGGCACTCGACAACCTGGACGGCATCTTGTCGGTCGAAGGTTTGGATGCGATTTACATCGGCCCCTCCGACCTGTCCTTGGCCTTGGGCTGCAACCCCACCTTTGACGACCTCGACCCCAAAGCCGCCGAGGCGGTAGACCACATCTTGGCACGCGCCAAAGCACACGGCGTGGTGGCTGGCATTCATAACGGCACGCCAGAGTCTGCGCTCAAGCGCATCGCCAAAGGCTTTCAATTCGTCACCGTCAGCTCAGACGCACGTTTGATGGCCGCAGGCGCGCAACACATCATTTCAAAAATGCACGCCTCGAAGACAGCCTCGTCTTCTGGCACTTACTAATTTCACAAAGGAAATTTTCATGAAAATCGGTTTCATCGGCTTAGGCATCATGGGTTCACCCATGGCTCAACATTTGTTGGCCGCCAAGCACGACTTGTTCATTCGCACACGCAGCAAAGTACCCGCAGAATTGGCCAGCGCCCATGTGTGTGCCACCAATGCCGACGTGGCCCGCGCAGCAGACATCATCTTTTTGATGCTGCCAGACACACCCGATGTGGAAGCAGTGTTGTTTGGCAAAGACGGCGTTGCCGAAGGTTTGAGCCAAGGCAAGATCGTGGTGGACATGAGCTCCATCTCACCGATGGGCACCAAAACCTTTGCACAAAAAATCAATGCCCTCGGTTGCGAGTACCTTGATGCACCCGTCTCAGGCGGCGAAGTGGGCGCGAGAGCTGCCAGCCTCACCATCATGGTGGGCGGCGCGGAAGCCACCTTCAACACCGTCAAGCCTTTGTTCGAATTGATGGGCAAAAACATCACCCTCGTGGGCGGCAATGGCGACGGTCAAACCACCAAAGTGGCCAACCAAATCATCGTGGCCTTGAACATTGCGGCCGTGGGCGAAGCTTTGTTGTTTGCCAGCAAAGCAGGCGCTGACCCTGCCAAAGTACGTGCCGCCTTGATGGGTGGTTTTGCAGCTAGCCGCATTTTGGAAGTGCATGGCGAGCGCATGATCAAACGCACGTTTGACCCAGGCTTTCGCATTGCCTTGCATCAAAAAGATTTAGCCTTGGCCCTCAACGGCGCCAAAGCCATTGGCGTGTCATTGCCACAAACCGCATCGGCGGCACAGCTCATGCAAGCTTGTGCATCCAACGGTTGGGGTCAGCTTGACCATTCAGCCTTGGTGAAGTCGCTGGAGTTGATGGCAGCCCACGAAGTAGCTGCTAAGTAAACACAAGCCGCACACAAAAAACAAACCCGCCTAGGCGGGTTTGTTTGTTTCAGGTGGCAGGTGCTCAGTCTTCAATCTTCCACGTGGGCAAGCGCCACTCCAACTGCAACGCAGCCAAACGCAACAGCGTCACGGTCGCGGCACCAATCGCCACCACCGCATTGGGGTCAAAGCCCAAGTAGTGCAAGAGCACCACCACCCAGCCGCCCGCAAACGCGCACACGGCGTAAGGGTGGTGGTCGTGAAACGCCGTGGGGATTTCGTTGCACACGATGTCACGCAACACGCCGCCAAAGGTGGCGGTGATGACGCCCATCAACACAGCAATGAGGGCCGGCATTTGCATGCCGAGCGCGATTTGCGTGCCACTGGCCGCAAACAGCCCCAAGCCCAACGCATCGGGCCACTGTATGGATTTTTCAGTGGGCTTGAAATGTTTGGCACGCATCAACAACATCGCGGCCAAACACAACGCCAACACGGTCCACAAATACCAAGACTGCTCAATCCAAAACAAGGGGCGGCGGTCCAGCAACACATCGCGCAAGGTGCCGCCACCAAAGGCCGCCACACTGGCCACAGCGCACACGCCCACGGCATCGAGCTTTTTGCGGGCAGCTTCCATCACACCAGAGAGGGCAAAGGCCACCGTGCCTGCAACCTCAATGCTTGTTTGCACCCCTGACAGGGTTTGCGTCGTCAAGACGTCCATCGCCCGAGCCTTTTGTTAATTAGCCAAAGGTGCAAGTGTCGCACCTTCGATGCGGTGACGCGCCATGGCTTGGGCCACCACACCTGTGGCTTTCATGTCTTCCACGAATTGGTGCAAATAGGTGGCCGCTGCTTCGCCACGGCTCTTGGGCAGGCCCATGGCTTGCGAAATCACCATGAAGTGGCCGGGCAACATGCGCAAGCCGGGAATGCGTGGCAACTCGGCTTCGAGCTGGGGCTTCACCCCCGCGGCCACATCGTGGCCGTGATCTAAAAAGTAGCTCACCACTTCGGGCGAGGTGGGGCTGCGTACCAACTGAGCATGTTTGATTTCGCGGCTCAGGTACAGGTCGTAAGCACTGCCCTTGCCCACCACCACGGTGTGTTGAGCCTGATCAACCTCATCATTGCTGTGCAAAGGTGAATCTTGCTTGACCATGTACGCGCCTTCAATCAGCACATAGGGCGCTGTAAAGGCAATGGCAGCACCGCGCAGCGGGTCGATGGCGAAAAAGCCCACATCGGCCGCTTCGCCAGACACGGCTTCCACCGATTTGCTGGCAGCTTCAAACACCACCAGCTTCAAGGGCACGCTCAAGCGCTGCGCCAGTTGGGTGGCCAGGTCAATCGACACGCCCTCGGGCTCACCCGTGTCAGGGTGGCGGCGGGCAAGAATAGGGTTGCCCACGTTGATGGCGACGCGAAGTTCACCGGTGGGTGCGAAGGTTTGAGAAAGGTGGGTCATGCCCCAATTGACCCACAAAAAGGTGACACGTAACTTGCTGCGAAAATAGCGGGATGACGTACAGCGTGAAAGAAATGTTCTACACCTTGCAAGGTGAAGGCGCCAATGCCGGGCAACCCGCCGTGTTTTGCCGTTTCGCCGGTTGCAACCTGTGGAGCGGCCGCGAAGAAGACCGCAGCACGGCCATTTGCCAGTTCTGCGACACCGACTTTGTGGGCACCGATGGCACACACGGCGGCAAGTTTGACAACGCCCAAGCTTTGGCTTCTGCCATTGCCAGCTTTTGGCCTGCCAGCGACACCCAGCACCGCTTTGTGGTGCTGACCGGTGGTGAGCCCTTGCTGCAAGTGGACGAGGCCTTGGTCGACGCCCTGCACGCGCAAGGCTTCACCATTGCGGTGGAAACCAACGGCACGGTACAACCACCCAAAGGCATTGACTGGCTGTGCATGAGTCCCAAGGCAGGCAGCCAGCGTGTGGTGGAAGCCGGTCAAGAACTCAAGCTGGTGTTTCCGCAAGTGGGTGCAGAGCCCGCGCTGTATGAATCTTTGAACTTCGAACATTTTTATTTGCAACCCATGGATGGGCCCAACGCATCAGCCAACACCGCGGCTGCCGTGGCCTATTGCCAAGCAAACCCCCGCTGGCGTTTGAGCGTGCAAACCCATAAGTTGATTGGCATCCGATGACCTACGAACTCAGCCAGCGCTTCTACTTTGAAGCCGCACACACCCTGCGCCGCAAAATTGATGCAGAAGGCAGCCTACGCATCCACGGCCACACGTATCATGCCGAAGTGACCCTTGCAGGCAAGCCAGACCCCGAGTCCGGCATGATGATGGACCTTGGTTTTTTGCGCCAAGAGGTCGACAAAGTGCGCGAGAAGCTCGACCACCATTTCCTTGACGAAGTGGCAGGCCTCGGCCCCGCCACTTTAGAGAATCTGTGCGCTTTCATCTACAACGACCTGAAAGCCACGTTGCCCAACATCCGTCGCATCAAGATTGAGCGCCCCGCCAGTGGCGACACCTGCTGCTTGCTGCCCAACGAGGACTGAGCATGGCCATCCAAGCGGTTGTGTTCGATGCCTATGGCACTTTGTTTGATGTGTATTCGATCGGGGCTTTGGCCGAGCAGTTGTATCCGGGCCAAGGCGCGGCCATCTCGGTGCTGTGGCGTGACAAGCAGATTGACTACACGCGGCTCATCACCATGTCTGACCCGCACCGCGCAGAAGGCAGCCGCTACTACCAATCGTTTTGGGACATCACGCGCAGTGCCTTGCTCTACACACTCGAACGCTTCAAGTTAGACGCCAAGCCCGAACACGTCGACGCCTTGATGGGCCAATACGCCAAGCTCACGCCCTTCGCTGAAAACTTAGACGTGTTGCAAAGTCTGAAAGAGCGTGGCATCACCACCGCCATTCTGTCGAACGGCAGCCCTGAGATGCTCAGCACTGCGGTATCGAGTGCTGGCATGGCCGATTTGATTGACCATGTCATCTCGGTTGACCCGATTCGCCTCTTCAAAACTTCGCCTGAAGCGTATGGCTTGGTGCAACAAACCATCCAAGCCGAAACACAAGACATTTTGTTTGTGTCGAGCAACGGCTGGGATGCACTGGGTGCTACTTGGTTTGGCTTCACCACGCTGTGGGTGAACCGCCAACACATGCCTTTTGAAGCCATCGGCCCCAAGCCCACTTACACCGGCCACGACCTGAAGCGCGTGTTGGACGTGTTCAACCACTGATGGACAGCCTGCGCATCGACAAGTGGCTGTGGGCAGCACGCTTCTACAAAACACGCAGCCTCGCGTGTGATGAAGTGACCAAACACCGCGTGCAAATCAACGGGCAAGATGTCAAGCCTGCACGCGAAGTAAAGATTGGCGACACCCTCACCGTGCGCCAAGGCAACATCACTAAAACTATCGTCGTCAAAGGCATCAGCGCCGCACGTGGCCCCGCGCCCGTGGCGCAACAGCTTTACGAAGAAACGCCAGAGAGCATCGCGCTGCGCGCAAAACTGGCCGAACAAAACCGCATGGCCGCAGAGCCTGCGCACAGCATTGAGCACGGCCGGCCCACCAAGCGCGACCGTCGACAAATCGAACACGCATGGGACGAGCGCTGGAGCGCGAGTACCGACCACTAAACACTAATATAAAACTCAAAGGAATACGCATATGGGCGCTCAATGGAAAGCCAAAGGCAAAGACTTAGCCGCCAACGCCAAAGGCCGCATGTTCGGCAAACTCGCCAAGGACATCATGGTGGCTGCACGCAACGGCGCAGATCCAGCTGCTAACTCGCGTTTGCGCATGGTGATGGAGCAAGCCCGCAAGGTGTCTATGCCCAAAGACACACTGGACCGCGCCATCAAAAAAGGGGCGGGCCTCACAGGTGAGTCGGTGCAATTTGAACGTGTGATTTATGAAGGCTACGCGCCTCACCAAGTGGCAGTTATGGTCGAGTGCTTGACTGACAACGTCAAGCGCACCGCCCCTGAAATGCGATTGCTGTTTCGCAAAGGGCAGCTCGGCACATCAGGCTCAGTGTCATGGGACTTTGACCACATCGGCCTGATCGAAGCCGAACCCACTTCACCCGACGCAGACCCCGAAATGGCCGCCATCGAAGCAGGCGCTCAAGATGTGGAAGCGGGTGATGAGGGCTCCACGGTCTTCATCACCGAACCCACTGAGTTGGACTTGGTTAGCCGCGCCCTGCCCGCGCATGGTTTCAATGTGCTGTCGGCCAAGCTCGGCTACAAGCCAAAGAACCCTGTCGACCCAGCCAACCTGAACCCAGAAGCTTTGGAAGAAGTCGAAGCCTTCCTCTCTGCGATTGACGACAACGACGATGTGCAAAACGTCTATGTGGGGCTGGCAGGTTAATTTCGCGCATGACAGTAGCAACACAGGATGGCCTTGGCACCTTAGGCATTGATTTCGGCACCTCCAACTCCGCCATCGCTTGGGCATCGGCTCAAGGTACAGCCCAACTCATCCCCTTAGAGGGCGATGCACTGGCCATGCCCACGGCTGTGTTTTACAACGCCGAAGAAGGCAGCACGCACTTTGGCCGCGAGGCCGTCACCCATTACCTAGAGGGCACAGAGGGCCGCTTGATGCGCTCGCTCAAAAGCTTGCTTGGCAGCCCGCTACTAATGGAGACCACGGTCATCAACAACCAGTTGGTGAACTTCTCCGACATCATCACCACCTACTTGGCCGAGTTACGCAAGCGTGCTGCACAACACCTTGGCGCTGCACCCACGCGTGTGGTGATGGGTCGACCTGTGCACTTTGTGGATGAGGATGCAGCACGTGACGCACAAGCCGAAAGTTCGTTGCGCCAAGCGGCTGAAGCCGTGGGCTTCACAGACATTGCGTTTCAACTCGAACCCATCGCTGCCGCACTGGACTATGAGCAACGCCTCACGCGCGAAACCACCGTGCTGGTGGCCGACATCGGTGGTGGCACATCTGACTTCACCGTGGTGCGCTTGGGGCCAGCGCTGATGCACAAGCCCAACCGTGCCGACGATGTGCTGGCCACCACCGGCGTGCACATTGGCGGCACCGACTTTGACCAAAAGCTGAGCCTCGGACAAGTCATGCCCTTGCTGGGCTATGGCCACTTAGGCCCCGACAAGCGCGAAGTACCCAATCGCGTGTTCTTTGATTTGTCCACCTGGCATTTGATCAACTGGCAGTACCAGCCCAAAGCCCTGGCACAAGCCAAAACTCTGCAAGTCAATTACAGCGATGTGCGCTTGCACGACCGATTGATGCGCGTGCTGACCGAGCGCTACGGCCACCACGTGGCACACGATTTGGAGCAAGCCAAGATTCGTTGCTCACAAACCAACAGCGACACAGCAATAGACCTGTCTTATCTCGAAGCCAACTTGGTCGCATCACTCAGCACCGCCGAACTACACGCGCACTTGGCACAGCTGCTGGCCAGCACTGTGGCGTGTGCACGCGATTGCGTGCAACGTGCAGGCCTCACACACGGCAAGCCCGATGCCATTTACCTCACGGGTGGTTCATCGGCGCTACGCACGTTTCAGCAAGCGCTGCAAACTGAGTTTGCGGGTGTGCCCTTGGTCGAAGGCGATTTGTTTGGCGGCGTGGCCTCGGGCTTGGTTTACAGCCGCCACTGACTCACACAACACACAAATAAAAAATGGGGCCGCGAACGGCCCCATTTTGTTGCGCGAAAAACGCTTTACTTGCCTGCAGCGTGCTTGGCAATCAAAGACTTTGCACCATCGAGCATTTGCTTGCCGTTGTGGCCTTTGGCGTTCATGTCTGACACCCAGGCATCAAACAAAGGTTGTGACAACTTTTTCCAGTTCTCCAACTCAGCCTTTGGAATCACGTTGGTCGTGTTCTTGGTGGTCAGCTTCTTGCCTTCCGCATCAGCCTCGAAGAACGCCTTGCCTGCCATACCCGACAACGCTTGACCACTGTTGCGGTCAATCACTTTCTTCAGCTCAGGCGACAACGAGTCGTACTTGGCTTGGTTCATCGCGAAGATGAACACAGAGGTGTAGAAGGCTGGCTCAGCTGGGTCAGTCTCAGAGTGGAACTTCACCAACTCTTGAATCTTCACCGCGGGCACCACTTCGTAAGGCACCACAGCACCATCGATCACGCCTTTGGACAACGCGTCACCCACTTGAGGCACTGGCATGCTCACAGGGGTTGCGCCCAACATGGCGATGAACTTGTTGGTGGCACGTGTCGGAGCGCGCAGCTTCACACCCTTCAAATCAGCGGCAGTGCGGATGGGCTTGTTGACCATGTGAAACACGCCGTCACCGTGGACGTGGTAGGCCAGCGCTTTGACGTCTTTGAACTCAGCTTTGGCATATTGGTCCACGTAGTCCCACACCGCTTTGCTGGTGGCTTCTGGGCTTTGCATCATGAAGGGCATTTCAAACACTTCCACCGAGGGGAAGCGGCCTGCTGTGTAGCCAGGCAGTGTCCACACCACGTCAGCCACACCGTCACGTGCTTGTTCAAACAACTGAGGGGGCGAGCCACCCAATTGCATGGATGGGTAAATCTGGCACTTCATCTTGTTGTTCGACTCTTTGGCGATGCGGTCACACCAAGGTTGAATGAACAAGGTTTGTGCGTAGGACGAAGCGGGCAAGAAGTGGTGCACTTTGAGCGTCACTTCTTGGGCCGATGCTGCTTGTCCTAAGGCTGCTGCGGTGAACGCGGCAGCGGCTGCAACTTTGAGAAAACGAGTCTTCATTTTTGTCTCCAGGTTATAAAAATTTAAGTCAACAAATGCACCAACCACAACGAGATGGCTGGGAACGCAATCAACAACGCCAAACGAATGCCGTCTGTGATGAGGAACGGCACGACACCCTTGTAGGTCTCGACCATGGGCACATCTTTGGCCAAGCCATTCATGATGTACACGTTCAAACCCACGGGCGGGAAGATCATGCCAATCTCACACACGGTGAGGATCAGGATACCAAACCACAAGGCCTTGTCGGAAGGATTCAAACCAAAGAAGTCCATACCCAAAATCACGGGGAACAAGGTGGGCACGGTCAGCAAGATCATGGACATCTCATCCATCACACAACCGAGGATGATGTAGAAAATCATGATGCCTGCCATCACCACCAACGGTGAGATCTGCAAATGACCCACCATGTCGGCCAACTGCGCTGGCAGTTGCGACAAAGCCAAGGAGGCGTTGATCATGTCAGCACCAATGAAGATCAAGAAGATCATGCCGCTGGTTTGCGCCGTGGTGCGAATAGACGCCACCAGTTTGTCAAACGTCATCTCGCGACGCAGCAAGGTGATGGCAAAGGTCAACACGTTACCAATGGCCGCACCTTCGGTCGCGGTGAACACACCGCCGTAGATGCCACCAAACACCACCAAAAAGATGGCAGCAATGGGCCACACGTTCAGCGCTGTTGTCATCAGCTCGCTGGCTGTGGCTGCTTTGGCTTGAGGCGCTTGGTCAGGGTGGATGCGAACGATCACCGCGATGGCGATCAGGTAACCCACAGCCGCGATCAACGCGGGGATGTAGGCAGCCAAGAACATCTTGGTGATGTTCTGTTCAGTCAAGATGGCGTAGACCATCAACGTGACAGACGGTGGCAACAACACCCCCATCGTGCCGCCCGTGGCCAACGCCGCAGTGGCGAGTCGGCCCGAGTAGTTGATGCGGCGCATTTCTGGATAAGCCACTTGCGCGATCGTGGCAGTGGTGGCCACGGTCGAACCCGAGATGGAGCCGAAGGCCGCACACGCCAACACACCCGCCATGGCCATGCCGCCTTTGAAGCGACCGAGCAACGCATTCGCGAAGTCAAACAAGGCTTTGGACAAGCCGCCGTGTACGGCAAACGCACCCATCAACATGAACAAAGGAATGACCGACAAGTCGTAAATCGACACACGGCTGTACACCGCGCCCTTGAGGTGCGACATCAAAGGCAACCAGCCGGACAAGGCCATGTAGCCCAACGCGCCTGGCACAAACATAGAAATCGCGATAGGCACGCGAACCGCCATCAGCACCAACATGGCGCCAAACATGGACAAGCCAATACTCATCGTGCTCATACGTTTTCCTTCTCAATCAAACCGAAGTGTTCCAAGGTTTGAACCAATCCAATGACGGTACACAGCACCAAGCCTGGCACCATCAACATGTAGGGAATCCACAGTGGCAAGGCCATCAACATGGAGGTTTCTTGGTTGGCCTTGATGTCAATGCCGCCCACAGCCACACGCCAAGCGATCAAGCCCATCACCAGCGTGTACAGCAAAGTACCGAACCCATCCAATTTGGTTTGGGTCTCTTGCGAGGCATGGGTCGTGAAGAAGTCAACAATGATGTTGGCGTTGCGAAACTGTGTGTAGGGCAAGAAAGAAGCCACCACCACCGCGCAACCCAATTGCACCAGCTCCACATCGCCCAAAATGGGATGCGAAAAGAAGGCACGTCCTACAACGCTCACCACCGTGACAGAAGCGATGGCAACCAACACCAAGCCACCAATGGTGGCACTGGCATCGCACAAAAGCTCTAGAACACGGTCAACGCCAGAGCTTGGCGCTTTGCTTTCACTCATAAGTTCTCCTCAATTATTTTTTTATATTTCAGTCCCCTATTTTGGCTAGGGTCTGCCAATTGGTCCATGAATTTACGTTCTATCAGTTATTTGATTTTTGCATACCCCATTACTGGCTATGCAAAATCAGAAAACCTCTATTTACCCGCGGTAACTTGGATCAATCCGATCGACGATGCGCTGCAATGCATCAAATGCATCTTGCCCACCGCCAAATTTGGGATCGAAGTTCAAAGAATCGCGCACACAGTTTTCAAGCACGGGCACAGGAATGGGCAAGGTCTCGCCCATGGATTGAGACGCCAGCTGCACCTCGCATGCGCGGTTGACCAGCCACATCAATGAAAAAGCATTGGCCAAATTAAACCCAATCGTCACGGGCCCGTGGCTGCGCAAGAGCAACACCGGCATGCCTTGTGAACTGTCCAGAATGCGCATGCCCTCGTCCAGATGGACGGTGATACCTTCAAAGTCGTGGTACGCGATTTTTCCGTACAGCTGCGCCGCGTAAAAGTTGGTGAAAGACAAACCCTCTTTCAAACAACACACCGCTTGCGTGGCGGTGGTGTGCACATGCATGACGCAATGCGCATTGGGCACACGCGCATGAATCGCACCGTGGAACGTGAAGCCCGCAGGATTGATCGGCCAGTCAGAATGACCCATGATGTTGCCGTGCACATCCACCTTCACCAAGTTGGAGGCACACACTTCTGAGTAGTGCAAGCCAAAGGGATTGATGAGGAAGTGTCCGTCTTCACCGGGCACGCGCAATGAAATATGGTTGTAGATCAACTCGGTCCAACCCAAGTGATCGGCAATGCGATAAGCCGCTGCGAGTTCAACGCGTGCGGCCCACTCGGCCTCGCTGAAGCGCTCGGGGCGGGGATAGGTTGTTTCAAACTTGCTCATTTTTGTCTCCTTGCCTCTTCTTATGACGAGAGGTCAACGTGCGCCAACGCCACCCAAACAGATGTATTTGGTGTCCATGTATTCCTCAATGCCCTGGTGTGAACCCTCACGCCCCATGCCTGACTGTTTGACACCGCCAAAGGGGGCCACTGCCGTCGAAATGACGCCTGTGTTCACACCCACCATGCCCGCTTGAATAGCCTCTGCCACGCGCCACACTCGGGCCATGTCATTGGCATAAAAGTAAGCGGCCAAACCAAACTCGGTGTCATTGGCCAAGGCAATGGCCTCGGCTTCGGTGTTGAACTTGAACAGCGGTGCCACAGGGCCAAAGACCTCTTCGCTGGCAATGCGCATGGCGGTTGTCACATCCCCCAAGATGGTGGGTTCGTAAAACGTGCCACCCAAGGCGTGGCGTTTACCACCGGTCAGCACGCGTGCGCCGTGTTGGACGGCATCGGCCACCAAGTCTTCTACTTTGGCCAAGGCGTCTTCGTCAATCAAGGGGCCTTGTGCGGCCCCCTCGTCTAAACCATGGCTCACCTTCAGCGCTTGCACAGCCGTGGCGAGCTTGGCGGCAAAGGCGTCGTACACACCGGCTTGGACCAACAAGCGGTTGGCGCACACGCAGGTTTGGCCGGTGTTGCGGTATTTCGACGCGAGCGCACCTTGCACGGCTTCGTCCAAGTCGGCATCGTCAAACACAATGAAAGGCGCGTTGCCGCCTAACTCCAACGACATCTTCTTGAGCGTGGGCGCACACTGCGCGGCCAAGATTCGACCCACTTCGGTGGAGCCCGTGAAGGTCAGTTTGCGCACCACAGGACTGGCTGTGAGCACGCCACCAATTTCACGCGCATCACCTGTGATGACGCTGAACACACCAGCAGGAATGCCTGCACGTTGCCCTAACTCAGCCATGGCCAACGCCGACAACGGCGTTTGCTCGGCGGGCTTCACGATGATGGCGCAGCCTGCGGCCAAAGCGGGCGCCACTTTGCGCGTGATCATCGCTGCGGGAAAGTTCCACGGCGTGATGGCGGCGCACACGCCCACGGGCTCGCGCGTGACCAAGATGCGTTTGTCTTGCCAAGGCGACGGCACCATCTCGCCATACACACGACGTGCTTCTTCGGCAAACCACTCAATGTAAGACGCGGCATAGGCGATTTCACCTTTGGCTTCTGACAAAGGCTTGCCTTGCTCGCTGGTCATGATGAGCGCCAAATCATCTTGGTGCGCCAACATCAATTCGTACCAACGTCGCAAGATGCGCGCGCGGTCTTCGGCGGTGCGCAGTTTCCATTCGGCTTGTGCTTTGGCCGCACCATCAATCGCCAGTTGTGCCAGCGCTTTGCCTGCATTGGGCACGGAAGCAATGTGCGAACCATCCGCGGGGTTCAAGACAGCAATCGTGCTGGCATTGCTGGCATCTACCCATGAACCGTTGATGTAACACTGTGACTTGAGCAGATCAGTGTCTTTGAGTTGGAGCGTGTGCATGTGGGGGAATTTCGTTTCAATAAACTTTGGGGGAGTTGTCGGTCACGGCGTTGCGTGGCCCTTTGAATGCAGCCGCTAACTCTGTGGCCGTTCGCACCAGCAACGTGGTGTCCACACCCACGGCCACAAACTGCGCACCTGCTTCGAGATACATGTGGGCCATTTTTTGATCGGCCATCAAGATGCCAGCGGCTTTGCCTGCGGCACGCACAGTGGCAATGCCTTGCACAATGGTTTTCACCACCTCAGGATGTGCAGGTTGGCCGCGGTAGCCCATCGACGCCGACAAATCTGCGGGGCCGAAAAACACACCATCGACGCCATCAACCGACGCAATGGCTTTGAGGTTTTGCACAGCCAAACTGGTTTCGGCTTGCACCAGCAAACACATTTCGTCGTCGGCTTGTTTGAGGTAATCGGTCACTTGGTTCCAACGCGAAGCACGTGCCAACGCAGCCCCCACACCACGAATGCCATGGGGTGGGTAGCGCATGGCCTTGACCATCAACGCGGCTTGCTCGGGCGTGTCAATCATGGGCACCAACAAAGTTTGTGCGCCCACATCCAAGTACTGCTTGATGAGTGCCACATCGCCTTGCACGGGGCGCACGACAGGGTGCACGGGGTAAGGCGCCACGGCGCGCAGTTGTTCGAGCACGGTGCGCACATCGTTGGGTGCGTGTTCGCCATCGAGCAGCAACCAATCAAAGCCGCAACCGGCCAAGGCTTCGGCCACATTGGCGTCAGCGAGGCCAACCCACAAACCAATTTGACTTTGGCCTGCTTTGAGCGCGTCGCGGAATGTGTTTTTGGTGATTTGCATGGTGCGTCGCCTTACACAAAACGGAATTGCAGTTGACCCAGATCACCGTAGTCAGCATCAAACACGTCACTGGCTTTGGCGGGCACGGGCTTGGTGAAGGAACCAGCCAACACGATTTCGCCCGCCTTCAAATACTCATCCCAAGGGGCCAGCTTGTTGGCCAACCAAGCAATGCCCACGGCGGGGTGGCCTTGCACGCCTGCCGCCAAACCGGTTTCTTCCACCACGGTGTTCAAACGCAAAATTGCACCGCACCAAGGCAAGTTGGTGGTGAGTGGATCCACGCGCTTGGCGCCCAGCACGATGCCAGCGTTGGCGGCGTTGTCGCTGATGGTGTCAAACACTTTGCGCATCACTTTGGTGTGACGGTCAAACTGTTCAATGCGTGAGTCGATGATTTCAATCGCAGGCGTCACGTACTCGGTGGCGTCTAACACTTGCTCAACAGTGACGTTGGGTCCCCGCAAATCTTTCTTCAAGATGAACGCCAACTCCACCTCGACACGGGGTGCGATGAAGTTGTGCATGGGGATGTCCAACACCTGACCTGGGGTGCACTCGTAACGCATGTAGTCGAGCAAGGTGCCGTAGTCGGGCTCGTCAATTTGGCTGGCTTGTTGCATGGCGCGACTGGTCAAACCAATTTTGTGACCAATGACTTGGTGGCCTTCGGCGTATTGCAGTTGCATCCACGCACGGTTGATGCGGTAGCCGTCTTCGATGGTCATGCCGGGAAAACGTTTGGAGAAGTGCTCAATTTGCACGCGTGATTTTTCAGACTGATGCAGCTCTTGCGCCAGTGCTTGAATTTGGGCTTCGGTGAAAACAGACATCGTTCAGTTCTTTTGAAACAAAGGGTGAATATTGCTGTGCTTGGCGTCAAACACTTCGGAGCCCACATCGATTTGCAAGGTGATGCCGATGTGGCGTTGTGCCATGACGGGGGCAAAAAATGCCTTGGCCACTTCGACCAAGGTTTGTCCAGCGCGCTGCTGTGTGGCTTCGCTTCGGCCTTTGCCCATGCGCACGTTGAGGTACACAAAGGCATAGTCGCCAGAGCCGCCGTGTGGGTTGCCTTCAAACTGCGCCGCCGCTTGCCCTGCTGCGCCACCATCGGCCACGGCATAGTGCGGCGCTGGATAGGCCAACACGCGTGTGCCCCCTGTGGGGAACACTTGTTTGTCGGTTTCGTCTTTGACGGTCAACATGGCGTCAGCCATTTGACGGCACAAAGTCGTCATGTTCACTTCCGCATCGAGCTGGCCGGTGTAAAGAATCACAAGGTGTGGCATGGCGTTCTCGCAAACATCACAAACGTGAACTGATGGCGGTGTAGCCATCCGCGCTGCTGGCCACGGCTTTGGGCACCTGAGCGCCGTCTTGCGGTGTCACATCAAAAATGGCATTGAGCTGGCCTGTGCCACTCGCGCCGAAGTACGGCGTCACGATGTCCGCCTCACCGTCATAGGCCGTCCAACCAAGTGCACCCATCAACATGGCGGTGTCGTGCATGAAGCCTTCGCCGTGGCCTTTGCTGGCGTACTCGGGCAGCATTTCGCAAAAGGCTTTCCATTCGCGGTTATGCCACATTTGCAGCACTTGCTTGTCGAGCTGCTCCAGGAACGGGCTCCAAATCTTGTGCGCAAACTCTGGCGCCAAACCGTTTTGTGCAAAGCGATGGCTGAGTGAACCGCTGGCCAAAAAAGCCACCTTGCCGTCGTAATGTTTTTCCACGGCTTCGCGCATGGCCCAGCCCAGACGAGCGCTGTCGTTCAGGTAATGCACCATGCACAGCGCAGAGACCGACACCACTTTGAAGTGCTGGTCTTCGTTCATGTAGCGCAGTGGCACCAGCGTGCCGTACTCAGGGTCGAGTGTGGTGTTGTCGTGCGCGAGTGTTTCCACGCCCTGCTCGTTGGCGACCTTGGCGAGCAGGTGGCCCAGCTCGGGGTTGCCTGGTGCCTCAAACGCCATGTGATTAATAAAGTGGGGCAATTCGTTGCTGGTGTAGTTGCCCTTGAAATGCGGCGCGCAGTTGATGTGGTAATTCGCATTGACCAGCCAATGCGTGTCAAACACCACCAAGGTGTCCACACCCATTTCGCGACAGCGACGGCTGATTTCTTTGTGGCCATCAATGGCGCTTTGACGTGTGCCAAAGCGCGGACCTGGCTGCTCGCTCAGGTACATGCTGGGCACGTGTGTGATTTTGGCGGCTAATGCGAGTTGGCCCATGATCAAACTCCCCAGTGTGGAATGTGGTGGCTGCCCATCGACACGGCCACGTTTTTGGGTTCGCAAAACACTTCGTAACTCCAAGTGCCACCTTCGCGACCTGTGCCGCTGGCCTTGGTGCCACCAAAAGGTTGGCGCAAATCACGCACGTTTTGGCTGTTCACAAAGCACATGCCTGCTTCGATGGCGGCGGCCACGCGGTGGGCTTTGCCAATGTTCTCGGTCCACACATAGCTGGACAAACCGTACTCAATGTCATTGGCTTGGCGGATGGCATCGGCTTCGTCGGTGAACGGAATCAAACACGCCACGGGGCCAAAGATTTCTTCTTGCGCAATGCGCATGCGGTTGTCCACGTCGGCAAACACTGTGGGGCGAACGAAATTGCCTTTTTGCAAATGCGCGGGCAACTCGGGTGCATCCAAACCACCACACAAGATGGATGCGCCTTCTTTTGTGCCCAACTCGATGTAGCTGCGCACCTTGGCCAAATGGCCTTGGCTGATCATGGGGCCAATGATGGTTTTGTCATCCAAGGGATCACCCACCACGATGCGTTTGGCACGCTCGGCAAACTTGACGGCGAAGTCGGCATAAATGCTCTTTTGCACCAAGATGCGGCTGCCTGCGGTGCAGCGTTCGCCGTTGTTGCTGAAGATCATGAAGATGGCTGCGTCCAAAGCGCGATCGAGATCGGCATCTTCAAAAATCACAAACGGTGATTTGCCTCCGAGTTCCATGCTGAACTTTTTGAGGCCCGCAGCTTGCACAATGCGATTGCCCGTCACGGTAGAACCTGTGAAAGAAATGGCACGCACATCGCGGTGCGCACACAGCGGCTCGCCAGCTTCTTTGCCGTAGCCATGAACCACATTCAACACACCCGCAGGCACGCCGGCCTCAAGGGCCAACTCACCCAATCGGGCTGCGGTCAGAGGCGATAACTCGCTCATCTTCAACACAGCCGTGTTGCCAAATGCCAAACAAGGCGCCACTTTCCACGTGGATGTCATGAATGGCACGTTCCAAGGGGAAATCAAGGCGCACACGCCCACGGGGTGGAACAAGGTGTAGTTCAGATGCGTTGGCGTTGGGTAGGTGTGGCCATCCACACGCGTGCACATTTCAGCGAAGTAGTAAAAGTTATCGGCAGCGCGTGGCACCAACTGTTTGCCTGTTTGGCTGATGGTTTGGCCTGTGTCTTTGGTTTCGGCTTGTGCGATCTCGGGCACGTGCTTGGCAATCAAGTCACCCAGATTGCGCATGATTTTTGCGCGCTCAGTCGTGGGGCGTGCAGCCCACGCTGGAAATGCATCTTTGGCTGCTTGCACGGCAGCATTGACTTCCACGGAGGTGCCGCTGGCAACTTCAGCCAAGACCTCTTGTGTCGCTGGATTCACCGTCTCAAAGTACTGGTTGGCGCTGACGGCTTTGCCGTTGATCAAGTGTTCGATACGCATATGCTTCTCCTACATCCAAAAAATTAACGACCAAACGTGGCATCTGCCACGATGGTGTTGACCAGCCGACCGATGCCGTCGATTTCGGTGACCACTTCGTCACCCACGTTGACATTGACCACACCATCCGGCGTGCCCGTCAAGATCACGTCCCCAGGGTTGAGCGTCATGAAGCCGCTCAAATATTCAATCAAGGTTGGAATATCCGAAATCAAATCAGCGGTGTTGCCTTGTTGTGTGACCACCCCGTTGACCAACGTGCGCAGCGACAACGCGTGTGGATCAGCCACATCTGCGGCATCCACAAACCAAGGCCCCAACACCGTGCCGCCATCGCGGTTTTTCACGCGCAAGTTGGGACGGTAGTAGTTCTCTAAGTAGTCGCGGATCGCATAGTCATTGGCCACGGTGTAGCCTGCGACGTATTGCATCGCGTCTGCACGTTTGACGTTCTTGGCCGTTTTACCAATGACGACGGCCAGCTCGCACTCGTAGTGCATGAAGGCAATGCCTTCAGGGCGACGGGTTTGCGCACGATGGCCAATCAAAGAGCTGCGACCTTTGAGAAACGCCAGCGGTTCGTCTTTGGCGGTGACCGTCAACTCTTTGGAGAGTTCTTTCACATGGTCTGCATAGTTCAAGCCCAAAGCGATGATGGTGCCCACCTCAAAAGGCGGCAACCAAACCACCGCGTCTTCAGCGACCACGCGGCCATCGGCCAACTTCAAACCTGCAGGGTGCTCGTAGGCTTCATGAATGGCGCCGCCATAAGCTACTTTTGCGCGATTCATACCAACTCCTCCGCGACCAATGTATTTTCAATTTGACCCACGCCAGCGATGCTGACGGTCACGCGTTGCCCCGCATGTGCGAGGGGTGCATTGGCAGAGATGCCAATGCTGAGAATGTCACCCGGATGCAAGGTCATGAATTCTGTGACGTCCGCGAGTAACTGAGCCACCGAACGGATGCGATCACCCGTGTGCGTGTGTTGCACCACCACGCCATCAATCGCCACGGTCATGGCGAGTGCGTCAGGGTTGGCCACCGCCGCACGCGGCACATAGGCACCCATGGGGCAAAAACCATCACGGCATTTGAAGCGCATGGAGGGGCGATAAAACGAGTCATGCGGCACGCTGATGTCGTTCAACACCACATAGCCAGCCACGTGGTTCAACGCATCCGCAACGCTGACCTTAGAAGCCACGCGGCCAATGACCAACCCCAACGTTGCCCCCATTTGCAGCTCGGGCGCATCCGATGGCACCACCACCGCATCGCCACTTTGGGCCCAGGTATTGCGTGGCTTGATATACAGAATCGGTGCCTTGGGTGGCGCCTTGTAGGGCGCCACATTCACCTGATCACCCAAAGCCGCCAAGGCTTCGCGATGGTTCAACAATGTGCCGTACACAGTGCCCCCGTGGGGCATTTGAAAAATATTCGACATGGTCAATTCTTTGAGGTGATGCATTTTGCTAACATGTACGTAATTTAAACACTCACTTATTAGTAAGTCAATCCAACTTGGATGATTTTTTCATCAGTGTTATCCCTAGATTGCCTTCCGCCCAATCCTCAGGCTCGTCTTGAATTCGGTACAGTTCGCTCGGTCAACCTGATTTAAACCTATGAAAAGCCCGCTTCGGCATAAGAATTTGCCCCACCTCCTCCTGCAATCAAGGGAAGCCTTGATGAGCCGTTTTCGACCTGTGCTGAATCAGCACGGCGTGACCGAGCAGCAGTGGCGAATTCTGCGTGTGCTGCTGGACGAAGATGGCTTGGAGCCGCGTCAGTTGTGCGAGCGTTGCTTGATTTCCAGCCCCAGCATTGCCGGGGTGCTGATGCGCATGGAAGAAGCTGGGTTGATCAAACGTGAACGCATGGAACACGATCAGCGACGCGTCAAAGTGACCGTCACAGCAGCCACGAAAAAGCTGGGCAAAAGCATCGCCCCCATCATCGAGCGCGAATACCTAGAGCTTGAAAAGAAAGTGGGCGTCAAGCAATTGCAGCAGGTGTATGACACGCTCGACACCTTGCTGCAAAACCTCGACAGCCACGAAGAAATCGGCGACTGACGGTTAGCCCATCACCGCGCAAATGCGATTCGCTGCCGCCGTGAGCGCCTTGGCCACCTTGGCCACGTTCACCTTGTGCGGTATGTAAAGCACCGCAATCGCAGCGGGCTGACCACTGGAGAGATGCAGGGGCGCCGCAATGGACGCAATGCCATGGATCACCTCGTTTTCACTCACCTCAAAGGATTGCGGTGGGAATTTTTTGGGCTTTAACAGCGACTGAATCACCTTACCCGGAGCGCCCTGCCCCACGGCATGCCGACTACCTGGCTTCTTGCCCAAGGTTGTCTCTAAGTTTTTAGGTTCTGCACTGCTCAACGTCACGGCGAATTCACCGTCATAGGCCACCAAAAAAGCAGTCATCTCCAACGCCTCGGCAATGGCTGCGAGTTCAGGGGCTGCTGCCGAACGCAAGTCTTTGGCAACGCCACGCGCAAGGATGGCCAGCTTAGAACCGACGATGAGTCCACCCGACACATCGCGTTCGACAAAGCCACTCTGTTCCAACGTCTTGACAAGGCGGTAGCCCATGGAGCGGTGGATGTTCAACTGCTGCGACAGCGCCGCAACGCTGATGGGCTCAGGCACGCTGCCAATGATTTCTAGCGCAGTCAGACCTCGCGCCAAGGTCTGAGAGCCGCCATCTGCTTTGGACTCACGGGAATTCACGGTTTGTAGTTTTGTCATCAGGTCACCCATTGAATGCTTGCGTTGAATGTCATGCCTCGGTTAGACTATCTCTATATTTGACATTATGTTGCAATTATAGAGACAAAGGAGACCACTCATGCAATTCCACCATCGCGGTTACGTTTCAGAAAACCCCCGCATCAAACCGGCCGCCGGCCACGGCATCAACCGCCCAACAGAGATTCCTGATGAGATGGATGTGCTCATCGTTGGCACAGGCCCCGCCGCCGTGACCGTTGCGGCACAGCTCGCCCATTTCCCCAGCATCAACGTGCGCGCCATCGAGCGACGCGAAGGCCGTTTGACACAAGGACAAGCGGACGGCATTCAGGCCCGATCAGTCGAAACCTTCCAAGCATTTGGCTTTGCCAATGCCATCGTGGATGAGGCCTACCGCAACGTCGAGATGTGTTTTTGGAAGCCCGATGAGAAGAACCCCGAAAACATTGTGCGCGTCTCGCGCGTACCCGATGACGCCCATGGCGTGAGTGAGTTTCCACATATCTATGTGAACCAATCACGTGTCTTAGATTACTTCTTGGGTTATGCAGAACAAGCCCCGGGCAAGGTTCTGCCCGATTACGGCGTTGAATTTGTCGACTTAGAAATTGACGAGAGCCATGACTACCCAGTGGCGGCTCGCATCAAATACATCGCAGGCCCACGCCAAGGCGAAGTACGCACCGTGCGTGCCAAATATTTGGTGGGCGGCGATGGTGCACGCAGCAACGTGCGCACCGCACTCGGGCACAAGCTAGAAGGCGATGCCTCACTGCATGCCTGGGGCGTGATCGACGTGCTGTGCAACACAGACTTCCCAGACTTTCAGGTCAAGTGTTCTATTCAGTCACACAGCTCAGGCAACATCCTGTTGATCCCTCGTGAAGGTGGCTACCTCTCACGCTTGTACGTTGATCTCGGCAATCTTGATGAGAACGACGCGGGTGAAATTCGCAAAACCAGTCTTGATGAAATCATCCGTCGCGCCAATGCCATCTTGCATCCCTACACCTTGGATGTGAAGAGCATTGCTTGGTGGTCGGTCTACGAAGTGGCGCATCGCGTGACCACAGGCTTTGACAATGTCCCTGCGGATCGCATCGGTCAGCAACATCCTCGCGCGTTCATCATGGGCGATGCGTGTCACACACACTCGGCCAAAGCTGGCCAAGGCATGAACGTGTCAATTCAAGACGGCTGGAACCTGTCTTGGAAACTCGCGGCGGTGCTTGAAGGCCGTGCACCTGCATCACTGCTCGACACGTATTCGTCCGAGCGTCGCGTGATTGCACAAGACCTCATCAACTTCGACAAAGAGTGGTCCACACTCATGGCCCGCCCTGTCGAAGAATGGAATGACCCGCAAGACTTGGCGCGTTGGTACGAGAAAACGATTGAGTTCCCCATGGGATTCATGACGCAGTACCCCAAGAACCAGATCGTTGCAGGCCTTGAGCACCAACATTTGGCAACAGGTTTTCCGATTGGCAAACGTTTCAAATCCACCGAGGTGATGCGACGCGCTGACAACCGTTGGCGCCACCTGGGCCACTTGCATGAGGCCGATGGCCGCTGGCGTGTGTATGTGTTTGCAGATGGCGCAGCACCGGCAAACTCAGGCACGCCCACAGCCGACTTCGCACAATGGTGGCTGAACGACGCAGAGTCACCTCGCGTCAAGTACACACCGCACAACAGCGACACAGATGCTATTTTCGACACCAAGGTGATCTACCAACAAGACTACACCCAGGTGGAGCCAGGCGATGTGCCTGCGGTGTTCAAGCCCATCAAAACACCGTTTGGTCTTGTCGATGTGAATCAGATCTTTGCATCAGGCCATGGGCGCGACATCTTCCGTGATCGCGAAATCCATCAGGACGGCGCCATCGTCATCGTGCGCCCAGATCAGTATGTGGCAGGCATCTTCCCGCTCAGTGCACGCCATGAACTGAAGACGTTTTTCGCGCAACACATGTTGCCAGCGAAGTAAGGTCACACAACAGTTCTTGAACTGAAAAAAAGCCTGATGGGTCAACCATCAGGCTTTTTCATTGGGGCTCTGCTGAGCTTATTCGCCAAAATTCAGTGGCAAGCCCACATAGTTTTCAGCCACCGTGCGCGAACCTGACTCGCTGTGGATGAGGTAATCCAACTCAGCCTCTTGGAACTTCTGACCAATCTCACCTTGATCTGGGAAGCGGTGCATCAAGCTGGTGAACCACCAAGAGAAGCGCTCTGCACGCCAGATGCGCGCCAAACAACGGGTGGAGTAATGGTCAATGCCTGCGTGTGATTTTTCGATGCACGCCTCAATCAGTGCATCTGACAAATACTTCACATCAGTAGCGGCTAAGTTCAAACCTTTTGCACCTGTCGGTGGCACGATGTGGGCGGCGTCCCCTGCCAAGAACAACGTACCAAAGCGCATGGGCTCAGTCACAAAGCTGCGCAAAGGGGCAATGCTTTTTTCAATGCTTGGGCCAGTCACCAAGTTGTCGCGCGCTTCGGGGTCCAAGCGGTTACGCAACTCACCCCAGAACGCGTCGTCACTCCACTGCTCCACTTTGTCGGTCAGCGGCACTTGCAAGTAGTAACGGCTGCGTGTGAGGCTGCGCTGTGAACACAGGGCAAAGCCACGGGGGCTGTTGGCGTAAATCAATTCTTCGTGCACAGGTGGTGTGTCGGACAACACACCCAACCAACCGAAGGGATACACCTTTTCAAACTCTTGAATCGACTTGCGCGGCACGCTGGCACGGCACACACCGTGGAAGCCATCGCAACCCGCAATGAAGTCACACGAGATGGTGTGGCTTTTGCCGTCCTTGCTGTAGCTGACGCTGGGGTGGTCGCTGTCAAAGTCGTGGATCTGCACATCGTCGGCTTCGTAGATCGAGGTCAAGCCAGCCGCTTGGCGTGCATCCATCAAATCGCGGGTGACTTCGGTTTGGCCGTAGACCATCACTTTTTGACCACCTGTGAGGCCGGCCAAATCGATGCGGTGACGCTCGCCTTTGAACAGCAAATCAAAGCCGGTATGCTCCAAGCCTTCTTTGTTCATGCGTTGGTCAACGCCCGCCTGAGCCAACACGTCCAAGGTCACTTGCTCCAGCACGCCCGCACGGATGCGGCCCAGCACGTAGTCTGGGCTTTGACGTTCCAAAATGATGGCATCCACGCCCGCCTTGTGCAGCAGTTGCCCCAACAACAAACCCGAAGGGCCCGCACCCACAATCACCACTTGTGTACGCATGTCTCAAATCCTTGTGTGTTTAGAAGTGCCGTGAGATTAAAGGCGTATTTGATTTAACGCAAAGTCCAACAGGCAATCATGCGCGGTGATTAGAATGATTGCACGATCATCGCGCAACCTACCCACAACGAAGCACCATGAACAAAGCTGACTGGATTGAAGGCATGGCCCGTGGCATGGCCGTGTTAGAAAGTTTTGACACCGAGCGCCAACGCCTCAACGCGACGCTCACAGCACAACGCACCGGCCTGACCCGTGCAACCGCACGCAGGCATCTGCTCACACTCACCCACTTGGGATATTTGGAAACCGATGGTCAGTATTACTGGTTGTCCGCCAAAGTGCTGGGGTTTGCGGGGAGTTATTTGTCAGGTGCTCGATTGCCGCGCGCGGTTCAGCCCACCTTGCATCAGCTGAGCTTGGCCACGCAACTGTCGTGCTCTGTCGCGGTGCTGCAAAACGATGCGGTGATCATCGTGGCAAGAGGTATTTGGCAAGGACCAGACTTGTCCATCAAAGCCAGCCATAACGTACTGGCCTACGGCCTGCATGTGGGCACACGCTTGCCCGCGCATGCCACATCGACGGGTCAAGTGTTGCTGGCCAACTTGACACCGCCAGAGATGAAAGCATGGCTAGAGATCAATCCATTGAGCCGCTTAACGGCGCACACGGCCACACAGGTGAAAGACTTGAAACAAAAACTCAAGCGCATCGCCAAGCAAGATTACTGCTTGGCGACACAAGAGCATGAATTAGGGGTTGACGCTTTGGCTGTACCGCTGCGCAATCAGCGTGGCGACACGGTGGCTGCGCTGAACTTGGTGCGTTCAGGCGCAGCCCCCAACGCACCAGATTTAGCAACGCGCTGGCTGCCTTTGCTGCAACAAACCGCGCAAGCCCTCAGGCCGTTGATTTGAGCAGCCAGTCAAGACCACGCGAAGTCCCGCCACTGCTTGTGTCGGCTGGTATGTATTCACAACCAATCCAGCCATTCCAATTGGTGTCAAGGCTGATGCGATCAATCAGCGCGAACACATGAGCCCAGTTGACTTCGCCTGTACCTGGCTCGTGACGGCTAGGTGCATCCGCGATCTGAAAATGTCCCACCCGAGCTGTGGGCAGATATTGACTGATCTTGGTTGAAAGGTCGCCTTCAACGATTTGGCAATGGAAAAGATCCATCTGAACTTTTAAGTTCGGCGCGTTCACCGAATCAAGAATGGCATGCGCATGGTCTTGGCGTTGCAAATGAAAGCCAGGAATGCTGCGTGAATTGATGGGCTCGATCATCAAGTCGCAACCCACTTTGGCAGCTTGTTCGCTGGCCCACTTGAGGTTGCCAATGAGCGTTTGGTCTGCCTGCGTTGCACTCAAATCTGCGGGGCGTACACCAACCATGGCGTGGATGCGAGGACAGTCCAACACCTCCGCATAAGCCAGCGCCAGCGACAAACCAGCCTGAAACTCAGCCTCACGTCCGGGTAGACATGCTGTGCCACGATCTCCCGACTCCCAACAACGCTGCGCATCATCTGAGGTCATGCCACCAGGCGGGGTATTGAAAAGCACTTGCTGCAGGCCGTTGCCTTTCAGGCGTGCTGCCAATTCAACAGCGGGATAGGCATAAGGAAAAAGATATTCCACAGCATTGAAACCATCCTTCGCTGCGGCCTCGAAACGTTCGAGAAAAGGCAGATCCGAATACATCATGGTCAGGTTGGCAGCAAAACGGGGCATGGTTATTCCTTGAATGTGTCTTACCAGCGAGCACCAAAGGTGGTGCGCAGCTCTAACGTATGAAACCAATGTACCCGCTTCCAAAACCCCAAACGAGCTGGGATAGATCGTCACTGAAGGCGGTTGTTGGTCACTTCAGAAAGGTCACGCTTTCATTTCCTTGCGAAACACAGCCTCTTGTTCGCGTCTAAAAGCCACGGCCTGTTGGGTCGCGTCAAACGCCACGTCATTCCAGGTCACGACTTCGCCAGCCGCAATGTCGCGCTTGAGAGTCATGTTGTGCGCCAAGCCAATCGGCAAGGCATTCAGTCGCAAAGAGTCCTCGGTTTGCATCAACTTGCCGTAGACCGTGAAGCCGCCTTCACCATCCAGCTTTTCGCCCTTTTTAAGCGCACGTTTGGCTGTCGCGCCGACATCGCCGCGCCACTCACCGGTTGCGCCCGTTGCCTCTTGACGCACAGCGATGCTCGCCACTGAGATGCCCAGCTCTAAACCGATCAGGTGATAGGGCTTGTACATCGCCGCGTACTTCCCCGTCGAATCGGTTTTGAGGCCGTATTGCTGGAAGCAATCCATCACATATTTGCTCGGCGCTTCAAAGACCGCATACACGCCCCAACGCAAATCACGGAAAACGGGGCGACCATCTCGCTCAATTGAGGACACCACTTCCACCATGCCCTTTTGCGCCAAGATGCCACCGTCAGAACGCGGACGCAGGATGTGCGGCAAATCATCAACACCACAAGGCGGAAAGTACAAACCATCTTTGGGGGGCGTCAGCTCGCAGCCATTGGCAACCGCTGCCATTTCAAGCGCGGACTTGGTGCCGTCCAAGAAACTGTTGAACATCTGCGCATTGAAGTCCCCGCCCGCCACCTGATCTGCATTGAAGCCGTAGTGGCCCCAGACGGTATCGGGGGTGCTCTGGTGGTAGATGGGCAGGTATTTGGTGCCCTTGCCAGCGCACACCACCTCCATGCCAATGGTGCGTGCCCAGTCCACCATTTCTGCAATCAAGGCAGGCTGATCGCCAGAGGCCATCGAATAAATGATGCCTGCCTCTTTGGCGCGACGTGCCAACAACGGCCCAGCCAACACATCGGCTTCCACGTTCACCATGATGATGTGCTTGCGATGCTCACAGCACAACAAAGCGTGCGCAATGCCAGCGGCAGGACTACCCGTGGCGTCAATGACGATGTCCACATAGTCGCTGGCAATGACCGAAGGCGCATCGTCTGTGATGAATGTGCTGCCGTCTTTGGCAGCTTGCGCCAGCGAGGTGGCCGCGAAGCGAGGAGACTCCCAGCCCACACGCGCCAGCGAAGCACGCGCCCGGTCGGGCGACAGGTCAGCGACAGCGACCAAATGGATACCAGGGGTGCGCGGTGCCTGTGACAGGTACATCGAGCCGAACTTGCCAGCACCAATGACCGCCACGCGCACGGGGCGGCTCTCAGCCGCGCGTTTCTTGAGTTTTTGAATCAACGACATGCCTATCTCCTTTGGTTTTTCTACGCTTTGAACAACTGAGCGCGAAGATACATCACATTTTTTTGCACGAGAATATGTATTCTCTCAACCTGTCTGTGCACAAATTCACATGAGCAACTTTGACTGGAACAACTTGCAATCCTTTCTCGCCATGGCGCGTGCGGGTCGACTCACCGTTGCCGCACGCCGCATGGGGGTTGACCACTCGACACTGAGTCGTCGCATCAGCGCACTCGAAGACGCGATGCACGTCAAGCTGTTTGAGCGACGACCGGAGGGATTTGCCCTGACACCAGAGGGCGAAGCATTGCTGGGTGATGCGGAAGAAATCGAGTCTCTGACGGTTCGCATGGGTGCACGACTACACGCGGACACATCGAAATTAACAGGCAACGTGAGGATGGGGACGCCCGAGGGATTTGGTACCTATTTCCTCGCCCCGCAGCTTGCACATCTGAGCCACAAACATCCAGACCTGAACATTGAACTGGTGGCCAACCCACGGTCATTTAGCCTGTCCAAGCGCGAAGCCGATATTGCCATCAGCATGGCTAGACCCAACCAAGGTCGCGTCTATGCACGCAAACTCATTGACTTTGGATTGGGCGTTTACGCCAGCCGCAACTACTTGGCGTCGCACGCACCGATTACCACGCGACAAGATCTGCTCGCACACGGTTGGATCGGGTATGTCGAGGATCTGATGTGGACTTCGGAGCTGGATTACTTACCCATGGTGGACCGCAACATCCAACCAAAGCTACACATCTCCAACGTCATCAGCCAATTGACGGCGATTGAGGGCGGTGCTGGACTGGGTGTTTTGCCTCACTTCATGGCACGACAGTCACCTGTGCTGACACGTGTTTTGCCGACGGAGATTCATCTGACACGTGCGTACTGGCTCATCACACACCCTGACACCCACAACCTAGCGCGCATCAGAGCATGCTGTGATTTTTTAACTGAACAAGCGTTCGCACGCGGCTCGGATTATTGGATGAGCGAATTGGCTTAATCGTTGTCAAAAGGGCTCAGACACTCGCATCTAACTCAGCCAATGCGCGAGCCAGGATGCTTTCAGCATCCACATTAAAAAACGAACGCAGCACCGCGCGCGTGTCACTACGCCCAAAACCATCTGTGCCTAAAGTACGGTACGTGCGTCCTGCAGGCACATAAGCGCGAACACTCTCAGGCACTGCTCGCACGTAGTCGGTCGCAGCCACGATTGGGCCTGAACTGTGGCTGAGAAGTTGGGCCAAGTAAGGCGTATCGCCATCGCTCTCGTGCGCCATGCCATCTCGGGCCAACTCGCTCCAACTGGTGATGCTGTAAACATCCACCCCGATGCCTCGCTCAGCAAGTTGCTGCGCGGCCAGCACCACTTCAGTGAAGATGGCGCCCGAGCCCAGCAAGGTCACACGTTGCCCCGCCTTAGGTCCATAGCTGCCAAAGTGGTAGCCGCCGCGTAATACCCCCTCGGCTGCGCCTTCTGGCAAATCGGGGTTGGCATAGTTTTCGTTCATGAGCGTGACGTAATAGAAAACGTCTTGCTGCTCCACCAACATCTCACGCATGCCCGCGTCAACGATCACCGCCAGTTCACCTGCAAAGGCTGGGTCATAGGCCTTGCAGTTGGGGATGGTGGCAGCTACCAAGTGACTGCTGCCATCTTGGTGTTGCAGGCCCTCGCCCGCCAAGGTGGTGCGGCCTGAAGTTGCACCCAACAAGAAGCCTCTGGCGCGCTGATCGGCAGCTGCCCATATCGCATCACCCACGCGTTGGAAGCCGAACATGGAGTAATAAATGTAAAACGGCAGCATGGCCATGCCGTGCACGCTGTAGCTGGTGGCTGCTGCCGTCCAACTGGCAATTGCACCGGCTTCGCTGATGCCTTCTTCCAAAATTTGTCCTTCTAAGGCTTCGCGGTAAGAGAGCACAGAGCCGATGTCTTCAGGCGCATAGCGCTGACCGACGCTGCTGTAAATACCAACTTGTTTGAACAAATTGGCCATACCAAAAGTGCGCGCTTCGTCAGCGACGATGGGCACGATGCGTGGGCCTAATGTGGGGTCTTTCAGTAACGTGCCAAGCATGCGAACAAACGCCATGGTGGTGCTCATCTCCTTGCCATCCGCCTTGAGGGCGAACTGCGCGTAGCTGTCTATTGCGGGGACAGGCACCACATCGCAAGCGGTTTCGCGTTTGGGCATGGCCCCGCCCAATGCGCTTCGGTGTTCACGCAGGTAACGCATCTCCGCGCTGTCTTCTGCGGGTTTGAAAAACGCCAGACCCTTCGCTTGTTCGTCGCTCAGAGGCAGGTTGAATCGGTTGCGGAACTCGATCAAGTCGGTCTCATCAAATTTCTTTTGGCTGTGGGTGGTCATCTTGCCTTGCCCCGCAGAACCCATGCCATAGCCTTTCTTGGTCTGCGCCAAGATCACGGTCGGCTGACCTGTATGGGCCGCAGCCGCTGCGTAAGCCGCGTGAATCTTGACCAAGTCGTGACCGCCTCGTTTGAGGTTATCGATTTGTTCATCTGTCATGCCCTCTACCAAGCGAGCGAGTTCCTCGTTCTGGCCAAAGAAGTTGTCGCGGTTGAAGCGGCCGTCCTTGGCCGCGAAAGTTTGCATTTGACCGTCCACGGTTTGTGCAAATGCACGCGCCAAGGCGCCTGTCGTGTCGCGCGCAAACAAACCATCCCAGTCGCTGCCCCACACCAACTTGATGACGTTCCAGCCCGCACCTGCAAAGAGTTTTTCCAACTCGTCGATGATGCGGCCGTTGCCGCGCACAGGGCCGTCTAAACGTTGCAGGTTGCAGTTGACCACCCACACCAAGTTGTCGAGTTTTTCGCGGGCGGCAAGCGTGAGCGCGCTCATGCTCTCCGGTTCATCCATCTCGCCATCGCCAAACACGCCCCAGACTTTGCGGGTGTCACAGTCCAGCAATTCACGATGTGTGAGATAGCGCATGAAGCGTGCGTGATAGATCGAGCTGATCGGACCAATGCCCATCGAGCCGGTGGGGAACTGCCAAAAGTCGGGCATCAACCATGGATGCGGGTAGCTGGACAGACCGCGCGCACCGCTGGCAGGTGCTGTGATTTCTTGGCGGTAATGCAGCAAGTCAGCTTCGCTCAAACGGCCTTCAAGAAATGCACGGGCATACACACCGGGTGCGCTGTGGGGTTGGAAAAACACCAAATCGCCGCGGTGCGTTTCATTGCGTGCATGAAAGAAATGGTTGAATCCCATCTCAAACAAATCAGCGGCACTCGCGTAGCTGGCGATGTGGCCACCGAGTTCACCATAGGCTTGGTTGGCACGCACCACCATCGCCAGCGCGTTCCAACGCATGAGCGAAGCAAGACGCTCTTCCACAGCCAGATCGCCCGGAAACGTCGGTTGTGCATCTACACCGATGGTGTTGATGTAGGGCGTGTTCAACTCAGGCTGCCAACCGATGCCTTTCGTACGGGCAAAGCGAACCAACTCATCAAGAATGTGTCGAACGCGAACAGGCCCCTCGTTTGTGGCAAGTGACAACAACGCATCACGCCACTCTTGGGTTTCTGATGGATCGCTGTCTATGTCTGCTGATGGTGTGAAATGGTGTGGCTCGGTCATGTCGTTCATTCCAAATGTCTCCTCGTGCGAAGACTGTAGGGAATACGCCATGGCAGTTGATGTTGAATTCATGCATTATTCGAATTTATATGGCATTTAATTTTGAATAAGCAATGAATCAAAGCACAAAAAACTTTGACGCCACCGATTTAAAGATTCTTGAAGAGCTTCAGGCCGATTCAAGTCTGTCCAACGTCGAGCTTGCCCGTCGGGTTCATTTATCGCCGTCGCCTTGCTTAGCCCGTGTGCGGGCGTTGGAGGAACGCGGCCTGATCCGGCAATACGTCGCCTTGCTTGAAGCCAAGCATTTAGGGCTGCATCTGAACGTGTTTATCTCGATCAGCCTCAAGCAACAAAGTCGCCAGGCACTTCAAGAGTTTGAAGAGCGCATCACCTTGCGCGATGAGGTGATGGAGTGCTACTTGATGACCGGGGATGAGGATTACCTCTTGCGCGTGGCAGTTCCTGACATGCCCGCCTTAGAGAGCTTCATCCTTGAACAGCTCTCACCGATCGCGCAGGTTGAAAAGATTCGATCCAGTTTTGCGCTCAAGCAGGTGCGCTACAAAACTGCACTTCCCTTGCACAACTTGTAGTTTCAAATACAGGGCTTTGAAGCAAAGAAAAAGGGCTCGGAGATTTTCCGAGCCCTTGTGTATGGTGGTGGATGGTTGACGACTTTGCAACTTTCTATTCACACTCAATCATGCTGGGTGGTACTAGAGCGTGAATGAGCGGTTTGGATTTGAACCCGCGTCCACATTTTTTTGTACCAACCCAGTGCCATACGACTTCTAGGCTCCCCTGCGGCGCGAAACTCACTGAGACAACAAGGTGATATAGGCCGAGTAGCTGAAACTCCGGTTCTTTTTATTCCCCGTTGTCTCACCAATGAGTCCCAACTCTTCCAGAGTTTTGACCGCCGCGTTGGCTGTCGGAAAAGTTGTTTCCAGTACCTTGCGAACCCTCTCGACCGTAAATCTTGGCATCATCGGCAACAACTCAAACAGCCTATACGCTGCCGCATTGACTTTGGGCGAATCAAGCAACTTGCGACGGTCAGCCGTTACCAAACTGGCAATCTGAACAATGCTTTTCTCCGCATCGGTTGCAGCAACGCACACACCTTCAAGGAAAAACGCAATCCACGACTCCCAGTCCCCGTCGTTGCGAACACCGGACAGCAGTCGGTAGTACTCCATCTGATGCTGTTTTAAGTAGCCACTCACGTACATCAGCGGTTCAGGCAATACGCCCATGTCCTCGAACAACGCAGAAATCAACAGCCGTCCAATTCGTCCGTTTCCATCCAAGAATGGGTGAATCGTTTCGAACTGTGCGTGCACCAATGCAATCACGACCAATACAGGCAATGTCCCCTCTTCGCCCTGCACGGCAGGGCCGCCGACCGAGTGATCATGGATAAATTTTTCCAAGTCACTGAGTAGCCCTGGAACTCTCGAAGCAGGAGGTGGAACAAAAACAGCGTTGCCGGGACGCGTCCCACCAATCCAATTTTGCGAGCGTCGCAGGTCCCCTGGCTTGTTGAGTTGCATCCAAATCTGACCCGGGGTGGCTCACTATTGGAGCAATTCAACACCCACGTCCGAAGTCGCTCATCTAAGGCTTCTTGAAGCTCTGCTATGGCAGCTTTCAGTCCTTCAGCGCGAACAATATCCAATGCATGAAACCGCGCAAGCACCTCAGCGAATCTGCGAGCTGTGTTTACCCAGTCGCGATGGGACGATTCCATGGTTGGAAGCGACTGAAGAATGCCCTCGCCTGCGCATCATTTCATGCGACATGGCATCTAATTGATCGTTGCTAGACGCAAGCTTGGCCGCGGGATAAACATCCCACTCTTCTTGGTTGATGTGTTCGTTGTAGGCCGCAGCAAAGGAGTCTAGTGCGCCGTTATCGGCATCGTTGAACGCGACCCAAGAGTTGACATCAGCATTCACCACCGACACCAGCAATTGCTTCACAACGATCCAGCTCTTTTCCATTTCAATATGGTCTTGCTTGAGTCGAAGCACCAAAGCATCTAGCGTAGTGTCATGCAGCGCTAGGACGGCCGGGAACACATGCATCTCCTCGTCCAAGTGGTGATGCGGAGCCGCGATATCAAAATAACGAATGACGTCGGTGGCCGCCTTAGATGCGTGGGTGTCCCAGCCGTTTTCTGACAAATGGTGTCGGAGTTTGACGAGCAAAGCCAACATGCGTTCCACACGTTCGTGGCAAGCGCTGAGCATCTCAAACGGTGCTTCAAAACCAACGCTGGGGGATCGATGCCCAGGTAGCCCCCCCCCCACCGCAACTGAATGAACCATGGTCAATCTCTCCAAACTTGAACGAATTGCTGAACCTCCGGCCGTGGCTTGAAAGGCTTGCGCGAGCTCACGGTTCCGACATTTAAAAAACAAATCGCATGCTCAGAGCGTTTCAGCTGCAAACCCGATCGGAACGATTGGGCCTTGAGCGCCTTACCGCTCGTCAGGCCCGTGCCGTAGCCCATGGCGTTGGCCAGCAGCATGAAGTTTTGCACCGCGCACCCGGCACTCAACACACGCTCATGCATGTCAATCTCTGGGTCGCCTTTAGCCGCATCCACGATCAACACCATCAGCAAGGGCGAGCGTCGCGCCTTGTCGCGGGCTTGTTCAAGTTGTTCATCGGTCGCGCTTGGATCGCGCTCACTGAGCGCTTGCACGAACAGCTCACCCAAGTCTTCTCTTTTGTGCGCAGGGATAACCAAGAATCGCCAAGGATTGATGAGGTCGTGGTCTGGTGCCGTCGACGCGGCCAAAAACAATTTTTCTATTTCTACAGCACTCGGCCCTGGCTCGATGAGCCGTTTTGGCAAGATGGTTTGTCGCGTGGCCATCACTTGGCTCACCATGAGCAGCTGATTCTCTTTCTCGACATCACTCATTCAAATGCTCCACATGAGGCGTAAAAGGACCCGTTCCGCTGTGAGTCGAACGCGATGCGGGCACAAAGTCGCCGCGCTGTACGTCGAACACATGGACCTCACCCTCTTCAATCACATAGTGCCAACCGTGCAGCTTCAAGCTCCCTGCCTCGACCTCGCGCCTGACCATCGGGTAGTCCATCAGCCGCTCCAGCTGCAACACCACCGACCGTTGCTCTGTGCGCAAGAGCGCCTCAGGGCAAGGTTGCACAGGTAACAAGGCTTCATCCACCAAGCGCAACCAGTTTTGCAATGCTTTGGCTTCTTCGGGGGCACCCTCGTAGGCTGTGCGTATGGCGCCACAGTGGCTGTGGCCGCACACAATGATACTTTTCACGTGCAGCATGAGGACAGCAAACTCAATCCCTGCCATGGTGCCGTGTAGACCATGCGAGCCGTCATAGGGCGGGACCAATGCACCGACATTGCGCACGATGAACAACTCACCAGGCCCTGCCCCTGTCAGCAGATAGGGCACCAGCCGGGAATCAGAGCAGCCGATGAACAAAGTTTTGGGATGCTGTCCTTGCGCCACCAAGTCCTGAAACCGTTGTTGGTGCAACGGGAAATAGTCCGCGTGAAAACGCTGCAAGCGATGCAGCAGCTCATCAGAAGACTCCGGCGGCGCGGGTGGCATCATTGCACCAAGGACGAGGCGTCCCCATCCAGCTCAATCCCTGTGACATGCGCCAAGCCCACCAAGCGACGCATGTATTGCCCCAGCGCGGTGGCGCGGGACTGCCATTGCAAACGGGATGCAATTTGCGCCTTCAGGGTTTCAAAGTCTGGCAGATGCCCTAGGTTCACATCGAGCACATCGACAAGATGGAAACCAAACCGTGTGTGCACCAAGCGGGGGCGCAGACCGGTCCCTTGGCTGGACTCTTGCAGGTAGAACAGTTCTTTGGCGAACTCTGGCGCACAGTCGTTAGGGGTCAGCCAACCGAGAGCGCCGCCTTGCGCGCCCGTCGGGCAATTTGACAACTCGCCAGCCAACTGGGCAAAGCGCTCAGGGGCCACGTCTTTGTGCGATAACTCAAGCAAGGCAGACTCTGCGCGTTGTGCCAACGCTTGCACATTCACACCTGGTGTGACGGCAAACAAAATGTGGCGTACCAAGCGTTCCTGACCCACGGTGAACTGGGCCTGATGTGCCTCGTAATACCGTTTGGCTTCTTCTTGTGTGGGTTGCGGCGAGACGACTTCGGTCTCAAGCATACGGTCCACGATGTCTTGCTGTTGAGCCAACAACGTCGGCGCCATCAAGCCCGTGTACGGTGGCAAATGCCCGAGCCTGACCGCCTCTTGACGCAACAATTCGGAATAGGCCCGCTCACGTAAGGTTTCGTGATCCACGCTTTCGCCGGGCGCTTGCAAAGCAATGCCATTGATGCTGGCGATCGCGATCGCGGCAGCATCAACGCTCTGACAACCGCAAGAGCCACTGCCGCAGCCCTCTGACGTGTTGCTCTGGTTCTCATGGGAAGTATGGATCGTCATGGTGGAGTCCTGAATGTGTGGGGTGCGAAATTTCAACGACGGCTGAATGGCACGCGGGGCGTCATGCCCATACGACGGCTGCGCACCAACTGGTACGGACGCACAACATAGGCTAAGGTACCAAAGCCACTCCAGACGTGCACCAGCCGCGTGAACGGGAAGATGAAGAAGATGCTCATGCCCAAGAACATGTGCGCCTTGAAGATCCAACTGGCTTCAGACAACAACTCCACCGCACCACCTCGGAAGGTGACGATGCGTTGCGCCCATTCAGCGAGCTTGAGCATCATGCCGCCATCCAGATGCTGTGCAGACAGCGGGATCGTGGCCAAGCCCAAAGCGAACTGGACCCACAGCAACACCAACAACACAATATCGCTCGGCTTGCTGTTCACACGGATGCGCACATCAAATAATCGGCGGTGCAACAGCACCGTTACCCCGATGAAACCCATCACGCCAAACACACCGCCAGAAACCATGGCCAACAGTTGCTTGTCGCCAGCAGTCACGAAGTGTTCATACATGAAGTGGGGCGTGAGCATGCCCACGCTGTGTCCGCCTAACAAAAACAACACGCCAACATGGAACAAGTTGCTACCCCAACGCAACTGACCGCTGCGCAGGAGTTGAGAAGAATCACTCTTCCATGTGTACTGATCGCGGTCGAAACGGATCAGACTTCCGAGCAAAAACACACTCAGTGCAATGTACGGGTAGAGGCCAAAAATGAAATGGTCAAAGTAGCTCATACTGAAACTCCCGGCGTGTGGCTGGATGCCTTTTTCAAGAAATGAATGGGTTGGACATCACCCGGACGGGCCTGGCCACGCGTGCTACAGCCATCAAAGGCTTCGGGCTCGCTCCAGCTGTCGTCGAGTGACTCTTCCGCGGCTATCGCAACGGCTTGGGCTTTGTGACCTGCCAGCTCGAGCACGGCAGCCACCACCACGGCGTAGGGGCTTTCACGTTTGAGCAAGGCACTGAAGATGGCGTTCAAGATATGCGCCATTTCACCCAAGAATGCTTTGGCCACCTCAGGCGTTTGGGTTGAAGCGAACTCCAACACCACGCACAAATGGTCAGGCAACTCTTCTGGGGCAAGGAGCAAGCCCGATTGCTCATACGTTTTGGTGAGATCGATCATGGCCGGACCACGGTCGCGAGAGTCGCCGTGCACATGTTCAAACAAGTGCAGACAAGTCGCACGGCCACGGTCGAAGGTCTCGACGTAGCGCGACTCGGCATCCAATGTGTCGAGACGCAACAGGTGCGTGACCAAGGCTTGCAGTTCGGTGCGACGGGCCAAGCCAAGCGCGCTCTCTTCTTCGAGCACCGGCAACAGCAGGGGGAGTTGCTGGCGCAACTCAGCGTCCGGATACGACAGCAACTGCGACAACACGCGTAGGGAATAACGAATGGGTTTCATGGGGAACCTCGATTTAGACGACAGGTTGAATCGGAATCGTGCGGCGTTTGTCACCGCCAAACAAACTGGCATCGGACTGCCCATCAGAGCAACCATTGCCAAACGAGAAGCCGCAGCCACCACGCACATCAAAGGCGTTTTCTGCATATTCACGGTGCGAGCTTGGGATCACAAAGCGATCTTCGTAATTCGCGATGGCCATGATTTGGTACATCTCTTCGACTTGAGCGACGGTCAACCCGGTTTGCTCCAACACGGCATAGTTCTCGACACCATCCACATGTTTGCCGCGCTGGTAGGCGCGCATGGCCAACATGCGTTCGAGGGCACGGGTGACGGGGGCAATGTCGCCAGCTGTCAGCAAATTCGCCAAGTACTGGACGGGGATGCGCATTTGCGACACATCAGGCAACTCGCCGTTCATGCCGACATGGCCGGCATTGGCCGCCGCCGTGATGGGTGACAACGGTGGCACGTACCAAACCATCGGGAGCGTCCGATATTCGGGGTGCAGTGGCAACGCGACTTTCCAATCAATCGCCATTTTGTAGACCGGGCTGTTGCGCGCACCTTCGAGCCAAGACTCGGGGATGCCGTCTAAGCGTGCTTGCTCAATCACCTTGGGATCATGCGGGTTGAGGAAGATGTCGAGCTGGGCTTGGTACAAGTCCTTTTCGTTCTCCGTGCTAGCGGCTTCAGCGATGCGGTCTGCGTCATACAGCACCACACCGAGGTAGCGGATACGCCCCACGCAAGTCTCTGAACACACCGTGGGTTGACCCGCTTCGATGCGTGGAAAGCAGAAGATGCACTTCTCTGCTTTGCCACTTTGCCAGTTGTAATAAATCTTCTTGTAAGGGCAGCCGCTCACGCACATGCGCCAACCGCGACACTTGTCTTGGTCGATCAAAACGATGCCGTCGTCTTCACGCTTGTAGATCGATCCTGACGGGCACGAGGCCACACAGGTCGGGTTCAAACAGTGTTCGCACAGGCGTGGCAAATACATCATGAAGGTGTTTTCAAACTGGCCGACCATCTCTTTTTGGACTTGGTCGAAGTTGGCGAGGTTGGCGTCTTTGCTACGCTTGCTAAATTCGCCGCCCAGAATCTCTTCCCAGTTAGGACCCCATTCGATCTTCTGCATGCGTTGACCTGTGATCAAGCTGCGTGGACGTGCCGTGGGGGTGGCCCTGGACTCGGGTGCACTTTGCAGGTGCTCGTAGTCATAAGTGAACGGTTCGTAGTAGTCGTCGATCTGAGGCATGTTTGGATTCGCAAAAATGCGCATCAACAGCTTCCACTTGCCACCCTGCTTGGGTTCGATCGAACCATCGGCCTTACGGGTCCAGCCACCATTCCATTTGTCTTGGTTTTCCCACTCTTTGGGGTAGCCAATGCCGGGCTTGGTCTCGACGTTGTTGAACCAAGCGTATTCCACGCCGGGACGGCTGGTCCACACGTTTTTACACGTGACCGAACAGGTGTGGCAACCGATGCATTTGTCCAGGTTCAGGACCATGGCAATTTGTGCGCGTATTTTCATATGTATCTCCTTCAAGCCTGAACCGTTGCAGGCGCTTCGTCATCTAACCAATCGACCTTGAGCATCTTGCGAACCACGACAAATTCGTCGCGGTTGGTGCCAATGGTTCCGTAGTAGTTGAAGCCGTAACTGAACTGGGCGTAGCCACCAATCATGTGGGTTGGCTTGGTCACGATGCGCGTCACTGAGTTGTGAATACCGCCCCGGATGCCGGTGATTTCCGAGCCCGGGGTGTTGATCGTTTTTTCCTGAGCGTGGTACATCATCACCATGCCACGATTGACACGTTGACTCACCACAGCACGGGCGGCAATCGCACCGTTGCTGTTAAACAATTCCACCCAGTCGTTGTCGACGATGCCTGCGCTCTTCGCATCATCTTCACTCAGCCAAATCACAGGCCCACCGCGGTTCAGCGTCAGCATGTGCAGGTTGTCGCTGTAGGTGCTGTGGATGCCCCACTTCTGGTGCGGTGTGATGAAGTTGAGTGAGATTTCCTTGTTGCCGTTGGGACGGCGATTGAGCATCTCGTCCACAGTTTTCAAGTCCACCGGTGGACGGTAGGTGGTCATGCCTTCACCAAAGGCCAACATCCAAGGATGGTCAAGATAAAACTGTTGACGACCCGTCAGCGTGCGCCATGGGATGTATTCGTGCACGTTGGTATAACCCGCGTTGTACGACACCTTTTCGCTCTCAAGTCCCGACCAAGTCGGCGAGCTGATGATCTTGCGCGGCTGCGCTTGGATATCGCGGAAACGAATTTTTTCGTCCTCGCGGTGCAAGGCCAAATGCGTGTGGTCACGCCCTGTGATCTTGCCCAACGCCTCCCAAGCCTTCACGGCGACATGGCCATTGGTCTCAGGCGCGAGTTGCAACACCACCTCACAGGCATCGATGTCGGTTTCGATCTTTGGCATACCCTGTGTCACGCCAGCGGCGCGAACCTTGCCATTGAGTTCACCCAGCTGATGCACTTCGTCGTCCGTGTTCCAACCAATGCCCTTGCCACCGTTGCCATGCTTCTCCAGCAGTGACCCCAATGCGGTGAAGCGCTTGTAGGTGTTGGGGTAGTCGCGTTCGACGACATTGATCTGTGGCGCCGTCACGCCGGGGATCAGATCGCAATCGCCCTTGCTCCACTCTTGCACATCAAACGCTTGCGCCAATTCGGCAGGCGTGTCGTGCATGAGAGGGGTAAGCAGCAGCTCTTTTTCGACACCCAAATGACCGACGCACACTTCGCTGAAAGATTTGGCAAACCCTTTGTAGATCTCCCAATCGCTCTTGCTTTGCCACGCTGGATCCACCGCTGTCGACAAGGGGTGGATGAAGGGGTGCATGTCGCTGGTGTTGAGGTCGTTCTTTTCGTACCACGTGGCGGTGGGCAACACGATGTCTGAATACAAACAGGTGGTGCTCATGCGGAAGTCCAACGTGACCAGCAAGTCGAGTTTGCCTTCAGGCGCTTTGTCGTGCCAAATCACTTCGGTGGGTTTAGCCTCTTCAGCGCCCAAGTCTTTGCCCTGCACACCGTGTGAGGTGCCGAGCAGATGCTTGAGGAAATACTCATGGCCTTTGCCAGACGAACCCAAAATATTGGAACGCCACACAAACATGTTGCGCGGCCAGTTCAAGGGGTGGTCTGGGTCTTCGCAGCTCATCTTGAGACTGCCGTCTTTGAGCGATTTGACTGCGTACTCTTTGGGGTCCATGCCTTGGGCTTGGGCATCCTTGACCACCTGCATCGGGTTGGTTTGCAGTTGCGGTGCACTGGGCAACCAGCCCATGCGTTCAGCACGCACGTTGTAGTCGATCATGCTGCCGCCGAACTTGGTTTTGTCTGCCAAGGGCGACAAAATCTCCTCCACGCCAAGTCGTTCATAACGCCACTGGTCGGTGTGCGCGTAGAAGAAGCTGGTGCTGTTCATTTGGCGGGGTGGACGCACCCAATCCAAGGCGAACGCCAAAGCGGTCCAGCCAGTTTGAGGACGCAATTTTTCCTGACCCACGTAGTGCGCCCAACCGCCACCACTTTGACCGATACAGCCGCACATCATCAGCATGTTGATGATGCCGCGGTAGTTCATGTCACTGTGGTACCAATGGTTCATGGCCGCGCCGATGATGACCATGGACTTGCCGCGTGTCTTGTCCGCGTTGTCGGCAAACTGGCGTGCGACAGCGATCACTTGATCGCGTTTCACGCCAGTGATTTTTTCCTGCCATGCAGGTGTGTAAGGGGTATCGTCGTCGTAGCTGGCAGCTGCATCTTCGCCAGGCAGACCACGGCCCACGCCGTAGTTGGCCGCCGTTAAGTCGAACACCGTGGCGACCAAGGCATAGCGCTCTTCACCGGCCTTGCCCAGTTTGATGCGACGCACGGGCACCTTGCGTACCAGCACATCGTCTACCGCGCTGGCTTGTTTGTTGGCGCTGAAGTTGGGGGTATCGATGCCGCCGAAATACGGGAAAGCGACCTCGCCCACTTCGTAGTCAGCGCCCTCACCTTCCATCAAGCTCAGTTTGAGCTTGACTTCATTGCCACCGCGCGCCTCTTTGTCCTCGAGGTTCCATTTACCTGCATCACTGCGGCCTTCGGCGCCCCAGCGGAAACCGATTGAACCGTTCGGCAAAACCATGCGGTCGGCCTGATCGAGTGCGACCGTTTTCCACTCGGGGTTATTGTCTTGTCCGAGTTTTCCGTTGAAATCACTGGCTCGCAAATAGCGACCTGGCACCGTGACCTTGCGACCATCTGGCAGCGTGCGCTCTTCGAGTTGCACCAGGTTGGGCATGTCGGTGTAGCGACGCACGTAGTCGTCAAAATAAGCACTGCGCTTGTCAAAGTAGAACTCTTTGAGAATCACGTGGCCCATCGCCATAGCGATGGCAGCGTCGGTGCCTTGCTTGGGATGCATCCACAGATCGGCCAATTTGCTGATCTCGGCATAGTCGGGAGTGATAGCGACCGTCTTGGCACCTTTGTAGCGCACCTCGGTGAAGAAGTGAGCATCGGGCGTGCGCGTTTGCGGCACGTTGGAGCCCCACGCAATGATGAAAGTGGAGTTGTACCAATCTGCCGATTCAGGCACGTCGGTTTGCTCGCCCCAAACTTGGGGGCTGGAGGGCGGCAAATCGCAATACCAATCATAAAAGCTCATGCAAACGCCACCGATCAAAGACAGGTAACGGCTACCTGCGGCATAGCTGATCATGGACATAGCTGGGATCGGTGAAAAACCGATGATGCGGTCCGCGCCATATTGTTTGATGGTGTAGACGTTGGCGCTCGCGATGATCTGGTTGACCTCTTCCCACGTGCTGCGCACAAAGCCGCCCAAGCCACGCTGCTCTTGCCATTCAAGGCGAGCGTTGGGGTTTTCAACAATGCTGGTCCACGCATCAACCGGGCTCTTAGCCACGGCCAAAGCGGCACGCCAATGCTTGAGTAAGCGGGCACGGATCATGGGGTACTTAACGCGGTTAGCGCTGTACAAATACCAAGAATACGATGCGCCTCGGGCACAGCCGCGAGGCTCATGATTGGGTAGGTCTGGGCGTGTGCGTGGGTAATCGGTCTGTTGGGTTTCCCAAGTGACGATGCCGCCCTTGACATAGATCTTCCACGAACACGAACCGGTGCAGTTCACGCCGTGGGTGCTACGCACAATTTTGTCATGTGCCCAACGGTCACGGTAGGCGTCCTCCCATGTGCGGTCTTCGCCAGTGGTCACGCCGTGTCCACCAGAAAAAGCTTCCTTGGGGTTTGAAAAATAATTCAATCGATCCAGAAAATGACTCATAGGTTTCTCCAATACATTGGGGTCATGAACGACCCCTTTTCAAACAGCTTCAAGGGTTACGAATTTCGGCACCTGCACGCAGGTAGAACCACCAATTCAGGACAAGGCACAGCGTATAAAAAATAGCGAAGCCGTACATCGCGACTTCAGGCGTGCCCGCTTTGATCTGCTGACCAATCACCACCGGCGCGATGAAGGCGCCATAGGCAGCGATGGCCGATGTCCAGCCCAGCACAGGGCCGGCTTGTTGGCGGTCAAAGATCACAGCGATGGTGCGAAACGTCGAGCCGTTACCAATGCCACTGGCCGTGAACAGCAACACGAACAACAACATAAAGGTCAGAAAGTACTGCTCAGGCGATGCCGACTGGTAGGCCAACCACATCACATAGCCCACGCTGGCAGAGGCCACCACCATCACGGCCGAGATGATCTGCGTGACGATGGAACCACCCGTTTTGTCTGACAACCAACCACCAATAGGTCTGACCAAGGCGCCTACAAAAGGGCCAATCCAGGCATACGTCAGCGCGGAGGGGGCGTTGGGGTTTTTCAGGGTGTGCTGCAGCACGCCGCTGGCATCAGGCACATGGCTGATGCCGAAAATCACGGTGATGGAAAGAGGCAATGCCATCGAGAACCCAATGAAACTACCAAAGGTCACGATGTAGAGCACCGTCATAGACCACGTGTGTTTGTTCTTAAAAATAGCAAACTGTGCAGCGATGTTGTCCTTCATCGTGCCAAAGGCCGTGAGCTTCATCACCATCAACGTGCTCGCGATGATGAGCGGCATCGCCAGCCACATGTTGAGGATGCCCAAACCACTAGGGGCAGGCAGGTACAAATACAGACCGACACCAGCGGGGACAAACGACAAGGTATAGAGCCAGATAATTTTTAAGAAGGCAGGAATGGTGCCACCGATGTTGGGCGACACCGTGGTCAGGTTGTTCATGCCGAAATAGCAAGCCACCGACAACGGAACCAATGTCAAGACCCAAGCAAACCCTGCGTTTTGCACCCAAGTCGGCGTGCCAGCCACAATCTTGCCCAAGATCCAACCACTGTCTTTCACCAAGGTCATGGGCTCACCACCCAAGCTGCCGAACAAGCTCACCGTCATGACCAGCGGAATAACGATCTGCATGGTGGTCACGCCAAAGTTGCCCAAGCCGGCGTTCAATCCCAGTGCCGTGCCCTGCAAACGCTTAGGGAAGAAGGTACCGATGTTGGACATGGAGCTGGCAAAGTTGCCACCACCGACGCCAGACCAAAGTGCCATGAGCTGGAAGACCCACAACGGCCACTCGGGGTGCTGCAAGGCCATGCCCGTTCCCAACGCAGGCGCCAACAACATGGCAGTAGTCAAGAAAATAGTATTGCGGCCACCAGACAGACGGATCACGAACGACGCTGGAATGCGCATGGTGGCACCTGCCAAACCTGCAATCGCCGTGAGGCTGAATAGCTCAGCCTGCGTGAAAGGGAAACCCAAGTTAAGCATCTGCACCGTGATGATGCCCCACATGCCCCAGATGGCGAATCCGCACAAGAGCGCAGGCACCGAAATCCAAAGATTGCGGTAAGCAATGCGCTTGCCGGTGCTCTCCCAAAACGTCTCGTCTTCGGGACGCCAATCACTGATATCTGTGCCCTGAACGGCGTTGATGTTTTGTTTTGTGTTCATGTCCATCCTTGATAAATGAAGACTCAAGCCTGAAACGCAGACTCTGGATGGGGACGACCCATGACGCTAGTTTTGCGAACTTCCGTCCAATACATCCAGATGAGTGACACCCAGACCACGCCATACATCAACATGAAGGCGCTGCTGCGAATGCCTGTCAAATCAACCAACGCACCAAACAAAATTGGAAGGATGAAGCCACCCAAACCACCGGCCAGGCCCACGATGCCGCTGATGGCACCAATGTTGTGTGGATAGTCATCGGCGATGTACTTGAAAACACTGGCCTTGCCAAAGGCAAAGGCAATTCCGAGAATGAACATGATCGCGGTGAACATGTAGACGTTCAGGCCAAGTACGAACGTCTGTGGTCCTGTGACGGTGGCAATAGTGAATTCGGTTTGTGGATACGACAGCAAGAACAAACAGATCCAGCTAACCCAGAGCACCCACCAAGTCACAGCGTGCGCACCATACTTATCGCTGAGCACACCCCCCATCGCTCGCAGCACACCACCAGGGAGAGAGAAGCACGCAGCCAATAACGCCGCCACGCGAATGTCTAAACCGTATTCGCCGATGTAGTACTGCACCATCCACAAAGCCAACGCCACATACCCACCAAACACAATGCTGTAGTACTGGCAGTACTTGAGTACAACAGGGTCTTTGAGCGTTTTGAGTTGGTCTCTGAAAGACTCACGACTCGTCACCAAATGCGATGGTGCGCTGTAGCTAAATGACCAGAACACTACCACCGTACCAGCCATGATGGCGGCATACACCTGCGGAACCATCGTCCAACCAAAAGCAACCAGAATGACGGGAGCAATAAATTTATTAACAGCGGATCCAGAGTTGCCGGCGCCATACACACCCATGGCCATGCCTTGCTGCTTCTTAGGGAACCAACGCGCCACATACGGTGTTCCCACAGAGAAAGAACCGCCGGCTAATCCGACAAACAACCCAATCACAAGAAACTGCCAATACGCCGTAGCGTAGGACATCAACCAAATCGCAGGGACTGTGGCCGACATCAACAAGGCCATGACGATACGACCACCATAACGGTCGGTCCAGATACCCAATGGCACCCGCACCAGCGAACCGGTCAGCACAGGCATCGCCATTAACAAGCCGAATTGGGTGGCATTGAGGTCCAGCATTTTTTTAATCGGGATGCCGATCACGCCGAACATCATCCACACCATGAAACAGACGGTAAAAGCCAAGGTGCTCACAATCAGCACCGACCATGCTTTGCGTTGTTGAATCAATTCATTTGTCATAACTACTCTCCAAACTCGTGCATGCAGTGTGGTTGTTTGGTGCAGTTTTGGGTATCCACCTGAAGACCACGTCACGCAAAGCAAAAGGAGGATGAAGGCCAAGCCCTCATCCTCCTTTAGGAGTATCGAAATTGATCTAGATCAACTCAAGCCATGCGTCGCTGCGAAGACTGCGATTTGTACGCGAGATGTCAGGTCCAGCTTCTTGAAAATGTGTTGGATATGAATCTTGACCGTGGTCTCTGCGATGTCTAAATCGCGGGCGATCTGTTTGTTACTGAGACTTTTTGCGATCAACAAAAAGATATCTTTCTCGCGTGGAGAAAGTTTGTCGAGCGACTGAATTGCTGCGGCCTTGCTGAAAGACATGATTCCGACAGCATCCGCCGTTGGATTCGCCGGATGGCGCATCGTTGATACCAATTTATTCAGCATCGAGGGGCTGATGACCGAATGTCCCTCGTGTACTTTGACAAGCGCATCACACAATTGGTCGGATTCAGATGTTTTGAGCAAATAGCCGTCGGCACCACTTTGCAAAGCCTTGGACAGATCTTCCTCGTCTTCACTCACGGTGAGCATCAAAATACGTAGATTGGGGCGATCCGATTTGAGTGATGCAATGGCGTCCACCCCTTTGACGCCTGGCAAATGGTTGTCAAGCAACAGCAAGTCCGGTTGCGTCTTAGCAAGCACCCGCAAAGCCTCGCCCACATCACCCGCCTCTCCGACGATTTCAAAACGATCATCTTGCGACAGCAATGCGATCAAGCCTCTGCGAAACAAAGGATGGTCATCGACCACGAGCAGTTGGATGGGTTCAGACATAAACATCACGACAGCGACGCTGTCTGTCCCTCTTTTAATTTTGAAGGCTTGGCGGCTGGCACACGCAGCGTCACGGTGGTGCCTTGGTCGACTTCAGAAACAACATCCACTTTGGCGCCAATCTGCTCGGCACGTTCACGCATGATTTTTAAACCCACCTGGAGTTCAGACCGGTTGTTACGTTCATCAAATCCAATGCCATCGTCTCGCACCACAAAACGCCATGGATCACCTTTGTGAATTTCAATCACAACGGCTTGAGCGTTGGCATGCTTACGGACGTTCGACAAGGCTTCTTGCAACACATGCAACACATGAATCTGTACATCTTGTGGCAGTGGTAGCCCGTCTCCAGACACCGTACGGCTCACCTGAAGACCGGTTTGGTGATGAAATTTTTGCAAGGTCTCCTGAACGGCGCGGTCGATGTCATCGGCTTGGGTACGCGTGCGGAAATGCAAGAGCAACTCCCGCACATCCGCAATGCTTTCCTTTAAGCCACTGTCGAGTTCGTTCAACGCAAAATCTGTTTTGTCACTGTTGTTTTTCGAAATAGCGGAACGGAGCAATTGAGCCTGAATCTTCAAAAATGCCAAGGACTGTGCAATCGAGTCATGCAACTCCCTTGCCAGCAATGACCGCTCACCTGCAATCGCGGCCTCGCGGTCCAAGGCCACCGCGCGCATCCCTTCGACAGCCGTGGCCAAGTGACTGGCCAGCGTGTCCATCAACTCGAACTCCTCTGCCGCCAAACTGACCTGGCTTTTATAGAACAAATTGATTTCACCCAACACCTTGTGGTGCATGCGCACAGGCACAGAGATCAAACTTTCATAACCGATGCGGGCGCAGTGTTGAAAGGGTGCGATGTCACTGTTGGTGATCGGGATCACCCGGGTACGGGCGTCTAGTTTTGGATTGCCACAGGCACAGGCGCCGGCCCTCAAACATTTCTCTTCCTCTTGCATAACCTGAGGGAATTGATCAGAAGCTAAGAGGAAAAATTTAGAAGCATCTTCATCCGACCAGCGCAGAGCAATCGCATCCGCCTTCATCAATCGTCGCACGCGCTGCGCAAAGCCTTGTGTTAATTCACTGAGGTCGTTGGTTTGTGCAAGAAAAGCACTGACCCCATACAGCCCTTCCAGCCGTTCTTTCTGCGCCGCGATGCGTTGGGTTTTGGCGATCACTTGGGCTTCGAGGTTGCCATACAAGGATTGCAAAGTGGCAGCCATGCGGTTAAAGCCAGAGGTGACTTGTCCAAATTCGTCGTTGGAAACCACATCCAGTCGCACTGAAAATTGTGCAGATTCAAGCTTTCGCAAGCCATCACGCAAATGGCTCAAAGGGTTGATGACGTACAAATAACCCGTGTAGAGCATGACAACCGCCCCAGCAATCGCCAACGCCATCATCACAATCTGAAACAAATTCAAAATCGCGGTCAAGCTTGACATCTGACTTTCGATCGACAACACAAAGCGATCAATCGCATTCAAAAAATTGACAGAATGTTCGACCAAGCGTTGGTGTTCCAAGGGCGGATGCACGGTAAAGCGCATCTTTTGATCGGACCACAGATGCGCTACTTCTGCGTAACGCGCATGCACAACGCTATCCCACGGAACAAACAACGGCCGAGCGGCATCACCGTTTTTGAGCACCGCCATGCTTTGGTCAAATTCACCGGTCAGTAACTGAATCTCTTGTTCTGGCAATTGAGCTTGCACAGCACTGGTCAGCCGCCAAGTTTGCATGCGCATGCGCCCTGCTTCGTTCAGCGCTGCTGCGCCCCCGCCCAGCTTCCAAGTCACCCACAGCGTAAGCCCGATGGAGATCAAGGCAATCACCAACAAGCCCGTGCCTATACGCACGAGTTTGGTTGACAGTGATGCGGTGTTTTTCATGCAGTTTTAACCGAAGCGCCCTTTTTTTTGCTTAATGAAAATCCCACGGTGCGAATCACCGCTGGTGGATCCTGTGCATCGGCCATCAAATCTGCCAGGGTCACGCTGTCCAGTTTTTCAAAAAAAACTTTCAAAGCATCTGCGAGAACATTTTTCAAACGACAACTGGGCATCAATGCACAGTGACTTACCCCATCTTGAATGCACTCAACGATCGAAAAATCACTCTCTGTTTTTCGAACAACTTCGCCAATCACGATCTCTGACGCAGGCCGCCCCAATCGAAGGCCACCGCCTCGCCCCCGACTGGTGATTAAATAGCCATCCGCCGCAAGCGTCATCACAATTTTGGTCAGATGACTTTTTGATATGTCATGTTGCTCTGCGATCTCCTGAATGGTTGCGGCGGTTTGCCGCGATTCGCTTTGTGCGCAGAACATCAGCACACGAAGACTGTAGTCGGTCCATTGGGTAAGTCGCATCGTTCAATAGTCCTAGTTCTTGAGGATGACCCCTCAAATATTCATTCTTAATGAATTTTATGCTGTGACCCGTTTTTAACCACACGAACCCAAGTAGCCACACTGCGTGCAATAGTCACAGCCATCCTTTCGAATCACTGCGTGCGCACCACAATCGGAACACTTTTTACCTTTCATGACGGTTTGGGGTGCCTCTGACGCAAACACGGTCGACGAGGTCGCCCCAACTTCGCCCAGTGCCGCAGGCAACGTGGACATTTCAGGGTGGGACACTCTCAGCGCCAAAATGTTCTGTACGGCGAAGGCAATGGCGGCCACTTCAGAGTCGTGCCAAAGCGGAATACGGGCGCCATCTTCACGCGTTTTGTGTCCATGACGTACCGGCCCTCTGTCCCATGCCACCTTGCACATGTCACTCAACGCGCGCTCTAGAAAACCACCACGTGCGGCAAGAGACAAAAGGCGCATGCTTGCTGTGATCCACTGTTGCGATTCACCGCTCTGACCCACAGGCATAAAAAACTCAATCGCGCGGTCCACGGTGCCATGGCCGTCTGCCCGCTTGACCGGTAGAAAGGACACGATGAGATACAGCGTCTTGTGCCCCTCATGGGTCCAATACTCGATTTTCTCAGCCACCGCACTCAACGCCCCTTTGGGACGGCTTTCGATCACGGTGCGCATCGGATCGGCGCCCAGGGCATCAACAGATGCAACGGGCTTGCTAGCTTCTGGCGCTGGCGTGAGTTCAAGCACAGAACCTAAGATGGCATTGGGTCGATACGTGGCTAATCCTTTGAGCCCAGCGCGCCAAGCTTGCAGATACAAGTCCTTGAAATCTTCATAGAGGTAATTGGCCGGCACATTCACCGTCTTAGAAATCGCAGTGTCTACAAAAGGTTGAACCGCTTCCATCATGGCGATGTGTTCATGGGCAGTCATCTCCAGCGCACCGACGAACTGTGCCGGTAAGTTATCCGTATCACCGCCCAGCGCACAGTACAAGCGCCAAGCATGATCCTGCACCTCGTATTCCGTGCGCGAGCCATCGGCTTCACGTTTTTTTCGTGTGTACATCCATGAAAACGCTGGCTCAATCCCATTCGATGCGTTGTCGGCGAAAGCCAAACTCACGGAGCCGGTGGGGGCAATCGACAACAAGTGGCTGTTGCGAATACCATGCTTGCGGATACTGGCTTTCAACGCATCGGGCAATCGACTCGCAAATGTCCCTTTGGCCAAATAAGTTGGCGCATCAAACAAGGCGAAGGCACCCTTCTCCCGCGCCAAGGCCACAGACGCTATGTAGGCCGCATCGCGCATGCACTCAGCGATACGTCGCGCCATGTCACGCCCTTCATCGGCGTTGTAGCGCAAGCCCAACATCACCAACGCATCACCCAAGCCAGTAAAACCCACGCCGATGCGGCGCTTGTCCTGCGCCTCTTGCTGTTGTTGCGGCAAGGGCCAGTGGGTCAGGTCCAAGACATTGTCCAAAGCCCGCACTTGCAAGGCCACGCTATTTGCAAAAGCTTCAAAGTCAAATTCTGCTTTGCCGCCGTGTCCGAATGGACGTCGAACAAACCGCGGCAGAATGACGGGGCCGAGGTCGCAACAACCGTAGGGCGGCAACGGTTGCTCACCACAAGGATTGGTGGCGCTGATGGACTCAATCGCTCGCAGGTTGTTATCTCGGTTGATCTGATCAAGAAACAAGATGCCAGGCTCCGCAAAGTCGTAGGCCGAGCACATGATCGTGTCCCAAAGCTCAGTCGCTCTTAAGGTCTGGTAGACCCACATCCCATCTTCACGTTGATGTGCGCCGTGTTGGCACAACTCTGCGCCGGGGTCTGCAATGTGCACCAAGTCCCAAGGGCCGTCATGCAGCACGGCGTCCATGAAGGTATCGCTCACCGCGACGGACACGTTGAAGTTGTTCCAACGACCCGGCGTCCGCTTGGCCGTGATGAACTCCATCACATCTGGGTGGTCAATGCGCAGCACACCCATTTGCGCGCCGCGCCTCGCGCCCGCACTCTCTACAGTGGCGCATGAGTGGTCAAAAACATTGATATAGCTGCACGGCCCAGATGCCGTTGACGCCGTTCCCTTGACGCACGCCCCACGGGGTCGGATGCGAGAAAAGTCATACCCCACACCCCCGCCACGCCGCATGGTCTCTGCCGCCTCTCGCAGTGCTTCATAAATTCCGGGATAGCCGCCGCCGTCCACGCCTTGGATGCAATCGCCCACTGGCTGTACAAAACAGTTAATCAGTGTGGCTTGAATTCCTGTACCGGCCGCACTCATGATCCGGCCAGCACCAATGGCCCCTGCTTCTAGATTTTGACGGAATAAGACTTCAAATTCGGCACGGAGTTCCACCGGTTCTACGCTGGCCAACGCGCGGGCCACTCGGTCAAAGAGTTGACTGACGTTGTCCTCTCCTGGCTTGAGATATTTTTCTCGAAGCACATCCTTGCTGATCGGCTGTATCGGCATGGTAGAAATTGCATCCAACAAAACTTGGTGATCGACGTGACGGTTCATGCGTCCACTCCCTTCAGAGTTATATAACGGGTAATCAGTTGAAATAGGCATCCTGCGCACAAGACTAACGGGACATCGTTGATCTTGGCTTGCCATTGATCAAGCAACCA
>NZ_PTQX01000016.1:0-156095 GCF_002943475.1 Limnohabitans sp. TS-CS-82 | reverse complement strand
GCAGCTGATATCTTGAACCGAATCAAGGCTTGCAATTTTTTTAAGTACGCCACCTCCGCGCGTAGTCGCTCGTTCTCTTCGCGTAAGGCCTGCGCCGAATCTGTGATGGCCGTGCTTGGCGGCACTGGGCTTCGTTGTTCATTCTTCATACTGGAGTGCTCTTGTTCCCAGGTCCCGAAGGCCTGCACGCCGCCTTCATCAAGTTTACGTCGCCAGGTCACGACTTGGTTGGGATTGCGGATGTCATAGACCGCCGCAACCTGCCGGCAAGAAAGCTGCTCACGGTCCTGATGAGACAGTACCTGCAACTTGAACTGCGCACTGTACTTGCTGCGCTTGGGTCGTAGCCCGTCAATGCCGTGCAGACGGTAGTGGCTTACCCAAGTACGGATCTTCTCCTCAGGCACTGACCACTGCCGGGCCAGCAACTTCGCTCCGCCGTCCCCATTCAAAAAGCTCTTGACCACCTTGAGCTTGAACTCGGTTTCGTACTTCCTCATGTCACCCCCTTTAAGTTTGTCCAACTCTTGGGGGTCAGTTCAAACACGGGGCGATTCAGTTTGGAGAGGTTTGCATTTTCGAGTTTCGTTCGCAGTGTCACCAATTCCTCTGTGCTTAGTGTTCGGTTTCGTTCGACATCCGAGCCACCTGCTTCTTTTTTCGAGACCGCATCAAGTGGATTAGAAGCAATCAGTTCCCGTGTGTGTGCAAACCGAAACATTTGTTTCATGTCTGCTAACAGCATGTTGCATGTCCTTCGTTTGCCTTCTGATTTCACTTTGTCCAAGATGGCAACCAAATCAGATTTTCGAATGGCATTTATGTCGACATTGCCCAGCATCGGAAATAAGCGCCGTTCGAATTGCTCAAGTGTGTATTTGCCTCCATCTTTTCTGCCGATGCGACGGCCATCAGCACGAACCTGTGGTTTTAGTTCCACGCTGGCCCAGCGTTCATAAAGCTTGCGGACAGAAATTCGTCGGAGTTTGTCTAAGGCCTCAGCCTCCACTGCTCTCTTTTCGGAGAGGATGCGTTGAGCTTCGTCCGCTTTTTCCTTTTCGCGTTCTAGCTCAAAGTGCTTGTGTAAATCCTTGATGCCGTTGCGATACAACTCAGAGAGTTCACAGGCTTTGGCATAGGCATCAGCCAGGGTAATCCCCTTGATTCCCTTTGGGTGATACGGGCCGATTGGGAAAGGTTGGCGTTTGCCTAAGGTGTTTGTGTAACGAAAGTAAAGAAGACGTTCACCGTTAGGTGTGATTCTTCCCACAAATACGCCAGCTCCTCGCTTAAACGGGCTATTGAGCCATTGGTCTTTGCCCGTTGGTTTGGCTTGCATGCCTTTGTCCGTGATTGATGCCATCGCTGTTTCTCCATCGAAGTTAAGCACGTGGTTGCCGTTCGGTTGCCGTTTCGTGCTGGATTAAAGTCTATGTAGAAACATCTCGTTGAATCAAATTTGCGAATAACTCATTGATTTCATTGGTAAAATTCAGAAAAGCCTTTTTCAAAAAAACTTCTCTGGACTGCCAGAAATGCAAAGTGTGTTGGCTACGAACCAAGGGGTCGTGGGTTCGATTCCTGCCAGCCGCACCAAATTGAACAAGGGTTTACATCTTCGGATGTAAACCCTTTTTCTTTTGCCCCGTTGATTCATCTACTTGCCTAAAATTTCTCTTATGAAAAATCATCTCGCTATTTTTTTGACGGCAATCGCAGCTGTTTTGTTGATCGGTTGTGCCACGCCTGTGGCAAAACCCGCGTTTTATCCCAATGCGCATTACCAACGCATGGGCCCAGCTCAAGCCAATGCGGATGCTCAGTATTGCGCTGAGCTTGCACAGCAATCTCAGGTAACAGCTGTTAACAAGGTCGATGCTGGACGTTCTGCCGCCGCAGGTGCTGCAGGTGTGGGTACGGCAGGTGTTGTGGGCTCACTGCTCAGTGGCCACAAACCAGATCTGAAAAATATTGCTGCTGGCGCTGTAGCCATTGGTGCAGGTGGCGCTGCTGCTACGGCCGCGGGCCAGTCGGTGGGAGGAAGTGGCTTGTACCGCCAGTTCGTTCAGCAATGTTTGGCTGAACGCGGCTATCAAGTCATTGGCTGGCACTGAGCCATTCATTGAGCGGCAATGAGCAAAGCCTTCACGCGTGAGACCGATGGCGAGGACGACGACCTCACCTTGCCACACTTGCCCGCGGGCAGTAAAAATTACATCACGCCACTTGGTTATGCCACGCTTCGTGATGAATTGTTTGAGTTGATTGACAACGAACGCCCACGCATTGTTGACATCGTGCATTGGGCCGCCAGCAATGGCGATCGATCCGAAAACGGCGACTACCTGTATGGCAAAAAGCGTTTGCGTGAGATTGACCGACGCATTCGCTTTCTGACCAAACGCCTAGAAATTGCCGAGGTCACCGACCCCAGCGCGCACCACGGCAGGGATCAAGTGTTTTTTGGTTGCACCGTTACCTATGTCGACGAAGCCAATGTCGAGCGCACTGTCACCATCATGGGCATTGACGAGGCCGATAGCCTGAAAGGCCAGGTCACGTGGGTGTCGCCCATTGCACGTGCTTTGCTCAAAGCGCGCGAAGGCGATGTGGTGAAGTTGGTCACGCCCGTGGGCGTGCAAGAGGTGGAAGTGGTCGAGGTGCGCTATCCCGCACCTGCGGTTGAAAAGACTTAGGCCAAGGCGATAGGTCGGCTACGCCTCTCGCCCCACGCCGGATACCACGCGTTGCGCTTGCAACACAGACGGCACGCGGCGTAAATTACCCAGCACCGTTTCCAAATGCGCCTTGTCGCGCACCGTGAAGAGAAAGCGCAAGTCGGTGGCTTCTTGACCGCTGACCTCATCGGCCATTAACACGTGGCTGATGTCTGCTTCTGCGCTGGTGATGGCCGATGCCACTCGGGCTAGCACGCCTTTGCCGTTGCTGACCGTCACCACCACAGCCACTTCAAATGCGCGTGTCGGTTCTTCGGCCCATTCCACAGAGATGAAGCGTTCACTGTCTTTGTATTTCAAGCGTTGTGCCACGCCGCATTGGTCAGTGTGCACCACCAAGCCTTCGCCGCGGCCCAGATAGCCCACGATGGCATCGCCTGGCACCGGGCGGCAGCAGGTGGCGTATTGCACCGAAGCGTTTTCGCTGCCGTCGACCGTCACGCCGCCTTGCGACACGTTTTCGTGCGCGGTAAAGCGCTCGCGGCTCAACAGCAGAGCATCGGGCTTGTGGCCCATGTCTGACAACAAGGTCGCCAAGCGTTTGGCCACGATGCTCGCCACGCGTTTGCCCAGGCCGATGTCGGTTAACAACTCTGCCTTTGTTTTGCTGCCTGTGAAGTGCAACAGTTTTTCCCAAGTTTGCGCATGTTGTTCGTCTTGTGCTGGCAACGCTTCAATACCTTCAGCCCGCAACGCTTGGGCCAATAGTTTTTTCCCCAAACCTTCCGACTCTGAGTGAGCCATGCTCTTGAGGTGGTGGCGAATTTTTGAACGTGCACGGCCCGTACGCACAAAACCCAACCATGCCGGATTAGGCGAAGCCACCGCAGAGGTGACCACTTCCACAATGTCGCCATTGCGCAGCTCTGTGCGCAGTGGTACTTGCTCGCCATTGATTTTTCCAGCCATGGTGCGGTCGCCCACATCGCTGTGCACGGCATAAGCGAAGTCGACGATGGTTGCGCCGCGCGGCATCGCCATGATCTTACTTTTCGGCGTGAACACATACACCGCATCGGGGAACAGGTCGACTTTGACGTGGTCCCAAAACTCGGTAGCGTCGCGTGTTTCGTCTTGGATGTCCAGCAACGACTGCAGCCACTTGTTGCCCAAGTTGGCATTGGCTTCGGAGTTGGAGCCTTTGTCTTTGTAGAGCCAGTGTGCAGCCACGCCGGTTTCGGCCACCAAGTGCATGGCCTCGGTGCGCATTTGAAACTCCACGTTCAAGCCAGATGGCCCGACGATGGTGGTGTGCAACGATTGGTAGCCGTTGAGCTTGGCAATGGCAATGTGGTCTTTGAACTTGCCAGGTACGGGCTTGTACATCTGGTGCAACACGCCTAGGGCTGTGTAGCAGTCAATCACATCGGGCAGCACCAAGCGGAAGCCGTAAATGTCGGTCACTTGCGCAAAGCTAAGGTGCTTACCGTCCATTTTTTTGTAAATCGAATACAGCGTTTTTTCGCGGCCCGAGATGTGCACCTTGAGACCTGCTTTGATAAAAGCGGCGTCGACTTCTTGCGCCACTTTTTCCATCAAATCGCGGCGGCGGTGGCGGGCTTTTTGAATGGCTTTGCTCAGCACTTTATGGCGCCATGGCCACAGGTGTTGAAACGCCAGTTCTTGCAGTTCGCGGTAGGTTTGGTTCAGGCCCAACCGATGGGCGATAGGCGCGTAAATTTCCAGCGTTTCGTTCGAGATGCGGCCCCACTTGGCACGAGGCATATCTCCCATGGTGCGCATGTTGTGGCTGCGGTCAGCCAGCTTGATGAGGATGACGCGCACATCACGCGCCATGGCCAACAGCATCTTGCGGAATGATTCAGCTTGGTTCTCTTCGCGGGTGTTGAACTCCAGCTTGTCGAGCTTAGTCAGGCCATCCACCAAATCGGCCACTTGAATGCCAAAGCGCTCGATCAAGTCGGTTTTGGTGATGCCGCAGTCTTCCATCGCGTCGTGCAGCAGCGCGGCCGACAGGGCTTGGGCATCGAGTTTCCAATCTGCGCATTGCGCAGCCACGGCAATGGGGTGAGTGATGTAAGGTTCGCCGCTGTTGCGCAGTTGGCCCAGATGGGCTTCGTCGGCATAGCGGTAAGCGCGGCGCACCATGTCTAAGCCTTCAGCATTGAGGTAGCTCAGTTTTTCAGTCAACGCAGCAAAGCTGGCCGCTGCCGCATTGGCTGCAGCCGCGCTTCCAGACAAGGAAGCAGGGGGCTTTAACGTGGATTGGGTAACGCTCATGTGGCTGACTTTACCCGCAATGAAAAAAGCACCGCAAGAGCGGTGCTTTTCACTTGGGGTAACCCCGATTTAGCCGGGTACTTTTTTGAGCATTTCGATGCCAATTTGGCCAGCAGCAATTTCGCGCAAGGCGGTCACGCCTGGCTTGTTCTTGCTTTCGACCTTGGCAGTGTGGCCTTGGCTCAGCATACGAGCGCGGTAAGTGGCGCACAGAACCAATTGAAAGCGGTTAGGGATTTGCTCGAGGCAATCTTCAACAGTGATGCGGGCCATGTGGATACTCCAGAATTCAGGTGATGTTCAGGGCTTGAAAGATATCAGCCCGAGCCCGGCGCTGTGCCAGGTATTTGAGGCGCTGTGCATGAACGATCGCTTTCAGGTCGAACAGTGCCGTCTCAAACAATTCATTGATTATAACGTAGTCAAATTCTTTGGCCTGTGCCATCTCGTCGGCCGCGTTTTGCAGGCGCAGGTCAATGATGTCGGGGGCGTCTTCGCCACGGTTGTGCAGGCGAGACTTCAGTTCTTCCCAGCTGGGCGGCAAGATGAAGATGAGCACCGCGTTGGTAAACAGCTTTTTGACTTGAATTGCGCCTTGGAAGTCGATCTCCAAAATCACGTCTGCGCCTTGGGCAATGCGGTCTTCAATGGCTTTGCGCGACGTGCCGTAGCGCTGGCCGTGCACATTGGCCCATTCCAAAAACGCATTGCCTTCCACCATTTGGTCGAATTCGGGCGGAGACACAAAGAAGTATTCGCGGCCATGCTTTTCTTGGCCACGTGGCTGGCGCGTGGTGTGCGACACGGAAGGGCGCACTTTGGCGTCTAGCTCCATCAAGGCTTTGACGAGGCTCGATTTGCCAGCCCCGCTGGGGGCCGCGACCACAATGAGGTTGCCGGGGAAGTTGTCCATTATTCGATGTTCTGTACTTGTTCGCGGAGTTGTTCGATCAACACTTTCATGTCCACCGAAATACGGGTCATTTCCATGGTGGCCGACTTCGAGCCCAAGGTGTTGGCCTCGCGGTGCAGCTCTTGAATGAGGAAGTCCAAACGCTTGCCCACACCTTCGGCCTTGCCGCCTTTGGCCAGCAAGTCGTCCATCTCGTCAAAGTGCGACACCAAGCGGGTCAGCTCTTCGGCCACGTCAATGCGAATGGCAAACGATGTGGCTTCGGTCAACGCGCGGTCTTGTGCGGCTTCGGGCAGGGCCGTGCCTTCGGTCAAGGCCATGGCTTCGCGCCAACGCTCTAAAAAGCGCAAGCGTTGTTGTTCCACCAGCTGGGGCACCAGCGGTGCGGCCTGTGTGGCCAGCACGCGCAGTTGGCCAATGCGCTCGCGCAGGGTTTGGGCCAGTCGTGCGCCTTCACGTTCGCGGGCATCGCTCAGCTGGGTCAGGGTGGTTTGGGCCAGCTTCAGCACCGCAGGGCCAATGTCGGCGGGCGCGGCAGATTGGGCCGTGGCCAAGCGCAACACATCGGCCACCGACAGGCCGTTGGCCTTTGGCAAGTGAGCGTGCACTAGCTCTTGTAAGCCCAGTAGGCGTTGCAGCAGGGCAGGGGTGGGCTCGGCAAAGCTGGTGTCGGCCGTGCTTTCAATGTTGGCGCGCACTTCCACTTTGCCGCGCTTGAGGTGTTTGGTCACCAGTTCGCGCATGGCTGCTTCGTGCTGGCGCAGCTCTTCGGGCATCTTGAACGTCAGGTCTAGAAAGCGGCTGTTGACCGAGCGAATCTCTAGCCCCAAGCGCAGGGCTGGGCTGTTGGCGGTGTCTGAAGGTAGCTCGGTTTGCGCGCTGGCATAACCGGTCATGCTGTAAATTGGCATGGGGTGGCGTTTCGTATCAAAGACTAGATTATCTCAGGCTCTCCGTTTCAGTTTTTTGACGCAGGGGTGGGGTATTCGGATTGGTCGACAATTAGTCTTTTACTGAACCGCTAGAAGCATTAAAAAATGACCACCACCTTGCCCGCCTCTCGCCACACCCGTGCTGCCGACCAATTGCGCCCCGTGCGCATCACACGCCACTACACCATGCACGCCGAAGGCTCGGTGCTGATTGAGTTTGGCCACACCAAAGTGCTGTGCACCGCGTCGGTGGAAGAAAAAGTGCCTGGCCACAAAAAAGGTTCGGGCGAAGGCTGGGTCACCGCCGAATACGGCATGCTGCCCCGCGCAACCCACACCCGCAGCGACCGCGAAGCCGCACGCGGCAAGCAGTCGGGCCGCACCCAAGAAATTCAGCGCCTCATTGGCCGCTCCATGCGCGCTGTGGTTGACCTCAAGAAACTTGGCGAACGCACCATCCATTTGGACTGCGACGTGTTGCAAGCCGACGGCGGCACACGCACGGCCAGCATCACCGGCGCGTTTGTGGCCGCTCAAGACGCGGTTAACAAGCTGATCGCCGCAGGCAAGATTTCTGAGAGCCCCATCACTCAAGGCATTGCCGCTATTTCCGTGGGCATGTTGGGTGACTTGCCCTTGCTCGATTTGGAATACACCGAAGACTCAGGCTGTGACACCGATATGAACGTGGTCATGACCTGCGCTGGCCACTATGTCGAAGTGCAGGGCACTGCTGAAGGATTGCCTTTCACCCGCGACCAAATGAACGCCTTGCTGGCCTTGGCTGAAAAAGGCGTGCGTGAACTCATCGCCATGCAGCAAGAGGCTCTGGCTTCTTAAACCATGACGCAGCTCATGAAACGAATCGTTCTGGCCTCTAACAACAAAGGCAAACTCGCCGAGTTGCAAGCCATGTTTGCGCCGTTGGGCGTCGAGCTGGTGCGCCAAGGCGATTTGCAGATTGGCGAAGCCGAAGAGCCGTTTCACACCTTTGTAGAAAACGCCTTGGCCAAAGCCCGCCACGCCGCGCGTGAAAGCGGCTTGCCCGCCGTGGCCGACGATGCGGGCCTGTGTGTCGATGCTTTCGGCGGCCTGCCTGGCGTGCAAACCGCCTTCTACGCCACCCAGTTTGGTTACGAGAAAAGCGACGACAACAACGTGCGCGCCTTGCTAGAGCAAATGGCCAGCATCGACAACCGCCGCGCCGCTTTGGTCAGCACCTTGGTGGCCGTGCGCCATCCGGATGACCCCGAGCCACTGATTGCCGTGGGCCGTGCGGTGGGTGAAATTACCCGTGCGCCTGTGGGTAGCAACGGCTTTGGCTTTGACCCCATCATGTTCATCCCGCGCTTTGGCAAAACCTTTGCCGAGCTGCCCATCGAAGTGAAAAACGCCAACAGCCACCGTGGCCAAGCCGCGCAGCAAATGTTGGCGCTCATGCGTGAGCGCTGGTTCGTTTGACCTTCGCTTGAAACACTGTCAATGATCCAAGATATCCAACACCTCATGCGCCCCGGTACGCTGTCCCTCAGCAGCTTGCCGCCGCTCTCGCTGTATGTGCATTTGCCGTGGTGCTTGAAGAAGTGCCCATACTGCGACTTCAACTCGCACGAGCTCACTAGCAGCGTGGGTGGCGAGCTGCCCGAGCAGCGCTACCTTGATGCCTTGTGCGCCGACCTAGAACACAGCCTGCCTCTCATCTGGGGCCGCACTGTGCACAGCATCTTCATTGGGGGCGGCACGCCCAGCTTGTTTTCGCCGGCTGCGATTGAGCGCCTCATCAGCGACATGCGCGCGCGCTTGCGCCTTGAGGCCGATTGCGAAATCACGCTAGAGGCCAACCCAGGCACGTTTGAAAAAGACCGCTTCCGCGCCTTCCGCGCTGCAGGCGTGACCCGCTTGTCGGTGGGCGTGCAAAGCTTCAACGACCAACACTTGCAAGCCTTGGGCCGCGTACACAACCGCGCCCAAGCCATTGCCGCTGTAGAAGAAGCGCGTGAAGCCTTTGACACCTTCAACCTCGACCTGATGTACGCCTTGCCTGGCCAAACGCTGGCGCAGTTGGACGAAGACCTTGACATGGCCTTGTCGCTCGCGCCCCCGCATCTGTCGGTGTACCACCTGACGATCGAGCCCAACACCGTGTTTGCCAAATTTCCGCCCCAAGTGCCGGAAGACGACGACGCCTACGCCATGCTCGACCGCATCACCGAGCGCACCGCCGCTGTGGGCCTGCACCGCTACGAAGTATCGGCCTACGCCAAAGACAACCACCGCTGCTGGCACAACACCAACTACTGGCAGTTTGGCGACTACCTAGGCATTGGCGCTGGCGCACACAGCAAGCTCAGCTTTGCCCACCGCGTGCTGCGCCAAGTGCGCAACCGCGACCCGCGCCTGTTCATGGACCACGCGCTAGACACCAGCCGCGCAGACCGGGCCGTAGCCCAAAGCACCGAGGTGGCGCGTGCCGAGCTGCCGTTTGAATTCATGCTCAACGCCCTGCGCCTGCGCCACGGTTTTTCGTTGGCCGACTTCACCGACCGCACGGGCCTGCCCGTGACCGCCATTCAGGCTGCACTTGCAGAGGCTGAAGCCAAAGGCTTCATCACGCGCGACTTTCAGCGCGTGGTGCCCACCGAGCGCGGCTTTGATTTCTTGAGCGATTTGCAATCTTTGTTTTTGCCAGAGGCCTGAACCCGAAAAACAGGTCAAACTGCCATTACAATCTCGCCTGAAATTCAACAAGGAAGCGTGGCAGAGCGGTTGAATGCACCGGTCTTGAAAACCGGCGAGGGTGTGAGCCCTCCGTGAGTTCGAATCTCACCGCTTCCGCCAAATTTTAAAAAACCAACTCATTGCAGTTGGTTTTTTTATTTCTGCAGTTGCAGAAAACATAAAGGCAACCCGTGTTCAAAAATGTGATGATGTATCGAATCGGTGAGGGCTGGAGCCCAAGCCTTGAGCAAATCGAACAGGCGTTAGACGCCGAGCGTTTTGTGCCTTGCGGCGCAAGCCAAGAAAAAGCGATTGGCTGGGTCGAGCCTCGTGGCGAAGCACATGGCCCGCTGGTGGAGGCGGTGAGTGGCCAGCGCATTTTGAAGCTCAAGATCGAGACCAAAGGTGTTCCCGGCTCTATCGTCACACGCAAAGCCAAAGAGCGTAGCGCGGTGATTGAAGCCACTGAAGGCCGCAAGCCTGGCAAGAAGGAAATGAAGGAAATCAAAGAAGACGTGAAGATGTCTTTGATGCCCATGGCCTTCAGCAAAGAATCGTCGATCCTTGTGTGGATTGATCCCGCTACCAATTTGATGGTGATGGACGCGGGCAGTCAAGCCAAAGCGGACGAGGTGGTGACGATGCTCATCAAATCATTCGCGGGTTTGAGCCTGACTTTGATCAACACACAAATGTCGCCTCAGTCGGCGATGGCTTCGTGGCTGATCACGCAAGAGTCGCCCGCTGCATTTAGCGTGGACCGCGAATGTGAGTTGAAGGCCGCTGATGAATCGAAGTCAGTCGTGCGCTACGTGCGCCACCCGCTCGATACCGACGAGGTGAAGCAACACGTCGAAGGCGGCAAGCTGCCCACGCGTTTGGCGCTGACATGGGAGGGCCGTGTGTCGTTCTCGCTGACCGAGGCGATGCAGCTGAAAAAAGTCACGTTCTTGGATGTGGTGTTTGAAGCCACCTCCACCGAAAAAGACGAAGGCTTTGATGCCGATGTGGCCATTGCCACGGGTGAGTTGAGCAAGCTGATCCCAGACTTGTTTGAAGCCCTAGGCGGTGAGATGGCTCTGGGCTAAACGCCAGCGGTGTGTGATGCGAATTAACCTTGTCACCCCATTTGCCGAGAAGGATGCGGCCAAGGCGCTAGGTGCGCGTTGGGACGCAGCCAAAAAGTGCTGGTTCATCGTGGACGTGGATGACCTGACACCGTTCATGCAGTGGATTCCAAACCTAGATGCAGCCCAAGACACAGGGGCTACAACAGGTACAAGCCCTAAAGCAAGCGCCAAGGCTGCGGTGGTGAAGACAAAGCCACCCGTGGCCTCTAAACCCGCCGTAGAGGTGCCGCATTGCGGCTGCCACGTGTTGCCGTGGGAAGACTGCGAGCACTCGCTGGCGAAGCGCCTGACTTAGTCTGTAATCAACTCAGCGTTCAAGCGGCGTGCGCGTGGATCCACGTAGTAGCCACCAAACTCGGTGTAACGCAGTGCGTGTTGCTGGCATTTGCCGCAGGCGTGCACATCGCAGCGGTTGTACGGGAAAAACTTCAAGGCCACAGGCGCATCGGCTGATTCATAGCGCGTGCCGTTTGGGTGCTGTTCTTCAAACGTGGGTTCATACACATCGGGGTCGCGCAGGGTGGCCACGAGGGTCATGTGCTGCGCTGGCCACACGGCTTCGCTCACGCTCTCCCAGCCTGCGCAATGTTGCAGGCTGCATTGGCAGGGTGTATGGGGTTTGGCGGCCAGTTGGCGCAGGGCCTCGGGCGTATTTAAAAACGGTACAGAACTCATAGCGGCAGAGCCTACCACTGCACTGATGTGTGAACGCCTCAAAAACAAAAAAGCCCTGCAGTGCAGGGCTTTTTGCTGTCGCGCACGAGTCGCGACGAGGCTGGGTGCAATTACTTGCGCTTGGCCAATGCTTCAACGTTGCGGTGTGCATCGCCAGTGAACAACTGACGTGGACGGCCGATTTTGTACTCGGGGTCGCTGATCATTTCGTTCAACTGAGCAATCCAGCCCACAGTGCGTGCCAAGGCGAAGATGCCGGTGAACAAGTTCACTGGAATGCCGATGGCGCGTTGCACGATGCCAGAGTAGAAGTCGACGTTGGGGTAGAGCTTGCGGCTGACGAAGTATTCGTCTTCCAAAGCGATCTTTTCCAAGGCCTTGGCCAACTTGAACAAGGGGTCGTTCTCGAGGCCGAGTTCTTTCAACACTTCGTCGCAAGTTTCTTGCATCAACTTGGCGCGAGGGTCATAGTTTTTGTAAACGCGGTGACCGAAGCCCATGAGCTTGACGCCAGAGTTTTTGTCTTTGACCAGTTCCATGAACTCGCCGACTTTAGAAATGCCGCCCATTTTCTGGATGTCTTCCAGCATGTTCAAGCAAGCTTCGTTGGCGCCGCCGTGTGCTGGGCCCCACAAGCAAGCCACACCAGCAGCGATGGCTGCGAATGGGTTGGTGCCTGAAGAACCGCACAAACGCACAGTCGATGTAGAAGCGTTTTGCTCGTGGTCTGCGTGCAAAGTGAAGATGCGGTCCATGGCGCGCTCGAGCACGGGGTTGACCACGTATTCTTCGCAAGGTGTACCGAACATCATGCGCAAGAAGTTACCTGCGTAGCTCAGGTTGTTCTGTGGGTACATGTAAGGCTGGCCCACGCCGTATTTGTAGGCCATAGCAACCAAAGTTGGCATCTTTGCGATCAAACGGATCGCAGCGATTTCGCGGTGCTCTGGGTTGTTGATGTCAGTGCTGTCGTGATAGAACGCAGACAAAGCGCCGACCAAGCCAGTCAACACAGCCATCGGGTGTGCATCACGGCGGAAGCCACGCAAGAAGAATTGCATTTGCTCGTTGACCATGGTGTGGTTGGTCACGGTGTGCTCGAACTCAGCTTTTTGTGCGGCGTTGGGCAGTTCGCCCTTCAGCAACAAGTAGCAAGTTTCGAGGTAGTCGCAGTTGGTGGCGAGTTGTTCGATGGGGTAGCCGCGGTACAGCAACTCACCTTTGTCGCCATCGATGTACGTGATGGCCGATTGGCAAGACGCAGTCGACAAGAAGCCTGGGTCATACGTGAACATGCCAGTTTGGCCGTACAACTTACGGATGTCGATCACGTCTGGACCCACGCTGCCGCTGTAGACGGGCATGTCGATGCTGGGGCTGCCGTTGCTGAACGACAGAGTGGCTTTGTTATCTGCAAGTTTCATGGTGATTCCTAAATGTCTTTTTAAAGCGGTGTTCGGTTCAGTCTCTCAACATACTCAGCACTTCAAGTGCTTCTTCTGTCAGGGGCTTTTCTGGCAAGTCTTTGCGTTTCAAAAAGATGTCGAGCAAATCGTTGTCAGACAAGTCCATCAACTCATACATGCCTCTGGCATGACCCACGGTTAAGCGAGATTCATGCCGCTCAAAGAACTTTTTGATGAACAAATCGTTTTCGAGCAGGCCGCGCCGGCTACGCCAGTGCAATTTGCTGAGGGCCCGTTCGCCAAGCGCTTGCTTGCCGTCTAAACCATCCAGCGTCGGATCACCCACAGAGGTGTCGCGAAATAGTGCGTCCACGTCCATGTTGGTGCTCCGTGTGATGTGGTCGTGCCTTAGACGGCGCGACGCACCATCAATTCTTTGATCTTGCCGATGGCCTTGGTGGGGTTCAAACCCTTGGGGCACACGTCGACGCAGTTCATGATGGTGTGGCAACGGAACAGACGGTAGGGGTCTTCCAAGTTGTCCAAACGACCAGCGGTGTCTTGGTCGCGGCTATCGGCAATGAAGCGATAAGCTTGCAACAAACCAGCGGGGCCCACGAACTTGTCGGGGTTCCACCAGAACGAGGGACAGCTGGTGGAGCAGCTGGCGCACAAGATGCACTCGTACAAACCGTTCAACTCGTCACGCTCTTCGGGCGACTGCAGGCGCTCTTTGTCAGGCACCTGTGTGTCGTTGACCAAGTAAGGCTTGATGGAGTGGTATTGCTTGAAGAACTGAGTCATATCCACGATCAAGTCGCGGATGACAGGCAGACCTGGCAGAGGCTTCAACACGATCACGCCGGGGAGGGTGCGCATGTTGGTCAAGCAGGCCAAGCCGTTTTTGCCGTTGATATTCATTGCGTCTGAACCGCACACGCCTTCACGGCATGAGCGACGGAACGAAATGGTGGGGTCGACGGCTTTGAGCTTCATCAAAGCATCCAAGAGCATGCGCTCATTGCCATCCAATTCGACCTCGATGGTCTGCATGTATGGCTTGGCGTCGGTGTCTGGGTCGTAGCGATAGATTTGGAACGTGCGTTTTGTCATGGTGTTTACCTGATCAGAAAGTACGGGTCTGCAGCGGGATGCTGTCGACAGTCAAAGGCTTCATTTGCACGGGCTTGTAAGTCAGCTTGTTGCCTTCTTTGTGCCACAGGGTGTGCTTGTGCCAGTCTTGGTCGTTACGGCCGTTTGGATGCTCGGGCGTGTCGCCGTAGTCGTTGACTGTGTGAGCGCCGCGGCTTTCGTGACGAGCAGCAGCAGAAACCATCGTGGCTTGTGCGGCTTCGATCAAGTTTTCAACTTCCAAGGCTTCGATGCGTGCGGTGTTGAAAACTTTGGAGTTGTCTTTCAAACCAATGTTGTTTACGCGCTCGCGCAGGGCTGCGATTTGCTTCACGCCTTCGTCCATCAACGCCTGTGTGCGGAACACGCTGGCGTGTGACTGCATGGCGTCGCGGATGTCGTTGGCCACGTCTTGTGCATATTCGCCAGTTTGGTTGGCTTCCAAACGAGCCAAACGAGCCAAGGTCACGTCAGCCGCGTTGGCTGGCAGAGGCTTGTGCTCTTTGTTCTTTTGGTTGAATTCAACAATGTGGTTACCAGCTGCGCGGCCGAACACCAACAAGTCGAGCAAGGAGTTGGTGCCCAAGCGGTTAGCGCCGTGCACTGACACGCAAGAGCATTCACCCACAGCGTACAAACCATTCACCACAACGCTTTCGTTGTTGGCGTTTTGCGTCACAACTTGGCCGTTGATGTTGGTGGGGATGCCGCCCATTTGGTAATGGATGGTGGGGATCACTGGGATTGGCTCTTTGGTGATGTCGACGTTGGCAAAGTTGTGGCCAATTTCGAACACCGAAGGCAAACGCTTCATGATGGTGTCAGCACCCAAGTGGGTCATGTCGAGGTTGATGTAGTCCTTGTTTGGACCGCAGCCGCGACCTTCTTTGATCTCTTGGTCCATACAGCGTGACACATAGTCGCGCGGGGCCAAATCTTTGTAGGCGGGGGCATAACGCTCCATGAAGCGCTCGCCATTGCAGTTACGCAAGATAGCGCCTTCGCCACGGCAGCCTTCAGTCAACAACACACCAGCACCGGCCACGCCGGTGGGGTGGAATTGCCAGAATTCCATGTCTTCGAGTGGGATGCCAGCGCGTGCGGCCATGCCCAAACCGTCGCCGGTGTTGATGAACGCGTTAGTCGAAGCAGCAAAAATGCGGCCTGCACCACCGGTGGCCAACATCACGGTTTTGGCTTCCATGATGTAGAGCTCGCCAGTTTCCATCTCGAGGGCGGTCACGCCAACCACGTCACCCGCGTCATCGCGGATCAGGTCGAGGGCCATCCACTCCACGAAGAAGCTGGTTTTGGCTTTGACGTTTTGTTGGTACAGCGTGTGCAACATGGCGTGACCGGTACGGTCAGCCGCAGCACAAGCGCGCTCCACAGCCTTTTCGCCGTAGTTGGCGGTGTGGCCGCCGAAGGGGCGTTGGTAAATGGTGCCGTCTGGGTTGCGGTCGAAAGGCATGCCCATGTGTTCCAAGTCGTAAACGACTTTGGGGGCTTCACGGCACATGTATTCAATCGCGTCTTGGTCGCCGAGCCAGTCGGAGCCTTTGACGGTGTCATAGAAGTGGTAGTGCCAGTTGTCTTCGTTCATGTTGCCCAAAGACGCGCCAATGCCGCCTTGAGCAGCCACGGTGTGTGAACGTGTGGGGAACACTTTGGACAACACGGCCACGTTCAAACCTGCGCGAGCAAGTTGCAACGATGCGCGCATGCCAGAGCCGCCGGCTCCGACGATGACCACATCAAATTTACGACGTGGGATAGAGCTTTTAACTGTCATGACTTAGAGCCTCCAGAGAACCTGAATGGCCCAGCCGAGGCAAGACACCAGCCAGACCAAAGTGAATACTTGCAGAACCAAACGCAAACCCACGGGTTTGACGTAGTCCATCCAAATGTCGCGCATGCCGACCCACACGTGCAGGGACAAGGCGATGAAGACTGAGAAGGTCAAGGCCTTCATGAACTGACCACTGAAAATGGCAGCCCATTTGTCATAGCTGATGTCGCCGCTGGTCAACAACACTTGGCCTAAGACGGCCAAGGTGAATAAAACCATCAAGACAGCGGTGACGCGCTGAGCGAGCCAGTCGCGTAGACCGTAGTGCGCGCCCACGACGACGCGTTTGGAACCGTAATTCACGGACATGTTGAAGCTCCTAGAAAATCAGTAAAGGCCAAACAGCTTGGCGCCCAAGGCGGCGGTCAGGCTCAAGCTCAAGACCAGAGTGGCGATGGCTGAAGACTTGCCGAACTCTTTGCTCACAGCGTGGCAAACGTCCATGTAGACGTGGCGCACACCTGCGATCGCGTGATGCAAATAAGCCCAGATCAGGCCCAGCACCACAACCTTGACCAACACAGCAGGCACAAAGCCCAGACCGACGTTGAACGCGGCGCTGAATTTAGCAAAGGAAATTTCTGATGACACAGAGGTGTCAAACATCCAAACGAGGAGTGGTAACAACAAAAACATGATCAAACCGCTGATGCGGTGCAAGATCGATACGATGCCAGCCGCTGGAAGGCGGTACGAAGGCAGGTCGGTCAAGGCGTTGATGTTGCGGAACTCAGGCCGCTTTTTGGCAAGCTGGGTCATGTGGGCTCTTTCTTCGGGTTTATCTGTATGTCAAAGCAACTTTAAATTCTATTTCACTTCACCAAACTGACATGAGGGTTTCACGCCTGTCAGCTCAAAGCATTACGGTAGTGATGCGTGTCAGTTCTATAGAGTCCTCGGCGCAGTTCCATGGGGGTGTCGTTGTAGGTGTAAGCCACGCGCTCCACGCTCAGTAACGGCGTGGCTGCGTCGACCTTGAGCAGTTCGGCTTGCTCGGCATCAGGGTTGACAGCGCGGATGTTTTCATCGGCGCGCACCATGCGCACGCCAAACTCGGTTTCGAACAACGCATACATCGGTCCGCTGTAATTACTTAAGCGTTCGGCGGTCAATCCTTTGAACGGCGCGCCAGGCAGCCACAGCTCTTCCAAAATGGTAGGGACGCCCGCATAAGCCAGCACGCGACGCACTTGCAGCACGGGGTCGCCGCTGCGTAGGCTGAGCGCGCGGGCCACGTCGGCACTGGCGCGCAGGCGCTTGCAGTCGATGATGGTGCGCTCGGCAGGGCCTTCGCTTTGGGTGTCGCCGTTGTCGGGCTGCAGCTTTAAGAAGCGGTATTGCACATGCTGTTCGGCGTGTGTCGCCACAAATGTGCCTTTACCTTGGCGGCGCACCACCAAGTTTTCGGCGGCCAGTTCGTCAATGGCTTTGCGCACCGTGCCTTGGCTGACGCGAAAACGGGCGGCTAGGTCCATCTCACTGGGGATGGCTTCGCCCGGCTTCCACTCACCAGACTGAAGGCTTTGAAGGATCAAGCCCTTGATCTGTTGATACAGCGGGCTGAAGGCGGGGGTGAGGCCAGGCGCACCCAAAGCATCGCTGCCCGTATACGGCGGGTTGGCGATGGTTGCAAAAGTGGGCGCGGAGTTGGTGGCCATTTTTTATTGGTTTGGCGCGTGTGCGTCAGTTCTTTGTCAAGCTCGTATCATATCTTCTATAAGACATAAGACAGACGGTTTGCCCGATTTCGCGGGTAAACTCTGCCCATAATCTTTTTTTAATCACTACTTGGAGTTTTCCCCATGAGCAAGAAGCCTGTTCGCGTTGCCGTCACTGGTGCAGCTGGTCAAATTGGTTACGCACTGTTGTTCCGTATCGCCTCTGGCGAAATGTTGGGCAAAGACCAACCCGTCATCTTGCAATTGTTGGAAGTGCCTGTTGAAGGCCCACAAAAAGCCCTGCGCGGCGTGATGATGGAACTCGAAGATTGCGCGTTCCCTCTGTTGGTCGGAATGGAAGCCCACGGCGACCCAATGACTGCATTCAAAGACGTCGACTACGCTTTGTTGGTCGGTTCACGTCCACGTGGCCCAGGCATGGAGCGCGCTGAATTGCTCGCCATCAACGGCGCGATCTTCACGGCTCAAGGCAAGGCTTTGAACGCTGTGGCTTCTCGCGACGTGAAAGTTTTGGTGGTCGGCAACCCCGCCAACACCAACGCTTACATCGCCATGAAGGCAGCGCCTGACCTCAAGCCAGGCAACTTCACTGCCATGCTGCGTTTGGACCACAACCGTGCTGCGTCTCAAATCGCTGCCAAGACTGGCAAAGCAGTGGCCGACATCGAAAAATTGTGCGTGTGGGGCAACCACTCTCCAACGATGTACGCTGACTACCGCTTCGCCACCATCAAGGGCGAGTCTGTCAAGACCATGATCAACGACCAAGAGTGGAACGCCAACGTGTTCTTGCCAACCGTTGGCAAGCGCGGCGCCGCCATCATTGATGCACGCGGTTTGTCTTCTGCTGCTTCTGCTGCCAACGCTGCCATCGACCACATGCGCGATTGGGCTCTGGGTACCAACGGCAAGTGGGTGACCATGGGTATTCCATCACAAGGCTGGTACGGCATTCCAAAAGACGTCATGTTCGGTTTCCCCGTGACCTGCGAAAACGGCCAATACAAAGTGGTCGAAGGTTTGGAAATCGACGCATTCAGCCAATCTTGCATCGACAAGACTCTGAAAGAGTTGACTGACGAGCAAGCTGGCGTTGCCCACTTGATCTAATTCTCAACAGAGAACTAGAGTGAGCCATCCGCGCGACGTTCTGTTGGGTTCGCAAGCAGGTAGCGTTCAGCTACCCGTTTGTGACCACTACAGCGGTGTCGAAGCGCGGATGCGCAAAAGCTTGCAGCTGCAAGCCGAAATGACGCAAGAGTTTGGAACCTGCGTCTTTGATGTGACCCTTGATTGTGAAGACGGTGCCCCCGTGGGCGGCGAGGCAGAGCATGCCGCGCTGGTCACCGAGTTGGCATTGAGTGCCGCACCCGAAGCCCGTGTGGCTGTGCGTGTGCACCCCGTGGATCACCCCAGTTTTCAAGCAGACATGGCCACCATTGGGGCACAAGCTGCCCACCGCTTGACGCACATCATGGTGCCCAAGGTTGAGTCAGTGGCCGATGTGCAACTGGCCGAACAAGCCTTGGCTCAAGCGGGCGCCAAGAATTTGGCCTTGCATGGGTTGATTGAGTCTCCCGCTGCGGTGCACCGCGCGTTTGACATTGCCGCGCATCCGCGCGTGCAGTCGCTCAGTTTTGGTTTGATGGACTTTGTGTCGGCTCACGGTGGTGCGATTCCTGCACACGGTATGGGGGCACAAGGTCAATTCACCCACCCGCTGGTGGTGCGTGCCAAGCTGGAGATTGCCAGTGCCTGCCATGCCCACGGCAAAGTGCCCTCGCACTGTGTGGTGACCGAATTCAACGACACCGCCGCCATGCGCGCTGCAGCCCAGCGTGCTGCGCACGAATTTGGCTACACCCGCATGTGGAGCATTCACCCCGCGCAAATTCGCCCCATTCTTGAGGCCATGGCCCCAGATGCCGCCGCCATTGAAGTGGCCAGCGAAATTGTGTTGGCTGCGCGTGCTGCTCAGTGGGCGCCCATCAGCCACAAAGGTCAGTTGCATGACCGCGCGAGTTACCGCTTCTTTTGGCAAGTGTTGGAACGCGCGCACAGCACGGGCTGTAGCCTTCCAGCTGAAGTCCAGTTATTCTTCAAGGATTAACAGGAGATGGCTATGCACAAGATGATTGCAATGTTGGCTTTTGCTTTGGCAAGCACGTCTTGGGCTGCAGAGCCTGCCAAGGCTCAAGCGAGTGCGCCTGTTAAATCGCCGGTCAAAGCTCAACCCGCCAAGCCCGCTGCAGTGAAACAAGCCGCAGTCAAGGCTAAGCCAGCAGCGCCTAAATACTATTACGTCAGAGCGACGCCTTTGGTTGCGTTGCCGATTGCCGCGGCGGCTGCACCTGTTGCTGCCCCCCAAGTGCAAACGGCTACGCCTGAAGTGGGCGAGGTCCACACGGGGCGCATGATGTGTGAGTTGGGTAACTCGGTCACCGTCACGCCAGACCCGCAACTTGCCTCGCGCTTCATCGTGCAGATGAAGAAAAACACGTACTACATGACGCCCGTGGAAACCACCACCGGCGCCGTGCGATTAGAAGATGCGCAAGCTGGCGCAATGTGGCTGCAGCTGCCCAACAAGTCGATGTTGATGAACAGCAAGTTGGGTCAGCGTATGGCCGATGAGTGCCAAAGCGATCACCAAACAGTTGTTGCACATCGCATGAAGCTAGACCCGCCGCCTAGCTTGCTGGATGCGTCCACCCTTGCCAAGAAATAACCCTTTTAATTTTTGATTTGATAGACCGGAGAAAACCATGTTGAAAGCCTACCGTGAACACGTAGCCGAGCGCGCAGCGCTGGGTATCCCTCCCTTGCCATTGGACGCTAAGCAAACGGCTGAATTGATCGAGTTGATCAAAGCCCCCGCTGCAGGCGAAGAAGCGTTTTTGATGGACTTGTTGACGCACCGCGTGCCACCAGGTGTGGACGATGCTGCCAAAGTCAAAGCTTCATTCTTGGCTGCTGTGGCTCACGGTGAAGTCAAGGTTGGCTTGATCTCCAAGTCCAAAGCCACCGAGCTGTTGGGCACCATGGTGGGTGGCTACAACGTGCACCCCCTTATCGAATTGCTCGACGACGCTGAAGTTGCCGCTGTGTCCGCTGAAGCTTTGAAGAAAACATTGTTGATGTTTGACTTCTTCAACGACGTCGCTGAAAAAGCCAAGGCCGGTAACGCCAAAGCCAAAGAAGTCATGCAAAGCTGGGCCGATGGCGAGTGGTTCACCACACGTCCTGAAGTCGAAAAGAAAATCACCGTCACCGTGTTCAAGGTGCCCGGCGAGACCAACACCGACGACTTGTCTCCAGCGCCTGACGCATGGAGCCGTCCAGACATTCCATTGCACTACTTGGCAATGTTGAAAAACACCCGCGAAGGCGCAGCGTTCAAGCCTGAAGAAGATGGCAAGCGCGGCCCTATGCAATTTGTTGAAGACCTGAAGAAAAAAGGCCATTTGGTTGCCTACGTGGGCGACGTGGTGGGTACAGGTTCTAGCCGTAAGTCGGCCACCAACAGCGTGATCTGGGCGACAGGCCAAGACATCCCATTCGTGCCAAACAAGCGTTTCGGCGGTGTGACTTTGGGCGGCAAAATTGCCCCCATCTTCTTCAATACCCAAGAAGACTCTGGCGCATTGCCTATCGAAGTGGACGTGACCCAACTCGAAATGGGTGACGTTATCGACATCTTGCCCTACGACGGCAAGATCGTGAAAAACGGCGCTACCGTGACTGAGTTCAAACTCAAGAGCGATGTGTTGTTTGACGAAGTGCGCGCCGGTGGCCGTATCAACTTGATCATCGGTCGCAGCTTGACTGCCAAGGCTCGCGAGTTCTTGAACTTGCCAGCCTCTACCTTGTTCCGTTTGCCCACAGCGCCTATCGCGACCAAAGCCGGTTTCACATTGGCTCAGAAGATGGTCGGTCGTGCGGTTGGTTTGCCAGAAGGCCAAGGCGTTCGCCCCGGCACATATTGCGAACCCAAGATGACGACCGTGGGTTCACAAGACACCACAGGCCCGATGACACGCGACGAGTTGAAAGACTTGGCCTGCTTGGGCTTCTCTGCTGACATGGTCATGCAATCGTTCTGCCACACAGCGGCTTACCCCAAGTCAGTGGACGTCAAAACACACCGCGAATTGCCAGCGTTCATCAGCAACCGTGGCGGCGTGGCTTTGCGTCCAGGCGACGGTGTGATTCACTCTTGGTTGAACCGTTTGTTGTTGCCTGACACCGTCGGTACTGGTGGTGACTCTCACACACGTTTCCCCATCGGTATCAGCTTCCCGGCTGGTTCTGGCTTGGTGGCTTTCGGTGCGGCCACAGGCGTGATGCCTTTGGATATGCCTGAGTCCATTTTGGTTCGCTTCAAAGGCGAAATGCAACCAGGCGTGACATTGCGCGACTTGGTACACGCCATTCCTTTGTATGCGATCAAGCAAGGTTTGTTGACTGTTGCCAAGGCTGGCAAGATCAACGAATTCTCTGGTCGCATCTTGGAAATCGAAGGCTTACCAAACCTCAAAGTGGAACAAGCGTTTGAATTGTCTGACGCGTCTGCCGAGCGTTCTGCTGCTGGTTGCTCGATCAAACTCAACAAAGAGCCAGTGGCTGAGTACCTCAAGTCCAACGTGGTTCTGATGAAGAACATGATTGCTGATGGCTACGCTGACGCACGCACTTTGGCTCGTCGCATTGAGAAGGTTGAAGCATGGTTGGCTGCGCCAACTCTGCTCGAAGCCGACAAAGATGCTGAGTACGCACACATCATCGAAATCGATTTGGCCGACATCAAAGAGCCCATCGTGTGCTGTCCGAACGACCCAGATGACGCCAAGTTCTTGTCTGAAGTTGCTGGCACTCACATCGACGAAGCCTTCATCGGTTCTTGCATGACCAACATCGGTCACTTCCGCGCAGCTGCCAAGTTGCTCGGCGGCCAACGTGACATCCCTGTCAAGTTGTGGGTGGCACCTCCAACGAAGATGGACGAGAGCGAGCTGATCAAAGAAGGTCACTACGCTGCATTCGGCACAGCCGGCGCACGCACTGAAATGCCAGGCTGCTCGTTGTGCATGGGTAACCAAGCGCAAGTGCGTGAAGGCGCGACTGTGGTGTCTACCTCCACACGTAACTTCCCCAACCGTTTGGGTAAGAACACCAACGTGTACTTGGCTTCTGCCGAGTTGGCTGCCATCACCTCGAAGATGGGTAAGTTCCCAACCGTGGCCGAATACCACGCTGCAATGGGCGTGGTGAACAGCGACGGCGCAGCCATCTACAAGTACTTGAACTTCAACCAGATCGACGAGTACGTTGAAACTGCCAAGGGCGTGACAGCGTAAGCTGCCTGCGTCTTCACCCAGCACTTCGGTGCTTGGGTTACAAAACTAAACCCCGCAAAGCTCGCGAGCCTTGCGGGGTTTAGTTTTTGAGCAGATGCGGCTTAGAACATGCGAGCCAACAAACCACCTTCAACAGGACCATCGACAGGAATCCACACGTGCGTGGGGCTGCCTGCAGCCACGTCAATCGACGCACCGTTTTTGTCTTTCATCTGCTCAAGCTTCACCTTGCGGTTGCCGCTGGGGTGAATGATTTCGATGGTGTCGCCGACTGAGAATTTGTTTTTGGTTTCGATTTCAGCCCAGCCGTCAGCCACAGCACGCACCTCGCCCACAAACTGGCTGCGGTGAGCGATGGAGTGACCGGTTTCGTAGTTTTGGTAGTCGTTGGCAGGGCGGCGGTCCATCAAGCCTGCGGTGTAGCCGCGGTTGGCCAAGCCTTCGAGTTCGGTGATGAGCTCGGGGTTGAACGGGCGGCCCGCCACGGCATCGTCAATCGCGCGGCGGTACACCTGTGCGGTGCGGCTCACGTAGTACAAGCTCTTGGTGCGGCCCTCAATCTTGAGTGAGTCCACGCCGATTTTGGTTAGGCGCTCCACGTATTCCACAGCACGCAAGTCTTTGCTGTTCATGATGTAGGTGCCGTGCTCGTCTTCCATGATGGGCATGAGCTGACCGGGACGGCCTTTTTCTTCGAGCAAGTAAATGTTGTCGGCGGCGGGGTGGCGTTCACCATTGCCGCACGAAGAAAAGCTGGACTCTGCTTCTTGCTGTGACTTGGCAAAGTCAAAGTCGCCTTGCATAGCAACAGCCATGGCTTCGCCGGTGTTGGGGTCGGTGGCGCTGGCTTGTGTGCCGTACTCCCAGCGACAGGCGTTAGTGCAAGTGCCTTGGTTGGGGTCGCGGCGGTTGAAATAGCCCGACAGCAAGCAGCGCCCTGAGTAGGCAATGCACAACGCGCCGTGCACGAACACTTCGAGTTCCATGTCAGGGCACTCTTGGCGGATTTTTTCAATCTCATCAAAGCTAAGCTCGCGCGACAAGATGATGCGCTTCACGCCCACGTTTTGCCAAAACTTCACAGCCGCCCAGTTGACGGTGTTGGCTTGTACCGAGAGGTGAATGTCCACCTCGGGCCACTTTTCGCGCACCATCATGATGAGGCCAGGGTCGGCCATGATGAGGGCGTCGGGCTTCATCGCGATGATGGGTTCGATGTCACGTATATAGGTGCGCACCTTGTCGTTGTGCGGCAGCAAGTTGCTGGTCAAAAAGAATTTTTTGCCACGTGCATGGGCTTCGGCAATGCCGATACCAATTTGTTCCAAGCGGAACTCGTTGTTGCGCGCGCGCAAGCTGTAACGGGGTTGGCCGGCATACACGGCATCAGCGCCGAAGTCATAAGCGGCTCGCATTTTGTCGAGCGAACCTGCAGGCAACAGGAGCTCGGGGGCTTTGAGTGTGGTCATAGAGGTGTGCTGCTTACAGGGCAGCTAAAAAATCATTCAGGGTCGATTTTCGCATCCCGCACGACTTTTGCCCAACGTGGGGCTTCTGCTTTGATGAGTGCCGCAAATTGCTCGGGCGTGCCGCCACCCACTTCATTGCCTTGGCTCAAGATTTTTTCTTTCACCTCAGCGGTTTGTAGTGCTTGGTTGCACACCGTGTTGAGCTGTTTGACCAGTTCGGGGGACATCCCTTTGGGGCCAATCAGGCCTTGCCAGTTGAGTACTTCAACTTCAGGGAAGCCTTGTTCGGCCATCGTCGGCAAGTTGGGCAACAAGGGCGAGCGTTTTTTGCTGGTGATGGCCAATGCGCGCATGCGGCCACCTTGAATGGCGGGCATAGCGGTGTACATCTGTTCAAACATCATGTGCACTTGGCCGCCCATCAAATCGGTGGCCGCTGCAGAGCCGCTTTTGTAGGGGGCATGAATCATGTCGATGCCGGCCGCGTGCTCAAACAAAGCACCGCTCAAATGGTGCGAGCCACCAATGCCGCCCGAGCCGTAGCTGAGTTTGCCGGGCGATGCTTTGGCGGCGGCCACGAGGTCTTTGACCGTCTTGTACGGCGAGTCGTTGCGCACCATCAAGATGAGGGGACCGCGCTCAATCAGGCAAATGGGGGTGAGGTCGTTCAGCGGGTCGAAGTTGAGCTTTTTGAACAAGGCCTGGTTGACAGCCAAGGGCGCGAAGTTGCCCATGCCCAAGGTGTAGCCATCGGGCTTGCCGCGAGCAATGGCTTCGGTGCCAATGTTGCCGCCAGCGCCCGCCTTATTGTCAATGATGATGGGCTGGCCCAAGAGGGTGCCCATGGCTTTGGCCACTTGGCGTGAGCGGCTGTCGGCGTTGCCGCCTGCCGCATAGGGGCAGATCCAAGTGATGGTTTTGCTCGGGTATTTATCTTGAGCCAAGACGGATGTAGATACAAGGCCTAAGCCCGCTGTCGCTTTTAGCAATTGACGACGTTGCATGTCGAAGTCTCCTTGGTATTAAAGATTTCATTCATCATAGGCGGACCCGCGCCGTATTGAGGTGATGCAGACATAGCACAATCACGTATATGAATCGAAATGTGTTGATTGCAGGGGGCGGTATTGCAGGCATGGCCACAGGCTTTGCGCTAGCCCGTGCAGGAGGACAAGCTGCAGTAATTGAGCGTGCGCCTGAGTTCTCAGAGGTCGGGGCTGGCGTGCAGCTGGGACCCAACGTGACGCGCATTTTGCAAGCGTGGGGTTTGGGTGACGCACTCAAACACGTCGCCGCATTTCCTGCGGGCTTGCAGGCCCGCAGCATGAACACGGGTGAGGTACTCGCGATCTTGCCTTTGAAAGACGCGGTGAGCACTTACGGCGCACCGTACGTCACCCTCCATCGCGCTGATTTGCATGGTTTGTTGTTGCAGGCGGCTGTGCGCGAAGGCGTGCAAGTGCACCGTGACGCGGCGGTGCAACGCGTCGACCAAACGCCTGATGCCGTCATGTTGGATGTAATGCAACACGCGCAGCTTCAACACCATCACGCTGCCATGGCGGTGGTCGCCGATGGCGTGTGGAGTCCCTTGCGCCAACAGTTGCTGGGCGATGGCTTGCCCGCTTTCACAGGTCATGTGGCTTACCGCACATTGGTGGCGCAAGCCGACTTGCCTGTGCATTTGCGCAGCCAAGATGTGTCGGTATGGATGGGCGAAAAAGCCCATGTGGTGAGCTACCCTGTGCGCGGCGGTGAATACCTGAACATCGTGTGTTTGGCTGAAGGCCGTTTGTTGGACCACGATGCCAACAATCTCACAGCCTTACAAACATGGAATGCGCAGAAGTCAGAGGCGCAAACGTTGGCCGAGTTGCACCATGCCTTGCGCGGCGCCTGTGCGCCGTTGACTGATTTGATGGCGGCTTGCAGCGATTGGCGTTTGTGGCCCTTGTGCGGCAGACCCGCTATGCAAGGTGCGCACGAACATGTGCAAGGGCGTATCGCGTTGGTGGGTGATGCCGCGCACCCCATGCTGCCGTACTTGGCTCAAGGTGCGGGCATGGCGATCGAGGACGCCTCTGAACTGGCTGTGCAGTTGGGCCAAGTCGCCGCAGAAGGTGTGCCGCAGCGATTGCAAGCGTTTGCCCAAGCCCGCTGGGAGCGCAATGCACGTGTACAAGAAAGGGCGGTGCGCAATGGCCAAATTTTTCATGCGCAAGGGCCGATGCGCGTGGGGCGTGACATGGGCTTGCGCCTGATGGGCGCGCGTTTGATGGATGTGCCGTGGCTGTACGGCTATGGCCGCAGCTAAGCGGGCTTAGTCGAGCGCCGACAAGCCTTGGCGCATGCGTGCACGTTGGCAAGCATCACTGCCTTCTTCAAACTCTCGGCAAGGGGAGGGACGCCATTCGTAAATGCCGCAGGTAGCTTTCTCGCCCACTTTGCCACTCAGTGCGCCGCAGCGTGGCGGCGAGTAATCAGTACCACGCATGCGGCACATCGTGGCTGTGAGTTCTTGGCCCAAGCCTGTGGGCACAGAGCCGCCGTGCGTGTCCATTTCTTCCACGCTGAAATCCACCCGAAAACTGGCGCAGCAAGCGCCGCAGCTGGTGCAGGCCGACATGCTTATTGACGTCCGAGCAGCAGGTACTCCATGAGCGCTTTTTGCACGTGCATGCGGTTTTCGGCTTCATCCCACACCACGCTTTGTGGGCCGTCGATCACGTCGGCCGACACTTCTTCGCCGCGGTGTGCAGGCAAGCAGTGCATGAAGAGGGCGTTGGGTTTGGCCACGGCCATCATCTCGTTGTCCACGCACCAATCGGCGAATGCTTTTTTGCGCGCTTCGTTTTCAGCTTCATAGCCCATGCTGGTCCACACGTCGGTGGTGACCAGGTCTGCGCCTTCGCAGGCTTGCATGGGGTTGGCAAATACTTTGTAGCAATCGGTGTTTTTCAGGCCCGCAATGGCGGGATTCACCTCGTAGCCACTGGGCGTGCTGACGTGGACGGTGAAGCCCAGCATGTCTGCGGCTTGCAGCCAAGTGTTGGCCATGTTGTTGCCATCACCCACCCACGCCACCACTTTGCCTTTGAGGCATTCGAGCGGATGCACGGTCAAGCCGCGGTGTTCGACGAAGGTGAACAAATCCGCCATGATTTGGCAGGGGTGAAACTCGTTGGTCAAGCCGTTGATCACGGGCACGCGCGAGTTGGCGGCAAAGTTGCTGATTTTGTCTTGGCCGTAGGTACGAATCATCACCAAGTCGGTCATGCGGCTGATGACTTTGGCGCTGTCTTCAATGGGTTCAGAACGGCCCAGTTGGCTGTCGCCCGTGGTCAAGTGAACCACCGAGCCGCCCAGCTGATACATGCCAGCCTCAAAGCTCACGCGTGTGCGCGTGGAGGCCTTCTCGAAAATCATGGCCAGCGTGCGGTCAGCCAGCGTGTGGTGTTTTTCGTAGGCTTTGAATTTCTTCTTGATCAGCGCTGCACGTTGGAACACGTACGCGTATTCATCCGCCGTGAGGGAGGTGAACTGCAGGTAATGTTTGATCGTCATGCTTTTTCTGCCAAGAAGGTTTTGATCAGAGGCACCAAGATGGAAATCAATTCATCACACTCAGCTTGGGTGATGATGAGTGGTGGCAACAAACGCACCACGGTGTCAGCCGTGACGCTGAGCATCAGGCCTGCATCCAAAGCACGCTGCATGATGGCACCGCAAGCGCGGTCGAGTTCAATGCCAATCATCAAGCCTTGGCCGCGAATGTCTTTCACGCCCGCTTCATTGGCAAGCTCACGCTCGAATGCGTTGGTCAGGTACTCACCCATGCGAGCCGCATTGCCCATGAGGTCGTCTTTTTCCATGATGCGGATGGTTTCTAAACCCGCGCGCACGGCCAGCGGGTTGCCGCCGAATGTGGAGCCGTGGGTGCCCGCAGTTAATACGCCTGCTGCTTTGGGCCCAGCGACCACCGCGCCAATTGGCACGCCTGAAGCCAAGCCTTTGGCCAGTGGCATCACATCAGGCACCACGCCTGCCCATTGGTGGGCAAACCATTTGCCTGTGCGGCCCATGCCGCTTTGCACTTCGTCGACCATCATCAACCAATCGTGTTGGTCGCACAGGGCGCGCACGTCACGCAGGTAGTCCATGTGCATGGGGTTGACGCCACCTTCGCCTTGGATGGTCTCCAAGAACACAGCCACCACATTGGAGTTGCCTTCAGTGGCTTGCTTGAGTGCGTCGATGTTGTTCACGGGCACACGGATGAAGCCTTCGAGCAAAGGCTCAAAGCCTTTTTGAATTTTGGGGTTGCCCGTGGCGCTGAGTGTGGCAATGCTGCGACCGTGGAAGGCTTTTTCGTAGACCACGATTTGTGGGTTGTGGATGCCTTTGTCATGGCCGTATTTACGTGCCAATTTGATGGCGGCTTCGTTGGCTTCCAAGCCGCTGTTGCAATAGAACACATTGGTCATGCCCGAAAACTCGACCAGCTTGGCGGCCAGCTTTTCGGCATTGGGTGTGTAGTAGTAGTTGCAGCAGTGAATGACTTCGGTCATTTGTTGCTGCAAGGCGGCCACAAACTCGGCGTGGTTGTGGCCCAGGGTGTTGACGGCAATGCCTGCCAATGCGTCTAAATAGGTACGACCTTCTGTGTCCCACACGCGGCAGCCTTGACCGCGTGCAATGGCGATGGGCAAGCGCCCAAAAGTCGGCATGACATGAGGTTCTGTAGGCACTGTGCGTGTAGCGGATGACATGTAGGTACTCCAAAAAGAAAACGACCCAACGAAGGTTGAGCCGTTGAAGGGTGATTTTAGAGGCAGAGCTGTGACAAAACAGTGGCAAATCAGAGGTCATGAAAATGCCACAAGTCTTATATAAGATAGAATACTAGTCACCCTAGCGACTGAGGGAGATCCCCCGTTCGCCACGCAACTGTTTTCAGCCTCTACCCGATGGTTTCACACTCCGCCAAAGAAGTTTTTATTCTGGGTATCACCCAAGATGGACGCACGTTTCGCCCCAGCGATTGGGCCGAGCGTTTGGCGGGCGTGATGAGCCAATTCCGCCCGGGCGGCGCCACCCCTGGCAGCCATTTGAGCTATTCGCCTTGGTGTGTGCCCAACACGCTGGACAACAAAAAATGTGTGATCGTTCACACCGACTTGCGCGACGAAGAACCCATGGCCTGGAACTTCGTGATGAACTTTGCCCGTGATAACAATTTGCAAGTTGTTGAGGCTTGTTTGCTGCCTGAGCACCCACCTGCGGTTTAAGTCTCTGGCCCAATGGCCAGGCCTTCAAAAACGAATAGGCAACAAAAAACCCGCTCAAGAGCGGGTTTTTGCTTTTTCTTTGCTGACAGCGCACCCGTTACAAACGGCGGGCTGAACGTTCAGCCCGGGCTGGTTGCCTAATAAATTAGGCGGCGAGTGCCAAGGCTTTCACCTTGGTAGACAAGCGGCTCTTATCGCGAGCTGCTTTGTTTTTGTGGAAGATGCCTTTGTCAGCAATCGTGTCCACAACCGCTTGCATCTTGGCAAACAGTTCGGTAGCTTTGGTTTTGTCGCCAGCGATGACAGCTTTTTCGACGTTCTTCACCGCAGTGCGGTACTTCGAGCGCAACGATGTGTTGGCAGCGTTGATTTTGATGTCCTGACGGACGCGTTTACGGCCTGATGCCAGGCGTGGGTTCTTTTTCTTGGGTTTGGCTGAAGCCATGATAGTTTCCTTATGTGTCTGAGGATGATGTCAGCAAAGCCTGCGATTGTAGCAAATCGCTACACTCATCACGTGTCACTGTTCAAATCTGCCTCCATCGTCTCGGGCTTGACCCTGGTTTCCCGCATCACTGGGCTGATGCGCGAACTGCTGATTGCCTCGACCTTTGGGGCCAGCGCCCTGACCGACGCCTTTAATGTGGCGTTTCGCATCCCCAATTTGTTCCGACGTCTGTTTGCCGAAGGTGCCTTCAGCCAAGCCTTTGTGCCCGTGTTGGCCGCCAGCCGCCAACAGCATGGTGATGACGCCACCCATGTGTTGATCAACCAAGTGGCCACCCTGCTGATTTGGGCCTTGTTCATCACTTCAGTGTTTGGCGTTTTGGCTGCACCTTGGTTGGTGTGGGCCATGGCCAGTGGTTTGCAGCAGTCGCCCGAGGGTTTTGAGGTGGCGGTGGTGATGACGCGCTTTATGTTTCCGTACATCGCTTTTATGTCGTTGGTGGCTTTGGCCGCAGGGGTACTCAACACTTGGAAGCGTTTTGCTGTGCCAGCTGCCACGCCTGTGTTGCTGAACGTGTCCATGATTGCCGCTGCATGGTGGGGCGGCCCATGGTTTGGAACTTTGGGTGTGCCCCCGATTTATGCCTTGGCCGTGGGCGTGATGCTGGGCGGTGTGGCCCAGCTCAGTATTCAGCTTTTGGCGTTGCGCCGTTTGGGTATGTTGCCCCGCATGGGCCTCAGCTGGCGTGCGGTGCGCGAGGCTTGGGGCGGCGAAGGCCCCAAACGCATCTTGCAGCTGATGGTGCCTGCTTTGCTGGGCGTGAGCGTGGCGCAGATTTCTTTGCTCATCAACACGCAAATCGCCTCGCACCTCATGGCTGGTAGTGTGAGTTGGCTCAGTTATGCAGACCGTTTGATGGAATTCCCCACCGCTTTGCTGGGTGTGGCTTTAGGCGTGGTGCTGATGCCTCAGCTGTCGGCGGCGAAGGCGGCCAACGACACTGCCAAATATTCAGACATGCTTGACTGGGGCTTGCGCCTAGTGCTGCTGCTGGCGCTGCCGTGTGCCTTGGCCTTGCTGATTTTTTCTAAGGCCTTGGTCGCTGTTCTTTATAACTACGGCGCATTTAGTGCCCACGATGTGCAGCAAACCACACTGGCGCTGATGGGCTACGGCGTAGGCTTGCTCGGGCTGGTGGCCATCAAGGTGCTGGCGCCTGGCTATTACGCCAGTCAAGACATTCGCACGCCGGTGCGCATTGCCGTGGTGGTGCTGATCATCACGCAGTTGTTTAACGTGGCATTGGTTCCATACTTCGCGCATGCTGGCTTGGCCTTGTCGATTGGCTTGGGCGCGTTGGTCAACGCAGCTTGGCTGCTGTGGGGCTTGCGCAAGAATGGTACGTATGTGATGAGCGAGGGTTGGTTGCGTTTTGTGTTGCAAGTGTTGGTAGCGTGTGCCGTGTTGGCCGCATGGCTGTGGTGGTCGGCCCAGCATTGGGATTGGACGGCTTTGCACGCCACGCCGCTGTTGCGCGTGGGTTTGATGGCCGGTGTGCTGGCTGTGAGTGCATTGCTGTACTTTGCGACACTCACCATCACCGGCTTGAAACTGCGTACGTTGTTGCGCCGATAAAAAAGGGGCAGAGCTATGGATTTCAAACTCGAAGTACCCACTGCCTTGGAATACTTTGCCTCGTTGGTGCAAAGCGATGAGCAGTTCCCCTTGCTTGAAGCCGCCGCCAGCTTGGCCCAAGACGAATACCCAGAGCTAGACATTCAAGAGGTGCTGGATCTGGTGGATCAGCTCAGCAGTCGCCTCAAACAACGCTTGCCCTCAGATGCAGGTGCCTTGCAGAAGCTGCGCTTGCTCAATAAGTTCTTTTTTGAGGAACATGGTTTCAGCGGCAACCTCAACAACTACTACGACCCCGACAACAGCTACTTGCATGTCATGCTGCGCACGCGCCGTGGTATTCCTATCAGCTTGGCGGTGTTGTGGCTAGAGCTGGCGCAAAGCATCGGGCTGCGTGCGCAAGGTGTAGGCTTTCCGGGGCACTTCTTAGTCAAAGTTCGTTTGCCTTTCCCGAACGAAGGGCAGGTGGTGATTGACCCATTCACGGGTGAGTCGCTCAGCAAAGAAGATTTGTCCGCGCGCTTGGTGCCCTTGCACGCCGAGTCGGGCTTGTTGCGTGATGGCCATGTGTCTGACGAGTTGCTCAAACACTATTTACGCGCCGCCACGCCACGCGAAATCGTGGCGCGCATGCTGCGCAACTTGGAAGAGGTGTACACATCTCACCAAGACCCAGAGCGCTTGCTGTTGGTACGGCAAAGGTTGATGGTGCTGCTGCCGCAGGTTGGTGATAAGGATTGAAAATCCGCTTGTCGGCAGTTCGATTCTGCCCTAGGCCGCCAGAGATAAGGCTCTCCACGTGAAAGCCTTTAAAAACCATTAAAGTTTCGACTTTAGTGGTTTCTTTCGACAGTACGGTTCAAGGCAGCCTCTAGCAAGGAAGTCTTTCGCATTGATAGATTAAGATGAAATTACAGTTCCTAAGGAGGTAGCGTGAGAGAGAGTTTTCGCCTTTACAACCATTTCAGGGACGGCAGCATAAACCGTAGGTATCACAAATTCCTCTACACGGCTGCTCTAAGACTGGGTGTCATTCCTAAAGTGGTCAGTGGGGTGACTGAGTTCCTCTTTGAAGGGCAACCTTACGTTGAAATAGACGCACACAACGGAAATGAATCATTCTTAGGCTCACTCCGTGTGAATGGTGAACTTTTCAGAGACATTGTTTTCATCGCAAAAATGAAGACAACTGGACGATATGACTTCATTACATTCTGGCCTGTAGTTCAACATCCTGATGCACATAAGAGCTATACCGATCCGCTGGTCGATACAGCTATGGATGGCACACCATTCGATATTGAGGTCGTTGCCGACAAGATGCATAAGCACTTCGCTGAGAATGCTGGTGTATCACCAGCAACGCTAATGAAGCTCATATACGAAGATGCCAACGAGAGCATTCGTGCGGCAGCAGAAAAGCTCGGAACTTTGTTGGATGAGGCTTTAGAAATATCCAAACAAGAGTCTGAGCGTGCAAATCGTGAAAAAGATCGAGCAGATAAGCTTGCGATTGATGCTGAAGGTTTCAAGCAAGATGCCGAACTTCAAAGAAAGAGGAGTACAGAGTTGGAAAAAGAAAATGAAGAGCTTAGGAAGGCTGCTTACATAGCCCCACCGCCAAATGAACAATTAGTGGTTTCCGAAAAAATTAAGCTCGTACGAGCATTTGAAGGTGTTCAAGGAAAATTTAATCAGCGTGCCGTAGTGCTTGAGATGAGTGACGGCACAACGCGCTCAAACAATTGGGCGAGAGGACTTGACGAAAGGCTAGCCTACGCAAAGAGCTTAGAAGGGCACTACATCACGACGGACGTATGGGGTGGATACGATGGTAAGAAGTGGTACAAAAATATCTATCAGGCTTAGCATTTCATTAACCGTGATGCACGAATAAGGCAACGAATGAAACTTGCATTAACTAAGCAGCTGTTCGCGATAAGTCAGAGTTTGCCAATAGGCGAAACATTTGACTCAAAAGGAAACTTGTTATCTTCTAAAAGCGCGGATGGGCACTTTGTGCAAAATACCTATGATGAAAACGGTAACGACACTTCATATTTGAACTCGGCAACGCAGTTTCTATCAGAGAAAACTTATGACGGTAATGGTCGTCAACTTTCATACAAAGACAATGGCGGTGGATTTACTAAGTGCGAATATGATGAAAATGGATTTCAGACTTTGTATGAAATGGGTCGATTTGACAAAGTACATCTGTGGTGGAAAAGAACCTACGATAAAAACGGTAATGTACTGACTACGAACGGAAACAGCTCGATAAAGTAAATAGGAAAAATAATGAAAAAAATTCCAGAAGTAGAAAAGCCAAAATTTTTTAATGCAATCTATCAAGCCTATTGCAGAGCAGAATCAACAGGCCTTGTCGCACCAGTAAATTTCACAGCATTAGCCGATATCATTCAAATTCAAATTTTGCTTTCGCAGCAGTCAAATTTGCTTTGCTTCGAAATACCAAAAAGGCTTCAGCGTACATTGATTGACATATCGCATAGTACGAAAAGCGAGTACAGCACTAAGTTTGGAGCAGACAGCGATACATTAATCATTGAGTTCGAAAATAAAAGCTCTCTTGACAATGTGATTCAAATTTTTGAAATGATTCGTACCCAGAACAAAAGAGCCTACGATGCACCTGACCTCTATCTTGGGGAGGCTGAACTCAATTTAGATTATGTGCGTGATGTATTGCGCGGCATCATTTTGCAAGTTGAGACTGCTTAAGGTTTATGAGTTTGCCGAGGTAAATGAGACATTCATATCAAGTAGTTTGAGGTTTGCACGGGGAGGTTTAAGCCACCACCACCGCAGGGCCATCACCCAGTTCTGCAATCACCCCAATGGTGTGCACTTGTTCGCCATGGGCCTTCAGGATCTCGGTGCAAGCTGCTGCGTGGGCGGCGTCAATGACCACCACCATGCCAATGCCGTTGTTGAACGTGCGGTTCATTTCGATGTCGTCAATGCCCGCTGTGTTTTGCAACCAAGCAAACAGCTCGGTTTGTGGCCAGCTGCCTTTTTTCAGGTGAGCGGCTGTGCCTTCGGGTAACACGCGTGGGATGTTCTCCAGCAAGCCGCCACCGGTGATGTGAGCCAAGGCCTTGATGGGGGTCTCGGCCAAAGCAGCCAACACGCTCTTCACATACAAGCGGGTAGGGGCCATGATGGCTTCTTTGAAGGGCTTGCCGTCCAAGGTGGCGGGGGCGTTGGCGCCTGCGCGGTCAATCACCTTGCGTACCAATGAGAAGCCGTTGGAGTGCACGCCAGCCGAAGCCAAGCCGAGCACTACATCGCCTGGCTTGACGTTTTGGCCGGTCAAGATTTTGGATTTTTCCACCGCACCCACGGCAAAGCCGGCGAGGTCGTATTCGCCGTCTGGGTACATGCCGGGCATTTCAGCGGTTTCGCCGCCAATCAAGGCGCAGCCTGACAGCTCGCAGCCTTTGGCAATTCCGCCCACCACCGCAGCGGCGGTGTCGATGTGCAATTTGCCGCAAGCAAAGTAGTCGAGGAAGAACAGGGGTTCAGCGCCTTGCACCAACACGTCGTTCACGCTCATGGCCACCAAGTCGATGCCCACGGTGTCGTGCATTTGCCATTCAAAGGCCAGCTTGAGCTTGGTGCCCACGCCGTCAGTGCCACTCACCAGCACAGGTTCTTTGTAGCGCTTGGGCACTTCAAACAAGGCGCCAAAACCGCCGATGCCAGCCAATACGCCCTCGCGCATGGTTTTCTTGGCCAAGGGTTTGATGCGTTCGACCAAGGCATCACCTGCGACGATGTCGACGCCGGCGTCTTTGTAGGAGAGGGGTTTGTTCATAGTGAAGAGGTGCTGGGGCGCTGCCAAGATGGGCGTGGATTGTGCGCCGATAGAATCAAACGGTAATTTTAAAGCCAACCCCTTCACACGCTGTATGCAATTCACCCCCGCTCAACAACATGCCTTGGCTTGGACTGGCCTCGCAGGCGCGACTGCGCTGGTCTTGTGGCTGTTGGGCCCTGTGTTGATGCCGTTTGTGGTGGCAGCTGTGTTGGCTTATGTGCTGAGCCCGATGGTGCGCGGCTTGCAGCGGTTGTGCGGCCGTCGTTTGCCCCGTTTGGTGGCGGTGGTGTTGGTAGAAGTTGTGTTTTTGCTGCTGCTGGTGGCTTTGTTCACTTTGCTGATCCCCATCTTGGCGAACGAGCTGCCCCGTATGCGTGACCAGCTGCCTGTGCTGGTTGAACGCTTGCAAACCGACATTGCACCTTGGTTGCAGGCCAAAGGTATTCCGGTCATGTTGGACAGTGCCAGCATCAAAGCCTTTGTGCTGCAAACCTTCAGCACCTCGTTTGACGATGGTTTCAAACAAGCCCTGACTTCGTTGCGCATTGGTGGCAGCGTGGCGCTGGCGGTGGTGGGCAACTTGGTGCTGATTCCGGTGGTGCTGTTTTATTTGTTGGTCGATTGGCACCGTTTTGTTCGCCACGTCGAGGCTTTGGTGCCTATGCCCGCACGTGAAGCCTATGACAGCTTTGTGAGCGAATGTGACGAAGTGCTAGGCCAATACTTGCGAGGTCAGTTGTCAGTCATGGCCTTGTTGGCTGTGTATTACAGCGTGGCCTTGTGGGCCTTTGGCTTGGAGCTGGCATTCCCGATTGGCGTGTTCACAGGCTTGGCGGTGTTTGTGCCGTATGTGGGTTTTGGTGTGGGCCTGGTCTTGGCCGTCTTGGCGGGTGTGTTGCAGTTTTCGCCTAGCGAGGCTTTGCTGATGGTGGCAGTTGTCTATGGCTTGGGCCAACTCATTGAGAGTTTTGTGCTTACGCCCCGCTTGGTGGGCGAGCGCATTGGCCTGCACCCGCTGCATGTGATTTTTGCCTTGATGGCGTTTGGCCAGTTGTTTGGTTTTGTCGGTGTGCTGGTGGCTTTGCCTGCCAGCGCCGTGTTGTTGGTGGCCATTCGCCGCTTGCGTGCGCAGTACCAAGCCAGCGCTTTGTACCGTGGTGTTTGAGTGCAGATGAAGCAAATCGCACTCGACATTGGTTTGGCCCCCGGCCCGACGCTCAAAAACTTTTTCGCAGGCCCCAATCAAGCAGCGTTGCAGCACTTGCAACTGTGGGTGGGCAACGACAAGCGCTCACCCGTGCCCACGTATGTTTGGGGTGAAGGCGGAAGTGGAAAAACCCATTTGCTACGCGCCGCGCAAGCCGCGTTGCGCGACCAAGGTTGCTCCGTGGGTTGGATGGATGCCGCGGTGACCGAGCCCTCGGCTTTCAATGACGCATGGCGCGTGGTCATCTTGGACGATGTGCACCTCTACACCGCTGTGCAGCAGCACGCCGCCTTCAATTGGTTTGTGAACGCCACCACGCCCAGCGATGGCCAGCAGCGTTGGGTGTTGGCTGCTGGCAATGTGCCGCCCAGCGACTTGGCCCTGCGCGAAGACTTGCGCACCCGTTTGGGCTGGGGTCATATTTTTCAATTGCAGGTGCTCAGCGAGCCTGAACGCCGGGCCGTGCTGCGCCAACAGGCCGATGACCGAGGTGTGTTTTTAAGCGACGAGGTGATGGACTTCATGCTCAATCGCTTCAGTCGCGACCTCAGCAGCCTCATTCAACTCCTCGATCAACTTGATGGTTACGCCTTGCAAACACAACGCGCCATCACCATCCCGTTGATCAAAGCCATGCTGGAAGCCATGTGATGAAACTCGCCTTATTTGACCTCGACCACACTTTGTTGCCGATTGACTCTGACCAATCGTGGGGCGAATTCACTGTGCGTTTGGGCTGGCATGCGCGTGATGCGTTCATCCAACGCAACGACGAGTTTTATGCCCACTACCAAGCCGGCACTTTGGATATTCACGACTACGTGCGTTTTGCCTCCGAGGCGTTTTGCCAGCGCGGGCCAGATGTGGCAGCTGAGGCCCATGCGCAATTCATGCGCGAAGTGATTCAGCCCGCCATTCGCCCCGAAGCGCTGGCGCTGGTGAAAAAACACAAGGATGCAGGCGATCGCGTCATCATCATCACCGCCACCAACGAGTTTGTGACCCGCCCAATCGCCAAAGCCTTTGGCGTGGATGAGTTGATTGCGGTGGAGCTGGTACGCGACGCCAAGGGCTGGTTCACCAACGAAATCAGCGGTGTGCCCACCCTGCGTGAAGGCAAAGTGCAACGTCTGCAACAATGGCTCATACGCGAAGGCTTGGACTGGGCCGATGTAGAGACCACCTTCTACAGCGATTCCCGCAACGATTTGCCCCTGTTGGAGCGCGTCAACCACCCCGTGGCGACCAACCCCGACAACACACTGCGCGCCGTGGCCTTGGAAAAAGGCTGGCCGATTTTGGAACTGTTCCCAAAACAATGATCAAACAATTCATCAACAAGCTGATGGGCAAGTCGCCCGCCAGCACGCTGCCCAGCTTAGGCAAACGCCATGTGGTGCCTGCCAAGGTGCACGGCATCAACGTCGATTGGGTGGACGAACGCGCCCTGAACGTGGTGCGTACCCTGCAAGACCGCGGCTTTGAGGCCTATATCGTGGGTGGTGCGGTGCGCGACTTGTTGTTGGGGCTCAAACCTAAAGACTTTGACGTGGCCACCAACGCCACGCCTGAGCAAGTCAAAGCTGCATTCCGTCGTGCCTTCATCATTGGCCGACGCTTCCGCATCGTGCACGTGGTGTACGGCCGAGGCCGTGAGCATGAAGTGATTGAGGTGTCGACCTTCCGTGCGCACCTAGACAACACCGAAGCCGAGCAAGTCAAAGGCAACGAACGCAGCAGCAAACAAGAGCTGGCGAATATGAAGCACGCCGTGGACGCCAGCGGCCGTGTGTTGCGCGACAACGTGTGGGGTCCACAAGACCAAGACGCGGCGCGCCGTGACTTCACCATCAACGCCATGTACTACGACCCCGAAACGGGCAACGTGATCGACTACCACGGCGGCATTGCCGACGCGAAGAAAAAAGTCATCCGCATGATTGGCGACCCTGCCACGCGCTACCGCGAAGACCCTGTGCGCGTGATTCGCGCCGTGCGTTTTGCCGCCAAGCTCTCGGTCTTGGGTTTCAAGATGGAAGCAAAGACGGCAGCTCCTTTGAAGAAAGCCGCCAAGCTGCTGGCCGATGTGCCGCAAAGCCGCTTGTTTGATGAAATGCTCAAACTCTTGCAAACCGGCCACGCGCTGGCCAGCATTGAGCAACTCAAGCAACACGGTTTGGCCAAAGGTATTTACCCGCTGCTCGACATCGTGGTCGAGCGTGCCAGCGAACAATTTGTCACCACCGCTTTGAATGACACCGATCGCCGTGTTGGCGAGGGCAAGCCCGTGGCTCCAAGCTTCTTGCTGGCTTGCGTGTTGTGGTCAGATGTGCGCGAAACATGGGCGCATCGCAGCGTCAAACAGCCATCGTTCCCGGCCTTGCAAGATGCGATTGACGAAGTGTTTGACTCTCGCATTGGCGATGTGTCCGGTCGCGGCAAGCTTGGCGCGGACATGCGCGAAATTTGGATGATGCAGCCGCGCTTTGAAAAGCGCACAGGCAGCGGCCCTTGGACCTTGGTAGATCAATCGCGCTTCCGTGCTGGCTTTGACTTCATGCGCTTGCGTGCGGATGTGGGCGAGGTGGACGAAGCCTTGTCGGATTGGTGGCAAGAGTTCAGCGTGGCCAGTGACAGCGAGCGCGAAGACCTGCTTCAGCAAGTGCGCCAAGAACAACAAAAAGCCCAACGTGCACCACGCGTGCATGCGGTGCGTCGTGCGCCAAAACCTGAAGGCGAAGACCCACGTTTCCGTGAGGTGGAGCCCGAAGGTGAAGAGGGTGCCGCGTCGCCTGCCAAAAAACGCCGCCGTCGCCGTCGCAAGCCCACGGGCGAAGCCGGTGGCTCACCCGCCGCCGAATAAGCGGAGACTTCGCCATGTCAGCAACACCCGTCATGGCGTGTGTGGCCCTCGGCGCCAACTTGGGCGACGCGGTGGCCACGGTGCAGCAAGCCTTGCGCGATGTGGCGGCCTTGCCAGAGACGCGGCTGCTCAAAGCTTCGTCCCTCTACCGCAGCGCTCCCTACGAGGCGCAAGGGCCAGACTTCATCAATGCGGTGGCCTTGGTTTATACCCAGCTCAGCCCACTGGCGCTGTTGCATGCCTTGCAAGCGCTGGAGTTGCAATGTGGTCGTGAGCGGCCTTTTAAGAATGCACCTCGCACGCTGGACCTTGACATCATTTTTTACGGTGATGTGTCGCTGGATACGCCTGAGCTGACTTTGCCGCACCCGCGCTGGCAGGAGCGTGCTTTTGTCTTGCAGCCCTTGGCCGAAGTTTGGCCGGAGCGTGTCAGTGCCGTGCAGTTGGCTGGGGTGAAAGACCAAGCCATCCAGCGCATGGCCTGAGGCCCTGCTTCATCTCACGACCGACGGATTTGCCATGAACTTCTCTGCCATTCCCCTCGCTTTGCAAGCGGTGTTGTTGCTGGTCGCAGCCAACGTGTTCATGACGTTTGCTTGGTACGGCCACCTCAAGAGCCTGGCCAACTCGCCTTGGTACACAGCGGCATTGGTGAGCTGGGGCATTGCGCTGATGGAGTATTTGCTGCAAGTGCCGGCCAACCGCATTGGGTTTCATGAAGCGGGCTTGCAAGTAGGGCAGCTCAAAATCATGCAAGAAGTGATCACTTTGGCAATCTTTGTGCCGTTCTCCGTCTTTTTCTTGAATGAGCCACTGAAATTGGATTATTTGTGGGCTGGGTTATGCATGGTGGGGGCTGTGTATTTCATCTTTCGCACGTGAGCTGGGTTTACACTTCCGTGTCATTTAACTGTCACAAATAAGTCATCCACAGGAGATCCAAATGCTGTTTGGAAAGTTGCTGCCCACCGAGGGCAATTTTTTCGTCATGTTCAACCAGCACGCTGATCGCATCGTCGAAGCTGCGCATGCTTTTTCAAATTTGGTGGCCAATTACGGTGACGCCAATTTGCGTGACAAATACAACCAAGAGGTAGACAACGCTGAGCGTGCCGCCGATCGCATCACACACGAGTGCAATGTGGCGATTCACAAAACCTTCATCACCCCCATCGATCGCGAGCAAATTCACTCGCTCATCAACACCATGGACGATGTGGCCGACTTGATTCAAGACAGCGCTGAAACCATGGCTTTGTATGACGTGCGCGTCATGAATGAAGAGATCGTCCGTTTGACAGACCTGAGCTTGAAGTGTTGCGAGCGCTTGCGCGATGCGGTGTACATGTTGGAAAAAATCTCTGACCACAACACGGCAGAGGCGGCCCTCAAGACGTGTGAAGAAATCGACAAGCTCGAGTCAGATGCCGATCGCGTGATGCGCGGCGCGATGAGCAAGTTGTTCCGCGAAGAGCCTGATGTGCGTGAAGTGATCAAACTCAAAGCCATTTATCAGTTGTTGGAAACCATCACGGACAAGTGTGAAGACGTGGCCAACTTGATCGAGGGCATCGTCCTCGAAAACTCTTAATCACGAGCGCCGTATGGAAACCGTACAAACCGCCTTTTGGGTGGTCGCTTTGTTGGTAGTGTTGGCCCTGATGTTCGATTTCATGAACGGCTTTCACGATGCTGCCAATTCAATTGCGACTGTGGTGTCAACGGGGGTGTTAAAGCCCGGTCAGGCCGTGTTGTTTGCTGCCTTCTTTAACTTCGTCGCCATTTTTATTTTCCATTTGAGCGTTGCTGCCACCGTGGGCAAAGGGATCGTGCAGCCCGGCATCGTCGACACCCATGTGGTGTTTGGGGCGCTGGTGGGAGCGATCACTTGGAACGTCATCACTTGGTACTACGGCATCCCCAGTAGTTCGTCGCATGCGTTGATTGGTGGTATTTCGGGCGCTGTGATTGCCAAAGCAGGCACGGGCGCCTTGATTTCTGCTGGCATTTTCAAGACCGTGGCGTTTATTTTTGTGTCGCCTTTGTTGGGCTTCACACTTGGCTCGTTGATGATGGTGGCGGTGGCTTGGATTTTCCGCAGCTTCCGTCCTTCACGCGTGGACAAGTGGTTCCGTCGCTTGCAGCTGGTGTCTGCGGGCGCTTACAGCTTGGGCCACGGCGGTAACGATGCGCAAAAAACCATTGGCATCATTTGGATGTTGCTGCTGGCCACGGGCTATGCCTCGGCCGATGACAAGTCACCACCCAGCTGGACCATCGTGAGTTGTTACATGGCGATTGGCTTGGGCACCATGTTTGGTGGCTGGCGCATTGTGAAGACCATGGGTCAAAAGATCACCAAGCTCAAGCCGGTGGGTGGTTTTTGCGCGGAAACAGGCGGTGCCATGACGCTGTTCTTGGCGACAGGCCTGGGTATCCCCGTTTCAACGACGCACACCATCACGGGTGCCATCGTGGGCGTGGGCTCTACGCAACGCGCCAGTGCCGTGCGTTGGGGTGTAGCTGGCGGCATTGTGTGGGCTTGGATTTTGACGATTCCCGCCAGTGCCTTTGTGGCTGGCGTGGCGTATTGGATCAGCCTGCAGATTTTTTAATTATTCCGACAGCTCTTTGGCCGCTTCGATTTGGTATTCGAAGTAGCGTTGAAAGCTGAACACGATGCTCGACATGAGCACCGTGGTGCCAATCAATAAGGCAAATGCAATCGCACCGATGGTCAACCAATTGGTTTGACCAGCCGGTGCGTCTTTGTTTTCGGTGCCGTTGAAACGTGTATTCCAAGCTTCCGGCGTCATCAGGCCATACACGATGGCGTTCAAGGCGCAGGCCGCAAAGGTGAAGCCTGCGATGGGAATGAGCCACCAACTGGCGACATCGTCTAAACCGTATTGCTGGACCCGCTCGACCCCGTAAAAGCCCAGGGCCGTTGGAATGGGCAACAACCAGCCCAGGGTGTCCCACAGGCCAAACAGGTAAAAGCGATGAAGGCCAAAAGGGCCGCCTAAGAAGGCCAACCAGGCTGCAATTGTTTTATTTTTCATAGCCTGAGTGTAGAGCGCTATAATGGAAGGCTTTTCAGCGTGTCGCAGGCCGGGTGGCTTAGCGCGTGTCTCAAACGTTGAAAAAAATTCCACCCGAAGGATTCATCATGGTCGTCATCCGACTTTCACGCGGCGGTTCTAAAGCCCGTCCGTTTTTTAACATTGTTGTTGCCGACAAGCGCGATCGTCGCGACGGCCGTTTCATTGAGCGCATTGGTTTTTACAACCCAATCGCCAAAGGTCAAGCTGAAAGCTTGCGCGTTGCGCATGACCGTTTGAACCACTGGACCAGCGTGGGCGCTCAGTGCTCTCCTACCGTGATCCGTTTGGTCAAGCAAGCTGCTGCTAAGGTTGCTGCTTAATTGAACAAAGGCAATGCAATGATGCTGAACCTTGAGTCTGCGGAACTTCCTGCGGACGCCATCGAGGTTGGGCGCATTGCAGATGCTTGGGGCATCAAAGGCTGGTTCAAGGTCTTGCCCCACAGCGCTTCTCCGGAAGCGCTTTTTTCTTCCAAGCGTTGGTTTTTACAACCCTCGGAAAGAGGTGCCAAGACCTTTGCTGGTACCGTGCTTCTGAAAATCATCGAAGCCAAAGAACATTCTGATTCTGTGGTGGCCACGGCCCAAGAGGTGCCCGACCGCAACACTGCAGAACTGCTCAAAGGCGCACGCATTTTTGTGTCGCGTGCCAGCTTTCCCACCCCTGCGACAGACGAGTACTACTGGGTCGACCTGATTGGCCTTGATGTGGTCAACCGCGAAGGCGTGGCGCTTGGCGCTGTGCGTGAGCTGTTGCATACAGGTCCACAAACCGTGTTAGTACTTGCTTACGAGGAAGATGGCAAGGCTCAAGAGCGCATGATTCCTTTTGTGTCTGCCTACATCGACACCGTCGATTTGGCTGGACGCCGCATCACCGCCGATTGGCAGCCCGATTACTAAATCGGCCCGTCCAAGGCCATCGCCATGCGCTTTGACATCATCACCCTGTTTCCTGAACTGTTTGAGCCGTTTTTAAAAATCGGCATCACACGTCGCGCCTACGAGGCTGGACTGGTGGATGTGCGCTTGTGGAACCCCCGTGATTACGCCGAAGGCAATTACCGTCGTGTGGACGACCGCCCCTTTGGCGGTGGCCCTGGCATGGTGATGATGGCCGAGCCCCTGTCTGCCTGTTTGGCTGCCATTCGTGCCGATCGTGCCCAAGGCCGTGATCTGGCACCGCTGGTGTTGTTCTCGCCCATTGGCGAGACGCTGCGCCACTCTGCCGTACAGCACTGGTCAGACAGCCAAGGCGCAGTGTTGTTGTGTGGCCGCTATGAAGGCGTGGACCAACGCTTCATCGACACCCATGTGGACCTGCAAATCAGCGTGGGCGACTTTGTGCTGTCCGGTGGTGAGATTGCCGCCATGACCCTGCTGGATGCCGTGGCCCGCTTGCAGCCTGGCGTACTTAGTGACGAAGGCAGCCATCAGCTCGATAGCTTTAACCCTGCTTTGGATGGTTTGTTGGACTGCCAGCATTACACCCGTCCCGAGCAATGGGAAGGGCAGGGTGTGCCTGCCGTGCTGGTGTCTGGCCATCACATCAACATCGAGCGCTGGCGCCGTGACCAACGTTTGTTGCTCACTGCGCGCCTGCGCCCAGAGCTGATTGATGCAGCACGCGCCGAGGCCAAGCTCACAGCCCAAGATGAGGCTGTTTTGAAGGCTCAAAACTCGCTATAATGGTGGGCTTTTCGATCCTCTGGTCGGCCGCTTCGCGCCTTTGTTGCAAGAAGCCTTTTGTGTAGCGCGACCAAGATCCTTTAGAGGAAATCATGAACTTAATCCAAACTCTCGAGGCAGAAGAAATTGCTCGCCTCGCCAAAGTTATCCCCGAATTCGCACCTGGCGACACAGTCATTGTGAGCGTCAACGTGGTTGAAGGTACACGCAAGCGTGTGCAGGCCTACGAAGGTGTGGTGATCGCCAAGCGTAACCGTGGCCTCAACAGCGGCTTCACAGTTCGCAAAATGTCCAGCGGTGAAGGCGTGGAGCGTACGTTCCAAACTTACAGCCCATTGATCGCGAGCATCGAAGTCAAGCGTCGCGGTGATGTGCGTCGTGCCAAGTTGTATTACTTGCGCGACCGTAGCGGTAAGTCTGCTCGTATCAAAGAAAAATTGGTCAGCAAGTCGGCCGCAGCGCTCAAAGCCGCAGCAGCCGCTAAATAAGCAGGTCTCACCTTGCTTAGAAGCCACCCCAAGTGAAAGCTTGCGGTGGCTTTTTCTATGTCCAAGCTCCCAGTCTTTGATCCCCAACAAGTTCCCGTCTTCCAAGTGGATGCGCACTTGCAAGCCGTGCCTGCGCACCACCTCACGCCTGCGGCTTTGCAGGCACGCTTTGCCAACCCACCTGCGTGGCAGCCCGAATTGGTGCGCGAGCGCAAGTTCATGGACCGCGCACCCGCCCAAGCCGCAGTGTTGCTGGGGCTGGTGATGCGTGACGAACCTACGGTGTTGCTGACCCAGCGACCTGCGCACATGTCTACGCATGCAGGGCAAATCGCCTTTGCAGGTGGCAAGTGTGACGAGGGCGATGCCGATGTGGCTGCCACCGCTTTGCGTGAGGCGCAGGAAGAGGTTGGGCTAGAAGCGCACCATGTGCAGGTGCTGGGTACTTTGCCTGAATACGTGACAGGCTCAGCTTTTTATGTGACGCCTGTAGTGGCTTTGATTTCGCCAGATATGACGTTGCAGCTCAACACCCACGAGGTGGCAGATGCGTTTGAAGTGCCCTTGGCTTTTTTGATGAACCCCGCCAACCACCGCTGGCATCGCTACGAGTTTGAGGGGGTCACCCGCGAGTGGCTGTCCATGCCTTACCAAGACGGTGAGCAACTGCGCTTTGTATGGGGCGCGACCGCTGGCATGCTGCGCAACTTTTACCGTTTCTTGCGGGCTTGAGGCTCTTAAATTGCGTGTACCTACCGCTATCATCCGACTATGAGTTTTCTATCCCTGCTCCTCGCGTTGTTGATTGAACAAGCCCGTCCTTTGGTACGCGGCAATTGGGTGCACGGCACAGTGCGCTCGTGGGCCAATTGGATCAGCCAGACCTTAGATGCAGGCCACCCCCGTTTGGCGTGGACCACTTGGTCATTGGCTGTGGGCTTGCCTGCCGTCATCGCCACTTTGGTGCATTGGTTTTTGATCGGCGTGTTTGGCTGGCCTGTAGCCATGATTTGGAGCGTGGCGGTGTTGTATGTCACCTTGGGTTTCCGTCAGTTCAGCCACCATTTCACCGACATTCGTGATGCCTTGGATGTGGGCGATGAGCGCTTAGCGCGTGAGTTGCTAGCTGAGTGGCAACATGTCGAAGTTGACAACTTGCCACGCAGCGAGTTGCTGCGTCATGTGATTGAGCATTCGGTGCTCTCGGCACACCACCATGTGTTTGGTGTGCTCACTTGGTTCTCTGTGCTCGCTGCCTTGGGCTTTGGCCCCGCAGGCGCTGTGATTTACCGCATGAGCGAGATGGTGTCGCACGCATGGCGTGCTGCGCCCAAACCTTCCAAAGGCTGGGTGAGCGATACCTTGCAAAACGCCGCACATGAAGCGTGGCGTCGTGTGGATTGGTTGCCTGCACGGTTGACCGCTGTAGCCTTTGCTGTGGTGGGTAACTTTGAAGAAGCCATCGACTGCTGGCGCAACCACGCGCAGCGTTTCCCCGACGACAACGACGGCGTAGTCCTGGCCGCCACAGCGGGGGCGTTGAATGTGCGTTTGGGCGGTGAAGCTTTGCGTGCAGATGATGCCAGCGAAGTCCACGATCAAGACAGTGAAAGTACGCCAGGCCGCACACCTGAGATGGCGCATTTGTCTAGCGTGGTGGGTTTGGTTTGGCGCAGCGTCGTGTTGTGGATGGTGTTGCTGGCCTTGCTTACTTTGGCCCGCTTACTGGGCTAAACCCCAAGGATCAGCGCAACATTGAATCGTTCGCTGATGAACACCCATCACAGGCTAGTAATTCACAGGCTGCGTGAGCTCGGCAAACAGCATGCCGTATAGCTTGTAGCGCGAGGGGCTGATAGCCCCAGCAGCTGCTGCGTCTTGCACACCACATGAAGGCTCGTGCAAATGCGTGCAGTTGTAAAACTTGCAGTTCGCCACATGCGGTTTGAAGTCTGGCATGTAGGCCGCCAACTGCATGGCATCAATGTGATGCACCCCAAACTCTTGAAAGCCCGGTGAGTCAATCAATCCTGTTTTGCGCTCAGCATCGACCCAGTGCCAGGTGGTTGATGTGGTGGTGTGTTTGCCTGAATTGAGTGCTTGCGAAATCTCTGCCGTGGCCACATTGGCGTTGGGCACAAGAGCGTTGATGAGCGTGCTTTTGCCTGTGCCTGAGGGCCCAAGCACCAAGGTGGTTTTGTGTTTTAGGCGTTCAGGCAAGTCGCCTAAATCACCCGATTTAAAGGCACCTTGCAGCACGGTATAGCCCATCTTCACATAAGGCTCTAAGCGGGCGAGGGCGCGGGCATGCAACTCGGTCAAGTCACGCTTGTTGAGCACGATGAGGGGCTTGATATGTTCGGCTTCCGCAGCAATCAAAGCACGCGTGAGCTGCATTTCAGAGAACTCTGGCTCAGCCGCCAACAGAATCAACACTTGGTCTAAGTTGGCCGCAAACGATTTGGTTCGAATCTCGTCTTGTCGGTAAAACAAGTTGTGGCGCGGCTCCACTTTTTCAATCGTGCCTTCGTCGGTGCTGGCCAACCATTGCACACGATCGCCCACGACCACCTGGCTTTTCTTGCCTCGCGGGTGGCAAATGCGGCGCTCACCATCGGGTGTTTCCACCACGCAATGTCGTCCGTGGCTGGCCACCACTAAGCCGGTTTGCTTCATGCGGCCATCCGCGCCAAGCGCTGTGAAGCAGGCGGGTGCGAGTAGTAAAACGCAACGTACCAAGGGTCGGGCGTGAGGGTGGAGGCATTGTCTTGGTAGAGCTTGAGCAGGGCGTTGGCCAGTGCTTTGCCATCGCTGTTGGTCACTGCATAAGCATCGGCTTCAAACTCAAACTTGCGTGAGCGACATGCCGACAAAGGCGACACAAAGAAGGTGAACAAAGGCAGCACCAGCATGAACAACAACAAGGCCAATGCGCTGTTGTTGTCGTTCAAATTGGGCATCACGCCGAGGCCTGTGTAAAACCAAACTTGTTGCGACACCCAGCCCAGCAAAGCAAGACCAGCAAGGCTGGTGGCAAAGCTGGTGGCCATCATTTTCAAAATGTGACGATGTTTGAAGTGGCCCAGTTCGTGGGCCAACACAGCTTCCATTTCATCGCCATTGAGTTTGGCCAGCAGGGTGTCGAAAAACACCACGCGTTTGGCGGCACCAAAGCCTGTGAAGAAAGCATTCGAGTGGGCCGAGCGGCGGCTGCCGTCCATTACAAAAAAGCCCTTGGCAGTAAAGCCAGAGCGTGTCATCAGCGCGGTGACGCGCTCTTTGAGCGTGGCGTCTTCCAGAGGTGTGAATTTGTTGAACAAGGGCATGATGACGTTCGGTGCAATCCACATCACAAACAGTTGGTATACCACCAAGGCAGCCCAGGTGTAGAGCCACCACAGAGAGCCACCTGCTTGCATGAGCCACAACACCAGCCAAAGAATAGGCAATCCCAACACCATGCCAACCAACAAGCCTTTGAGCATGTCGCTCACCCACAGCTTGGGCGTAGTGTTGTTAAAGCCAAAGCGTTGTTCAACACCAAAGGTTTGAAACAGTGACAAAGGCAAACCTATCAAGCCACCAATCAGGCTAAAGCTCACCACCAGCGTGATTTGCTGGCCCATGCCTTCGCCCATCGAGTCCAGCGTGACTTGGTTGAGCAGGTCCAACCCGCCGAGCAGTGTCCACGCCACCAAGGTGAGGGCATCCAGCCCCATATCGGCTACGCCCACACGCGCTTTGGCCATGGTGTAGTCGGCGGCTTTTTGGTGAGCCTCTAGGCTGATGGTGTGTGCGAAAGCCGCAGGCACTTGAGAGCGGTGTTGCGCCACGTGACGCACTTGACGGCCGCTGAGCCAGAGTTTGGTAAGCAGGTTGGCCACCAGCAGAACTGCCAGTGTCAAGGTCATCGCGAGAGAGGGATTCATCATGGGGGAGGAGTTTAGATGAAGCTGCCCGTGTGCGATGGGCGACAATCTAGCCCATGTCTGAAGTTGCAACCACTCCTGTTACCCCTGTCGTCCCCAAACTCGCCAAGTCAGACCTGAACTTGGTTTGGCTCGATTGCGAAATGTCTGGCCTTGACCCCGAGCGCGAGCGCTTGCTTGAAATCGCGGTCATCGTCACCAGCCCCGATTTGTCGGTGCGCATTGAAGGCCCAGTGTTTGTGATTCACCAAAGCGACGAGTTGCTGAGCAAGATGGACGCATGGAACAAAGGCACACACGGCAAGAGCGGGCTGATTGACAAAGTCAAAGCCTCCACCGTGACCGAAGAACAAGCGCAAGAGCAACTCATTGCCTTCATGAAGCCCTATGTATCCAAAGGCGTGTCGCCCATGTGTGGCAATACCATTGGTCAAGATCGCCGCTTCTTGAACAAATACATGCCCAAGCTCGAAGCCTGGTTTCACTACCGCAATGTGGATGTGAGCACCCTCAAAGAGCTGTCACGTCGCTGGAAGCCCGAGGTCTTGAACGCCTTTAAAAAGGCGCAGAAACATACGGCCTTGGCCGATGTGCACGAGTCGATTGACGAGATGATTCACTACCGTGAACACTTTTTGAAACTTTAATTAGGTAAAAACCCGAATTCGTGCCATAATTGCGGTCTTCGCTACAAAGCCGTAGCGAATTTGTACATCTCCCTTCATTCACCGGGCTCGCCAAATGAGCCCCAAGCACTGAATAAACCCCCAGCGGGTCAGAGCAGGTTCCGTTTGATGGTTGATGTTTTTTAACCTAGAACGGGGCAGCCGCACAACTTGCGGCGCTCACGTGCGAGAAAAAATCATGACTGACACTTTAAATGTGACAGGCGAATTTGCGCCTGCCGAAACTATTTCTATTCCCGCTCAAGAAGCGGTTTCTACTGAGGGCGTTCACACACCTGAAGTTGCTCACGCTGAAGCCGAAGCACCTAAAGTCGATGCGCCTAACGGCTTCGTCGAATTGGGTTTGGCTCCTGAGTTGGTGCAAGCCGTGGGCGATTTGGGCTACACCCAACCCACCACTGTTCAACTCAAAACCATTCCTTTGGCTTTGCCAAACGACAACGCTGATGCCAAAGCTGGCTTCATCGACTTGATGGTATCTAGCCAAACTGGTAGCGGCAAAACAGCTGCGTTCTTGTTGCCTGTGTTGCACACCTTGATTCAACAACAAGCCCAAGCCGAAGCTGCTGACAAAGCTGCTTGGGACAAGCTCGTGGCTGACGCTGCGGCCAATGGCGAAGAGCCACCTAAGCGCGCCAAGCGCAAAGACCCCACGAATACACGCAACTTCAAAGCCCCAACACCAGGCGCCTTGATCGTTTGCCCAACTCGCGAATTGGCACAACAAGTGGCGCACGACGCCATCGACTTGGTCAAGCATTGCCGTGGTTTGCGCGTAGCCAACGTGGTGGGCGGTATGCCTTACCAGTTGCAAATCGCCAAGTTGCAAAACGCTGACTTGGTTGTGGCCACACCTGGCCGTTTGCTCGACCTGCAACGCTCCATGCAAATCAAGTTGGACAAAGTCCAATTCTTGGTGGTGGACGAAGCCGACCGCATGTTGGACCTCGGTTTCTCTGATGACTTGGCTGAAATCAACCAACTCACCATCGACCGCAAGCAAACCATGATGTTCAGCGCTACGTTTGCGCCGCGCATTCAACAGTTGGCCACACGCGTCATGCGTCAACCACAACGCGTGCAAATCGACTCACCGCAAGAAAAGCACAACAACATTCGCCAAGTGCTGCATTGGGCTGATAACGCCCAACACAAGCGCCGTTTGTTGGACCACCTCTTGCGCGACACCACCATCAACCAAGCCATCATCTTCGCCAGCACCCAAATTGAGTGCGACGGCTTGGCCAATGACTTGCAACAAGAAGGCTTCTCTGCTGTGGCATTGCACGGCGCGTTGAGCCAAGGCTTGCGTAACCGCCGCTTGATGGCTTTGCGCCAAGGGCAAGTGCAGTTCTTGGTCGCCACTGACGTGGCTGCTCGCGGCATTGACGTGCCCACCATCACGCACGTGTTCAACTTTGGCTTGCCTATGAAGTCTGAGGATTACACCCACCGCATTGGCCGTACGGGTCGTGCTGGCCGTGATGGCTTGGCCATCACGTTGGCTGAGTTCCGCGACAAGCGCAAAATTTATGATATCGAAGCCTACACACGCCAGCAGTTCACTGCTGAAGTGATTCCAGGCATGGAGCCCACACAACGCGTTGAACAACGTGGCGGTGCTGGCCGTGACTACGACCGCAAAGGCGGCGGCAAGTTTGGCGGCGGCGGTGGACGTGGTGGCTTCGGCGGCGGTAACAAGTTTGGTGGCGGCGGTGGACGCTTCGAAGGCAACGGCCAAGGTCGCTTCGAGCCACGTTCGGAAGGTCGCTTCGAAGGCCGTCAAGACAATCACCGTTCTGACGCACCTCGTGGCAACAGCTTCGAGCCACGTCAAGGCGCACCACGCGGCAACTTTGGAGACAACCGCGGCTTCGGTGAAAACCGTGGTTTTGGCGGCGAAGGCCGCGGCGCACCTCGTGGCAACTTTGGCGAAGGCGCTCCACGCGGTAACTTCGGTGCTCCACGTAGCTTCGAAGACCGCGCTCCGCGCAGCTTTGATGACCGTGCCCCAGCACGTGGCCCACGCGCTCCGTTTGAAGCAGGCCGCACACCGTTTGACAAGCCAGCACGCCCAGCCGGTGGCAAGTCGTTTGGTGGTGGTTTTGACGCTAAAAAACGCGCACCTAAGCCACGTACACCTCGTTAATTAAGTGTCCGCCTAAACAGCGGGCTTAAAACGCATTCAGCCACCGCGTTGCACTTTGTGTGCAACTCCGGTGGCTGAATTGTTTGTGCGCCGTGTTTTGGGTTTGTACTTTTACGACTTGAGAGCGTTGGCTACAAAATCCAAACGGTCTTGGCCCCAGAACATCTCGCCATCAATCACATAAGTGGGGGCGCCAAACACTTGGGCATCGATCGCGCTTTGGGTGTAGCTGTCATAACGGGCTTGCACCTCGGGCGTATTGGACAGCGCCAAGCAGGCTGCATCTAACTTGTGTTCGCTCAGCAAGGCTGCCAGGGTGGCAGCATCAGCAATATCGCGTTCTTCGTGCCACACCGCAGCGAGTACCGCACCTGTGATGGCCAAGGCCGCATCTGTGCCGTGGTGCATGTCCACCGCAATGATGAGCTTGGCTGCAGGGTCGCCGGCTACAGGGAAAAACTTGGGGTGCAGATTCATTGGCAAGCTCAAGGCTTTGCTGAAACGTGCCATTTCTACCAGTCGATATGCTTGACGCTGTGGCGCACGTTTACCCAAAGGCAATCCACCGGAGATGGGAAACACTTGACCTAAGTCCATGGGCATGACACGTACCTTAGCACCTGCTGCTTTGGCGATTTGTACCAAACGTTGGTGGCCTAAATAAGTCCAAGGGCTTTGTGGGGCCAAATAGTAATCGACGGTTTTTGACATGGATGTCTCCTTTTGAAATTTTTAAATAAACACGATAGACAGCATGGCCGCATCGTCAATGAGGTTGATGACGGCGTAGGCGCTCAGCCGGTACAGCGTGGACAGTACAAGTTCACGCACTTCGTCCCCAGACGGCACCGCTTGCATGGTCTTCGTCATTGGCTTGATCGTAGGCTTAATAGTGGGGCGGTAGTTCATCACGCAGGCTGGTGAAGCCGCCCGATCCGCCGTCGGGTGTTTGTTGACGCAGTTGGCTCACTTCGCGAATGAGCGCATCGATCTGCTGCTGTTGCTGAAAGATGGTTTGGTTGAGTTGCTCCACCAAGTCTTCGGTGAAGCTGGCCTTGATTTCTAGGTCCATCAAGCGTTTGTCAATCTCGGTGTGTGGCATGTGTGCTGGCGTGTTATTCGCTGGTTTGATTGATTTCGGCCAGCTGGTTTCGCAGGCGCTCTAGCTCTTGCTTGTAGCTTTCGGCGTCACCAAAGTCCACAAAGCCGGTGTAGTAAGGGTGTGCTGCCATGATTTTTCGGGCATGTTTGATAGGGCACCAATACTGCTCGGTGCGCGCCACCACTTCGCGGCCATAGGCCATCAGGCCGTTGCCATACGAGCAGTACGCACAGTTGATTTTTTCAATCAGGTTGAGATAGGCCAAATGCGCGCGGTCGTACACAAAGTAGTCGCTGCGTTTCACGCGAGGAATGCCGTAGGCGCGAAAACAAATGTGCTGGTAGATCGTGACCGAGAGATCTAGCAACACCATGGGGAAAAACACGGCATAAATGATGGGTGCTGTCAGCGCGGTTCGCAAATCGGCAGAGAGGATGTATTTGAACAAGCCTGTTTTAAAGCGGCGCTGCTGTTCCAGCACCTCTCGCTCAAAGCGCACGCGCGTTTCTTCGAAATCGGCTTGCAGTTCAGCGCGCTTGCGCTTCATCTCTTGCTCGATTTCTCGCTCCATTTGTTGGATGCGGGCCAGTAATTCACTGATTTTTGGATTCATAAATCACCTTGTTTCACTAGATTATGGGCGGTTACATGCGAAAATGCAGCGAACCTGTGGCCTAATTAGGGCCTGTCACTTTTTTATTTGGAAAAATTTCATGGGAAACAAAATCGTCACCGAAGCCGATCGCCAACGCGCACCAAAGCCAATCCCCCTGCCAGGCACCATGCTGCGCACCGGTGGTCGTGGTCAACGTGTGAGTCTTGAGCGCGGTGTTGCGACACGTAGCAAAAAGAACCCTGGCAAGCGTTCAAACAAAGGCGGTTAATCCCCTTTTGCTTGTGAAAGCCAAATAAAAAGCGACCCTCGGGTCGCTTTTTGTTTTGTGGGCTATGAAGCTTTTTACTCTGGGAGTTCGATTTTGACTTCGAGCACTTCGAGGTTGTCATGACGCTCCAAATTGACCTTGATGTCGTTTGGATTGATCTTCACATATTTGGACAGAACGGCCACCAAGTCGCGCTGCAAATCAGGCAGGTAGTCTGGCTGCGGGTTGCGGCCTGTGCGTTCGTGGGTGAGGATGAACTGCAAACGTTCTTTGGCAACGTTCGCTGTTTTTTTCTTCTCACCAAGTAAGAGAGAGAGCAACGACATGGCTTACTTCCCGCCAAAAATACGTTTGAGCAAGCCTGGCTTGACGTGCTCAGTAAATCGCATGGGCAAATCTTCACCCAAGAAGCGGCTGATCACGTCTTTGTAGGCTTCGGACACATCGGTGTTTTCCAGATGAACCGCGGGCAAACCTTGGTTCGAAGCGGTCAACACAGTTTCTGATTCGGGAATCACACCGATCAAAGGAATGCGCAAGATGTCTTGGATGTCGTCTAGCGACAACATGTGACCTTCTTCCACGCGACTCGGGTTGTAGCGCGTGATGAGCAGGTGTTCTTTGATGGGTGTGTCGCCATCGATCGCTCGTTTGGTTTTGCTGCTGAGCATGCCCAAGATGCGGTCAGAGTCACGCACCGAAGACACTTCAGGGTTGGTGACAACCAAGGCTTCGTCGGCGAAGTGCATGGCCATCATGGCGCCCACTTCGATGCCGGCAGGGGAGTCGCACACGATGTAGTCGAACTTCATGTCTTTGAGTTCATTCAACACACGCTCCACGCCGTCTTGTGACAACGCATCTTTGTCGCGGGTTTGAGAGGCTGCGAGTACGAACAAGTTGTCGCACTGCTTGTCTTTGATCAAGGCTTGGTTCAGCGTGGCTTCACCGTTGATGACGTTGATGAAGTCATACACCACACGACGCTCGCAACCCATGATGAGGTCGAGGTTACGCAGGCCGACGTCAAAGTCGATGACCACCGTTTTGAAGCCGCGCAAGGCGAGGCCAGAGGAAAAACTGGCGCTGGTTGTGGTCTTGCCCACGCCGCCCTTGCCAGAAGTCACCACCACGATTTTTGTCATGAATAAAGCCCTAGTTGTTTCTGTTATTTAATTGCCGAATTTTACAGTGCTTGCATCACCAACTTATCGCCTTGAAGGCTGATTTGTGCGGCTTTGCCAGCCACATCGGCAGGTAAGGGCGCATCGCCACTGGTGCGGTAGGTGCCCGCAATCGAAAGCAGTTCTGCTTCAAGGCATGAAGTGAAGATGCGCGCTTGCTCATCACCACGTGCACCTGCGATGGCTTTGCCACGCAGTGGTGCGTAAACATGGATGTGACCATCGGCCATGATCTCTGCACCCGGGTTGACCATGGCCAACACGATCAGGTCGCGACCCTTGGCATACACGTGCTGACCAGAGCGCAGCGGCTTGTCGATGACCATGGCGGCGCCACCGCCCGTTTGTACTTCGCGTACCACTTCTACCTCTCGAATCACCTCTTGCACCACGGTTTCTACGCGCGGGGAGGCAGGCGCTTGAATGTTCAAATCACTGGCTTCAAACAAGCCCGCTTTGCGTGCGTTAGCTAATTGGTGTTCATTTGCGCCGCGCACAGCGACAGGCAGCATTTGGTGTGTGCGTAGCATCAGGCAGACCGATGGGAGGTCGAGCTGCTCGTGAGGATCTTCTAGGACGCTCAGATCGATTACCACAGGGTCGTTGTCAAAGAAGCCGGGGGTAGCACCCAGACGTCGTGCCATATCGGCTTGGAGGGCTGATGTGTCGGGAGTTTTGAGGAGAAAAGACACCAAGGGCAACGAGGCACTTTTGATTTCGTAGGCGTGTGGTGCGGCAGCTTGGCTCATGGAAGATGGATCAGAAAGAAAACCTGAACTTTACACGGCAAGGGTATTCATACCTCGGTAAACTTTTTGATATGCATTTCACGCCCACTGCTCGCACCGTTTTCATCCCATTTGCTTTAAGTGCCGTTGCCGCTCTGGCGCAGCAAACCACGGCACCTGCAACGACGGCATCCGACATGGGGCGCATCGAAATCACCAGTGGCCGCGACAACGACACGCAGCAGCGCCGTGAATCTACTGCCAGCAAAATTGTGATTGGCCGTGAAGAGATTGAGCGTCAAGGTGATTCCAACCTTGGTGAGATTTTGAAGCGCATGCCTGGCATCACCTTGGGTGGTGTGCCAGGCCGAGGCGGCGGCATCCGCATGCGTGGCTTGAGCCAAGGCTACACACAAATCTTGCTCGATGGTCAACGCGTACCACCGGGTTTCAGTGTCGAGTCCCTCACGCCGGAGATGATTGAACGCGTTGAAATTTACCGCGCTCCCACCGCTGAGACGGGTGCGCAAGCCATTGCCGGCACCATCAACATCATCACGCGCGAAGGCCGCAAAGGCATGCCCACTGAGTTGAAAGTGGGTTCATCGTTTCAAGGTGGTTATGCGTCGCCCTCGGCTTCTTTGGTCAAGTACCACGATGCTGAAGAGTGGTCTGGCAACTACACCTTGTCGGTCAATCGCTATTCGGCACCTGACCACAGTGAGAACGATCTAACCCGTGTCGATAACCTGGGCACTACCGTGCGTCATCGTGTGAGCGACAGCCATTACGACCGTGAAGGCATGAATGCCACCGCACGTTTGCAGCTCAAAGGTGATCCAGGTGAAACGTTTACCTTGATGCCATTTGTAGCGCTGTCGCAAGGCAAGACGCCAGGCACCATGCAGGCCACAGAAACGTTCAATGGCACGGCTGTGGCCAATAGTCCCGCGACAGCGAATAGCGAAAATAAAAATCACTTTGCAGTGGCGCGTTTGAACGGTCAGTGGCGACGCAAGCTCTCAACTGACAGCAGCATGGAGTGGAAATTCAACGTGGGTGGTTGGAACAGCCATAACGAATTTCAACAAACATCCACCAACCTGTCGCTCATCCCTCGAGTGACAGAAAACTCGCATGTGCAAGACCGCTCTACCAACCTCAGTGGCAAGTACACCAATGTTATGGGCGGCGGTCATCAATGGGTGAGTGGTGCTGAGGCTGAATCGGTGCGACGCACGCAAGAGGTGCAGGGGTCTTATCAAGGTTTTGCACGCAGCGCTGACTACCAAGCCAGCTCCATGCGCTATGCCGTGTATTCACAGGATGAGTGGCAGCTCACACCACATTGGGCCACGCATCTCGGCGCACGCTACGAAGGTTTGACCACGGAAGGCAGTACAGCGACAGGCGATGTGACGAATCGCAACAGCGTATTTACACCCTTGCTGCATGCCATGTGGCGCCCTGATCCTGATAGCCGTGACCAAGTGCGTATGAGTCTCACGCGCAGTTTTAAAACGCCCACCATGCCCACTTTGTTGGCGCGCCGTACGTACACGCGTGACGACAACAGCGCGACCAACCCCGATGTGGCGGGTAACCCCAATCTCAAGCCAGAAGTTGCCACAGGCTTGGATGTGGCGGTTGAGCGCTATCTGCCACAAGGTGGTGTGCTGAGCGCCAGTGCATTTCATCGCCGTGTGCAAAATTTGATTCGCAATGTAACCACGCTAGAGTCGGGGGCGAATGGCCGCTGGCTGTCTAGCCCACAAAACATCAGCGAAGCTATCACAGAAGGCATCGAGCTAGAAGCCAAGTTCCGCATGGACCAGTGGATCACTGATGCCCCGCACATCGACCTGCGCAACAACCTGAGTTTTTACCGCTCACGCGTGCTCAGCGTCATGGGGCCAGACAACCGGCTCGACCAACAGCCCAGCATGACCGCCAACTTTGGTGCGGATTACAAGCTTAAATCCGCACCGCTCACGGTGGGTGGCAACATCAACTACAACCCAGGCTACAGCACCCGTTTGAGTGCTGAGCAACTCACCACCATTTCGCAAAAACGCGTTATGGATGTGTATGGCTTGTGGCGCGTGGACGGCAACACAGCATGGCGTTTGACCTTGAGCAACCTCAACCCCTTGAACTACAACACAGGCAGTGTTTACAGCGGTAACGGTGTGACGGAAAACAGCCGCACCAGCAACCGAAGCTGGACCAACGTGCAAATTCTTCTGGAGAAAAAACTATGACGCAACGCGACGGCGCTTGGTATGACCGCATGTACAACAACCGCGCCTTGGTGCCCGAGCATGCGGCGCACTTTGCGCATTGGAGTCAGGCATCAGCACAAGTGCGCGCCACACACCGTTGCTTTCAAGACGTGGCCTATGGCCGTGGTTTGAATGAAACCTTAGACATTTTTCCCAGCGAAACAGCGGGCGACAAAGCACCTGTGGTGGTGTTCATTCACGGCGGTTATTGGCGCTCACTCGACAAAGCTGATCATTCATTCATCGCGCCCGCCTTCACCGCGCAAGGCGCGCATGTAGTGGTGCCTAACTACGCGTTGTGCCCTGCAGTGACGGTGTCTGACATCACGCTGCAAATGGTCAAGTGCGTGGCTTGGGTGTGGCGCAACATCCACCGCTTTGGTGGCGACCCCAGCCGCATCACACTGGTGGGGCATTCAGCCGGTGGTCATTTGGTTAGCATGTTGTTGGCCTGCGACTGGAAAGCCTACGCTGCTGACCTACCTGCGCATTTGGTCACTAAGGCGTTGTCAATTTCTGGTTTGTATGAGCTTGAATCTGTGCAAGCCACCCCGTACCTCAAAGACAGCCTGCGCTTGACGGATGAGGTGGTGCTACGCAACAGCCCCGCATGGATGCCAGCGCCTAAGCAGGGCACGCTCTACAGCGTGGCAGGTGGCATTGAGAGCGAAGAGTTTATTCGCCACAACTTTTTGATTCAGCAGTCCTGGGGCAAAGACCGCGTGCCTGTGGCCGAGACCTTGGACGGCTTGCAGCACTTCAGCATCGTCGAGGCGATGACGCAGCCTGGACACCGCTTACACACGCTGGCGCTTGAGTTGCTGCACAAGTAAAAACCACAGCAATAAAAAAGCCTGTCATGCGCAAAGCAGACAGGCTTTTTTGTTTGGCCATCAATTGGCCAAAGTGCGAGGTTTACATCAACAGATGTTCGCCAGCGTTGTCGCCGCCCAAGGTCACATAGTTCACCTTGCGGATGTCCATCAACTTGGTGCCGCCGGCATAGCTGATTGAGCTTTGCACGTCTTGCTCCATTTCGATGAGCGTGTTGGCCAGTTTGCCTTTGACGGGCTCAAGGATGCGTTTGCCTTCCACGTGCTTGTATTCGCCTTTGTTGAAGTCAGAGGCTGATCCGTAGTATTCCTTGAACAGTTCGCCATTAACTTCCACGGTCTTGCCTGGCGACTCTTCGTGGCCTGCAAACAGCGAACCAATCATCACCATGCTTGCGCCAAAGCGGATGCTCTTGGCAATGTCGCCGTGGCTGCGAATGCCGCCGTCAGCAATGATGGGCTTGGTCGCCACGCGGGCGCACCACTTGAGCGCTGACAGCTGCCAGCCGCCGGTGCCAAAACCAGTTTTGAGCTTGGTGATACACACCTTGCCTGGACCCACGCCCACTTTGGTCGCGTCAGCGCCCCAGTTTTCGAGGTCGATCACGGCTTCAGGCGTGGCCACGTTGCCCGCGATGATGAAGCTCTTAGGCAACTTGGCCTTGATGTAGCCAATCATGTCGCGCACGCTGTCGGCGTGGCCATGGGCGATGTCGATGGTGATGTATTCAGGTGTCAAACCAGCTGCAGCCAGAGTGTCCACGGTTTCGCGGTCGGGGCCTTTGACGCCCAAGGAGATCGAGGCGTACACACCCTTGGCGTGCATGTCTTTCACGAATTGGACATTGTCCAAATCGAAGCGGTGCATCACGTAGAAGTAGTTGTTTTGCGCCATCCACAAGCAGATGCTTTCATCCACCACGGTTTTCATATTGGCGGGGACAACTGGCAAGCGAAACTTGCGGCCACCGAGTTCAACACCTGCATCGCATTCAGAGCGGCTTTCCACGCGGCACTTGCGTGGCAGCAACAAGATGTTGTCGTAATCAAAAATTTCCATATCCCAAGCTCCAGAATAAAACGTTCGAAGATTGAGCGCTTGGCTTGGCCGGTTTTTTCAGGTGCAAAAGGCAGGCATAAAAAAACCGAGCGCAAGAATCTTGGGCCCGGTGGCTGATTCTAAACCCTAAAATTGACAGATGCATTTTTCACCTGATACCTCGCCCTTGCTCCAAGGCCTCAACAACGAGCAAGCCGCTGCAGTCACGCTGCCGCAGGCGCATGCCCTTATCTTGGCGGGGGCAGGGTCGGGCAAGACGCGGGTGCTGACCACACGCATTGCGTGGCTCATGCAAACGGGGCAGGTCTCGCCCGGTGGTTTGCTGGCCGTGACCTTTACCAACAAGGCGGCCAAAGAAATGCTCACGCGTTTGTCGGCCATGCTGCCTGTCAATGTGCGCGGCATGTGGGTGGGCACCTTTCACGGGCTGTGCAACCGTTTTTTGCGCGCCCACTGGAAGCTGGCCAACTTGCCCCAGTCCTTTCAAATTTTGGACACCCAAGACCAGCTCAGCGCCATCAAGCGCTTGAGCAAGCAGTTTCAGGTGGACGACGAACGCTTCCCGCCCAAGCAAACCATGCGCTTCATCGCTGGCTGCAAAGAAGACGGCCTGCGCCCAAAAGACGTGGTGGCTCGCGACCCCGACGACCGCAAACGTGTGGAGCTGTACGAGCTGTACGAAGCCCAATGCCAACGCGAAGGCGTGGTGGATTTTGGGGAACTCATGCTGCGCTCGTACGAGCTGCTGCGCGACAACGATCCGTTGCGCGAGCACTACCGCCGCCGCTTTCAACACATCTTGGTGGACGAGTTTCAAGACACCAACAAGCTGCAATACGCGTGGCTCAAACAACTCGCTGGCCCTGTCGATGGCGGCGGAGGTTCCATCTTGGCCGTGGGTGACGATGACCAAAGCATTTACGCTTTCCGTGGCGCACGCGTGGGCAACATGGCCGACTTTGTGCGCGAGTACAACGTGACGCACCAAATCAAGCTCGAGCAAAACTACCGCAGCTACAGCAACATTTTGGACAGTGCAAACCATCTCATCAGCCACAACAAAGGCCGTTTGGGTAAAAACCTGCACACCACGCAGGGCGCAGGCGAGCCCGTGCGTGTGTATGAGTCCCCCACCGACTTTGCCGAAGCGCAATGGATGGTGGAAGAGATGAAGCAACTCTTGCGCGATGGCAAAAACGGCGATGGCGCAACCGGTGTGCAACACCGCAGCGAAATAGCCGTGCTTTACCGCAGCAACGCACAAAGCCGTGTGATCGAAACCGCGCTGTTCAACGCCGCCATGCCGTACCGCGTGTACGGCGGTTTGCGCTTCTTCGAGCGTGCTGAAATCAAACACGCTTTGGCCTATTTGCGTTTACTAGAAAACCCACGCGACGACACCAGCTTCATGCGCGTGGTCAACTTCCCGCCGCGTGGCATTGGTGCCCGCAGCATCGAGCAGTTGCAAGACGCCTCGCGTGCCATGGGCTGCGCCATGAGCGATGCCGTCACTGCCGTCGCAGGCAAAGCAGGGGCCAACCTCAGCGCCTTTGTGGCCAAAATTGATGTACTCCGCGAACAAACGCAAGGCCAAAACCTTCGCCAAATCATTGAGCTGTTGTTGGACCACTCAGGCTTGATCACCCATTACCAAACCGAGCGCGAAGGCCAAGATCGCATTGAGAACTTGCAGGAATTGGTCAATGCCGCCGAGAGCTTTGTGACGCAAGAAGGTTTTGGTCGTGATGCCGTGGCTTTGCCCATTGATGAGCATGGCGAGCCTGTGGCAACAGATGGCAACACACCCGCCACACCGCAAACCATGATCAACGCCGACACGGGCGAAACCCTGTCGCCTTTGGCAGCCTTCCTCACGCACGCGGCGTTGGAGTCGGGTGACAACCAAGCGCAAGCGGGCCAAGACGCGATTCAGTTGATGACGGTGCATGCCTCCAAGGGTTTGGAGTTTGATTGCGTGTTCATCACGGGCATGGAAGAAGGCTTGTTCCCCCACGAAAACTCGATGAACGACTTTGATGGCCTCGAAGAAGAGCGCCGCCTCATGTATGTGGCCATCACACGTGCGCGCAAGCGTTTGTACCTCAGCCATTCGCAAACCCGCATGTTGCATGGCCAAACGCGCTACAACCTGAAAAGCCGTTTCTTTGAAGAGCTGCCAGAGCACACGATGAAGTGGATCACGCCTGCGCGTTCAGCCTTTGCCGATGCGATGCCAACGCGGCGTGATGCATGGCAGAACAACAACGGCTGGCAAAACAACGCATGGGGTGGTGGTGCAGCCACGGCGGTTGCGCCCAAGCCTGTGCCTCAGCGTGCAGCCCCTGTGACCAGTGGCCCGAATGCATGGGTGCGTAGCGGTGTGCAGGTGTTCCACGCCAAGTTTGGCGAAGGCGCAGTGGTGAGCATTGAGGGGGTGGGCGACGATGCCCGTGCGCAAGTGAACTTCCCGCGTCATGGCACCAAGTGGCTGGCGCTGAGTGTGGCCAAGCTCACCCAAGTTTGAGAAGCCGTGAAGGTGTGATGCGTTTTAAGCGCTGCTTGTTGCAACGCGCTTGAAAGTTTTTTACGCGTAAATCACGTCTGACGTGAAGCAGTCTTTGAAGCTGTAATACGTGGAGCTAAAAAACATGGAAGCCAACATCAGCATGGCGGGCAGCAGGGCCATGGCGGCAAAGTCGCCATCGCCCACCAAGCTGCCAATGATGGTGATCGCAAATGTGGTGCCCAAGAAGATGGCGGACCACATTAAACCAAACACCAAGAATGCGCGCCAGTTGCTCAAGCAGGCCACGGTGCTAAAAAACAAGCTTTTGCCCACTGGTACGCCGTGCCAATGCGTGAGTGCAGGCGCATGCCAAAACACCAGCGACAAAGGCAGGTACAGCATCATCGAAAGCCACATGGCGTTTTGAAAATCGGGCTCCATGATGGTTTCCATTTCCAGTGAGCCGCCCACCAAATACAGCTTGGCAAAGTCACCGCCGTCCACGAGTGTTGACAAGCCCATCACGCCCACAAAGCACAGTGCGTAAATGAGGCCCAGCATCAGCATGTTGCGCTTGCCTTCTGCGCCGGTTCTAAAACCTGCGGCCAAGATAAACGGCATGGGGAACTTGCCCAACTCCACTTCGCGTGTGGCGGCCATCAAGCCCAAGGTGGCTGCTGGCAGCAGCATCAAGGCAAAAAAACTGCCCAATACGGGCACGATGGAGAGGACGGACATGCTCGCCATGAACATGAAGAACAAGCCTGTGAGTGCCAGCGGTTGCTTCCAAAAAGCACGGATGCCTTGGCGCACCCAGAGTGAGCCAGTTTTTGCGGGAACGACGTTGAGTTTCATAGCTCAGAGTGTGACAGGGTGTGCCACACGTTGGCGCAACACACGCTCAAAGTGTGTCGGATCGTGGGGTTGCAACATGCTCGCTTCGCGCGGCAGGTGGAAGTCCCACAGGCGAGACGTCCAAAAACGCAAGGCGCCTGCACGCAACATGGGGTTGAGCAGCTGGCGCTCAGCTGGTGTGAAAGGGCGGACGGCTTGATAAGCGGCTATGAACGCTTGTGCCTTGGCGGCATCGTGCGTGCCCTCGGCGTGCGTGATGCACCAGTCGTTCAAACACACAGCCACATCAAACAGCCATGTGTCCACGCCTGCAAAGTAAAAGTCGAAGAAGCCTGTTAGCTCGGGTGCTTCTACGCTGCCATCAAACATCACGTTGTCGCGAAAAAGATCAGCATGCACGGGGCCACGGGGTAGAGCGGTGTAAGCCGATGACGCAGCAATGTGGTTTTGGTGGGCCAGCTCGGTTTGAATGAGCGCGGCTTGCGATTCGTTCAAAAACGGCAGCACCACAGGCACGGTCTCGTTCCACCAAGGCAGGCCACGTAGGTTGGGCTGTTGGCGGTTGTAGTCGCGGCCAGCCAAGTGCATGCGGGCAAGCATGTCGCCCACAGCGGCGCAGTGGGCAGCGGTGGGGCTGAGTTCGCTTTTGCCGCGCAAGCGGTTGACCACCGCAGCAGGCTTGCCTTCGACGGTCAGCAAGATGTCGCCGTCTTGGTTAGACATGGGGTCTGGCACAGGAATACCGCCGTGTGCCAAGTGTTTCATCAGGTACAGATAAAACGGCAGTTGCGCGTGCGTGAGGCGCTCAAACAGCGTGAGCACGTATTGGCCTTCGCTGCTGGTGAGGAAGTAATTGGTGTTCTCAATCCCGCCTTGGATGCCTTTGAGCTCCACCAACTCGCCAAGCTTGAGTTGGGTCAGCAGTTCTTGCGCGGAGGACTCTGAAACTTCGGTGAAAACTGCCATGACAACCAAGGGATTAAAAAGTTCGCACATTGTAGTTGGCGCGTAAGCGACAGTTTGGCTTGTTTTGCTGGGCTCGCTTGTGGGCTGAGGGATGAGCGGGTTCCTCATGCTGGGGTACCAGAAATCGTCACCCGCTCATCCCTCAACCCCCAAGACTACGGCCTGCTGGTTTGTGGCTCCGCTGTTGCGATTGCCGCATTAGTTCCTACGAACGGCAGTTGTGTTTGCGTTGCATGGCAATGTGCCAACGGCACGAGCCATGCTGCAGGCGTTCCAAAACCTGTGTCGCAGACTGGGCGTGGCTGGTGGGCGTCGCCATGATTTCTGGTACTCCAGCATGAAGCAGCGACGCCCACCAGCCGCGTCCAGCGAGCCCAGCCAAAAAAAGCACACAAGGCACAATCACAACCTATGAGTGAATCCAAAACATTGCTGCTGGTTGACGGCTCCAGCTACCTATACCGCGCCTTCCATGCCATGCCCGACCTGCGCGCTGTGCCAGGCGATCCAACGAGCGCTGCCACTGGGGCCATCCGCGGCATGATCAACATGATGCAGGCCTTGCGCAAAGAAGTGCCCACTCAACTGGCCGCTTGTGTATTTGACGCCAAAGGCCCCACCTTTCGCGACGAGATGTACCCCGCGTACAAAGCCAACCGCTCGCCCATGCCGGATGACTTGCGCTCGCAAATCGAACCCATCCACGCCATGGTGCGCATGTTGGGCTGGACGGTGCTTGATGTACCGGGCGTAGAGGCGGATGACGTGATTGCCACTTTGGCCGTGACTGCAGCCAAGCAGGGCTTGACAGTGGTGGTGTCGAGTGGTGACAAAGACTTGAGCCAGTTAGTGAACGAGCACATCACCATCATCGACACCATGAACGGCAAGAAGCGCGACGTTGCGGGCGTGACTGCCGAGTTTGGTGTGCCGCCTTCGCTGATGATCGACTATCAAACCTTGGTGGGCGACACGGTTGACAACGTGCCCGGCGTGGCCAAGGTGGGCCCAAAGACTGCTGCCAAGTGGCTGATGGAATATGGCTCGCTCGACAACTTGCTGCAAAACGCCAGCGCCATCAAAGGCGTGGCGGGCGAGAACTTGCGTCAAGCCGTTGAGTGGCTGCCCACAGGCCGTCAGCTGGTGACCATGAAAACCGATTGCGATTTGTCGGCCTACGTGCCCAACTTGCCAGCACTCGATGCGCTGCACTTGGCCGAGCCTGATAAGCCTGCACTCAAAACCTTTTACGAAACCTATGGCTTCAAAGGTTTGGCCCGCGCCATCAGCGAAGGTGGTGATGCAGCTGGCGCATCAGAAGCTAAGCCGAAGTTTGAAACCAACCCCAGCCTGTTTGACGAACCCGAAGCAGTTGTATCTGCCGTGACCGACAAGCATTACGACTGCGTGCTGGACTGGGCCATGTTTGACACATGGCTGGCCAAACTCAATGCTGCTGAGCTGGTGGCGTTTGACACCGAGACCACCTCGCTCGACGCCATGCGCGCCGAGATTGTTGGCCTGAGCTTTTCGGTCAAGCCTGGCGAGGCCTGCTACATCCCGCTGGCGCACAGCTATGGCGATGCACCCACGCAGTTGCCCATCAATGAAGTACTGGCCAAACTCAAGCCTTGGTTTGAAAACGCCGACATCAAGAAGCTGGGCCAACACATCAAATACGACCGCCATGTCATGGCCAACCACGGCATTGAGGTGAAGGGCTATGCGCACGACACCATGCTGGAAAGTTATGTGCTGGAAGTGCACAAGCCTCACGGCCTGGCTAGCTTGGCCGAGCGCCATGTGGGTCGCAAAGGTTTGAACTACGAAGACCTGTGCGGCAAAGGCGCGCACCAAATTCCGTTCTCGCAAGTGGACGTGGCGCGTGCCACCGAATACTCGTGCGAAGACTCCGACATGACGCTAGACGTGCATCAAGTGTTGTGGCCACGTTTGCAAGCCGACGACAAACTGCGCTTCATTTACGAACTAGAAATTCAAAGTAGCGAAGCGCTGTATCGCATCGAGCGCAACGGTGTGTTAATTGACGCGCCAACACTCGCCGCACAAAGTCACGCGCTGGGTCAACGCATCGTGCAGCTAGAAACTGAAGCGTATGAAATTGCAGGCCAGCCATTTAACTTGGCCAGCCCTAAGCAACTGGGCGAAATCTTCTTTGACAAACTGGGATTGCCCGTTATCAAAAAAACCGCTACCGGCGCACGCAGCACAGACGAAGAAGTGCTGGAGAAATTGGCCGAAGACTACCCACTGCCTGCCAAAATTTTGGAGCACCGCAGTCTTAGCAAACTCAAAGGCACTTACACCGACAAACTAGCTCTTATGGCCTACCCACGCACAGGCCGCGTGCACACGCACTACGCACAAGCGGTGGCCGTGACGGGCCGCTTGTCTAGCAACGACCCTAACTTGCAGAACATTCCAATTCGCACTGCCGAAGGCCGCAAAGTGCGCGAAGCATTCGTGGCTCCAGCGGGCTGTGTGATAGCTAGTGCCGACTACAGCCAGATCGAGCTGCGCATCATGGCGCACATCAGTGGTGACGAGGCTTTAGTTAAAGCTTTCCACGACGGCTTAGACGTGCACCGTGCCACTGCGGCCGAAGTGTTTGGCGTGGGTGTGGATGCAGTCAGTACCGAGCAGCGTCGGTATGCCAAGGTCATTAACTTTGGCCTCATCTACGGCATGAGCGCGTTTGGTTTGGCTAAAGCGCTGGGCATCGACAACAGCGCGGCTAAGAACTACATCACCCGTTACTTTGAACGCTTCGCGGGTGTGAAGCGCTACATGGACGACACACGCGAACAAGCCAAAGCACAAGGCTATGTAGAGACGGTGTTTGGCCGCCGCTTGTACTTGCCCGAAATCAACAGCCCCAACGGCCCACGCCGCGCAGGCGCAGAGCGTGCCGCCATCAACGCACCCATGCAAGGCACAGCCGCTGACCTCATCAAGATGAGCATGGTGGCCGTGCAAAAAGCCATTGATGAACAACAACGTCAAACCAAAGTCATCATGCAAGTGCACGATGAACTGGTGTTTGAAGTGCCCGAGTCAGAAGTGGAATGGGTCCGCACCGAAGTGCCACGCCTGATGGCTGAAGTGGCGCAGCTGAAAGTGCCGTTGTTGGCTGAGGTGGGGGTGGGGTTGAATTGGGATGAAGCGCATTAAGTTGATGCAACAAACGCAGAGATGTGTAACCTTTTTGGGATTAAAAACGAATAGATGAATAACGCTCGCGCACTCATCTATTCCATATGCATCCACTCCAGCCAGCTACTGTTGCAGCCAAAACCTCGTGCTTTAACCGCGCAGGCATAGTTGCATCGCTACAGCCACATTACTCGCTGCAGCCCGCTAGGCTGACTAAGGGTCTAGCCTTACAGCACCATCAAGATTTGGCGGACGTGCTGCCGTATTTGGCCTGCGGCGAAGAGTCGGCGGTGTATGCCTTTACAGGGCGTTTGCAGTCGGCATTGCCCGCAGATGCGGCGCAGGTACTGCAGCGCATTGCGGATGACGAGCAAGGCCATGCTAATTTGATCGCCGCCATTCAGGCTGAGCTGCCCGCTGCGGGGATCAGTATTTCGCCATTGCGGCTGGCGCAATTTTTTAGACGCATTGAAGCAGCCACCCCTGCCGAACATTTGGCTCGTGTGGCCGCTCTGGATTGGGCAGTGTGCAAACTTTTGCAGCCGCTGTTGCGCATTGGCGGGCCTGTTAGCCAAGCCCCTTTGCTTCATAGCGCGATGTGTGATTTGCGCCAAGACGAAGCGCGGCATGTGCGTTTGGCCCGCGGCTTGGCGCAGCAAATGGGTTTTAGCGCCACGCAGCAAACTGCGATCAACCTTGACATGCAGCAACGCCTGCAGCGGTTGATGCAGCCAGTGCACGCTGCGTTGCAGCGACTAAGGGGGCAGTGATGCAAGCGGGGCGATTGACCATGGCGCAAGGGCGGCGCACTTTGTTAGGTTGGGGCTCAGCGTTTCCGGGTGAGGCCATCAGCACGCAAGATCTATGTGATCGTATTGAAAGCCGCTTTGATATTCCCACCCAACGATTTGCCAGATTTTTAGCGGGAAAGTTGGGTGTGCAAGCCCGCCATTTGTGCCGCGACTTTGTGCATGCCCAAGAGTCGCCACGGGCTGGCGCACGTAACCCCGAGTTGGCTGCGCGTGCCATGCAGCATGCGTTGCATAAAGCACAACTTCCGGCCGATGGTCTGGCGTACCTCATCAGTCACACCACCACACCCGCGCAGTTGTTGCCCGCAGGGTCTGCAGAAATTTCGCGCTTGGTGGGCCACACTGGCGCACACATGGAGTTGCGCCAAGCCTGCACGGGTTTTGCCAACGCGCTGCAAATTGCATTTGCCATGACGGTTCACCCAGATGCAGCGCCTGTAGGCATCGTGGGTGTAGAGACAGGCTCGGTTTACTTTGACCCCAACAGCTTGCGTGAGCGCACAGCACAGTGGGTGAATTTTTTACAAATGGGCGATGGCGCAGCAGCTGTGGTGATCGGTCCTGACACGGGCGACATCAACAACAGTCACAGCCCCATGATTCACAGTGCTTACTTTGGCCAAGCGCAGCAGCCACCCAAGCCCGGCTTGCGTTTAGCCGTAGGCGGCTCCGATAAAACCTATACGCACGCGGGCACAGCACAGTTTGAGCACGATTTCGACAGCGTCATGCAAGAGGGCTTGGCCTTGCTGCAGTATGGTCGCGATGCGCTGGCCGCACAGGGCAATGCGCTGCATGACGCCGCTTGGGTAGTCCCTCACCAAGCCAGTGGTGCACTTGCGCCTTGGTTGGCTAAACGATGGGCTTTGCAGCCAGAACGGGTTAGCGCACATGGCGCACGTGTGGGTAATTTGGGCAGTGCCAGCATTTGGGCAGCGCTAGATGATGTGCTGCAGCAGCGTGCCCAATGGGCGGGGCAGAGCGCAATGTTTTTGGGGGCAGAAGCAACGCAATACAGCTATGGCGGTTTTGTGTGTAACTTTTTAAGGGGCTAGGGCGAACTCACTTGTAACTACATTGATACATGAGGAACCCCTATGAAAAAAACGCTCGCACTTTTGGCCATCACATTGGCTGCTTGGACCACCCAAGCTAACGCACTCAACATCGAACCCTACAGCGCCCAAGCGCTGGCAGACAAGCAGCAAGCAGGCGAGGTGGTGGGTCTGCACTTTCATGCCATTTGGTGCCCTACTTGCTGGTCACAAGAGAAGGTGTTTAAAACCTTCAAAGGTGATGCCTCAGTGCCCGGCACTCTGCTGGTGGTGAATTACGACACCGAGCGCGAGCTTCGTCGCCAACTCAATGTGCGTACGCAATCCACCGTGATTGTTTACAAAGGCAAGCAAGAGCAAAAGCGTTTGGCGGGTGACACCGATGACAAAGTGTTGCGCGACGTTTTCACCACCAACTAAGAGCGCTCGCCATGGATATCAGCATTTCTCAACTCAGCCTCAGTGTGTTGGCCGGTAGCTTGACCACTTTGTCGCCTTGCGTGTTTCCACTTTTACCCATGGTGTTGGGTGGGGCGGTGCAGGGAAACCGTTGGTCCCCTGTGTATATGGGTGTGGGCATGGCCGCTTCGTTTGCGTTGATTGGCGTGGTGTTGGGTTGGGCAGGTCCTGCACTGGGCATTGACAACGAACACGTGCGTACCGCGGGGGCTTTGCTACTGGTGGCGTTGGGTTTTGTGATGTGGGTGCCTGCATTAAACGAAGCGTTCACACGCGCCATGCAGCCCATAGCAAGTCGCGCACACCAAACCTCTGCTGCGCTTGATGGTGGCTCGCCTCTTAGCGCGTTGCTGTTGGGCGCTGTGTTGGGCTTGGTGTGGAGCCCATGCTCTGGCCCCTTGTTGGCATCGGCCCTGACATTGGCGGCCAGCGAGGGTGGTGCAGCCAAAGGTGCTTTGGTGTTAGGCGTGTTTGGTGTGGGTGCTGCTTTGCCTTTGGTGGCAGTGGCTTACGCATCGCGACGTGGCTTTGATGCGGCCAAAGGCTGGGTCATGGGCGCGATTGACCGATTGAAGAAAGTATTTGGCTTGTTGATTGCACTCACCGGTGTGGCCATCTTGACGGGTGCAGATAAATGGCTAGAAGCCCAAGTGCTGGGCTTGTTGCCAGAGGCTTGGTTACGTGCAACCACCTTGTTTTAAAGCATTGCATAGCGGCTCCTAGAATGGGTGGATGCTCACCCTAGACCAGTTACTAGCCTTCTTGCTAGCCGCCAGCCTCATCACCATTTCCCCTGGCCCCGACAACCTAATGGTGCTGAGCCTTGGCATGTCGCGTGGGCGCAAGCAGGGCATGGCGTTTGGTTTGGGGTGTGCGCTGGGGTGTTTAAGCCACACGCTGTTGGCGGTGGTGGGGGTTAGCTCGTTGTTGGTAGCGTCGCCTGTGGCGTTTGCGGCTTTGCGCATTGGCGGCGGGGCGTATTTGTTTTGGTTGGGTGTGCAGGCTTTGCGCAGCCGAGGCGGGGCCACCGTACCCACCCATGCCGCCGATGCGCCCGAACAGTCTGCCATGCAGCTGCTGTGGCGCGGTGTGTTTGCCAACGCGATCAACCCCAAAGTGATGTTGTTCTTCTTGGCTTTTTTGCCGCAGTTTGTGGCGGCTGATCGTGGTGATGTGCCTTGGCAGTTGGCGCAGCTGGGCATGGTGTTTACCGTGCAAGCGGCTGTGCTGTTTGGCGTGTTGGGTTACTTTGCGGGCACGGTGGGGCAGTGGTTTGCGCGCTGGCCGCTGGTGGCGTTGTGGTTTGACCGACTAGCCGGTGTTATTTTTTGCGGCCTTGGCGCACGTTTAATTTTTATCTCTTAGGCCTCGTCGGCCAATTTGTCATGCCACACCACTTGACGTGCCAGCTTGATAAAGCGCTCTTGCTCGGCCGCGCTCAAGGGGTGAAGGATGTCAGCTTGCAGCTCATGCACGACGGGCTGCAAGGCCAAGTAAATTTTGTTGCCCTTGGCTGTAAGCGACAGCTCGCGCGATCTGCGGTCTTGCTCGCTCACCACACGGCGCACCCAGCCTTTGGTGTCTAAGCGTTCAATCACGCCGCCAATGGTGGCGCGGTCGTAGCCAATGATTTCGGCCACGCTGGCTTGGTCGACATGCGGGTTGTTGGCGATGGCGTCTAGCGCGGCGTATTGCACTGAGGTCAGGTCATAGCCCGCGGCTTGGGTGCGCTGCGCAAAGATTTGGGTGGATTGCTGTTGCAGGCGACGTATCAAGTGCCCCGCCATGTCGTGCATTGCCATGCCTGTGTCTCCGTAGAAATACCAATATGGTAATCATACATACCATCTTGACGGCCATTAGTAAGTATAGTTATCATTTGTCTGTGCCGAGGTTTCGGCGAGGTTTCAACAATGGAGACAAGACATGCAGTTTTACAAAGACGGATTTCGCGGCGGTAGCCCAGACATCAAGCAAGCCGCACCCAACCGCCGCAACCGTGGCATCAACGAGCCCTTGCCCGAAAAAGTAGATGTGTTGATTTCAGGCACAGGCCCTGCAGGCCTTTGCTTGGCCGCGCAGTTGGCACAGTTTCCAGAGATTGAGGTGATGATCACCGAGCGCATGCCCAGCAACATCATCAAGGGCAAGGCCGATGGCATCAACACGCGCACGATGGAAATGTTCCAAGCGTTTGGATTTGCCGACAAGGTCAAGCGCGAAACGTATTGGGTCAACCAAACCGCGTTTTGGATGCCCGACCCGACAAACCCCGAGCACATCAAACGCGTGGGCCGCGTGCAAGACGTGGCCGACGACAGCTCGGAAATGCCGCACATCTTGATCAACCAAGCGCGCTTGCACGAGTTGTTTTTAGAGGTGATGAAAAATTCACCCTCACGCCTAGAGCCCGACTACAGCTGGGAAGTGGTGGGCCTGACCATTGACGAGACAACCGACGACCACCCCGTGACCGTGACCCTGCGCGACGCCAGTGGCTTGAACTGGGGCGCCACGCGCACCGTGCGCGCCAACTACGTGGTGGGCTGCGACGGCGCGCACTCCGCTGTGCGCAAGGCCATTGGCGGCGAGCTGCATGGCGATGCCGCGCACCAAGCCTGGGGTGTGATGGACATTTTGGCCAACACCGATTTTCCCGATGTACGACAGAAGTGTTTGATCTCGTCAGCGAGCGAGGGTAACTTATTAATTTTGCCCCGCGAAGGCGGTTATGTGTTTCGCATGTATGTAGCGCTTGACAAACTTCGCCCCGACGAAAAAGCTGCCCACCGCAAGTTCACCCAAGACGACATGATTGCAGCGGCCAATCGCATCATCAAGCCGTATGCGATTGATGTGAAAGAAGTGGTGTGGTGGTCCATCTATGACATTGGCCACAGCATCACCGATCGCTTTGACGATGTGCCCGAGGGCGAGGATCGCGACCCACGCGTGTTCATCGCGGGTGACGCGTGCCACACCCATTCACCCAAAGCGGGGCAGGGCATGAACGTGTCGATGCAAGACACATTCAACCTGGGTTGGAAGCTGATTCATGTGCTGCAAGGTCGCGCCAACGCCAGCCTGCTGCGCAGCTACACCCAAGAGCGTTTGACCGAAGCCAAACGACTGGTGGAGACCGATCACAAATGGTCGCGCGTCATGTCTGCCCCCACCACACAGGCCGAGCGCGATGGCACCGAAGAGCCTCGCATCATTCGCCAGTTCAAAGACAACTTGGAGTTCACAGGCGGCACAGCGGTGAAATACGACACCTCATATTTGTTTGCCGCCAGCGCACACCAAGCGCTGGCCAAAGGCGAGGAGGTGGGTCGACGTTTTCACTCAGCGCCAGTGGTGCGTGTGTCAGACGCCAAGCAAATGCAACTGGGCCATGTGGCACAGGCTGATGCACGCTGGCGCATTTATGCGTTTGCAGGCAAGGCAGACACCTCTAGCGCAGGCTCAGGCATTCACAAGCTGTCGGACTGGTTGGAAACCAACGCCAACTCACCCATCGTCAAGCACACACGCAAGGGTGAAGACATTGATGCGGTCATCGACTTCCGCGCCGTGTTTCAACAAACCTTCGATCAGCTCGCTTACGAACACATGCCCTCGTTGCTCAAGCCCAAAACAGGCAAGCTGGGTTTGCAAGACCACGCAAAAGTTTTCTGTGTGGACCACAAAGGTGTGGGCGATATTTTTGACATGCGTGGCATCGATCGCGACAAGGGCTGCATGGTGGTGGTTCGTCCTGACCAATATGTGGCGCATGTGTTGCCGTTGGATGGCTATGAGGAACTGTCCGCTTTCTTTGCGGGCGTTCTGCGCTGATTAGCTCTTGGCCCAGCACGAGTTGAGCCAGGGTTGACTGCAGCAGTCCGTCGCTCTGTAATTTTTTAGAAAACGTAGCTTTTAGAAAGACCCGCGATGCGTCTATTGGGTCTAGATATAGCGCTTTGACATAGCTAAAAAACCGAACGGTAGAGATGCACAAGGTACCTCTAACGTTCGGTGAAGGTGCTTTCAGCTTACAGATTGCCAGCAGTGGCTGCGTGCAAATTCATCGCTTGCACCGACGTTTGAGCTGATGCTTTGACGATGGTGTCTGATACCAGCTCAGCGGTCACGGCAGACAGCGTCCAGCCCAAGTGCCCGTGACCGGTGTTGTAGAACACGTTGGCGGCTTTGCCCTGGCCTACGCGCGGCATCATATTGGGCATCATGGGTCGCAAGCCAGCCCATGGCACCACCGAGCGGGTGCTGATGCGGGGGAAGCATTGTTCAACCCACTCAACCAAGGGACGAATGCGGTCCGCACGAATGTCACGGTCGATGCCATTGAATTCGGCAGTACCCGCTACGCGGAAGCGGTTGAGGCCTAAGCGGCTGGTGACCAATTTGGTTTCGTCATCCAGCAAGCTCACGTTGGGTGCGCCCATTTGGCTTTCTTCATCGTTGAGGTTGACCGTGATGGAGTAGCCTTTGACGGGGTAAATATTCACGCGATCGCCCAGCTGAGCTGCAAAGTTTCGGCTGGCAACACCTGCACATACAACCACGCTGTCAAAGGTATGAACACAGGGGGACGCATCCTCTTGTGCCACGGTGATGACGGCTTGTTGGCCGTTGCTTTGAACCGAAGTCACATCTTGGCCATACAGCGTGTGCACACCCAGTCGTGCTGCCGCAGCGGCGAGTCCGTTGGTGAATTTGTGAATGTCACCTGTGGCATCGCTTTCGGTGAAGTAGCCACCGTAGTAAGTACCAGCCAAGGTGGGCTCGATGGCTTTCATTTCCTCTGGGGTCACGGCATGGCGAGGAAGTCCACCCTTGGCCAGCATGACTGACACTTTGCCTGCATGGTCAAACCCTTTTTTGTCGCGGTAGATGTGGAGGATGCCTTCTTTCTTCAGGTCGAAATCAATGCCTTCTTCTTGTGCCCAAGCAAACAAATGTTTGCGAGCTGCGACAGCTAAGCGCGCTGTCTCGACCGTGTTGCGCTCGTAATGGGGCATGGCCGCAATGAACTCTGCAAACCAAGAGAGTTTGTGCCATGTAGGTGCTGGGTTGACCAGCAGCGGCGCGTCACTTTTGAGCATCCACTTGAGGCCTTTGAGGATGGTGGACCAATGCGTCCAAACTTCTGCGTTGGATGCAGACAGTTGCCCGCCGTTCGCAAACGAGGTTTCCATCGCAGCATAGCGATGGCGTTCAAACAAGGTCACGGCAAAGCCGCGTTTGGCTAAGGCGTAGGCTGTTGTGACACCCGTGATGCCGCCGCCAATAACTGCGATTGTTTTCATGATGAAGGAACTTTCAAAACGTCAAGGGTTGAGCTTTGGCATGCAAACACGCATACACAAAGCGCCCCCTCTGTTTTTGGACCTGAGAGATTCACGGTGGCGTGTGACGGCCATCGCTTGCTCCTTCGGTGCACTGACGGACGAATGCGTCAGCAGCTCTTCAGAGTTGGGTCATGTCACCGGTCCGTTTGCCTGAGAGTTTCCGGGGCGGTTGCTCCTTCGGCGCTGCCCAGCACGCTTGGGCGTTGGCAGTCTCTCCCGATGACATGTCGACACAAGGTCGAGTAAAAATCAAATATCAGTTTGCCAGAAATCTTTCTACCAGCGCGACCCAATAAGCAGCGCCAGTGGCAATGTTGTCGTCATTGAAATCGTAGCCTGGGTTGTGCACCATGCACGCACCAGCAGAGTCTGCATCACCGTTGCCAATCAGTAAATAGCTACCCGGTATTTTTTCGAGCATGAACGCAAAGTCTTCACTGCCTGTCAAGGCTGGGCCTTGCAAGGTCACGCGTTCGGAGCCTACTAAATCAAGCGCCACTTGTCGTGCAAAGTCTGTTTCAGATTTTGAGTTCAGCAGCACACAGTAGCCGGGACGCCAATCGATATCGGCACTCACGCCGAAACTCTCGGCTTGCGCAGCTACCAAGGCTTTGATGCGCTGCTCTAACAAACGTCGCACCTCTGGGTTGAGGGATCGCACGCTGAGCTCTAGGGTGGCCAACGCAGGAATGACGTTGTTGGCTTGACCTGCATGCAATGCGCCCACCGTGACGACGGCCGTATCGAGCGGGTCGACGTTGCGCGACACGATGGTTTGCAGCGCCATGACGATGGACGATGCCGCTACCAAGGGGTCTGCCGCGCGGTGGGGCATGGCTCCATGACCACCGGTGCCGTGCACGCGGATGGTCACGTAGTCGCTCGAGGCCATGGCTGCACCGTCACGAAACACAAAGTGCCCCGCAGGTGTGCCTGGCATGTTGTGCATGGCAAAAACAGCATCGCATGGGTGGTGCTCAAACAGGCCGTCCTCCATCATGCGCACCGCGCCGCCGCCGCCTTCTTCGGCTGGTTGAAAAATCAAATTCAAGGTGCCGGTGAATGACGCATCTTGCGCAATCGATTTGGCAGCAGCCAAGAGCATAGCGGTATGACCATCGTGGCCGCATGCATGCATCACGCCGGGTTTCACACTCGACCATTCAGCGCCTGTGGCTTCTTGAATGGGCAGTGCATCCATGTCCGCGCGCAGGCCTAAGCGGCGGCCTTGCCCTCGCGTCAATGTGCCCACCACACCTGTGCCACCCAAACCACGGTGAACAGCATAGCCCCAGCCCTCTAGCTTGGCAGCGACCAAGTCAGACGTGCGGTGCTCTTCAAATGCCAACTCGGGGTGGCGGTGGATGTCGCGGCGCAGTTGGATGAATTCACCCACTCGCTCGGTCAGTGCATCACGCAAGTAGGTCATATCACTGGGGCTGCAAGTCGATCGATTTCGCGATGGCGCGGAATTGTGCCGTGCCATCCACATAGGCTTTATCCACAGCCTTCAAGGACAAAGGCTTGGCAACCAATTGGCTATTGGCGGCCAGACCACTTCTGACGGCAGGATCTGACAGCGAATCAGTGATCGCTTTGTGAATGACTTGAACCACAGGTTCAGGCGTGTCTTTTTTCACAAAGTAGCCTGTCCAAATGTTGAAGGTGAAATTCTTGAGTGACTTGCTTTCGCTGATCGCGGGGTAGTCTTTGACCGACTCCAAGCGCTCGCTGTTGAGCATGGCGAGCACTTTGAGCTTGCCTTGCTTTTGCAACTCCTCATAAGCCTTACCAAAGGGGGCCAAAAAGATATCGACTTGGCTACCCATCAAATCTTGGTTTGCAGGCGCTGCGCCTTTGTAGGGCACATGCGTCATGGGAATGTTGGTCACTTTGGACAAGTGCTCACCCAGCAGGTGATAAAAACTGCCAGGCCCAACGCTGGCGTAGGTGATGGGGCGACCGGCTTGTGCTTCTTTTTTAGCGTAGACCAAAAACTCATCGACAGAGTTCACGGGCAAATCTTTGCGTGCCAAAAATGCAATTTGTGCTGTCGCGATCATCTGCACCAAACGGAAGTCTTCGCTCTTGAACTTCACAGCAGAAATAGCCAAAGGCGCCAAGATCAATTCGTTCGGCGAGCCTTGAAAAATGATCTGACCATCGGCCGGTGCGTTCAACACTTTTTGTGCAGCGATGGAACCACTGGCACCTCCCAAGTTGTCGACGATCACGGTTTGTCCCAGGTTCTTGGACAGTGTGTTGTTGACCGTGCGGGCAATCACATCAGACAAGCCGCCTGCTGGGTAGGGCACCAACAGCGTGACGGGTTTGCTTGGGTAAGCATCTGCTTGGGCTGATGCTGTAACAAACAGGCTGCATAGCACTGTGAGTAGACTCAGAGTTGTACGGCGATTGAATGTCATGGGTTGTCTCCTTGTTGATATGAATGAATCGTAAGAAGTGATGGTTTGTATGTCCAATGCATAATAATTAATGAATCCATAATTTAAATGCATTGATTGGAGCCGCGATGACTTTGGTGCAATTGCGACATTTTTTAGAGCTAGCCAATACAGCTTCGTTCAGCAAGTCTGCTGTCAAATTGCACTTGAGTCAGCCTGCGCTGAGTCGAAGCATCAAGTCTATAGAGGACGAGTTTGGTCACCAACTCTTTGACCGTGTGGGGCGAAAAATTGAACTCACTGCATTTGGGCAGTACTTCTATGCGCAGGCACGAGACTTAGTTGACCGTGCTACCAACTTGAAGCAAAGCAGCCATCAGTTGCTCAGTGGTCAAACGGGTAAGGTCAGAGTCGGTTTGGGGTCTGGTCCAGGCGCCTTGCTGACGTCGCCTTTGATGAAGTACGTTGCCAGTGAATTTCCAAAAGCCCATCTAGAGATCGCACGGGGTCATACAACTCTGTTGGTTCAGGCTTTGCGTGATCGGCAGCTCGATGCGCTGGTGTTGGACATTCGGTCTTTGAATCCGTCCAGTGACCTGGAGGTGGAAGGTTTGTGCGAACTGCCAGGTGCATTCATGTGTCGCAAAGGCCATCCTTTGAGCAAAGCGCGTCAAGTCACGTTAGCAAAGCTCAAGGACTATCCTGTTGCCTCAACACCTCTCAGCGATGAGGTCGCCCGCATCCTGGTGGATCGTTATGGTGCAGATGCACATCCTGATGTTCTGGTCAATGTGCGTTGCGATGAAATTTCAAGTTTGCTGGATGTGGTGCGATCGACAGATGCCATCTTGGTCGCTGTTCGATCTTTAGGACCAGACTTAGTGGCCCTCAAGATGTCGCCGGAGTTGAATGCAACGGCAAAGTTTGGCTGGGTCTCGCTCAGGTCCCGCAGTGAGTCACCTTTGTGCGGCTATTTACGCACGGCTACAAAAGAAATATTGAGCGGGCATTAGCCATGCTCCCTCAGACCATCAAGACGCCACTTGATGCCAAGTGGCGTCTTGATTCACTGGAACCTTTAAACGCCAAGTAATTTGGGCAAGGTAGCGTCAAGTGCCACTTGGCTAGACGGTCCTGTAAGTGCCACTAAACCTTTTTGCAGCACGATCGCTTGATCGCTGTGAGCCAACACACGACGGTAGTCGCGGTCAACAATGAGCGTCGCAATGCCACTGTCCCGGATGTTGGCAATGACGTTCCAAATTTCATTCACGATCAAGGGTGCCAACCCTTCCGTGGCTTCATCCAGAACAATCAAGTCAGGGTGCGTCATCAAGGCCCGTCCAATAGATAGCATTTGTTGCTCGCCGCCTGATAGCTGGTTACCCATATTGCTTAGTCGCTCTGTGAGACGTGGAAAAGTCTGCATGACGCGGTCAAAGGTCCAGTCTTTTCGGCCATCGGTTCCGGGGCGTGCAGACATCAATAAATTTTCTCGCACCGTCAGATTTGGAAAGATGCCGCGGCCTTCAGGCACATAGGCAACGCCCAAACGTGCGACTTGGTGGGGTTTGAATCGGGAGGCATCTTCACCAAACAGCGTGATCGATCCCTCGCGCTGCGTGAGATGACCCAATAGCGTTCGGATCAGTGTGCTTTTACCCATGCCATTTCGCCCGAGTAGGCCCATGGTCTGGCTGCGCTGAATCTTGATATCAATGCCATGCAGCACATGGCTTGACCCATACCAGGCATGCAAGCCTTTAGCGTCGATCAAATAGTCGTTGGTTGTCATGTCAGTGTCCTTCTCCAAGGTAAGCGTTGCGCACTTCAGGGCTCTGACGAATAAAGGCCGCGTCACCTGAAGCGATCTTGACGCCGTTGACCATCACCGTGATGACATCGGCAATGCGAAACACTGCATCCATGTCGTGCTCTACCAACAAAATGGCGTGCTCAGCACGCAGGGTGTCGAGTAGCTTGAGCATTCGGTCGGTCTCTTCTGCACCCATGCCCGCAAGTGGCTCATCAAGCAGCAGAACTTGTGGCTGAGTCGCTAAGCACATTGCGATTTCAAGCTGACGCTTCTGACCATGTGACAGCATGTTGGCTTGACGATCGAGCATGTGTTCTAAACCCGCACGACAGGCGGCATCGTGCGCTGCAGCCTGGGTCACCGGACACGCATTGGCTGATTGCCACCAAAGCCAGGGTTTCTGTGACTGGGCTTGAGCAGCCAATCGGCAGTTCTCGTAGACCGTGAACGTTGGGTAGATGGTGTTTCTTTGGTAGCTTCTACCCAGGCCTGCACGCGCACGACGCGCTTGCGTCCACTGCGTCACATCTTCACCCATCAAATGCACTGAGCCGCTGGAGGCTGGAATCTCGCCAGACAACATGTTGATCAGCGTGGACTTTCCTGCACCGTTTGTGCCGATGACGGCATGCACAGTGCCACGTGTCAACTCGATGGAGACATCGTTGACCGCAACCAGACCTCCCCAACGTCGTGTGATGTGGCTGCCGCGTAGCAAAACTTCTGAAGGCTTCATGATGTACCTTTCGTGGTGGTCAGGTCACCCAACCCTGAGTCATCTGACTGCGCTCCAACCAAACGGGTTCGCAGTTGCCCCGGAAGACTGACCAGCCCATTGGGTAAAAGTGCCACAGTGGCAATGATGGCCAGGCCTAGTCCTAAGTGCCAGTGCTTGGCGAACTCGCCAAACACAGACTCTGATTTGAAAAATTCTTGCAACAGTGCAAATGCAAAGGCACCAACAAGTGCACCGCGCAGATGGCCAAGGCCGCCCAGAATGATCATCACCAAGACCGCACCTGACAAGTGCCAGCTCATCATCTCGGGGTTCACAAAACCGTCTTTCACTGCAAACAAAAAGCCTGCCAACCCCGCAATGGCGCCAGAGAGGGTGAACGCTGCCAACTTATAGGTGTAGGTTGAAAAACCAGTGGCGAGCATGCGTTGCTCATTGACCCGAATACCCGCCAAGGCTCTGCCAAATCGGGAGCGTAAAAGCACCGCTAAAAATACAAACACCAGAAAAAGGCAAGCCAAGGTGAAGAAATACATCGACGTTGGAGAGTCAAGGTTGATGAGATCTCCCAAGACAGGCTTGATGTTGAGATAAATACCATCTGACCCGCCACCCAGTGGGGTGTCATGCACCACAAAGTAGGCCATCTGGGCAAATGCCAACGTCACCATGATGAAGTACGCGCCCTTGGTACGTAACGACAAGGAGCCGACCACAAAGGCATAGAGTCCTGCCGCCAGCACAGCCGCTGGCAACAACCACACCAGCGATGCGGCTTCAGTGTCTGACGACGCGCGAACTGCTACGTAAGCACCAATGCCAAAGAAAGCGGCTTGGCCAAAACACACCAAGCCAGCCCCTCCCACGATCAACTCAAGGCTGAGTGCCAAGATGGCGTAGATCATGATCTTGCTCATCAGATCAATGCCGAAATTGCCGCTCAAAAATGGGAAGCACGCAAGCGATGCAAAAAACAGCACGACAAAAGTGAGTTTTGGGTTCTTGTTGTCAGTCATTTCATCCACCCACTTTAAAAAGGCCATCTGGTTTCCATAACAAGATCCCAGCCATCAAGAGATAAATCAATACGCCAGACGCTTGAGGCAAGAGAACCTTGCCAAAGGTATCCACCACGCCGATCATCAGTGCCGCAGCCAGTGCACCTTTGATAGATCCAATGCCGCCAATGACCACCACGACAAAGCAGATGATCAACACTTGGTTGCCCATGCCCGGATACACCGACGACACTGGTGCAGCCACCATGCCGGCCAACGCTGCAATGGCCACACCCGCAGCGAACACCACGCGGTATAAAAACTGGATGTCAATGCCTAGCGATTGCACCATTTCTCGGTTACTGGCGCCCGCGCGAATCATCATGCCCAGACGGGTTCGTGTGAATACGAAAAACATCGCCAATGCCAAACCTAGGCAGACGGCTGACACGAACAGTCGATAAATGGGATAGGTCATGACCTCGCCCAGTTGCAGTGAGCCCGCTAAGAGGTCTGGCACCTGAACGCCATACACATCGTCACCCACCAGCAAACTGCGCAGTTCCTCAAACACGAGAATCAGCCCGTAGGTCATCAGCACTTGCTGCAAGTGTTCACGGTCGTACAGGTAGCTGTAAAACGCCCATTCCAAAAAATAACCCAACAGAACGGACAGCACCACGCCGACACATAAAACCGCAAAGAACCCTCCGCCAAAGGTGCCACTCACGAGGGGTGACAACGCGAAGGCCATGTAGGCCCCAATCATGTAAAAGCTACCGTGGGCCAGGTTGATCACGCCCATGATGCCGAAGATGAGTGTCAAACCTGAAGCGACCAGAAACAGCAATAAGCCGTACTGCACCGCATTCAGACACTGAATGAGAAAGTTTGTGAGATCCATAGAGCTGATGCGTTACGTCCTTTCCACGGTTGGAAAGGACGGGTGTTGACGAAGGGCCGAAATTACAGGCGGCAACCCGTTGCAGGATCTTCAAGCGCCTTGCTGGCAATGCCAATCACCTTGTTTTCCTTGCCGGAAACTTGGCGCAAGTACATGTCCTGAATGGGGTTGTGTGCTTTGGAAATCGTGAATTTCCCACGCGGACTGTCGATGGTGGCTTTGGTCAGCGCAGCGGCAAAGCCTGCCGTATTTTTTGCGTCACCCTTGACCGCAGTCAAACCTATGCCCAACATTTGCGCAGCGTCGTAGCCTTGGACGGCATACACATCGGGCTGCATTTTGAAGGTCTTCACATAGGCAAGACGGAAAGCGTTGTCACGTGGGGTGTTTAAGTTGTCCGCGTAATGCAGCGATGTCAGTACACCTTCAGCAGATGCACCCTGAGCTTCCAATGTGCCATCGGTCAGAAAGCCGGTGCCAAAGAGAGGGATGTTTTTCTTCAGGCCAGCACCGTCATAGTCTTTGACAAACTTCACGGCAGCGCCACCAGCAAAGAAGGAGAAAACAGCATCAGGTTTTGCAGAGGCGATTTCAGTCAACAGGGATTGGAATTCAACGTTCGGGAAGGGCAGCGTCAATTCTTTGGTTACCTTTCCACCCGATTTCTCAAAGCCTTCTTTGAAGCCTTTGGCCATCTCATCACCAGCGGCGTATTTCCAAGTGATGGTGGCTGCGGTTTTATGGCCTTTAGCCGCCATGGCTTGACCAATCGCGAAACCCGGCTGCCAATTGCTAAAGCTGCTGCGGAAAATGTTCACCGCACACATGGAGCCTGTGACGGCGTCAGCGCCACCGTTGGGATTGATCATCAAGGTACCAGTGCCCTTAGCGACGCGAGCCATGGCCATTGCGACGCCTGAGTGCACGCTGCCGATCAAAACGTCCACGTTGTCGCGTTTGATCAGTTTGTTGACGTTGTCAATCGCTTTAGATGGATCTGACTCGTCGTCGACTTTGAAAAATTCAACTTCACGCCCACCGATCTTTCCACCTTGTTCAGCAAGGTAAAGCCTGAAACCATTTTCAATGGCAGTCCCCAATGCGGCAAAAGTGCCAGTGGCGGGCAACATGAAACCAACCTTGAGTTTTTGTGAGGTCTGTGCCATGGCCATTGGAATGGTGAATGAAACCGCTGCGGCGAGTGCAGCTCGGCGAGAAAATTGCGAGATATTCATGGTGTTTGTCTCCTGGGATGTGCCGATCAGTGACGGCTTTTTATCTGTGGGTGAGGGGTTTTTATCAACGGAAAAATGCATCAACCTTGGTCGCCACCACCGACAGGCAGGACTGTTCCGGTGATGTAAGACGAACGATCTGAAGCCAAAAAGAGGATGGCTTCTGCTTGTTCGTCGAGCGTTCCGTAACGCTTCATCAAGGTGCTAGAGATCGTTTGATCGACAATTTCTTGGTACCAAGCTTTATCTTTGCGACCCAGATTTGACGTGTTGCGTGGAATGCGACGTGGGGGTGCTTCTGTTCCACCAGGTGCTATCGCGTTGACGCGAATACCACGCTCACCGTTTTCGAATGCCAAGCATGCAGTCAATGCATTGACACCACCCTTCGCTGAGCCGTACGGAACGCGGTTGACGCTGCGTGTCGCGATGGAGGACACGTTCACAATGGCGCCCTTTTTTTTCTTCAGCATGTAGGGCAACACTGCGCGACAGCTCCACAAGGTGGGAAATAGCGAGCGTCGTACTTCAGCTTCGATCTGTTTAGGGTCGTAGTGCTCAAATGGTTTGGTCCAGATGGTGCCACCGATGTTGTTCACCAAAATGTCGATACGACCAAACGCCTTATGCGTTCTCTCTGCTGCTTGTTCTGCGCCCTCAAATTGCTCAAGGTCTGCTTCAATGGCAATGACCTCAGTGATGGCTGACAGCTGCTCGCGTAATTCTTGAACCAGAGGCGATCTGTCAACCAGCGCTAAGCGGGCGCCTTGCGCTGCTGCAAGCTCAGCAACACGTTGGCCTATGCCTTGTGCAGCGCCTGTGATGAGCATGACTTTGCCTGCAAATTCTTTGTTCATATGGGTTACTCCGAAATGGGGTTGGTCGCATTGGGCGTGAACTTTTCATAATGAAAACTCACGGGACTCAAGGCGATGTCTTTGAAATGTTTTTGTACGGCATCCACCATGGGAGGCGGACCGCACAAATACACATCGACATCGCCGTCATGCAAGACATCTGGTGACATGTATTGCGTGACAAATCCTTGTTTGTCATGGCCTGTTTGCGGGTCGGCCACACAGGTGGTGAAGGTGAAGTTGGGCAGTCGGTTAGCAAAATTCACTAAACGATCGACCATGACTAAATCTTGATCGCGTGTCACGCCATAGATCAAGTGAATCGGCAGAGCGTGCGCTTGTTTCTCAAGGACTTCTAGCATTGACAAAAACGGCGCAAGCCCAGTGCCACCTGCTAGAAAGAGCAAGGGTCGAGTGGGAGTTCGCAGATAAAAGCTGCCCATAGGCCCTTTGATGTCAAGCGTCTCTCCTGACTGGGCGCGATTAAACCAGCCGCTCATCAGCCCCCCAGGAACTTGCTTGACCAAGAAAGTCATGCGGGCACTTCCCGGTGCTGAACTGAACGAGTAAGACCGGTGTTGGTCGCTGCCTGGAACGCCGATGTTGACGTATTGACCTGGTAAGAAGTCCGGTGCATCCGATGGGGCATCCAAGACCAACTCATAGGCAGCATCGCCAAGCGAGGAGACCTCAGCCAATGTGGCAGAGAACTGCGCCGTGCCAGTTTTACAAGCAGTGGAGGGCACAGGCACCGAGATGACGCAATCTGAACTAGGCACCATTTGACATGTCAGAACCAAGCCCTCGTTGGCTTCATCTTGTGTCAAGGCTTCATCAATGTATTCATCGCCCATGTCATACGAGCCACTTTCTGCTCGGCATTTGCATGTGCCACACACACCATCCGAGCAGTCCATTGGCAAATTGATGCGATTTCTGAAAGCACTGTCGAGCACTTTTTCGTTTGCGCCACACTCGATGAAGCGTGTGACACCATCCTCGAAGTTCAAGGCTATTCGATAGCTGGTCATCTTGTGAGCCCTTCTGATCTCAGATGTGATAGATGTCAATGACTTGGCTGATGTAGTCATTCTTTAAGACAATCTTTTTGCGCGTGATTTGGAAACTGCCGTCGCCCATCACCTTCAGCGTTAAAAAGATGGCGCCGAAAAAATGATCTGTGACCTTGTAGCGGTGGCTCAACGTGTGGAAGTTGTATCTGACGTCCAGTGAGTCACCACGGTCCGCCAAGATCTCCACATTGCTTATCATGTGATTGGTGCGCGGTTCTGGCATGGAGGCACTAGAGCGCTCCGTCTTGATGCGAAACACGCGATCTTCCAAGCCATTGCGGTTGGGGTAGTAAATCAGTGAAATCTCACTTTGTGGATCCTCTGTCAACTGATCGTCATCATCCCAAGATGGCATCCAGTATTGAACCTCTGGGGCATACATGTCCAACCAAGCGTCCCACTCGCGGTCGTCAAGGTGGCGCGCTTCTTTGAATAAAAAGCCGCAAACATCGCTGAATTTTTGGCTCATCACTTTGCTCCTTCTCGCTCTTTGGTCAGCGCTTTTTGCATGCTCTCTGCCCAATAGTTGTGTTGACAAACGAAAAGACCTTCGTCTTCACTTCGACCGCCGCTGACCAGTGGGGTCATACCCATTTGTCGGGCGTTTTCATCTGGACCATGCACCCAAAGCGGTGCACCGCGACTCAAATCATTCCAAGGTGCAACCTTGGCGGCATAACCTGTTTGGCAGGAGCGAAATTCCTCGAGGTCATCCGCTGTTCCCATGCCCGAGACGTTGAAGAAGTCTTCGTACTGACGAATACGGGTGGCGCGGCTTTCAGCACTTTCACCCTTAGGTGCGAAACAGTAAATCGTGACTTCTGTCTTATCCACACTGATGGGGCGCGTGACTCGGATCTGTGTAGAAAATTGATCCATCAAATACACATTCGGGTAAAGGCACAGGTTGCGCGTTTGGTTCACGATCAGATCGGCCTTGGCTTCTCCGAGGCGATCTTTGAGCTCTTCACGATGGTCATACACAGGACGCACTTCTGGGTTCATGGTCTTCGTCCACAGCAGGATGTGACCGTTTTCAAATCCGTACACACCACCCACGCTCTTGCTCCAGCCGTTTGCATCGACAGCCTTGGTGCCACCATCTTTGCGTCGTCCCATCGTCGCGGCGTAATTCCAATGGACAGAGCTGACGTGGTAACCGTCGCTGCCGTTTTCCATTTGAAGTTTCCAATTGCCGTCGTAGGTGTAAGTCGAGCTACCACGCAAAACTTCAAGTCCTTCAGCGGCTTGGTCAACGATTTGGTCGATCACAACTTTCGTTTCACCTAAAAACTCTTGCAGGGGTTGCACATCAGCGTTCAAGCTACCAAACAAGAAGCCTTTGTAGCTTTCAAATCGAGCCACCTTCTTCAGGTCATGCGAGCCATTGGTGTTGAATTGGATGGGATATTCCGTGGTCTTCTCATCTTTGACCTTCAGCAACTTGCCTGTGTTTGCGAACGTCCATCCATGAAACGGGCAGGTGAAGCTGCCTTTGTTGCCGTGCTTGCGGCGGCACAGCATCGCGCCTCTGTGCGCACATGCATTGATGACAGCGTTCAAGCTGCCATCTTTGGTACGAGTGATGACGATTGGCTGTCGGCCGATGTAGGTGGTGAAGTAGTCGTTGATCTCTGGAATTTGGCTTTCATGCGCCAAGTAAATCCAGTTGCCTTCGAAGATGTGTTTCATCTCGAGTTCAAAGAGATCCTCGTCCGTAAAAATATCGCGACGGCAACGAAAAACGCCGTTTTCAGGATCGTCTTGCAAGGCGTTGTTCAATAAGTTTTCCACGTCGGCATATTTGTCGACGGATACGTTCGTATTCATGGGTGTGTTTCCTTTGGGTAGGGGCGTCCGCCGCAACTGAGGTTGCGGTTTTTCGTCTGTCGTCATGCCTGGTGGTGCCGAATGAAAGTCATTCGGCCCACCTCGGTTGAAGATCAGGCTGCTAGGCGAGGGCGCTCAACGATCTGGTTATCTGAGCCATTGACCAAGGGGCTCAGCGTCATGTCGAATTTGATTTCACAGAATGGGCCACTCAGGCCATGCGCTTTGATGCTGGCTTCGTCCGCGTGTTCAACAACTGGGGGCACCAAGCCGTCTCGTGTTGCGTAGGCGAAATCATCATTCACCAATGGGTCACCATCAATGTTGATTTGTGTTGTCAACTTGCGGTGGCCATCTGCTGTGACAAAGAAATGGATGTGTGCAGGACGATTGCCATGACGACCCAACTGATTCAGCAACGCCTGAGTTGGACCGTCGGGTGGGCATCCGTAGCCCACTGGCACGATGCTCTGGAACTTATAACGACCCTGTGCATCGGTCATGATGGTGCGGCGCATGTTGAAGGCCTTTTGCTCGCCCGTGGGATCAAAGTGAGAATAGAACCCCTTGGTGTTGGCGTGCCAGACTTCAACAGATGCATTTGAAACAGGCTTGCCATCTGCACCAAACACAGTACCGTGCATGATGAGAGTTTTACCTGCTGTATCGCTGCCATCATCTAATCGCGCAAAGCCTTGAACGACAGGCGCACCAGCGACGTAAAGAGGGCCTTCGATCGCACGTGGTGTGCCGTTGGTCAAGCCAAGTGCAGCGTCTTCTGCGTCCATGCGCATGTCGAAATAACGATCCAGTCCCAAACCAGGAGACAGCAAGCCAGCCTCGCTGCGTGCGCCAAGCTGATTCAGGTAAGCAACGCCGGCCCAGTATTCATCCGATGTGATGTCCAAGTCTTCGATGGCCTTGAACAGGTCAGACAAGATGCGATGAATGATGGTTTTGGTGCGTGGATTGCCGCCTGTTTGTGTCAGGCCACTGGCTATCTTTAAAAAATCTTGAACTTCATTTGTTTTGAAAATTTGAACGGTCATGGTTATCTCCTAGAGGTTGGTCTTACTTGGTTGCTTGGGGAACGCCCCCTTCACATTGCAAAAAACTGTCTGAGTTAGTTAACGTGTTTGTTGCATGGGTTGAATTAAAGGGCAGTGCCATCAATCCATCCAATACCAAATTCATCCACCTCGATACCTTTTGCATATAGTGAATCGTTTTTGTGTTAAAAATCAGCCACTTACAACGCACCATATCTAGCGGGTATGGATTACCCTAATGGATCTTCGTCAATTACGTTATTTCGTAGCAGTTGCCACGACCAAGAACTTCACGCGCGCAGCTGAGCAAATGCACATTGCACAGCCACCACTGAGTCGACAGATTCAGCTCCTTGAGGAGGAGCTCGGCGTCCTGTTGATTCAACGCAGCAGCAGGCCTTTGCGTTTGACCGACGCGGGGCGTGTTTTTTACGAAGAGGCCTTGCAGGTGCTTCATCGGGTTGAACAAATGAAAGCGGGTGCCAAACGCGTTGGCCAAGATCGACGCCAATCCATTTCAATTGCTTATGTCGCATCGACTTTGTATGGGGGTCTTCCTGTGCTGATTCGCAAGTTTCGCAAGCGTTACCCCGAGACAGACATTCATTTGGTCGATCTGAGTTCGGTGCATCAGATCGCGGAGCTGAAATCAGGGCGTATCGACTTGGGATTCGGGCGGATCCGAACTGGCGACACGTCAGTGGCTCGCGTGGTTTTAAGGGAGGAGCGTTTGGTTCTTGCCTTGCCGCCAAGTTCTCCCTTAGCGAAGGTGCGTGGCAGGATCAGTTTGAAGGAGTTGGTCAATCAGAATTTGATCGTGTTCCCCAAGGATCCACGGCCAAGTTATGCAGACCACGTCTTGAGCTTGGTTCATGACCAAGGCATTCAGCTCGGTGAAATTCACGAAGTTCGTGAGATACAAGCCGCTCTGGGTTTGGTGGCATCAGAAATGGGGGTGTGCATCATTCCTGCGGCGGCTCGCGTCAGGTCCGATCTGGTGTATCGCGTCATAGATGATGAGCGTGCGACTTCTCCGATCATCTTGAGTCATCGTCTCAATGACGATTCTTGGTATATCGCTGCTATCAAAGAACTGATCGTGGAGATGTATGCAGAGAATCCGCCATGGTTAGACCTAGAGAACAATGCATTCCCATCCCTGTTGGGCAAAGAGGTGCCCATCACAACGTCTACAAAAGTCAGTCGACGAAAAGAACCCAGTCAAAAGCTGTCGTCTAACTAAATTTGCTGCCACTTTGGGTCTGACTTCCCAGTTCCTGCACGAAGGCTTGGGCTGCCATTGAGCGTGATGCGCCCTTGCGCCACAAAATCCCAGCGTGTCGCAGAGGCTGTGGGGCATGTAATGAAATTGCCCGAAATTGCGTTTGGTTCATAGATGCGGCTCGTTCAGGAACGATCGTGGCCAGCGTTCCCGTTTTGCAGGCCTCGATCAACGCATTGACGGATTCCATCTCGACACGAATTTCGGGTGAGATGTTTGCTGATTTGAAAGCTTCATCGAGCATTCGCCGAGTCGCAAAACTTTTGGGCAGCAAACACAAAGGGACGTTTTTTAAATCTTGCATGCGCAGCGAACGGCGTTTGGCCAAACGGTGATCCACGCTGACGAGCAGCTGTAACTGTTCGCTGAACAAATGCTCGGCATCAATATCTGCATGTTGTGTTGGATGGAAAGCAATACCCACATCGAGTTGTCCTGAGACTAAGTGTTTTTCAATCAGGTCAGCACGAAGATCCCGGATCGAAACACGAATGCCAGGGTAGTTTGCACTGAAGTGCGCCACAGCAGCAGGCACAAGGGTATCCATGAACGTGGGAATAACGCCGACGGTCAATGTCCCAGATTGCAGTCCATTCAATTGAGCGAGCGCCATGCGACCTGCTTCTAGCTCTTGTATTGCTCTGCCTACAAAACTTTTGTAGGCCAATCCAGCCTGAGAAATTTTGAGACCTCGTCCAATTCGGTCAAACAAGACCGTCCCCAACTCATCTTCCAATTGACGCAGACCGTGGGAGAGTGTGGATTGGGTGATGAACAGGGCTTGTGCAGACTGCGTGAGATGTTCAGTTTCGGCAAGACTGAGGAAGTATCTGAGTTGTCGAAGTTCCATGGTTCAAAATATAGTTCGATTGAAACGAACATTATGTTCTAAATAATTCATTTGATGAATTGATTTGTGACACATAGGATTGCGATGTCGATGTGCTGAATTTTTGATTTTCTTCAAAACGGTGCGCGTCGATAGATCAAGAAACATCCATTCCAATTTCATCACTGAATAAGACGCCATGCCTCACATCATTTCGCTGCAACCGCGCATCATCGATATTCCAACAGTTCGGCCTCATAAACTGTCCTTTGGTTCAATACAGCAACAAAGTTATTGCATCGTTCGGATCGAGTTGTCCGACGGTGCAGTGGGGTGGGGCGAGGCGGCCACCATTGGTGGTGCGTCTTGGAATGAAGAGTCCCCCGAGAGCATCTTGCATGCAGTCAAGGCGTATTTGACGCCAGCAGTTCTCAACCAAGAAGCAGGTGGTTTTGAATCGATTTTGCTTCGCATGGATAAAAGCTGCCGTGGCAACTACTTCGCCAAAAGTGCCGTTGAGATGGCGCTCATTGATGCAGTGGCTCGGTCTCAGAATTTGCCAGCTTGGCAATTGCTTGGCGGTAAGTTGCATGAGCGTTTGCCTTTGGCTTGGACTTTGGCGACAGGCGATGTTGGCAAAGATCTAGAAGAGGCTTACCGAAAACTAGAAGAGCGGCGTCACCGCATCTTCAAAATAAAAATTGGCGCACGTTCGCCGCAAGACGATGTCGCACTGGTCAGTGCCATCGCGCGCGAATTGGCTGGTAAAGCACGATTCACGGTGGATGTGAATCAGGCTTGGGATGTCAATACGGCTCGAAGATACGTCCCCGAATTGGCAGATGCTGGTGTGGACTTGATTGAGCAACCTGTTGCAAAGTGGAACATTGAAGGTTTGACTTCGTTGGTCGGTATGCAGATGCGCACGCTCATCATGGCTGATGAGAGCGTTTGTACGCCTCAGGAGGCACTCATGTTGTCAAAACAAAACGCGTCACATGTTTTTTCACTGAAAGTGGCAAAGCATGGTGGCTTACTTCGCACACGCAAAGTCGCTGCGGTTGCCGAGGCTGCTGACATCGATTGGTATGGCGGCACGATGCTCGAGACATCGCTGGGCAGTGCTGCATCGGCGCACGTTTTCTCGACGCTCCCAGGTAAGCACCATGGTTGCGAATTGTTCGGGCCGCAACTGCTGGTTGACGACATTGTCGAGACACCCATGTTGGTGAAAGACTTCGATTTGCATATTCCAGATGGTCCAGGATTTGGCGTCACGATTGATGAGAAAAAGCTCGATCGCTTCGACAGAGAGAAGCAAGGCCTGACCCCCACACATTTTGATCTCGGACGCAAATAAGCATCCTGAAATCAGCCAATTAACCCAAGGAGAAATTAATGTTGTATCTCGTGCGCATGGATGTTCGTATTCCCACAGGTGCTGATCCTAAACAGATGGATGAAATCAAGGCTCTCGAAAAAGCGTATTCGCAAGAGCTGCAGCGTGACGGACGTTGGGTTCATTTGTGGCGTGTCGTCGGTGAGTACGCCAACTACAGTGTGTTTGATGTGAGTTCAAACGATGAGTTGCATCAGCTTCTTTCTGCGTTGCCTCTGTTTCCATACATGGAGATCCATGTCACACCTCTGGCTCAACATCCATCTTCCATTGTCTGAGGTCATGATGAAACTTCACAAACTAGTCAACAGCGTCAGCTTGAAATGGCTGGCTATTGCAGCCTGCGGTTGGATGGCCATCTCATCTGTGCATGCAGCCTATCCAGACAAACCCATCCGCTGGATTGTTCCGTTCCCACCTGGTGGCGCCATGGACAGTATTGCGCGCTCTGTTGGCGAGCAGCTGTCGCGCAAGTTTGGGCAACCTGTGGTGATTGAAAACAAAGCGGGTGCGGGTGGTAACTTAGGCGTTGACTTCGTGGCCAAGTCACCTGCCGATGGTTACACCATGGTGATCACATCCATTGGTATGGTGACCAATCGTCACTTGTACGCCAAGTTGGGCTATGACCCAATCAAAGACTTTGCGCCGGTGTCGATGCTGGCTGTCGTGCCCAACATGCTGGTGGTCAATCCAACGAAGGTGAAAGCAAAAAGCCTGCGTGACTTGATTACTGAAGTCAAGGCAAAACCCGGAAAGCTGACCTATGCATCAGCAGGTAACGGCACTTCAATCCATTTGGCCGGTGAGTTGTTCACATCCATGACCGGTTTGGACATCCAACACATCCCTTATCGCGGCAGTGGCCCTGCTGTTTCCGATTTACTGGGTGGACAAGTGGACATGATGTTCGACAGCGTGTCATCGGCACGTCCCTATGTACAGGCAGGTAAGTTGAATGCCTTGGGTGTCACCACGTCAAAGCGGTCAACCGCCATGCCAGAAGTGCCAACCATTGCAGAGGCTGGCGTTCCAGGGTACGTGCTTTCTCCTTGGTTTGGTGTCTTCATGCCTGCAGCAACGCCGCCCGATATTGTGAAATTTATGAATGCAGCGTTGATCGAGGCGATGAGCCGCACTGAAGTCAAAGCGCGCTTCTCCGTATTAGGTGCGGAAGCGATTGGCAGCACACCAGAAGCATTCGCTTCTAGTTTGCTGGCAGAGAGCGCGAAATGGGAAAAGCTCATTCGCGAGAAAAATATCCAGCCTGACTGAAAGAGAATGAATGTCTGATATTTACTCAGTGCAACTTTCAGATGGACCAGGACTTCCAGTTGTCGTGAGCCATGCCTTGGGCCTGGATCACGCCATGTGGTCGGGCTGGATAGATGCCCAAAAAGGACAACGTCCCATATTGGCGTATGACCATCGTGGACAGGGCCGATCTAAGCTCGGCTTGCGCCCGCTTGATTTAGACCTCTTGGTGGAAGATGCAGTCACACTCGTCAACGCTTGGAAGCGCGGTCCTGTCGTTTTCGTAGGCCTGTCGCAGGGTGGCATGGTCGGGCAAGGATTGGCCATCAAACATCCGAGTTTGGTGAGGGGGCTTGTATTGGCTCACACCGTAGGCAGTTATGCACCTGCAGCGCAAGCTGCTTGGAAGGAGCGCATCGCTATTGTTGAGCAGCGCGGAATGGCAGCTGTCGTCGACCTGATTTCGCAGCGGTATTTGTCTGAAGATTTTCGAGCAAACAACCCTCAAGTCACTGATGCACTTCGCGCTCAGATTTTGGCTAACGATGCAAAAGCCTATGTTGCCAATTGCCAAGCGGTTGCCAGCGTCAATTGGTTGAATGATTTGAAATTGATCGGCTGCCCCACCTTGGTTTTAGCTGGAGCGTTAGACATGGGGGCAACGCCAGCGATGGCAGAAGCGATACATCATGAAATTTCAGGTTCGCAATTAGAAATTTTTGAGCATGCATCTCATCTGAGCCCACTTGAGCAACCCGAAAAATTCCAACACGCGGTTAGTGAGTTTTTAAATAGACTTTGAGTCTATTTCTCCGCCTTTTTATTTGAAAAATTTCATAAAAATATGATCAACAAAATTTGCAAAAGTATTCCAGATGCCTTGTCCGGAATCAAAGACGGATCGACGGTCTTGATTGGCGGTTTCGGTACTGCCGGTATCCCAAATGAACTCATCGACGGATTGATTCAGCATGGTGCACGCGAACTGACAGTCGTCAACAACAACGCTGGCAACGGAGACACCGGGTTGGCTGCCTTGCTCAAGGCAGGACAAGTACGAAAAATCATTTGTAGCTTTCCTCGGCAAGCTGACTCATACGTCTTTGATGAGCTCTATCGAAGCGGAAAGATCGAGTTGGAGTTGGTACCTCAAGGGAACTTGGCTGAACGACTTCGTGCCGCTGGCGCTGGTGTTGGTGCGTTCTACACGCCAACTGGCTTCGGAACAGAGCTGTCATTGAATGTAGACGGAACACCCAAAGAGACGCGTCGTATCAATGGCAAAGACTACGTGCTCGAGTATCCAATCTACGGCGATGTGGCCTTGATCAAAGCTGAAACTGGCGATCGTTGGGGGAACCTAACCTTCCGCAAGGCAGCGCGTAATTTTGGCCCTGTCATGGCCACCGCAGCCAAATGCACCATTGCAACTGTTCACGATGTGGTCGAACTGGGCAAGATGAATCCCGAGTCCATCGTGACCCCTGGAATATTCGTCTCACGCATCGTGAAGATTGAACGCGTGGCGACACAAGCGGGCGGCTTCAAGCAAGCTGCGTAAGGAAAACTTGTATGACTAATTACATAAAACGAACAAAGCAAGAACTCGCTCAGCGCGTGGCGCAAGATATTTTCGATGGCGCGTATGTCAATCTTGGCATCGGTCAACCCACACTGGTTGCTAATTATTTGCCTGAGGGTATGGAGGTCGTCCTTCACAGCGAAAACGGCATCCTAGGGATGGGACAGGCACCGTTGACTGGAGAGGAAGATTACGACTTGATCAACGCTGGCAAGCAGCCTGTGACCTTATTGGCAGGCGGTGCTTATTTCCATCATGCAGACAGCTTTGCCATGATGCGTGGTGGTCATCTCGACATCAGTGTTTTGGGCGCATTTCAGGTGTCGGCGACTGGCGATCTTGCCAATTGGAGCACGGGTGAAGCAGGTGCGATTCCTGCGGTGGGTGGTGCGATGGACTTGGCGGTTGGTGCCAAACAGACTTGGGTCATGATGGATCTCCTCACTAAAAAAGGCGAGAGCAAGGTTGTGCAAGAGTGCTCATATCCCCTCACGGGATTGGGCTGCGTCAAGCGCATTTATTCTGATTTGGCAACGTTGGAATGCACCCCTGAAGGTTTGAAGCTGATCGATCAAGTGGATGGTTTGAGCAAAGAAGAGCTTGAACGACTCATCGGTCTCCCAGTTCACGTCTGATGAACAAAAATTAGGACTGAAATGGTGAAGAAGAATTTTTAAGAGAACTCGTATGACTGAAGCCTATATTTGCGATGCAATTCGCACCCCCTTTGGACGTTATGGCGGCGCGTTGAGTAGCGTTCGTGCTGATGATTTGGCCGCAGTTCCAATCAAGGCCTTGATGGAGCGCAACCCCACAGTCGACTGGTCGCAAGTGACCGATGTGCTTTATGGCTGTGCCAACCAAGCCGGCGAAGACAACCGCAACGTGGCGCGCATGGCTGCTTTGCTCGCAGGCTTGCCCATGGAGGTGCCAGGTGGCACGATCAATCGCTTGTGTGGTTCAGGCTTAGACGCGGTGGGCACAGCGGCACGCGCCATCAAATCAGGTGAAACAGCGTTGATGATTGCGGGCGGTGTGGAGAGCATGAGCCGCGCGCCATTTGTCATGCCCAAAGCCGAGAGCGCATTCAGCCGCAACAACGCGGTGTATGACACCACCATTGGCTGGCGCTTTGTGAACAAGCTCATGAAGGCGCAATACGGCGTGGACAGCATGCCCGAAACCGCAGAAAACGTGGCAGTCGATTACAAGATTGAGCGCGAAGCGCAGGACCAAATGGCTTTGCGTAGCCAGCGCAATGCATTGGCCGCCATCCAAGATGGTCACTTTGCACGCGAAATTTGTGCTGTGACCATTCCCCAGAAAAAAGGCGATGCTTTGGTGGTGAGCCAAGACGAACACCCACGCGACACCAACCTAGAGTCGTTGGCCAAACTCAAAGGTGTGGTGCGCCCCGAGGGCAGCGTGACAGCAGGCAATGCCAGTGGCGTGAACGATGGCGCTTGCGCTTTGTTGTTGGCCAACGAAGCGAGCGTGAAGCAATATGGTCTGACGCCCAAAGCTCGCGTGGTGGGCATGGCCACGGCAGGTGTAGCACCCCGTGTGATGGGCATTGGCCCCGCGCCGGCCACCGAAAAAGTGTTGGCACAAACGGGTTTAACGATTGACCAAATGGATGTCATTGAACTGAACGAAGCTTTTGCTGCCCAAGGTTTGGCCGTACTGCGTATGTTGGGCTTGAAGGACGACGATGCCCGCGTGAACGCTTGGGGCGGTGCCATTGCGCTGGGTCATCCTTTAGGTGCTTCGGGCGCGCGTTTGGTCACCACGGCCATCAACCGTTTGCACACCACGGGTGGGCGCTATGCGCTGTGCACCATGTGCATTGGGGTGGGGCAGGGGATTGCCTTGATCATCGAGCGGGTTTGAACTAAACCTTCCCTGTTTGTGGTGGTCGTCTTTGGGCGCGAGATAATCTGCTCATGACTTTGATTTCAATTCTTGTGGGTACCTTAGTTGCCGGCATGGGCAGTGTGTGGCTGGCGGCCTTGTTGGCTTATGCGCTGCTGTCGCGTTTCACCCAGCATTTGTTGAGCCTTGCGGCGGGCGCTTTGCTCGCGACGGCGTTCACTCGCTTGTTGCCAGAGGCGTTTGAGTTGTCTGTGGAAGCGGGCGTTTCAGCACATGCTTTGTTCGTGGCGCTTCTGGTGGGCTTGGTGTTTTTCTTCTTGCTCGACAAAGCTGAGTTGTGGCACCACGGGCATGAGCATGGGCACGACCATGCTCACAGCGATGCACACGACCATACGCATGAGCACGCACACCACACACACGATGCGCATCACCACCATCATGACCGTAGCCACCACAGCGGCGGCTGGGCGGTGTTGCTGGGCGACAGCGTGCACGCGTTTGGCGACGGCATTTTGATTGCTGCTGCATTTGTGGCTGATCCACGTTTGGGTATTGCCGCCGCATTGGCGGTGATGGCCCACGAAGTGCCGCACCATGTGGGTGACTTGGTGGTGTTGCGTCAAACACTCAGCAATCCACGCGCTGCCTTGTTCAAACTCACGCTGGCTGGTGGCGTGACGGCGATTGGTGGGGTGATGGGCTACTTGCTCGTGGGCGCATTGCACGAGTACTTGCCCTTCTTTTTGGTGGTGGCTGCCAGCAGCTTTATTTATGTGGCGCTGGCTGACTTGATTCCACAACTTCAAAAACGCCTCTCACCCAAAGAGACAGCCGCGCAAGTGGCTTGGCTGTTTGCAGGTATTGGCCTGGTTGCCGCGTTGGGCGAGTGGGCACAGCACTAAGCTAAGTTCAAGATTTTTCGCAGGGCAGGCCGGGTGTGTTGCACCACTCGCTCCAGCTGCCTGCATAGAGGGCAGTGCGTCCTAAGCCCGCCACTTCCATGGCCAACACATTGGGCACAGCGCTCACGCCACTGCCGCAGTGGTGCACCACGGTGTCTGGTTTGGCGTTGCCCAGCAAGGCTGCAAACTCAGCACGCAATTCGTCTGCACTTTTAAAGAAACCATTCGCGTTGAGGTTGGTGTTGAACGGGCGGTTCAAAGCGCCGGGGATATGTCCCGCCACAGGGTCGAGTGGTTCTACCTCGCCGCGGTAGCGCGGTGCGCCGCGTGCGTCGACGATGGTTTGGGTGCCGTCGTTCAAATGCGCAGACACAGTTGCGGTGTCTACCAATCTCACCAATGGCGTCTGCAGGGCAAAGTTGCCTGCCACATGCATGTCACTGGCTGTTGAGGTTGCTTCGCCTGAAGCGACAGAGCCGCTAGCCGCTACCCAGGCCTGAAAGCCACCATCGAGTACGGCCACTGCGTTATGGCCACACCACTTGAGCATCCACCACAAGCGTCCGCAGTAGTTCATGCCGTTGCGGTCGTACACCACCACTTGGGTGTCTTGGTTCACGCCCATGCTTTGCAACCAAGCTGCAAACACGTCGCGCTGGGGCAGCGGGTGGCGGCCACCATTCACACGCTTGTTTGCGTCGTGTGTGGCAAGGTGAAGGTCCAGGTCAGCGTGTTGTGCGCCTGCGATGTGTTGCTCTACAAACTGCGCGTGGCCTGCCGGTGGGTTCATCAAGTCGAAGGTGCAGTCAAACACAGCGACAGCCGCACCGCTGGTTTGCAGGGCTTGGAGTTGAGCAACAGAAATGAGTGTGGTGTACATGGTGTTTTCCTTTGCGGCTTCAACGCTTCACGGATGATGAGTGGTGTCAGTGTTCTTCGGCAGGTGTTTGTGGTGCGGCACGTGCACGCAGCAAAGTGGCAGAGATGCCGCTTAGGGTAATAAGTGCCATGCCCGCCCAACCGATGAGTGGGATGTCATCACCAAACAGCAGCAAGCTGTAGAGCGCAGCAAACACAATGCCCGAGTATTGCAAGTTGGCCACCACCAGCGTGGCGCCGTGGCTGTAGGCGCGTGTCATGCACAGCTGACCGAGTGAGGCAAAAATGCCCACGGGGATCAGCCACACCGCGTGCTCCCACTCCCACGTAGAGATACCCATGAATGCCATACCTGCCAGTCCTGCCAGGATGGTGCCGATGGCAAAGTAAAACACGGTGCGCGTTTCGGGTTCTCCAATGCGCCCCAAGGCCGTGACTTGCATATAAGCAAAGGCCGCGCAAAAGCCAGACATGAGGCCAATGAGACCTGCATAAATTTGGTCTTGTGCCATGGTGGGTCGCAGCACCATGACCACGCCCGCAAAGCCGGCCATGACGGTGAGGGCTAAGGGGCCTTGTGACCAAGCGCTTTGACCTTCACTCGGTTTCCAATTGATGAGAGAGCCGCCCACGATGAAGGCGGCAATCCAAACGCTGCTCATGTAGTTGAGCGTCATGGCAGTGGCCAGTGGCAGCTTGGCGATGGCGTAAAACCAAGCACTCAATGAGGTAACACCGATGATGGACCGCCACACGTGCATGCCCAAATATTGGGTGCGTAGCGAGATGTTTTGTTGTTGCGCAATGACTACTAAAAAAATGCAACCCACAACGCCACGGTAGAACACGAGTTCAGCCGAGTTGAAGTGGGCGGAGCCATATTTGACGCAAACCCCCATGGTGGCAAAAAAGGCTGCACCCAGCAGCATCCACAGGGCTTGCATGCGTATGGCTTAGCTTTGTGCGAAGTTGAGTTTGCCGCGGTACCACTCGTGGAAGTGCTGCATGCCGTCTTCCATCGGGCTTTGGTAAGGGCCGACTTCGTTGTCGCCGCGCTGCATGAGAGCCTTGCGACCTGCGTCCATGCGCTCAGCAATTTCGTCGTCCTCAATGCAGGTTTCCATGTAGGCCGCGCGTTGGGCTTCGACGAACTCGCGCTCGAAGGCCACGATTTCTTCTGGGTAGTAGAACTCCACCCTGTTCAACGTTTTGGTGGGGCTGACAGGGTGCAGTGTGGACACCGTCAGCACATGTGGGTACCACTCCACCATGATGTGAGGGTAGTAGGTGAGCCAAATCGCACCGCGCTCGGGCAGCGCACCGCTGCGGTAGTTCAGCAGCACGTCGTGCCATTTTTTGTAGACGTCAGAGCCGGGTTTGCCAAAGGTGTTGGCCACGCCCACGGTTTGCACCGAGTACTCGGGCTTGAATTCCCATTGCAAATCGTCGCAGGTGACAAAGTTGCCCAAGCCAGGGTGGAAGGGGCCGACGTGGTAGTCCTCAAGGTAGACCTCGATGAAGGTCTTCCAGTTGTAATTGCACTCGTGCAGCTCGACGTGGTCGAGGGCGTAGCCATCAAAGTTGAGGTCTTTGGCTGGGCCCATGCCTGCGAGGTCAGCCAAGATGTCGCGGCCGTTGTCTTCGAACAGCATACCGTTCCACTCGCGCAACTTGTAGTTGTTGAGGTTCAGACAAGGGTCGTGCGAGAAGTGGGGCGCACCCAGCAATTCGCCAGAGGGTGCATACGTCCAGCGGTGCAGAGGGCACACGATGTTGCCACCGGCAGAGCCTGGAGCTTGGGTGTTGAGTGAACCACGGCCCTTGAGCATCACCGCTTGGCGGTGACGACACACGTTGGATACCAGTTCTACGCCTTTGGCCGAGCGCACAAGAGCACGCCCTCCGCCTTCATGCGGCAAAGCGTAGTAGTCGCCCACATTGGGCACAGCAAGCTGGTGGCCCACATAACGGGGCCCTTGCTGAAAGATGGTCTCCAGTTCGCGCTGAAAAAGCGCCTCATCGAAATAACTGGTAACTGGTAGTTGGCTGTGCGCCTGCTGCAGTTGAAGACTTAAATCAGACATGGGTGACCTGACCTAAAGACTCCCCACAGGGAGATAAGTGGACAAAAATAAATCGGCCCGAAGGTCGATTGAAGGATGCCCATTGTACCCAAGGGGGTCAACCATGCCCCGCATGCAGCCTAAAATGGCAGGCTATTTGACCCACCTCAAAACGGATATCCGCACACCATGCCCAAGGCCAAAACCACCCCAAGCGGCGCAGACACTGCGCCCGTCAGCTATGAGGCTGCTTTGAAAGAGCTGGAAGGCTTGGTGCAGCAAATGGAGTCAGGCCAGTTGCCATTGGCTGATTTGTTGTCTGGGTACCAACGTGGTGCCGAACTTTTGGGTTACTGCCGTGCACAACTGGACGCGGTGGAGCAGCAAATCAAGGTGCTCGACAACGGGGCTTTGAAATCTTGGACACCCACGTGAGCGCTGCGATGACCCCCTCTATGACGTCTAACGAACTCGACCAATGGACTAACCACTGGTTGGCTGTTGTTGAAGACGCGTTGTCTGACTGGATTAGTCCTCAAGCTCCCGCAGACTTGGGTGAGGCTATGCGCTACGCCGTGCTCGATGGCGGCAAGCGTTTGCGCCCCCTGTTGGTGTTAGCGGCGCGTGAGGCCGTGGCCCACGGCCAGAAAGATGCAGCACTGGACGAGGCCGCATTGCGCGCCGCTTGCGCCGTAGAGCTGATTCATGCTTATTCACTGGTGCACGACGACATGCCTTGCATGGACAACGATGTGCTGCGCCGTGGCAAGCCGACCGTGCATGTGCAGTTTGGTGAGGCCCAGGCCTTGCTGGCGGGCGATGCTTTGCAGGCCTTGGCCTTTGAGTTCCTCACGCCTGACGCATCTTTGATTCCCTCTTGCGTACAAGCTCGGCTTTGTCGTTTGCTCGCCACCTCAGCCGGTCACGCCGGCATGGCCGGTGGTCAAGCTATTGATTTGGCTAGCGTGGGTGTGGCGTTGACTGAAGACCAGTTGCGCCAAATGCATCGCCTCAAAACTGGCGCCTTGTTAGAAGGCAGCGTCATGATGGGCGCAGCGTGTGGAGAAACCACACCGCAAGCGCTGAGTGGCTTGAAGCGCTATGGTCAAGCCTTGGGCTTAGCCTTTCAGGTGGTGGACGATATTTTGGATGTCATCGCCGATTCAGCCACGCTTGGTAAAACTGCGGGTAAAGATGCCGCGAATGACAAACCTACCTACGTGTCGTTGTTGGGTTTGGAAGAGGCAAAGTCATATGCGCAGTCGTTGTTGCGCGAGGCGCTCGATGCCTTGCACAGCACAGGCTTGACGCACACCCACACGCTGGCCGCGCTGGCCGAGCGCGTGGTGAACCGGAACACTTGAATACACATGCCTAATTTGTTGCAAACCATCAATTCACCCGCAGACCTGCGGGCTGTGCCGCGCCACCAGTTGCCAGCACTGGCCGATGAGTTGCGTTCGTTCGTGCTCAATAGCGTGGCTAAAACAGGTGGACACCTCAGCTCTAACCTCGGCACGGTTGAGTTGACTGTGGCTTTGCACTATGTGTTCAACACACCGCACGACCGCATCGTGTGGGATGTGGGTCACCAAACTTACCCACACAAAATCTTGACGGGTCGTCGCGACCAAATGGGCACGCTGCGCCAACGTCACGGCTTGAGCGGTTTTCCGCGCCGTGACGAAAGCGAGTACGACGCCTTTGGCACGGCGCACTCGTCCACCAGTATTTCGGCTGCTTTGGGCATGGCCATCGCCGCGCAACAAAAAGGCGAACAACGCCACGCCATCGCCGTGATTGGCGACGGTGCGATGACGGCAGGCATGGCCTTTGAGGCTTTGAATAACGGCGGTGTGTCTACATCCAAGTTGCTGGTCATCTTGAACGACAACGACATGTCCATCAGCCCACCCGTGGGTGCGCTGAATCGCTACTTGGCGCAGTTGATGAGCGGCAAGTTTTACTCTGCCGCCAAAGAGGTAGGTAAGCAAGTGCTCAAAGGCGCACCGCCTTTGTTTGAACTGGCCAAGCGTTTTGAAGAGCATGCCAAAGGCATGGTGGTGCCCGCCACTTTGTTTGAAAAATTTGGCTTCAACTACATCGGCCCGATTGATGGGCATGACCTTGAGTCGCTCATTCCCACGCTGGAAAATCTCAAGCATCTAGAAGGCCCGCAGTTCCTTCATGTGGTCACCAAAAAAGGGCAAGGCTACAAGTTGGCCGAAGCCGACCCTGTGGCCTACCATGGCCCGGGCAAGTTTGACCCTGCTGTGGGTCTGGTGCCTGCAACTAGCCCAGCTAAAACTACCTTCACCCAAGTGTTTGGCCAATGGTTGTGCGATATGGCTGAGCACGACCCATTGCTGGTGGGTATCACGCCCGCCATGCGCGAGGGCTCGGGCATGGTCGAGTTCAACAAGCGCTTCCCCGAGCGTTATCACGATGTGGGCATTGCTGAACAACATGCCGTCACGTTTGCGGCGGGTTTAGCCTGTGAAGGTTTGAAGCCTGTAGTGGCGATTTATTCCACCTTCTTGCAACGTGCGTATGACCAAGTGATTCACGATGTGGCACTGCAAAAGTTACCGATGGTGCTGGCGCTCGACCGCGCAGGCATCGTGGGTGCGGATGGCGCGACGCACGCAGGCTTGTACGACATCCCGTTCATGCGTTGCATTCCCAATGTCAGCATGGCTTGTCCTGCCGACGAAAACGAATGCCGTCAGTTGCTGACCACGGCTTACCAACAAGACCACTGTGTGGCCGTGCGTTACCCGCGCGGTGCTGGCGCTGGCGTGCCTGTGACGCGTGGCTTGAATGCGTTGCCTTTTGGTAAAGGTGAGGTGCGTCGCGAAGGCAAGCGCATTGCCATCCTCGCGTTTGGCACGCTGCTGTACCCAGCGTTGCAAGCGGGTGAAGCGCTCAATGCCACGGTGGTCAATATGCGTTGGGCTAAGCCGCTCGATACGGAGCTGCTTGCCAAGATTGCAGCCACGCACGATGCCTTGGTCACGGTGGAAGAGGGTGCCGTCATGGGCGGCGCAGGTTCAGCCGTGCTCGAGGCTTTGCAAGATTTGCAACAACCTAAGCCAGTATTGGTGTTAGGTATTGGTGATGCGTTCACCGAACACGGTGATCCAGTCAAGTTGTTAGCCGAGATGGGTTTGGATGCAGCAGGCATTCAAGCGGCCATCGAAAAGCGTTTTGCAACGCTTTTGAATTAACTTTCCATTGAAGTAATTTCAAGCCTTCTGAAGAATTTTGAAATACAAGTTCTTCGGGGGTAAACCCGCGCCTCTGAGGGTGTTCGCAACTGCATACAATGCCCCATCGTTTTGAAGCGCTCATCACAAATGTGTGTCGCAAAACGGTTTGTTTTAACAACTCAAGGGAGTCTTTCATGGACCGTCGTTCCGTTATTAAAAACGCTGGTATTGCAGGTATTTTGGCTGCCGGTGCAGCCCCAGCAGTGCACGCACAAGCCGCTATCCGTTGGCGCTTGGCTTCGAGCTTCCCCAAGTCGCTCGACACCATCCACGGTGCTGCTGACACATTCGCCAAGGCTGTCAAAGCCATGTCGGGTGGCAAGTTCGAAATCTCGGTGCACGCAGCTGGCGAAATCATGCCTGCGTTCGGCGTGGTCGATGGTGTGCAACAAGGCTCTATCGAAATGGCTCACACAGCCCCTTACTACTTCTTCGGTAAGGACGAAACCTTTGCTTTGGGTTGTGCCATTCCTTTCGGTTTGAACAGCCGTCAAATGACTGCTTGGATGTACGAAGGCAACGGCTTGAAGCTGATGCGCGAGTTCTACGCCAAGTACAACATCGTGAACTTCCCAGGTGGCAACACAGGTGCTCAAATGGGTGGCTGGTTCCGCAAAGAAATCAAATCGTTGAATGATTTGAAGGGCTTGAAGTTCCGTATTGGTGGCTTCGGCGGCAAAGTGTTGGAGCGTTTGGGCGTTGTGCCACAAAACATTCCTGGCGGCGACATCTATCCAGCGTTGGAAAAAGGCACCATCGACTCAGCCGAGTGGATTGGCCCATACGACGATTTGAAATTGGGCTTCAGCAAAGTGGCGCCTTTCTACTACTACCCAGGTTTCTGGGAAGGTGGTCCAGAGTTGGACTTCTTCATCAACGACAAAGCATTCGCTGCCCTGTCGCCTGAGAACAAGGCCATCGTGGAAGCCGCTGCTGCCATGGCACACACCGACATGCAAGCCAAATACGACGCACGTAACCCCGCTGCTTTGAAGCAGTTGGTGGGCTCTGGCACCAAGTTGCGCGAGTTCCCGAAAGACGTGATGGCTGCTGCTTTCAAAGAATCCATGGCTTTCTACGACGAAATCAGCGCCAAGAACGCGAACTGGAAAAAGGTCTACACCGACTACGCGAAGTTCCGTGGCGACTCCAACCTGTGGTTCCAATTCACGGAAGCCAAGTTCGACTCGTTCATGCAAAAGCAAAAGCTGTAATTCAGCCTTTGTGCAGGAACAAAAAAACCGCGCTACGGCGCGGTTTTTTTATGGGCCTTTGTTTTCAGTCTTTTTAAAACTCGCGAAACGCTGCCAGCTCTGCACTCAGGCGTTCGCATTCGGCTTGCACCTGTGGGCTGCTGATGTAGAACACGGCAAATTTGCCCATCAAGGTCCGCACATAAAAGCGTGGCGCCATGAACCACTCCAAGCCACGAATGCGGATGAGTTTGGCGTAGGCCAGTTCGTCGTAGCTCATGTGTTTGTCCCAAATCCAGGTTTGGTGAATGCCTTTGGCATCGAGTCGTGCACGGCTGTGCATGACATGCCATGTGGTCCAGGCGAGCAGGGTCCAACCCAACACAAACCAGCCCGCATTGCGTAAACCATTGACGCTGGTGTCGCCGCCAAATTTGCCTTGCTGCCACAGGGTCAGCAGCCAATAACCTGAACCCACCAAGGTGGTCCAGGTGATGGCTTGAAACCAGCGTGAGAACGCTGGACCTTCAACGCCATCGTCGATGGAGGGGTGAAACACAAAGGGTGTTGGGCCCAGGGCTGGCGTGGTGGTTTGTTCGGTGGTGGTCATACGGATAGGTGTGATGTGACTGGCAAGAAAAAGCCCCTCAGGCGTACCGGAGGGGCTGGTCGTCGTTGGGGACGTTATTTTTTGAACAAGTCTTCCATGCGCTTTTGCTCTTCGGCAGCGGTTTCGCCTGCTGCAGGCTTGGTGCCATCGAGCTTGAGCTCGGCTTCGGGTGTCTCTTGCTCGGTGGGCATTTCAATGACCACTTTATCGAGGTCGACCTTTTCTTCTTTGTCCAAGAACATGGTCACAGTCTCGGGCACGAAGATCACGATCACCACCAAGACCACTTGCATGATCACCCATGGAATGGCACCCATGTAGATGTCGTTGGACTTGACGGGTTTTTCGATGCGACCTTCTTTGAACAGGGTGTCCGCAATGCCGCGCAGATAGAACAGCGCAAAGCCGAAGGGCGGATGCATGAAGCTGGTCTGCATGTTCACGCACAGCAGCACGCCGAACCACACCATGTCGATGCCCATCTTCTCGGCAACTGGGCCGAGCATTGGCAAGATGATGAAGGCGATTTCAAAGAAGTCCAAGAAGAACGCCAAGAAGAAGATGAAGATGTTCACCACAATCAAGAAGCCCACCACGCCACCAGGCAAGCCTGTCAGCAAGTGTTCGACCCACTTGGCGCCGTCCACACCTTGGAACACCATGGAGAACACGCGTGAACCAATCAGGATGAACACGACCATGGCGGTGAGGCGCATGGTGCTGTGCATGGCTTCCCAAATCAGGTCTTTGTCCAAACGGTTATGAATGGCAGCCAAGATCAAAGCGCCCACGCAACCCATGGCACCGGCTTCGGTGGGGGTGGCGATGGCGGTGTTGATGCCCGGCAAACCGCCCATCGAGCCCAAGACCGCGAAGATCAAGAAGGCTGATGGGATGATGCCGCGCAAGCACTTCATCCACAGGTGGAAGCCGTCGGCTGTGCGTGCTTCTTTAGGAATGCCTGGCACGTGTTCTGGTTTGATCAAGCCGAGGGCAAATGTATAGAGCGCGAAGATGCCGACTTGCAGAATCGATGGGCCCCAAGCACCTTTGTACATGTCGCCCACAGAGCGGCCGAGCTGGTCAGCCATCACCACCAACACGAGTGAGGGTGGTACCAACTGGGTGATGGTGCCTGAGGCTGCCAGCACGCCAGTGGCGTAGCGCATGTTGTAGCCGTAGCGAATCATCACGGGCAGTGAAATCAAGGCCATGGCAATCACTTGGCCAGCCACCGTGCCGGTGATCGCGCCCAAGATGAAGCCTACGATGATGACCGAGTAGCCTAAGCCACCGCGCACGGTGCCAAACAGCTGACCCATCGAGTCGAGCATGTCTTCGGCGAGGCCACACTTTTCAAGGATGGCACCCATGAAGGTGAAGAAGGGGATGGCCAGCAACAAGTCGTTGCTGAGAATGCCAAAAATGTTCAACGGCAAGTTGGACATGAAGCTCACAGGGAACCAGTCCATGCTGATGGCGAAGAGACCACAAGCCAAGCCTAAAAATGCCAGCGAGAACGCGACAGGGAAGCCAATCAGCATCGTCAGCACAAGGCCGCCGAACATGATGGGTGCGAAGTTTTCCATTTGCATGATCGTGAGTCCTTATTGCACTGGCTTTTCGTAGTGCGTGTCCATTTCAAACTTGCCTTGCAAGTAAGCCACGCGCTTGATGATTTCACTCAAACCTTGCAGGAACATCCAAGCAAAGCCCAAGGGAAGAAGGAGCATGGCGGGCCAACGAATCAGGCCGCCTGCGTTGCTAGACATTTCGTTGGTGACCAGCATCTTGAGAAACAGAGGAAAGCTCAACCAAGCCAACATGGCCATCACGGGCAACAAGAACACCACCAAGCCAAACAAGTCCACGTAGACAGGCGCGTTCTTTTTGAGTTTTCCGTAGAACAGGTCCACGCGCACGTGTTCGTTGAGTTTGAGCACCAAGGGTGCGCCCAACATGACCGTGGCTGCGAACAAGTACCACTGAATTTCGAGCCAACCGTTTGAGCTGATGTCAAAGCCGTAGCGGATGAATGCATTGCCTGCCGAGATGACAGCGGCTGCTAATACGCCGAATGCCGCCAAGTGACCAAACTGTTCACTGATGCGGTCAACGCCTAATGCAAATTTAAGAAGTTTTGACACTGAGTGCCTCCATTTTTTGCCAACCCGTGATGGTACCAAGACAAACGCTTGCTGTGTCTTCACCCACATGAAGATTTCAGAGGTGACTTGAAATTAGTTCACATGCCCAGTGGTCTTATCAACTGGCCTTTTTGGTCCGTCTGAAGGTCCACCACGGCAGCTGTTGGTTCAGTGATTGCACCTGCCCACTGTCTTGGGCTGCGTAGCCCGGTAGGGCGTTGAGTACCTCATGCCAAGTAGGCGCTTGCAGCAGTGTGCGCAGGGCTTGTGTGGCGGGTGTGTCAAGCGCGGATTTGAGGCAAACCAAATGAAATTGTTCACGCACCAAGGGCACAAAGCCCAGGCTTCGTGCTGCGGCAGTGCTTTCAATTCCCAAGCCCACATCGCCCCGTCCTGAGGCAATGGCTTCGGCCAAAGCGGTGTGGGATGGCTCTTCCTCAGCGCTGCTGTTTAAGGCGTTTGGTTGGATGTGGTCTTGCCGCAGCAAGTCGTCCAGCAGCACACGTGTGCCGGTGCCTGGGCTGCGCTGCACAAACCGAGCTTGGGTGCGCACTACATCGGTCAAGTTTTGCAGCTGCAAAGGGTTACCCGCAGCGGTGATGAGGCCTTGAGAACGCGTGGCAAAGCCAATGATTTTGTGCAGGCCCGGCTGTAATAAATTTTTGTAGGCGGCCGCGGTGTGTGAGGCATCGCCAGGGTGGCTTTGCGTGTGAAAACCAGCCAAGGTGCAACGCCCTTCGTTGAGGGCGCGAATGGCGTCTACGCTTCCGCAAAAACGGATGTCCAAATGCAAACCTTCGTTGGCTGCGTGTTCGCGCAGGCGCGGCAATGCGTCGTCGTGGCTGGCATACAGGGTGAGCACGTGGGCGTCGGGGTCAAAAGCTACGGCAAAAGTGCGTTCTAGGTCTGCACGCAAAGCTTCTAGCTGAGGGGCTAAGCGGGCTTGGGTTTGGCGTTCGGCCCACATGAGCTTGCCACCAAATTCGGTCAGCTTGGCCGATTGGCCTTTTTCCCAAATGATGAGTTCGTGGCCCAGCACATCTTCCCAACGTTTGAGCTCACCCCACACGTGGCGATAAGACAAGCTGAGCTGTCGTGCGGCCGCAGAGATGGAGCCTTGTTGATCTACTGCTTGCAGCAAGTCCATCAAGGGATGACGCAACAAAGCAGCCTCGTTGTTTGAGGTTGTATCGCTGTCATCTCTGTGACTAAGTGTGTAGTGAAGGCTGACGCTATGCACGGATTTACATATGGTGGGGTATTAGGTAGCTGGCTACGATAACTGAAGTTTTGATTGATTTATGACGACGTTCACCGATACCGCGCTGACTGCGCTTCATTTACTGACTGAATTAGACCCCGTGCTTTGGTCCATTGTTGGCCGCTCACTGTGGGTGAGCGTGCTGGCTACGGCTATGGCGTGCAGCATCGGTGTGGTGCTGGGCGCTTGGCTGGGCGTGGCCCGTTTTACCGGGCGCGATGCGTTGCTGACGGTACTTAACACTTTGCTGGCTTTGCCCTCAGTGGTGGTGGGTTTGTTGGTGTATTTGTTGTTGTCGCGTACGGGGCCATTGGGATCACTGGGCTGGTTGTTCAGCCTCAAGGCTATGGTGCTGGCGCAAACCGTATTGGTGTTGCCGGTGGTCACGGCGCTCACGCGCCAATGTGTGGAAGATGCTGAGCGTAACCACGGCGAGCAGCTGCAGTCGCTGGGCGCCAAGCCTTGGCTGCGCAGCGTGCTGCTGGCGTGGGACGAGCGCTACACCTTGCTCACCGTGTTGATCGCGGCCTTCGGTCGTGCCATTTCCGAAGTGGGTGCGGTGATGGTGGTGGGTGGCAACATCGAAGGCTTTACGCGGGTCATGACCACGGCCATTGCGCTGGAAACCAGCAAGGGTGATTTGCCTTTGGCTCTGGCCTTGGGGCTGGTGCTCATGAGTGTGGTGTTGTTGTTGAACGTGTTGATTTCTGCGCTGCGTCGCTGGCGACAACGCATCGACGGTGCTGGCGCTGACCCCGTGCAAGGGGTGCTGGTATGAGCGCGGTGTTGAGTTTGAAAGATGTGTCGGTGCAGTTCGATACGCACATGGCGTTGCATGGTGTCAACTTGCAAATGAAGGCTGGCGAGCGTGTGGCTTTGGTGGGCGCGAATGGCTCTGGCAAAAGCACACTGCTGCGCGTGGCGCATGGCTTGTTGAAAGTTTCAAGTGGCAGCGTGTCTGTGGCTCCTGAGGTGCACCAAGCCATGGTGTTTCAGCGCCCGCACATGCTGCGCACCTCGGTGTTGCGATTTGTGGTGTGGGGTTTGTGGCTGCAAGGCACACCTTGGCGTGAAGCGCATGTGCGTGCCATGCAGGCGCTAGAGCGCGTGGGTTTGCAAGATATGGCTGAGCGTTCGGCACGCACTTTGTCGGGCGGGCAGCAGCAGCGCTTGGCACTTGCCCGTGCGTGGGCCTTGAACCCTAACTTTGTGTTGTTGGACGAGCCCACGTCTAGCCTTGATCCGCATGCCAAACGCGAGGTGGAGCGCTTGTTGGCTGAGTGGGTGGCATCGTCGAATGTGAGCCTGCTGTTCAGCAGCCACAACTTAGGCCAAGTCAAGCGCTTAGCCACCCGTGTGATTTATTTAGAGGCAGGCCGTGTGTTGGCCGACCTGTCCATGGAAGAGTTTTTCAATCGACCTTTGGGTGAGAGCCACCCCGAGGCACATTTGTTTTTAAAGGGAGAGTTGGGATGACACGTCGTACACATTTGGTTTCGTTGGCTGGTTTGCTGGCTGTGGCTTTGACATTTGGCAGCAGCGTGGCCCAAGCGCAAGCACCTAGCATCGTGATGGCGTCGACCACGTCCACCGAGCAATCGGGTTTGTTCTCACACTTGCTGCCGGCTTTCAAACAAGCCACGGGCATTGACATCAAGGTGGTGGCTCTGGGAACTGGCCAAGCTTTGGACACTGGTCGCCGCGGCGATGCAGATGTGTTGTTTGTGCACGATCAAGTGGCCGAAGAAAAGTTTGTCTCTGAAGGCTTTGGCGTGAAGCGCTTGCCTGTGATGTACAACGACTTCGTGCTGGTTGGCCCTGCGAATGACCCCGCCAAAACACGTGGCAAAGACATCGTGTCTGCCTTACAAAAAGTGGCCAACACGCAAGCCGGTTTTGTGTCACGCGGTGACAAAAGCGGCACACACGCGGCTGAATTGCGCTTTTGGAAACAAGCGGGTTTAGACAACAAAGGCGCAGGCTACAAAGAGTGCGGCTGTGGCATGGGCCCCGCGTTGAACATCGCCTCATCCACCGGCGCGTATGCGCTGACCGACCGCGGCACATGGTTGAATTTCAAGAATCGCCAAGACTTGCAAGTGTTGGTGGAGGGCGATAACCGTTTGTTCAACCAATACGGTGTGATGGTGGTCAACCCCGCCAAGCATGCCCATGTCAAAGCAGACGTGGCGCAGAAGTTTGTGGACTGGGTGGTGTCACCTGCAGGCCAAGCATCCATCAATGGCTACAAGATTGGCGGCGAGCAGCTGTTCTTTGCCAACGCCAACAAGTGAGTTATTTGTCGCCTGATTTTTGAGGTGATATTTTTCGATACAGCGTGGCGCGGCTGATGCCTAAGCGCCGCGCGGCTTCTGCCACATTGCCGCGTGCTTGCTGCATGGCACGGCGAATCAAATCAGTTTCGATGGCTTTGAGCACTGGGGCAGGTTGTGCGGCGATGGTCGATGTGCGTGTGTGGTCATCGAGCTGAATTTGCACTTGCAACCCCGTCCACAGCGGCACTTCGAGGCGTTGCTGTGGCGCTAAATCAAACAGTGACTGCCATGCGGTGGCAAACACATCGCCTGCATGTTCGGCATTTTGTAAATTCAAACCAGTGATGGCGCGTGCAGTACGGTTGGCGCACACGATTTGTCCATCGCTGTTCAAACCCATCAACCCATCGCTGTCGCTGCCGATGGACAGCCCCGCCCAATTGAAACGCAGCAACAAGGCGGGTGCCATTTGTTTGACCCAGTTGTTTTCGATGCTGCGCGCCGATTGCGCTGCGAGGTGTTGCAGCTCGGGACGCTCGGGCACATCCACACCGGTTAAATCCAACATGCCCACGCATTCACCTGTGGGGCCAAACAGGGGTGCTCCTGCACAGCTGTAGGCGGTGTTGTCGTTGAAAAAATGTTCGCCTCGGTGCAACCAAATCGGTTGGTGCTCGGCCAGCACTGCGCCGATGGCTGTGGTGCCTGCGTGTTGTTCGGACAGGTTGATGCCCACACGCGCAATGCGACTGGCACGTGCATCGTGTTTGTCAAACTCACCGCGTGTGTCGATCACCATGCCGTGTGCATCGGTCAACAGTGCAAAGTAGCGTGTGCCAGCAATGGCACGACTGAGGCGGTCCAGCTCCTCCTTGGCGGCTTGCAACATCGGTTGGTTGACCTCTTGCAGGCGTTGAACCTGAGCGCGGCTCACCGCCTCAAACGCTACCTGTTGCGATGGCGTGTGCCCCCATGCCAAGCAGCGTTTCCATGAACGCTCGATCCAGCTCTCGACCAAGGGGGCTTGTAAGCCTGTGCCTTGCTCAATCACCTGTTGACGCGCCTGCGCAATGCGGCTCAAGCGAGTGGCAGGTGTAGGCACGGTGTTCATGGTTGCGATTTTGTCCAAATTTGAGCAGGCGATCGCTTGGGCTGTCTCAAGTTGAGAAATTCTGAGGGGTATGCCTAGGAAGTCAAGGGTTATTCCCGAGCGGTGGTGTTGGGCGTTGTTCACAAAATCCTATGCAACACATTACATAGCCTTAGGAGACACAGATGCAAAAAATCTTGCACATCAACCCCGACAAATGCACCGGCTGCCTGCAGTGCGAGATGGCTTGCTCATTTGAAAACTACGGCACCTTTGCCACGGCCAAGTCCCGCATCAAGGTGTTTGACTTCCACGAGACAGGCAAAAAAGTGCCCTACACCTGCACGCAATGTGACGAAGCGTGGTGTTTGCATGCATGTCCTGTTGAGGCGATCACGCACGACAAAGTGACCGGTGCCATGGTGGTGAATGAAACCACCTGTGTGGGTTGCAAGGTTTGCACCATCGCATGTCCGTTCGGCACCATCAATTACGTGCAAGAGACAGGCAAAGTTCAAAAGTGCGATTTGTGTGGCGGTGACCCTGCCTGCGCATCGGCTTGCCCCACAGGCGCCATCACTTTCGTGGACGCCAACTGGACGGGCCTCGACAAAATGAAACAGTGGGCCGACAAACTCGGTAACCAACCCTCAGCCGCTTAAATCCAATTAGGAGCACACATCATGACTTGGGCTGGAAAAATTCTCCGTATCAACTTGACCACAGGGTCTGTCAAAACCGAACCCCTCAACATGCAATGGGCCCGCGATTACGTCGGCTCGCGTGGCTTGGGTTCTAAATACCTCATCAACGAAATCGACCCCAAGGTTGATCCGCTGTCGCCAGAGAACAAACTCATTTGGGCAACAGGTCCCTTGACAGGCACCATGGCTTCGACGGGCGGTCGCTACACCGTCATCACCAAAGGTCCTCTCACAGGTGCGATTGCTTGCTCTAACTCGGGTGGTTACTTTGGCGCTGAGCTGAAGATGGCGGGCTGGGACATGGTGATTTGCGAAGGCAAATCGCCCAAGCCGGTGTACCTCTACATCAACGACGACACAGTCGAGTTGCGCGATGCCTCTGGCCTGTGGGGCAAGAGCGTGTGGGAAACCGAAGCCGAGCTGAAGAAAACATTGCAAGACCCGCTGACCCGCGTTTCGTCCATCGGCAAGGCGGGTGAAAACCATGTGCTCTACGCCGCAGTGGTGAACGACTTACACCGTGCCGCAGGCCGCTCTGGCGTGGGCGCTGTGATGGGCAGCAAAAACCTCAAGGCCATTGCCGTTCGCGGCACCTTGGGTGTGGGCAATGTGCGTGACCCCAAAGCCTTCATGCAAGTCACCGCTGAGAAGAAAAAAATCTTGGCCGACAACGCCGTCACTGGTCAAGGCTTGCCCGCCTACGGCACACAAGTGCTGATGAACGTCATCAACGAAGTGGGCGCTTTGCCAACACGCAACCATCGCGATGTGCAGTTTGAAGGTGCGAAAGATATTTCAGCTGAGGCCATGGCCACACCACGCGAGACCGATGGCAAAAAACACTTGGTCACCAACCAAGCGTGTTTTGGTTGCACCATCGCGTGCGGTCGCATCAGCAAGATGGATGAGACCCACTTCACCGTGCAAAACAAACCTCAATATTGGGGTGCATCGGGTGGCTTGGAGTACGAAGCCGCTTGGGCTTTGGGTGCCGCCAACGGCGTGAAAGATTTGGAAGCGCTGCAATACGCCAACCTGCTGTGCAACGAAGAGGGCATTGACCCCATCAGCTTCGGTGCCACCGTGGGCGCGGTGATGGAGTTGTATGAAATGGGTGTGTTGACCCAAGAGCAACTTGGCATCGATGCCAAGTTTGGTTCTGCACAAGCCTTGGCTTTCTTTGCAGAAGAAACGGTCAATGGTCGTGGCTTTGGCATTGAAATCGGTCAAGGCTCTAAGCGCCTGACTGAAAAATACGGCCATCCTGACTTGAGCATGAGCGTCAAGGGACAAGAGTTCCCTGCCTATGACGGCCGCGCCATTCAGGGCATTGGCTTGGCTTATGCCACCTCTAATCGAGGTGCTTGCCACTTGCGCGGCTACACCATCGCTTCTGAAGTGTTGGGCATTCCTGTCAAGACCGATCCGTTGGAGCACGAAGGCAAGCCTGAATTGGTGAAGGCTTTTCAAGACGCCACCGCTGCTTTTGACTCATCAGGCTTGTGCATCTTCACCACCTTCGCGTGGGGCTTGGCCGACTTGGCGCCGCAAATGCAAGCCGCATGCAACGAGGACTACACCACCGAAGAGTTGGAAAAAATTGGTGAACGAATTTGGAACATGGAGCGCGAGTTCAACAATGCCGCAGGCTTCACAGCCAAAGACGACAGCTTGCCCAAGCGCTTGTTGACTGAGGCCGCCAAAACCGGCCCAGCCAAAGGCAAGGTCAGCATGTTGCCAACCATGTTGCCCAAGTACTACCAAGCGCGTGGTTGGGACAGCGAAGGCCGTCCAACGGCTGAAACCAAAAAACGCCTCGGTCTGTAAACGCCATGACCCATCACGTCATCCTTGGCGCTGGCCCTGCTGGCGTGATTGCCGCTGAAACCATTCGCAAGCACGCGCCCAACGACCGCATCACCCTCGTGGGGGATGAGGCCGAGCCGCCTTACTCGCGCATGGCCATTCCCTACTTGCTCATTGGCAACATCGACGAGCGAGGCACCTACTTGCGTAAATCGTCCAATCACTTTGGTGATTTGAAGGTTGCGCAAGTCCATGCACGCGCTGTGTCTGTGGATAGCAAAGCCAAAACGATTCAACTCGACAACGGCCAAGCCTTACAGTTTGACAAGTTGCTGATTGCCACAGGTTCACGCCCTGTGCGCCCGCCCATTCCGGGCATGGACAGCCCGCAAGTGCATCCGTGTTGGACCTTGGAAGATGCGCGCGCCATCATGGCGCTGGCGAAGCCCGGGGCACGTGTGGTGCAAATGGGTGCAGGCTTTATCGGGTGCATCATCATGGAAGCCTTGGCTTCACGTGGTGTGTCCCTGTCGGTGGTGGAAATGGGCGACCGCATGGTGCCGCGCATGATGGGGCCCGTGGCGGGCAACATGATTCGCGATTGGTGCGAGGCCAAAGGCGTGCAAGTGTTCACCAGCGCGAAGGTGCAAGCCATCGTGCCCAACGGCAGCGAAAACCCAGGCTTGCTGTCCAAGCTCGCCAATGCCGTGGGCTTGAGTGATGAGCCGACCGATGCCCCAGTGACGGTGCGTTTGTCGACAGGACAAAAACTGCCTGCCGATTTGGTGATCAGTGCCACAGGCGTGAAACCCTGTATCGATTTTTTGAAAGATTCAGGCGTCACCTGTTTGCAAGGCGTGCTGACAGACGAGCATTTGCAAACCAATGTGCCCGGCATTTATGCCGCCGGTGATTGTGCGGAAGCTTTTGACAAGGTCAGTGGTACCACCATCGTCAGCGCCATTCAACCCAATGCCGCTGAGCAAGCACGTGTGGCGGCTTTGAACATGGTGGGGCAAACGGCCACACTCAAAGGCGTGACGCAAATCAACGTGCTGGACACCTTGGGCTTGATTTCCACCAGCTTTGGCAATTGGCAAGGTGTGCCTGGCGGTGATCAGGTGTCGTTGACCGCAGCAGGTCGTCATCTGAGCTTGCAGTTCAAAGACGATGTGCTGGTGGGCTGCAACAGTGTGGGTTGGACAGAGCATGTGGGTGTGATGCGCGGCTTGGTCGAAGGCCAAGTGCATTTGGGCGAGTGGAAAGACAAGCTCAAGCAAGACCCCACCAAACTCATGGATGCTTACCTTGCCAGTGCACAAGGCCAAGGTGCATGGACGGGCGCAGGAGATACGCGCCGTCGTTGATGACTTGGCGGATGCGTTAACCTTGGCTCATGGACATCACCTTCAAACTTTTCGCCACGCTCACTGACTATTTGCCACCGAGCGCACGCCGCAGCAATGTGATGAACCTAGAGGTGGACGATGATGTGACGATTGCACAAGTCATCGAACCCTTTGGCATGCCTGAGAAGTTGGTGCATTTGGTGTTGGTCAACGGCACTTACATCCCGCCAGAAGACAGAGCCACGAAGGTTTTGGTCGATGGTGATGTGTTGGCCATTTGGCCGCCGATTGCGGGCGGTTAAACCCGTACGAGTGACGGCACTGTGCAAGCTTTTTACGAAGCCACTTTTTCTCGTGAGATGGGTTGTACCGAGGTCGAGTGGTTGGGCTGGTTGCCAGCCGCCATGGGGACTCACCATTGGCAGCGCAACGGGCAAAGCGCATGCGTGGACATTCAAAATGCCGACGGTTCGCAAGGGCAACTGAACCTTCGTTGGCAAGAGGCTCAGCCTCGTCGAATTGCGTTGATCAGCATTCCACGCTTGCTCGTGAGCTTTCAGTTTGAGGGCTTGAACGACGGGCAACGCTACACCTTCATGCGGCGCTTTGACCTCTACATGCAACGCGGCGGCGGATAAGATGCGCGCATGTCTGTGGCTGTGTTGCTCAAAATGCCGTTGTTGGATGCGTCAAATGCGCAGGCCATGTTTGCCTACGCGCAGCGCTTGGCGATAGACCAAGGCCTCACCCTCAGAGCCACACCACCTGAACCTACCACCTGCTGTGGACGCGGTTGCAATGGGTGTGTGTGGGAAGGGTTCTTTGCAGCTGCCATATTCTGGCGTGAAGATGCCGTAGAGGCATTGAACGCTACATCTCAGGCTTAGCGCTGAATGCTTGGCCGTTCACCGTCAAGCCTTGTTCTGAAAACTGCTGCGCTTTGTTTTGACGAATGCCTGAGACGCGTTGCATCAGATCGTTCCAGTCTTTGAAGGGGCCTTGTGTGCGAGCTTTGAGCACCTTGGCGCTGAGTGCTGGGCCCATGCCTTTGACACTGTCTAATTCGGCCTCGTTAGCTTGGTTGATGTCTAGCGCTAAGGCCATGTCGCAGCACATCAGTGCGACAGCAGCGCTCAACCATACGCGCGATAAACCCTTCTGTACGCTGCGTATCGTCGCCTTGAACATCGAGCAACCACCGAAGTCGTTTTGCAAGATGTTCATGGACGGCGTGCTTACTTGCTCAAAGTCGCCATGTATTGCGTCACACCGCTTTGCACATCGGCAAATGCGTGGTCGCAGCCGCTGGCGCGCAGGTTGGTCAGATCGGCTTGTGTGTAGCACTGGTATTTGCCACGCAGTGCGTCGGGGAAGGGTACGTATTCGATCAAGCCCGCTTTAGCAGCACCGGTCAAGTCCAACGTAGCTTCAACTTTTTTGGCACGCATGGCGTTAACTACGGACAAGGCCACATCGTTGAACGGTTGTGCGCGGCCAGAGCCGAGGTTGAAGATGCCAGATTTGTCTGGGTTGTCTAAGAACCACAGGTTCACAGCGACCACGTCATCGATGAAGACGAAGTCGCGCATTTGCGCGCCTTGGGCGTAGCCGCCGTATTCGCCAAACAACTTCACTTTGCCTTCAGCGTTGAATTGGTTGAACTGGTGAAACGCCACGCTGGCCATGCGGCCTTTGTGTTGCTCGCGTGGGCCGTACACGTTGAAGTAGCGAAAGCCCACCACTTGGCGCTTGAACTTTTTGAAGTTGTTGTTGCACTCCAAGCGCATGCGTTGGTCGAACAGCAACTTGGAGTAGCCGTACACATTGAGCGGCAACTCGTATTCAGGCGTCTCAATGAAGGTGTCGCTGCCGCCGTAGGTGGCAGCTGACGAGGCGTAGAGCAAACGTGTGCCAGCCTGTTGGCAGGCATTGAACAAACCACACGAGAGCGTGTAGTTGTTGTCCATCATGTACTTGCCATCGCTCTCCATGGTGTCGCTGCAAGCGCCTTCGTGAAACACGGCTTCGACTTTGCCGAAGGCGTTTTCGGCAAAGAGTTCATAGAAGACATCCTTGTCGAGGTAGTCGGCAATCTTCAAATCGGCGATGTTGCGAAACTTGTCGCCTTCTGTCAGGTCATCCACCGCGATGATGTTGGTGATACCGCGAGCATTCAAGCCCTTGATGAGGTTGCTGCCGATAAAACCAGCGGCGCCTGTGACGACGATTTTCATAACTTCTCCAGATTCATCAAGGCACTTTGCGTAGCCCTTGGTTTTGTATTTATCGGGCCTGGACTTAGGCCATCAATTCTTCGTAGCTGACCGTGGCCGTACCAAACTTGCCCACCACCACGCCACCTGCTTTGTTGGCCAAAGGCATGGCATCACGTAAGCTCAAGCCAGCCGCCACGAGAGTGGCCAAGGTGGCAATCACGGTGTCGCCAGCGCCTGTGACGTCAAACACTTCGCGTGCTTGGGCAGACACAGTCAATTCGCCTTGCGCATCGAACAAGGTCATGCCTTCTTCGCTACGGGTAAGGAGCAGTGCGTCGAGTTTGAGCTCTTGGCGCAAGGCGTGGGCTTTTTGCACCAGCTCGGCTTCGGTGCTCCACTTGCCAATGACTTGTTCGAGTTCCGCGCGGTTGGGCGTGATGCAAGTTGCGCCTGCGTAGCGTGAGTAGTCGCTGCCTTTGGGGTCAATCAACACAGCTTTGCCAGCGGCGCGAGCAGCTGCAATCATTTGCGACACATGGGCCAAGCCACCTTTGCCGTAGTCGGAGAACAGCACCACGTTGTGTGTGGGCAGCAGTTGTAGAAATTGGTCGGTTTGCGAGGCCAGCACTTCGTTTTGAGGCGTGTTCTCAAAGTCCACACGCAGCAGCTGTTGTTGGCGGCCAATGATGCGCAGCTTGACGGTGGTTTTGAGTTGGCTGTCGCGCCCTAAGTGTGGCGCGATGCCGGTCTTTGCCACCAAGTCTTCCAGCAAGTGGCTGGCTTCGTCGTCGCCGACGACGGACAAGAGCGAGGCTTTGCCACCCAAGCTCACCACGTTGTAGGCCACGTTGGCGCAGCCGCCCAAACGGTTTTCTTCACGGGTGATGCGCACCACAGGCACGGGAGCTTCGGGGCTGATGCGGTCGACGGCGCCATACCAATAGCGGTCTAGCATCACATCGCCGACGACCAAGACGTGGGCAAGGCTAAGTTGTTGTATGTTCACTGTCATAGTTCTTCCACGCGACGGGCGGGGTAGCTGTCCCAAGCTTGGCAGCCTGGGCATTGCCAAAAGTGTTGGCTGGCTTCAAAGCCGCAGGCGGCGCAGCGGTAACGTTGCAAAGGTTTGGCGGCGCGCTCTAAGGCGCGTTGCACTTGCGGGTGAAATTCTTCGTGCTCAAATTTTTCGTTGGCAATCCACTGCGTTGCAGCGACCAACGAAGGTTCTCGTTCTAAATGCTTCGCAAACAAGCCACCCGTGTTGGTTTCACCTTGCGCTTTGCGCAGCGTGACGATGGCGTTGAGCACATCGAGTGAGGCTGTTTTGGCGTAGCTGGTTTCTAGCAAGGCGATGGCTTTGGGCGCGCAGTGCAAAGTTTGCGCCAATGCGGCGAGCTTCGGCGCGAGCAAAGGCAAAGAGGCAGGCACTTGTGTGGCCAAGTTTTCCAGCGTGGCGTAGGCTTCGCTGGCGCGGCCTGTTTGCTCATAGGTCTTGGCCAATGCGATACGAGCCCGTGCGTTGTTGGGGGCTGCTTCTGTGGCTTGCTTTAGCAAGGCCACGACTTGATCGGTATGCTGTGCCACATCCAAGCTTTCGGCTTCTTCGCACAGGTAATGTGCCAAGCGGCCTTGGAAACTACCTTGTCCGCTATTGCTGAGCTTTTGTGCGATCACCGAGGCCTTGGCCCAGTCGCGTGAGCGTTCGTAAATGCTCAGCAAAGCCAAGTGGGCTTGGGCTTCGTGGGCGGTGCCTTCAAGTTTGCTTAAGGCGTCTTCTGCACGATCAAGCAAACCGGCTTTGAGGTAGTCCAAAGCCAAGGCATGTTGCGCGCGGTCGCGGTCGGCTTGGCTCAAATCGCCACGAGACAGCAGGTGTTGATGCACACGCACGGCGCGTTCGTATTCGCCACGGCGGCGAAACAAATTACCCAAAGCAAAGTGCAGCTCAGAGGTGTCGGGGTCGTGTTGCACGGCCTCGATGAAAGCATCGATGGCTTGGTCTTGCTGTTCGTTCAGCAAGTAGTTCAAGCCTTTGAAATACGCTTTTGGAGTTTGTCGGTTTTCAAGGCGCAACTGGCGCAAGTCCATGCGCGAGGCCACCCAACCCAAGATGAAGGCCAAGGGCAAGCCCAGCAAAATCCAGCTGAGGTCAAATTCCATGTGTAGGGTCCGCAGAAGAGGGGGCTGACACTGTCGGCTCAGAGGTTGAGGTGTTGGCCAGTTTGGCCAAGCGACGGTGTTTCCACCAGCGCGGCACCATGCCAATGACGCCTACCGCTACGCCCATGACGAAGACGGTCAGCAGCACCAACACCAACGGCGCGCTCCAGGTGGTGCCAAAAAAGAAATGGACCACGGCATCGTGTTGGTTGTTCAGCGCGAAAGCGAACAGGGTAAAAAAAATGGCTGCTTTCAGTAACAACTGAAGCAGCCACATGAGGTTTTTCAAGTTAGCTCCTCTGTGACGAGGACCATTTTAGCCTTGCGGCTGCTTGAAAAACTGTTTCTCAACCTTTGAGATCAGACTCCGCCAACAATTCCTTGGTGCGTGTATCCACCGCTTCGCGCAGGGCTTTGCCCGGCTTGAAATGAGGCACGCGCTTTTCAGGAATCGCCACGCTTTCGCCGGAACGCGGGTTGCGTCCCATGCGAGGAGGGCGACGGTTGATCGAAAAACTGCCAAAGCCCCGCAATTCAATGCGGTGCCCGCGCACCAGCGCGTCGCTCATCGCGTCAAGAAGCGTCTTGACAGCGAACTCGGCATCGCGGTGCGTGAGCTGCCCAAAGCGGGCAGCCAGTTCTTCGACCAGGTCTGAACGGGTCATCAGTTGTTGTCGAGCTTAGCGCGCAACAGAGCGCCCAAGCTTGTGGTGCCAGCGTTTTCGCTCTTAGATTGGCTAGACAAGGAAGCCATGGCTTCTTGTTGGTCCACAGCGTCTTTGGCTTTGATGGACAACTGGATGTTGCGGGTCTTGCGATCCACGTTCACCACCACAGCAGTCACTTCGTCGCCAACTTTCAACACGTGGCTTGCGTCTTCCACGCGGTCGCGTGAAATTTCGCTGACGCGCAAGTAACCGACGATGTCTTCGCCGAGGTCGATTTCAGCGCCCTTAGCGTCCACAGTCTTGACCTTACCGGTGACAGTTTGGCCTTTGTCGTTGATCGACACGAAAGTGGTGAATGGGTCTGAGTCGAGTTGTTTGATGCCCAAGCTGATGCGCTCACGGTCCACGTCCACAGCCAAGACCAAAGCCTCAACTTCTTGACCCTTCTTGAATTCGCGCACAGCGTTTTCGCCGGTTTCGTTCCAAGACAAGTCAGACAAGTGAACCAAACCGTCGATGCCGGCAGCCAAGCCAACGAACACGCCGAAGTCGGTGATGGACTTGATTGGGCCCTTCACGCGGTCGCCGCGCTTGGTGTTTTGAGCGAAATCTTGCCAAGGGTTAGCTTTGCATTGCTTCATGCCCAAGCTGATACGGCGCTTGTCTTCGTCGATCTCGAGGACCATGACTTCGACTTCGTCGCCCAATGACACGATCTTGGAAGGAGCCACGTTCTTGTTGGTCCAGTCCATTTCAGACACGTGCACCAAGCCTTCGATGCCTGGTTCGAGTTCCACAAACGCGCCGTAGTCGGCGATGTTGGTGATCTTGCCGAACAAGCGAGTGCTTTGTGGGTAGCGGCGGTTGACGCCCATCCAAGGATCGTCGCCCATTTGTTTGAGACCCAAGGACACGCGGTTTTTCTCGGTGTCGAACTTGAGGATCTTGGCAGTGATTTCTTGACCAGCCGTGACCACTTCAGATGGGTGACGGACGCGGCGCCATGCCATGTCGGTGATGTGCAACAGGCCGTCGATGCCGCCCAAGTCCACGAATGCACCGTATTCGGTGATGTTCTTGACCACACCATTGACGATAGAGCCTTCTTTCAAAGTCTCCATCAACTTGGCGCGCTCTTCGCCCATCGAAGCTTCCACCACAGCGCGGCGTGACAACACGACGTTGTTGCGCTTGCGGTCGAGCTTGATGACTTTGAATTCCATGGTCTTGTTCTCGTAAGGAGACAAGTCTTTGATCGGACGTGTGTCGATCAATGAACCAGGCAAGAAGGCGCGGATGCCGTTGACCAACACGGTCAAGCCACCCTTGACTTTGCCGCTGGTTGTACCAGTGACAAACTCGCCAGATTCCAGAGCTTTTTCCAAGCTCATCCACGATGCCAAACGCTTGGCAGTGTCGCGGCTCAAAATGGTGTCGCCGTAGCCGTTTTCAACGCTACCGATCGCAACTGACACGAAGTCACCAGCTTGGACTTCGAGCTCGCCCTTGTCGTTCTTGAATTCTTCGATTGGCACGTAGGCTTCAGACTTGAGGCCAGCATTCACCACAACGTGGTTGTGCTCGATGCGGATCACTTCAGCAGTGATCACTTCACCGGTGCGCATTTCGGAGCGCTTCAGAGATTCTTCAAATAGGGCGGCAAAAGATTCAGACATTTATTTCCTTTGTCTCATCACGGGAAAGCGGGCAGCGTAACTGCTGCGCCACATGGGCCTGCGATAAGCGGTGGTTTTGTGGCGTGAGCCACGGGTTAAGTTTTAGATCCGTAGGGCCAGTGCGCCAATGTGCAGCGCGAGGGGAGCCTAACGGGCCAGGTTTTGCAGCCTATTTCAAAAATTTAAAACGGCTGCTTTGCTTGCCACCACGTCAACACTTGATCTACCGAGGCTTCGATAGAGAGCGATGAGTTGTCGAGTTGGTAAGCATCTTGTGCCGCTTTCAAGGGCGCCACGCTGCGCGATGAATCGCGTGCGTCGCGGGCCTCTAAGTCGGCGCGAAGACTGTCAAGTGTAGTCGAAATACCCTTTGAAATCAATTGCTTATGACGACGTTCGGCGCGTTGCGCGGCGCTCGCCGTCAAAAACACCTTCAAAGGCGCATCAGGAAAGATGACAGTGCCCATGTCACGGCCATCGGCCAACAGGCCGGGTAGGCGCTGGAAATTGTGCTGTAGGGCTACCAAAGCGGTACGCACGGTAGGTAAAACAGACACTTTAGAAGCATTCATGCCCGCTTGTTCGGTGCGAATGGCGTTGCTGACGTCTTCTTGCCCCAACCACACGGTGTCGCCTTCAAAGTGCACGGGCAGGGTGCGGGCGAGGTCGGCAATGCTGGCTTCGTCGTTGGCTTCTAGTGACAGGCCTGCTTTCAGGGCGGCATAAGCCGTTACGCGATAAAGCGCGCCTGAATCGAGATAGTGATAGCCCAAAGTCTGCGCCACGCGGCTGGCCAAGGTGCCTTTGCCAGAAGCAGTGGGGCCGTCGATGCAAATGACGGGGATGTCTTGGCTGTTGGCGTGCGACACCGAGAACAAAGCCTCGAAGTAATCAGGAAACGTTTTAGCCACGCACTTGGGGTCTTCGATGCGAACGGGCACTTGATCGGCATTGAAAGCGGCGAGCGAGAAACACATCGCCACGCGGTGGTCGTCGTAAGTGTGGATGCTGGCGGCTTTCCAGCCATCTTTCAGTAGAGGGTGAACCGTGATCCAGTCTGGGCCTTCTTCCACAGTTGCGCCCAGCTTGCGGCATTCGGTAGCCATGGCTACGATGCGGTCGGTTTCTTTCACACGCCAGCTGGCAATGTTGCGCAGGGTGGTGGGACCGTCGGCATAAAGCGCCATCACAGCTAGGGTCATGGCCGCATCGGGGATGTGGTTGCAGTCGAGGGTGATGCCTTTGAGTGGCCAAGCGCCTCGGTTGATTTCGAGCCAGTTGGGGCCGCTGGTGATCTTGGCACCCATTTGTGCAGCGGCGTCCATGAAACGGATATCACCTTGAATGGAGTCTGCGCCCACGCCTTGAATGCGGATGCCAGAGCCCTCAGCGATGGCTCCTAAAGCGATGAAGTAGCTGGCAGAAGATGCATCGGCCTCGACGTGAATCGTGCCAGGCGATTGATAGCTGCACCCCTGCGGAATGGTGAAGCGCTGCCAGCCATCACGCTTCACCGCAATGCCGTAACGCGCCAACAGATTGAGCGTGATGTCGATGTAGGGCTTGCTGATGAGCTCGCCCACCACGTCAATCACGATGTCTTGTGTTTTGGCTACCAAGGGCAAGGCCATCAACAACGCCGTGAGGAACTGGCTGGACACATCGCCACGCACTTGAATAGGCGCATCCACTTTCAGAGCAGGCTTACCAATGTGCAGCGGGGGAAAACCGTCGTTACCCAAGTAGTCAATCGAGCAACCGAGCAAACGCAAGGCATCGACCAAGTCACCAATCGGGCGCTCGTGCATGCGCGGCACGCCTTTGAGTGTGAAGTCACCACCCAACACAGCGAGCGCAGCAGTGAGTGGGCGCATGGCAGTGCCAGCGTTGCCCATGAAGAACTCAATCGCGTCGTGGTGTTTGAGCGCTCCACCCAAACCTGTGATGGTCACGGTCGTGCCTTGCACATCCAAACCGCAGCCGAGTTGGCCTAGTGCGGCCAGCATCACGCGGGTGTCGTCGGAGTCCAGCAGGTCGTGCACGATGGTGGTGCCTTGGCACAGCGCCGAGAGCAACAGCACACGGTTCGAAATGCTTTTGGAGCCGGGTAGGGTGACGGTGCCAGAGGCGCCTTGCAGTGCAGGAAGGTCGAGAAAGGCTGTAGAGAACATTTATTTATCTTCAGAAGCTGAGTTGCAAGCGTTGCCCGCTTGCAGTGTCCAAGCCGAGCGCACATCGCTGGCTTGTTGAATCAGGCGTTGCAGCGCTTGAGCGTCGCCGAGTTTCAAGGCGTCTTCAAATTGGTCGAGAGCGGCGCGAAAGTGCGCCACTTGCGTGAGCACTTCTGCGTGGTTGGCACTCAAGATGTCGCGCCACACCGATGAATCGCTTGCAGCGATGCGTGAGAAATCTCTGAACCCAGGCCCGGCCATGTCCAAGAAAGCTGCCCCTTGCGGCTGAGCCATCAGTGCGTTGACCGCAGCAAACGCCAGCATGTGTGGCAAATGGCTGACGGCAGCAAACGTGGCGTCATGCGCCTCGGGTGTCATGGTGCTCACATGGCTGCCCACGGCTGTCCACACTTCGTGTGCAGCTTGAAGGCGATGAATGCCAGTTTTGGGAAGCGGCGTGAGGATGGTGCGGCGTTCTTGGTACAGCGTGCTTTCAGCGTGTTCGATGCCAGCCACTTCTTTGCCTGCAATCGGGTGGGCGGGCACAAAGCAACTCAGACGTTCGCCCAAGGTGGCTTGTGCGGCAGTAATCACATCGCATTTGGTGGAGCCCACATCCATCAGCAAAGTGTTGGGTTGCAACACGTCGCGCATGGCAGCAAAACTGCTGTGCATCGCGCCCACGGGCACGGCGAGCAGTACAAGGTCTGCGCCTTGCACGGCTTCGGCCACACTCGCGCAGGCTTGGTCGATGACTTTGAGTTCAACCGCGCGTTGGCGTGTTTTGTCTGAAGCGCTGAAGCCGACGATGGTTTGCACCAAACCTGCCTCGCGCAAGGCGAGCGCGAACGAGCCACCCATCAGGCCACAGCCGATCAAAGCAAGCCGTTGGAACCTCATGCAACGGTCACTCTGAAACCGGGTAAGAACCCAAGACTTTGTAAAACGCGCACAAGCCTTGCAGCTCATGCAGCGCTGCCGCCACATGAGGCTGGCTCACGTGGCCAGCGATGTCGATATAGAAGTAGTACTCCCACTGGCCCGATTTGGCAGGACGTGACTCAAAGCGCGTCATCGACACGCCGTTGTTTTTGAGCGGCACCAGCAGGTCGTGCACAGCACCCGGACGGTTGGGCACCGACACCACCAAGCTGGTGCAATCGTTGCCCGATGCAGGCGGTGTGGCCAAGGTTTGGGGCAGCGCGATGACAGCAAAACGGGTGCGGTTGTAGGCCTCGTCTTGGATGGCGTGGTGCACGATGTGCAAGCCAAATTGGCTGGCTGCACGCTCGCTGGCCAGCGCGGCCCAAGCAGGGTTGGTGGCAGCCAAGCGTGCGCCTTCGGCGTTGCTGGCCACCGCACGACGTTCGACGTGTGGCAAATGTTGAGACAACCAACCTTGGCACTGCGCCAAAGCTTGGGGGTGAGCCATGACCACTTCGATGCCGGCATCGGAATTGGTTTGGCGCATCAAGTTGTGGCGCACCAAGAGGCTGACTTCACCCACCACATGCACGGGCGAGCGCAAGAACAAATCGAGCGAGCGGGCGACCACACCTTCAGTGGAGTTTTCCATACCCACCACGCCGTATTGGGCTGTGCCCGCAGCGGTGGCGTGGAAGACTTCGTCGAAGTTGGCGCAGTAAATCAGGTTGGCTGCGCTGCCAAAAAATTCAATCGCGGCTTGCTCGCAAAACGTGCCTTGGGGGCCAAGCACCGCCACGCGCTGCGGCGCTTCGAGGGCCAAACAGGCGGACATGATTTCACGCCAGATGGAGGCGATGTGTTCGTTTTTGAGCGGGCCAGGGTTGGCTTGGGTGATCTTGTCGATCACTTGCGCCACACGGTCGGGGCGGAAGAAGGGTGAGCCTTCGGCGCGTTTGATTTCGCCCACAAGCTCTGCCACTTTGGCGCGGTCGTTGACCAGCTGCAGCAGTTGTTTGTCGAGTGCGTCGATTTGCACGCGCAAGGCGGCAAGGGCTTCAGATTGAACGGGTTGTTGGCTCATGGTGTTGTTGTTCGTTCAGATGCTCAATCAAGCCTGTGTTTTTTCAAACGCTTGCATGTAGCTCACCAGCGCTTGCACGCCCTCGATGGGCATGGCGTTGTAGATGCTGGCGCGCATGCCGCCGACCGACTTGTGACCTTTGAGCTGCAACAAGCCTGCGGCTTTGGCACCGGCCAAAAAAGCGTCGTTGCGTGACTCATCTGCCAAGAAGAAAGGCACGTTCATACGCGAGCGGCAGTCGTGCGCGACCTTGTTGCTGTAGAAGCTGGAGTTGTCTAAGAAGTCGTACAAAAGCTTGGCTTTGGCGATGTTTTGTTGTTCCATCGCAGCCACGCCACCTTGGCGCTTGAGCCATTGGAAGGTCAAGCCTGCCATGTAGATGCTGTAGGTGGGCGGCGTGTTGTACATCGAGCCGTTGTCAGCCACAGTTTTGTAGTTGAATGCGCTGGGGCATGCTTTGAGCGCGTGGCCCAGCAAGTCTTCGCGCACGATGACGAGCGTCACGCCTGCGGGGCCAATGTTCTTTTGTGCACCACCAAAGGCCACGCCGACTTTTGACCAATCGACAGTGCGCGAGAGCACGTGTGAAGAGAAGTCAATCACCAGCGGTGCATCAGAGCCCAAGGCTTTGAGGTCGGGCAGGATGTGGAACTCCACACCGTGAATGGTTTCGTTGGTGCAGATGTGCACGTATTGCGCACCCGCACTGAGTTGCCATTGCGCTGCGGCAGGGATAGACGTGAAGTGGCTTTCAGCACCCGTGGCTGCCAAATGCGATGTGCAGTATTTGCTGGCTTCTTTGTAAGACTTCTCGCTCCAGCTGCCAGTGACCACCACATCAACGATTTCGCCGCGTGAGAGGTTCAAGGGCACGATGGCGTTTTCTGCCAAGCCACCGCCTTGCATGAACAAGATTTTGAAGTTGGCTGGCACTGCCAACAGCTCGCGCACATCGGCCTCGGCCTGTTCGTAAATGCTGATGAACTCTTTGCCGCGATGGCTCATTTCCATCACGCCCATACCGCTGCCATGCCAATCGATCATTTCAGCAGCGGCTTGCTGCAAAACCTCCAGCGGCATGGCCGCTGGACCTGCAGAAAAATTGAAGGGGCGAGTCATGCTTGAATTAGCCTTCGCTTGGCGCGTCAGTGCCACCTTCGGCGTTGTCATCTTCTGCGCCTTCGCTGAAGTGTGCGTTGGCATCGTTTTCGACAATGCGTTGCAAGCCACTGAGCTTGGCGCCTTCATCCAAACCAATCAAGGTCACGCCTTGTGTGGCGCGGCCCATTTCGCGGATTTCAGCCACGCGGGTACGCACCAACACGCCGGTGTCGGTGATGAGCATGATTTCGTCGTCCGCTTGCACCAAGGTAGCTGCCACGACTTTGCCGTTGCGCTCAGATTGCTGGATGGCAATCATGCCTTTGGTGCCACGGCCGTGGCGGGTGTATTCGCTGATGTTGGTGCGTTTGCCGTAGCCGTTTTCGGTGGCGGTCAACACGCTGGCGCGGGCCACGGTTTCGTCAGTCACTGCTGCTGGATCTTCTTGTTCAGACACCAACATGGCGATGACGCTTTGGCCTTCTTCGATCATCATGCCGCGCACGCCGCGGGCACTGCGACCCAAGGGGCGCACATCGTTTTCGTCAAAGCGCACGGCTTTGCCGCCGTCGCTGAACAACATCACATCGTGCTTGCCATCGGTCAGGGCTGCACCAATCAAGAAGTCACCTTCGTCCAAGTTGACGGCGATGATGCCGCCCTTGCGTGGGTTGTTGAATTCGTCCAGAGACGTCTTCTTGACCGTGCCCATGGACGTGGCCATGAACACAAATTGGTCTTCAGGGAAGGTGCGTGCTTCGCCTGTCAGCGCCAAAACGACGTTGATTTTTTCGCCTTCTTGCAGCGGGAACATGTTGACGATGGGGCGACCGCGTGAACCGCGTGAACCCGCAGGCACTTCCCACACCTTGAGCCAGTACAAGCGGCCACGGTTGGAGAAGCACAGCAAATAGTCGTGCGTGTTGGCGATGAAGAGTTGGTCCACCCAATCGTCTTCTTTGGTTGCCGTGGCTTGCTTGCCGCGACCGCCGCGTTTTTGGGCGCGGTATTCAGACAGAGGTTGGCTCTTGATGTAGCCGCTGTGGCTGAGCGTGACCACCATGTCGGTGGGGGTGATCAGGTCTTCGGTGCCCAAATCTTGGGCGTTGTGCTCAATCACGCTGCGGCGTGCGCCGAGCTTGCTTTGGCCGAATTCATTTTTCACCACGGTCAGCTCGTCACCAATGATGGTGGACACACGCTCAGGCTTGGCCAAGATGTCGAGCAAGTCATCGATCTCGGCCATGACGTCTTTGTATTCGTTGACGATCTTGTCTTGCTCAAGACCCGTCAAGCGTTGCAGACGCATTTGCAGAATTTCTTGTGCTTGGGTGTCGCTCAAGCGGTACAGGCCGTCGTTGCCCATGCCGAATTCTTTTTCCAAGCCATCAGGGCGGTAGTCGTCAGCGTTGATCACGCCGCCATCGGCACGGCTACGGGTGAGCATTTCGCGCACCAGTTGGCTGTCCCATGACTTGGTCATCAACTCGGCCTTAGCCACAGGCGGCGTGGGTGCGTTGCGGATGATGCGAATGAACTCGTCGATGTTGGCCAATGCCACAGCCAAGCCTTCCAGCACATGGCCGCGTTCGCGGGCTTTGCGCAGGGTAAAGATGGTGCGGCGTGTCACCACTTCGCGGCGGTGGCCCAAGAACACAGCAATCAAATCGCGCAAATTGCACAGCTTGGGCTGGCCGTCAATCAAGGCCACCATGTTGATACCGAAGGTGTCTTGCAGCTGGGTTTGCTTGTACAGGTTGTTCAACACCACTTCAGGCACGGCACCGCGCTTGAGCTCAATCACCAAACGCATGCCTGACTTGTCAGACTCGTCTTGAATGTGGCTAATGTCTTCAATCTTCTTCTCGTGAACCAATTCGGCCATGCGTTCTTGCAAGGTCTTTTTGTTCACTTGGTAGGGCAGTTCGTCCACGATGATGGACTGGCGTTGGCCTTTGTCGATGTCTTCAAAGTGGCACTTGGCGCGCATGACCACGCGGCCGCGGCCCGTGCGGTAGCCGTCTTTGACACCGCTGATGCCATAAATAATGCCGGCAGTTGGGAAGTCAGGTGCTGGAATGATTTCCATCAATTCGTCAATGGTGGCTTCTGGGTGGCGCAGCATGTGCAAACACGCATCCACCACTTCGTTCAAGTTATGAGGTGGGATGTTGGTGGCCATACCCACGGCAATGCCGGAGGAGCCGTTGACCAGCAAATTAGGAATGCGGCTGGGCAGCACCAACGGTTCTTTTTCAGAACCATCGTAGTTAGGGCCGAAATCGACGGTTTCTTTGTCGATGTCGCTCAACATTTCGTGAGCGATTTTGGACAAACGGATTTCCGTGTAACGCATGGCCGCAGCGTTGTCGCCGTCGACCGAGCCGAAGTTACCTTGGCCGTCCACCAACATGTGGCGCAGCGAAAAGTCCTGCGCCATACGCACGATGGTGTCGTACACCGCACTGTCGCCGTGCGGATGGTATTTACCAATCACGTCACCCACGATACGGGCTGACTTCTTATAGGGGCGGTTCCAGTCGTTGTTGAGCTCGTGCATCGCGAACAAGACGCGGCGGTGCACAGGCTTTAAGCCGTCACGCGCATCGGGGAGGGCGCGGCCCACAATCACGCTCATGGCGTAATCTAGGTAGCTGCGACGCATCTCCTCTTCTAGGCTGATGGGCAAGGTTTCTTTGGCGAACTGGGTCATGAAAGAGGCCGTAAAGCAGGAAACCGAACATTTTAGGCTGATAAGTAGGCGGCCTACTTGTGGCAGCTATGCAACAACTTTTGACTTACCTGGTGATGAGTAGAAGTTAGGTGTTTTGGATATGGCACAATATTTCTAAGCGTCACAGGTAAGCATGCCTTGACTGCCTGAATTCGCAGAGTGGTCTGCGGCTTATAAATCCCTCAGAGGTGAATCATGAAAAACTTGAAGAACTTGGCAGCTTTTGTTGCTACCGCTGCTTTGGCAACTGCTGCTATGGCTCAAAACGTTGACAACTGGCGCAATGCTTCTGGCGACGTGTGGAAAAACTCCACAGGTTTGTGCTGGCGTGATGCCAACTGGACACCTGCTACTGCAGCTCCTGGCTGTGACGGCGCTGTTGCTGCCGCTCCAAAAGCTCCTGCTGCCGCTCCCGTAGCCGCTGCTTCTAAAGTGACTTATGCTGCTGATGCATTCTTTGACTTCGACAAGTCGGTGGTCAAGCCTGCAGGTAAGGCCAAGTTGGACGACTTGGTGTCCAAAGTCAAGGGCATTAACTTGGAAGTCATCATTGCTGTGGGTCACACTGACTCTATCGGCTCTGACGCTTACAACCAAAAATTGTCAGTGCGTCGCGCTGAAGCTGTGAAGGCTTACTTGGTCTCTAAGGGCATCGAGAAAAACCGCATCTACACCGAAGGTAAAGGCGAGAAGCAACCTGTTGCTGACAACAAAACCAAAGAAGGTCGCGCTAAGAACCGTCGTGTTGAGATCGAAGTTGTGGGTACCCGCAAGAACTGATCTGACTTGATCTAAAAAAGAAACCCCGCCTCGGCGGGGTTTCTTTTTGGTTGAACGACAATACAGACCATGCATCAAACAGCCACGCACACCAACGCCGATCCTGCCGAATTGGCCAAATTTTCAGACCTCGCCCACCGCTGGTGGGACCCCGAGAGCGAGTTTCGCCCTTTGCACCAAATCAATCCATTGCGTTTGGATTGGATCAATGGCATTACGCCTTTGCAAGGCAAAAAAGTGTTGGACGTTGGCTGTGGTGGTGGCATTTTGACTGATGCCATGGCGCGTTCTGGTGCCCACGCTTTGGGCATTGATTTGGCGACCAAGTCGCTCAAGGTGGCGCAACTGCACGCTTTGGAAGCGCAAACGCTCAATGTGCAGTACCGCGAAGTGGCCGTAGAAGCTTTGGCTGTTGAGCAGCCTGCCAGTTTTGATGTGGTCACCTGCATGGAGATGCTGGAGCACGTGCCAGATCCGTCGTCCATTGTGCGTGCGTGCGCCCAATTGGTGAAGCCCGGTGGTCATGTGTTTTTCTCCACGCTCAACCGCAACGCCAAATCGTTTTTGTTTGCCATCGTGGGGGCGGAGTATGTGTTGAACCTGCTGCCCCGTGGCACGCACGAGTACGCCAAGTTCATCCGTCCCAGCGAGCTGGCGCGTGATTGCCGCGAAGCCGGCCTTGAGTGGCAACACACCCGTGGAATGGAATACAACCCGCTCACTCGTCGCTACTGGTTGAGTGGTGACACCAGCGTCAACTACATGGTTGCAACGCAAAGGCCTCTGTGATGCTGAAACATATCCGAGCGGTGCTGTTCGATTTGGACGGAACCTTGATTGATAGTGCTCCTGACCTTGGCGCAGCTGCTGACAAAATGCGTACCGACCGCGGTATGCCGTCACTCCCCTACGAGTTGTACCGTCCTTTGGCGGGTGCTGGTGCACGTGGCATGTTGAAGGTCGCGTTTGACATGACGCCCGAACACCAAGGCTTCATGGCCATGCGCGAAGAGTTCTTTGCCAACTACGAAGCCGCCATGACCGTGCGCACCTATGTGTTTGACGGCGTGGACGATTTGATTGAGCATCTTCAACTGCGCCAAATGCCTTGGGGCGTGGTGACCAACAAAATGGCGCGTTTTACGGATCCGCTCACAGCCGCCATGCCCTTGTTTGCAAGTGCGCGCGCTATCGTGAGCGGCGACACCACACCGCACCCCAAACCGCATCCCGAACCCTTGTTTGAAGCAGCCCGCCGTTTGGCCTTGCCGCCCGAGGTGTGTTTGTATGTGGGTGACGACGAGCGTGACATTGCTGCAGGTCGAGCCGCAGGCATGCCTACCGTGGCTGCCACCTACGGATATTTGGGCGAAAAGACCGATGTCAGCACCTGGGGTGCAGATTTATCTGTTGATTCACCAAATAAGCTCTTGCAATTGCTGGCAGAGGCCTAAAATACGAGACTTGGGGCTGCACTGGTTTCGACATGGGTTCGGACGCGTGGCAGGGCATGTCGAGGTTCTGATCCTCGTTAATCTTCGGAAAAAAAACTAACTGCAAACGACGAACGTTTCGCACTCGCCGCTTAATCCGGTGAGCCTTGCAACAGTTGGCCGATAGGCTGGGTTAGGGGGTCGCAAGACTTCCTAGCTGCAAGGGAAAACATATGGGCTGGCATCACCTCGGGTACCTTGAGGTGGTGTGAGAAAAAAGGGTACTGGCTGGGTGCGTAGCGTGTCGCTGCGCGACGCACACGGCGAGACTCAAATCAGACGACTACACATGTAGAACTGTACGAAAAAGGCTTGTGGACGCGGGTTCAAATCCCGCCAGCTCCACCATACACGGGGGACAGACTTTCTCTGTCCCCCTTTTTCTTTCCCGGAAAGCCCTGTTTCTGCAGGCTTTTGCGTTTTTTCTTGTGGACGCGGTGGGTCAAATTCACTGGTGTTTGTCCACAGAGAGCGAATTTCTCTCCTTTTTCTCTCCCGGCTTGTGGACGTGTCCATGAGCCGAGCCCAGTATTCATGCGGGTTTCAGGGATTGAGTTGGACCCAGCCAATTCCCGAGCAAAAGGGATTGGAACCGGTCGGAATCAGGCTTTTGGACTGACTTTCTCACTTGGTTTTAATCGAGCTCGATAGGTGGTTTCCGGCCAGGAGCTGCCGTTAACCAATGCCCGCCCTGTAGGTTAAAGCGGTCATTTGAAAAAAGCCAGACTATGAAGTTTTAGGAAATTCAATGGCTAGAAGGGGTTCGGTATTGGGGTGCATCGCGAAAAACCATGAGATGGCGTAAAAGTACGGTTTTTAGACCCCGACAAGCCGCATTGAAATTTCACGTGCGGCAGCAGTAAGTTCGGGCAGGTGCGCCTTCACTATCTGCGGAACAGTCGCAACCTTGTGCATCCATGTCAAATTTAGCGCTGCGATTACTTCGTCACCCGCCCAGATCGGTACAGCAATCGAATCTCTGTCGTCATCCCACTCCCTGCGTGTCTGGTCGAAATGGCCGCCAAAGTCAGGGGTTCGGTGACCGTACCCTAACCGCCTTGTCTCATCGAGTAGTCGCTCAACCATCACTGGTTGGCGCGCCATGAAATTACCTGGTTCGCTGCTAGCCACTAAGCGCTGCAGCATCGCCTGACGTTCGCTCTCGCTGCAAAAAGCAATGTATGCGCGGCCAGACGCTGATCGCAGCATGTTTATGCGGAAGCCTATTGGACCTACCGGTACATGCGAGAAGTAGGATTTGGGTCGATTGGTCTCAATCACCTCCATGCAATCGAGGCGCGGGACAGCAAGTACCGAAGGCCAGTTGACCTTGCGACAAAGACGCTCCATCACCGGAGCAGAAACCTCTACCAAATAGTTCTCATCACTGAGCTGTGCTGCGCGTGGTTGCAGGGTGTGGCTGGCCATGTAGGCACCGTCGGCTAAACGCTGCCAAACCAATCCGCGCTTTTCAAGCGTGACGATCAAGCGCGTCAATGTGGCTTTAGGGAGGTCGGTCGCGAGGAACAGATCATGCAGGCTGGCGGCTCGCGCCTGGTGCAGGTACAGCAGCACTTCAAGGCCCCTGTCCAGGGCACGAATCGACTTGACTTTGTAGTCACGCATGATTTGTAGGATTTTAGTGAGTTTCACCAGGAGAAAACTTAGTACGTGATCCTACCTGATGAACATGCCTGATGCAGATACTCGCGTTAATCCCGGATTTGATATGTCGGGATGCAAAAAAATTGACAGGAGACAAGACAGCACTGGACACAGCCGTTGAGGTCGGTGTGTCGCGTCTCCTTAATTACTGCACAGTCGCAGCCGTGTATTCAAGGAGACATGTTCATGAGTTTTTCCCACGAAGACGTTCAGCGTCTACTCCAACTGTTAGACAGTTCGCATTTCGATGAATTGCAGCTTGAAGCCGATGGCATCAAGCTGTCACTGCGCAGGGGAGGAGTAATCTCAAGCCCAGCACAAAACGCACCTTCAGTACCCGAGGCAGCAGCGACACCTTCTATTTCTGCGCCTATGGTAGCCCCCACAAAAGTGGCACCACAAGTCAGTGACGACATACCATTGCTTGAAGTCCGCGCTCCAATGTTGGGCACATTTTATGGCGCACCCAAGCCCGGCGCAGAACCGTTTGTTAGCGTTGGTGGCCGTGTCAGCGTGGACACCCCCGTGGGGATCATTGAGGTCATGAAGCTGATGAATTCGATCTCTGCCAAGGTAGAAGGCGTGGTTGTCGAAGTCTTAGCCCGCGACGGTGACCTGGTCGAGTTCGATCAGGTTCTTATGCGAGTGCGTCCGTCGTGAGCGCGGCCATGAGAAAAGCAGACCAACTGGCCCTGGACGGCCCGATCCGCAGGGTGCTGGTGGCCAATCGTGGCGAGATTGCCGTTCGCATCATCCGCACGCTCAGGCGCCTTGGCATCGAGTCGGTGCTGGCGGTTTCGGCGGCTGACCGCGACAGCATGGGCGCACGCTTGGCTGATCGCGCTGTATGTATTGGTCCTGCACGTGCCACAGACAGTTATCTGCGTATCGGCACCCTTATCGAGGCGGCTCGTGGTGTCGGCGCCCAGGCGATTCACCCGGGTTATGGCTTTCTGTCGGAACGAGCGGAGTTCGCCGCGGCTTGCGAAGAAAACGGACTGGTCTTCATCGGCCCCACGGCTGAGCAGATTGAACGGGTAGGCAATAAACTCGAGGCGCGTCGCTGCGCAGAACAGGCCGAAGTGCCCATTGCACCTGGCGGCCAGGTAGACGATCTGCCTGCAGCGCTGGAGATGGCCGAACAGATTGGCTACCCGGTACTGATCAAGGCTGTGGGCGGTGGCGGCGGACGCGGTTTAAAACGCGCCAACACGCCGACAGAATTGAGCGAGCTGTTCGATTTGGCCAGCTCAGAGGCCCTGGCTGCTTTCGGTGACGGACGGGTTTATGTGGAGTGTTTCGTCACGCAAGGTCGCCACGTAGAAGTGCAGATCCTGGGCGATGGCAAAAACGTTATCCACCTCGGTGATCGAGACTGCTCGGTACAACGCCGCTACCAAAAGCTGATCGAGGAGGCCCCAGCCCCCAACCTCAGCAACGAGATGCGCCGAGACCTGCACGCGGCAGCGGTTCGCTTTTCCAAACACATCAACTACCGAAGTCTGGGAACGATTGAGTTCCTGGTCGATGTGGCGCGCCAACGCTTCTACTTCCTAGAGATGAATGCGCGCATCCAGGTGGAGCACCCCGTGACCGAGCAGATCACTGGGCTTGATCTTGTGGCCGAACAAATCATCGTGGCGCAAGGGCACGCCTTGCGCATGAAGCAGTCCGACGTGCGACTGACGGGCCACGCGATCGAGTGCCGCATCAACGCCGAAGACCCGACGCAGGATTTCCGACCTGCACCGGGCAGACTTTCCACGGCCCACTTCCCAGCCAGGACAGACTTGCGCGTGGACACCCACATGGAGGCTGGAGCCATGATCCCTCCGTACTACGACTCGATGATCGCCAAGGTGATTGCCACGGGCAGCGACCGTGAGCAAGCACGGCAACTGCTGGAGTCTGGGTTGGCGGATGTGCACATCAAAGGTGTGCTCACCAATATTGCACTGCACCGTGCCGTACTGGCTACACCCGAATTTATCGAGGGCGGATTCGACACCGGCTTTCTCGGGCGATTTCTGGCGAGCTCCGGTGCGGCCATCTTTGGCCAGCAAGCTACTCACCCCGTTTCTGAAGGATCTCGCTCATGAGCGCTAACAGCCCTGACTTCATCGACACCACGCTGCGTGACGGCAACCAAAGCCTGTGGGGCGCCACGGGTCTGCGCACCGGCATGATGCTGGAGATCGCTTCCGATCTCGACCGCGTCGGCTACCGCGCGATCGACTTCACCACCAGCACGCACATGGCTGTGACCGTTAGATTCCACAAGGAAAACCCTTGGGAACGCATCCGCCTGATGAAGGCGCGTATGCCGCGCACGCCACTTAGCTTCCTGTCAACTGGGATGCGATTCATTTCATGGGAGACTGCGCATCCTGAGCTGATGGCACTGTCCTACAAGCTACTGGTACGTAATGGCATCGAGCGATTCATGGTGATGGATCCCATGAACAACATGCAGGCCGTAACCGATACTGCCAACGCTATTGCGGCAGCGGGCGCACGCGAGATCGTGGGTGCCGTGGTCTACACGGTCAGTCCAATCCACGATGACGCACACTTTGCCGATGCTGCGCGCAAGCTTGCTGCTGTGCCTGCTATCACTCGCGTCTACTTGAAAGACCCGGGGGGCTTGCTGACGCCCGAGCGCGCCCGCACGCTGCTGCCTGCGCTGCGCGCAGCGCTGGGAGGAAAACCACTGGAGTTGCATTCTCATTGCACGATCGGCCTGGCCCCTTTCACCTACGCCGAAGCGCCAGAGCTCGGCGTCCAGACCCTGCACACCGCCGCACGGCCACTGGGCAATGGCAGCAGCCAACCCGCTATCGAGAACGTGGTGGCGAATCTGCAAAGCCAGGGTGTCTCAGTGAACCTCGACATGGAAGCCATCGGTCGAATCAGTAGCTACTTTGCTGCGCTTGCCGCTGCCGAGGGCCTCGCCCCCGGCGTACCGCAGGAGTACGACATGCGCTACTTCCAGCATCAACTACCGGGAGGAATGATCGGCACCATGCGGCGTCAGTTACGCGAGATGCGCCAGGAGCACCGTCTACCCGAAGTATTTGAAGAAGTTGGACGCGTTCGCCACGAATTGGGCTATCCCATCATGGTCACACCGTTCTCGCAAGTGGTTGGGACGATGGCTGTGATGAATGTGTTGGCTCCAGAGCGCTACGCCAACGTGCCTGACGAAGTTATTCGCTACGTGATCGGCCGCTTCGGCACTCCGCCTGCACCGATGGACGCCAACGTGCGTGACCGAATAGAGCAGCTGCCTCGGGCTCGTGAGCTGGCCAAGCAGAGTTCAATGCCGGAACTGGCGGAACTGCGTCGCCGGTTCGATTCTCGCCTGTCCGACGAGGAGTTCATTTTGCGCGCCACGATGCCCGCTGAGCAGGTGGACGCGATGGTGGCTGCAGGCCCATGCCGCCAACACTACAGCCCGGTGGCCAGCCCAGTGGAACGGCTGGTCGGCGAGTTGGCTCGGCGGCCCGATGTCACTCATGCGCGGGTTGAAAGGGAAGGCTTTCTGCTGGACCTGCGGTCCAACCGGCCCGGTACAACCACGGGAGCAGTCACATGATTCAGAAAACGGTTCACACGCCAGCGCCTGCCTACGCCGAAACCCGATTGTCCAACGTACGCGGCTTTGTGTTCGACATCGACGGAACCCTTGCACTCGCCGACAAACGCCTGAGTGGATATCAGCCATTACCGGGTGCCTGTGAATTATTGGCCTTGCTGCGCGAACGGTGTATTCCACATGTCGGGTTCACGAATGGCAGCACCAAAACGCCCCAGCAGTTGTCGCAGGCCTTGACCGCAATCGGCATCGAGCTTGATGAGCGGCATACCATGACTCCCGTCAGCGTGGCGATTGATCTCTTCCAGCGCCGTGGATACAAGCGTTTGCTGGTCCTAGGCGGCGAAGGTGTGTGGAGGCCTTTGGTTGATGCAGGTTTTGACGTTGTGCGTTCTCCTGAACGTGCGGACAACGCGGACGCAGTGCTGATCGGTTGGCATCCTGAGTTCGTCTTGGCCGACCTGGACGCGGCATGCCGCGCTGTCTGGTCAGGCTCGGCGTTTTATACCGTTTCCAAAGCAGCCGTCGTCGCCAGTCGTGAAGGTCGAACGCTGGGCATTTCGGGTGCCCTCTCGGCGGCAGTGCAAAGCGTCACGGGTAAGAAAGCAGTGGTCGTGGGCAAGCCCTCGACCCAGGCCCTGACCTGTGCCAGCGGCCGCCTGGGTGGTGTGAGGCCATCTCAGATGGCGATCGTTGGCGATGACATCAGCCTTGAGAACGCGATGGCACATCGCGGTGGAGCCATGTCGATTGGTGTTCATACAGGACTGAGTAGCGCCGAGGACTTCGAGCGTTTGCCAACAGCCAGTCGCGCGCATCTGTCTATCCGTGGCGTTGACCGTTTGCTGGAAATGCTGTCATGAACACTTTGAATTCAAACCAAGAGACCGCCGCGGTCCTTTGGACACCCCGACCGGATCAGATCAAACCGACTCGGCTCGCGGCTTACATGCGCTGGCTGGCCACAGAAGAGGGCCTGAACTTCAACAGTTACAGCGACCTTTGGGCGTGGTCTGTCGATGAGTTGGAGGCGTTCTGGCAGTCGATCTGGGACTTCTTCGGCGTGCAAGCCGATGGTGTCAGCGAACCCGTGCTGGGCTCTGCGACGATGCCTGACGCACAGTGGTTTCCAAATGCCCGTTTGAACTACGCCGAACATGTGTTTCGTTGTGCCACCGACAAGCGCCCAGCAATCATCGCACGCAGTGAAGACACTGGAACCCACGAGGTCTCGTGGGCAGACCTGAAGCGTGACACTGGTGCCATGGCAGCCCGTCTGCGTGAGTTGGGGGTAGGTCCTGGTGATCGGGTGGCGTCGTACATGCCCAATCGGCCCGAGACGGTGGTGGCATTCTTGGCCTGTGCCAGTCTGGGTGCGATCTGGTCAAGTTGTGCGCCCGACATGGGGGTCTCTGTGGTACTGGATCGGTTCCGGCAGATCGAACCCAAAGTTCTGTTGGCCGTGGACAGCTACAGCTACAACGGTAAGACCCACGACCGGCGCGAACTGGTGGACGAATTGCTGCTGGCCTTGCCCACCGTTCGACATGTCATCCACGTGGCCGGACCGATTTGCCGAGCAGTGTCCCACAAGCCACCTGCATGGCGAGATCGTTTGGAGTGGTCGGAGGTCGTTGCAGCTGACGCTGAGTTGCGATTTGAACGTCTGCCTTTTGCACATCCGCTGTGGATCGTGTATTCGTCGGGTACCACCGGGCTGCCGAAAGCCATTGTGCACAGCCAGGGCGGCATTGTGCTGACGCACTTGAAGACCATGGCGCTGCAGCACGATCTTCGACCAGCCGACCGTTTGCTGTTTCTCGGCGGGACGGGCTGGATCGTCTGGAACCTCCAGATCGGTGCCTTGCTGACTGGCGCGAGCATCGTGCTTTACGACGGCAACCCAGCATGGCCGGAAGCCGAAGAGTTATGGCGTTTCATCGACGAAAAAAAGGTTACTCTTTTCGGCTGCGGCGCGGCCTATTTGATCAATTGCATGAAGGACGGTCTGCGCCCACGCGATATCGTGCCACTGCAAAGTCTGCGAGCCATCAACGCCACTGGTTCACCGCTCCCCATCGACGCCTACCACTGGGTCTACGACGCAGTGAAGCCCGACATCTGGCTCGCCTCGATCAGTGGTGGCACCGACATCGCCTCGGGTTTTGTGGCCTGTGCGCCAATCCTGCCGGTGACTGCAGGCGAAATTCAGTGTCGCGAGCTGGGTGTGGCCGCCTATGCCTTCGACGACAACGGCCAATCGGTGATCGACGAGGTAGGTGAACTGGTGGTCACCAAGCCCATGCCATCAATGCCTATTTGCTTCTGGGGTGACCTCGAGCAACGCCGTTACCTGGAAAGCTACTTTGAGATGTATCCAGGCATCTGGCGTCATGGCGACTGGATTCGCTTCACGACACGTGGTACCTCTGTGATCTACGGCAGGTCAGATTCGACCATCAACCGCTACGGTATACGCATGGGGACTGCCGAAATTTATCGGGTGGTGGAGGAGTTATCAGAGATCCGTGACAGCCTGGTGGTTGACCTCGAATACCTGGGACGTCCCTCGTTCATGCCTTTGTTTGTGGTGCTTGTGCCAGGCCAGGTGCTGAACGAGGCCTTGAAGGCTCGGATCGTTCAGCAGATCAAGTCCAAGGCGTCCGCCAGACACGTACCCAACGAGATCTATCAGGTCGATGAAATTCCGCGCACGCTCACGGGAAAAAAGATGGAAGTACCGGTACGCAAACTGTTGTTGGGCGCAATAGCCGACAAGGTGGCCAGCCCCGATGCGATGGCCAACCCCAAGAGTATTTCCTTTTTTCAGCGTCTAGCCAATGAGCTGAATGCATCGCAAACCACCTGATCCGATTTCACCAAGGCCTTTTTTTACCCCCCCCCCCGCGGAAAGCCGCAATTCGACGGAAACCGCATATTTACTGTGTATCAACACAAGAAGGAGACAAGCATGAGCAATAAACCCAAAGTCCTGATGATCATCACGCTGGACACCAAGGCAGTGGAGGCGAAATTCATTCGCGAGGTATTGGAGTCACAAGGTGTGGACGTGGTCCACCTTGACGCCAGCATCCGCAGGTCGACCGATTCGAGCGTCGAAATTCCACCGGAGGCCATTGCGGCGGCGGCCGGCATGACATTGGAAGAAGTTCGCGACCTGAAGCACGAAGGCAAATGCCAAGGCGTGATGATTGAAGGTTCGGTCAAATGCGCCCTTGAATACCACGCCAAGCACGGCTTGAGCGGCATCATCGGCGTAGGTGGGTCAATGGGCACCGCCCTGGGCACCGTCGTCATGGGCATGTTCCCTTACGGCCTACCCAAAGTCATGGTGTCGACCATGGCTTCAGGTTTCACCAAGCCCTTTATTGGCGCCAAGGACATCAACATGTTCAACCCGGTGTGCGACATCGCCGGCTTGAACAGCATCACGCGTGACGTGTTCCGCAATGCAGCGTTAGCCACCGCAGTCATGGCCAAAAACTATTCTCCGACACGCGTTGAGCCGAAGCCACTGGTGGCGATGACGACGCTCAGTACCATCGACGCCTGCACCGTCAACGTGCGAAAGCAACTGGAAGCCAAGGGCTTCGAAGTGATGGTATTTCACACCTTGGGCACCGGTGGCATGGCTATGGACCAGATCGTAACGGAGCGCGACGTGGTGGCGGTGGTCGATACCTCGCTTGTGGAGATCAACGACTTCCTCAACAACGGCCTGTGCAGTGCCGGGCCAGATCGTGCTAAGGCGGCATTAGCCAAGGGTGTGCCAGTGATCTTTGCGCCTGGCAATGCCGACTTTATGGTGGCCGGCCCGATCGATGTGGCGAAGACCATGTTCCCTAACCACAAATACCACATGCACAACCACGCCTTGACGGCAGTTCGAACCGAGCCAAGCGAACTCAAGGCGCTGGCAAAGCACATGGGTGGTCTGATCGCAGATGCCAAAGGTCCCGTGTCGTTCTTTGTGCCGCTTACCGGCTTCTCACACCACGACAGCCCTGAAGGCCACCTGCACGACCCAGCCATGTGCCCGGTGTTTCTGGATGCCTTGAAGGAGGTATTGCCGAAAACAGTGGTGGCTCGCGAGTTCAACTGCCACATCAACGATGCGCAGTTTGCGGACGCAATCGTCGAGCAGGTACTGGCACATACTCAAAATAGGGCAACTGCCACGGCATGAAGATAATCGGTGCACGCCAAACATCTTGGTGTGCACCGTCTTTTGTCCGCACAATGAGGTAAATCAAATGGACATTGACAATCTGATCGCCATCGACACGCACACCCACCTAGAAGTGTCGTGCCGTAACCCGTTTGACAATTACGGGGAGGAATACGATCGCGCAGCCGACAAGTATTTCCGTTCGAGCAGGCGTCCAACCATGCAAGAAACGCTGGCTTACTACCGAGAGCGCAAGGTCGGATTTGTCAATTTCACGGTAGATGCCGAGGCACAACTGGGCCGTCAGCGTATCAGCAACGAAGAGATCGCGGAAGCAGCCATGGCCAACAGCGACATCATGATCGCGTTTGCAAGTATTGATCCGCACAAAGGCAAGATGGGGGCTCGTGAAGCGAGAAGGCTGATTGAGGACTTCGGTGTGAAGGGCTTCAAGTTCCACCCGACCGTGCAGGGTTTTGAACCACAGGACAAGATGGCTTGGCCAATCTACGAAGTCATCAACGAATACCAACTACCAGCCATCTTTCACAGTGGTCACTCCGGCATTGGATCGGGGATGCGTTGTGGTGGTGGCCTCCGATTGCAGAACTCGAATCCGATGCTGCTGGAGGATGTTGCGATCGCATTTCCCGACATGCAGATCGTCATCGCGCATCCGAGCTGGCCGTGGCAAGACGAGGCAATCTCTTTGGCCATGCACAAGCCCAACATCTGGATCGATCTCTCGGGCTGGAGCCCCAAGTATTTTCCGCCACAGTTGGTGCAGTACGCGAATACCTTGCTCAAAGACCGCATACTGTTTGGCAGCGATTACCCGCTAATTACGCCTGATCGCTGGATGAAAGACTTCGCCGAGGCGGGCTTTAAGCCCGAGGTCCACCCGCTAATTCTCAAAGAAAATGCGATGCGACTGTTGAAGCTTCTACCTAAGGCAAACTAGTTCCTGCCGTAATCGTCGCGGTGCACTGATTCAAGAATCTGTGGCCCACCCCAGGTCTGGCACCCGTCGATGCCAGTCTGTTGCTTGCTGGAAAGCGGAACCAAGTGCCAACAGCCGAGCCTCAGTGCCAGCCCTACCAACGAGTTGTATAGCGACTGGCATTCCGAGGGTATCGAATCCTGCAGGGAGCGTGAGCGCGCAACCACCGACATGATTGACCCAGCGGGTGAACTGCCCCAGCGGAGATCCGCATTCGTCGACGGAGTCGAGAGCAGGTGCGCTGCAATGCACTGTTGGAAGCAGCAGGATCTCACCGGCTTGTAACCAACTCCGGAAACGCTCGCTTGCCTCGACACGGGCACCACGTGCGGCGGCTATCGCGGCTGGGTCCGCCATGCGCGCTTGTTCGAAGCGTCGTTGCAGGTCCGCTCCAAAAGCACTTGGGTCCAGCTCAAATAGCGCGCCGTGAACGGTCCACGCTTCCGCGCCAATCAGTATTCCTGCATCTCGTGTCAGATCCGCCAACGCGAAGGGGGGCGAGCATTTACTGGAATGTAGGCCTAGGCGATTGAAAACATTCACCGCCGCATCGATTGCATGCTGAACAGCTGATTCCACCGGGACCGGAAAGGCTGCATTTTCTAGAACGCGGACCCGACTGTCATGTAAATTTTGCAATGGTGGAAGGCAGGTTGCCGTTAATACCTCGAACAGTTTTGCACAGTCATTTGCGGATTGCGCCATCGGACCAACGCTGTCATACGAAGGAGCCAGTGGAAAAACGCCATCTTCTGGAATCAGTCCGAATGTGGTTTTAAGCCCGGTAATACCGCACAATGCACTAGGCATTCTTATGGATCCCGCCGTGTCACTGCCCAAAGCTGCAGACACCATACGTGCCGCTACTGCAACCGCAGAGCCACTGCTCGATCCACCCGCCACTCGGACAGTGCGGCCATCCCATGGGTTGCGCGGCGTGCCCATAGAGGCGTTGATGCCCCAACCGCCAAACGCCAGTTCGACCATATGGGTATGACCAACGATACATGCCCCGGCATCCAGCAATCGCTTTACGGCGGTGGCGGTTCTTGTCACCCTGCGTACTGTGAACATTGGCGATCCGACGCTTGCAATCTCTCCCGCAAGGTCGAAGCAGTCCTTAATCGCGATGTTCCATCCTTGCAGTGGGCTTTCTGCTACAGAAGGCTGCACGGTCGTGCTAACTCTGACAAACGCGTGCAATGCGTCGTTCAGGGCATCAAAGTCTTCATGGCGCGTTTGTGATGAGGGCATCACTTTGGTGGTTGGTCACCCGTGCCACAGCTCAGACGATAACCCACGGGCAGGAGTTGCAACCCCAGGCGATGCTCTATTTCACCCCAGATGCCGCGCGGCATCAAAAGGGCAAACAACAAAGCAGTTGCGCCGAGGCCAATGAGGTAGGTCACACCAGTGGCACCAAACAGGGTTTCAATGGTGAAAAACAGAACCGCACCGAGGATCGGGCCTTCGTATGTGCCGATGCCACCGACCAGCACCATGAAGATCATGTAGGCCGTCCATTGCACACTAAAGTAGGTCTTGGGCTGAAACGTGATCGAGCTGGCAAGCCACAATGCGCCTGCAGCAGCGCAGCCGAATGCCGACAGCACGAAGATCAAGCGTTTGGAGGACAGTACCCGAACGCCCACCGAGCCGGCGGCTTCTTCGTTGTCGCGGATCGCTTGCGCCGCTGTCCCCATCTTGCCGCGCAACATCACGAAGACCAGCCAGGCCAGGGCGGCCATGGTACCTAAGGCCGCCCAATAGGTGTAGCTGCGACGGTCATCCGCGGCGTAAGCTTGCAACGCGATCAGCGAAGTGCCTGTCTCTCCCTGGACGAGGTTGTCCAGATTGACCAGCAGATGGCACAGTGCGGCCATTACCCACATACCGATTGCAAATTCACCGCCACGCAGTCGAAGCATGAAAGCGGCAATCGGTATGGAAAGCGCGCCGACCAGCGTCGCAGCCATCAGCAGTGCTGGGTAAGGGCTGACCCCCCAGTCGGCCAGACGAATTGCTGCATACGCACCGAGCCCAAAGAACGCCTGATGCCCCACAGATAGCAGACCAGCGTAGCCCGCCAGCGCATTCCACATCAAAGCAAGGATGCCGTAGATGAACAGGGTGGTGAGTCGCTCAACCACGTTGGGCGAGAGGAACAGCGGCCCCGCGACGAGCACGAGCTGGGCGGTGACCACCAGAGATACCGTCGCGATCGATGGAAGTGTCCAGCGCGTGACACGGACGGTGGTAGAGGGTGCGTGTGGAGTAAGGTTCATGGCGTTCAAGCTCGGCCGCGGAATCGGCCAGTGGAAGATCGGATCCAGCGGCGGAGGGTGTCTACGGCATACACCCGTGCAAGCAGCACAGCCAGGAAGACAACATGTCCAGCGATGAGAAAGCCTTGTGGGTGCACTTGTGCACCTATGCTCTGCGCGACCCCCAAAACGATGCCTCCCAAAAGCGTCCCCCATAAGGCCCCGCCACCAATGATCACCGCTTCGAATGCGAAGATCAGCTGGTAGGGGCCGGTATAGGGATCAAACGTGGCTCGCATCGCGAGGAAGGCACCAGCGATCGCCACCGTGGCCATCGCAATTGCGGTTGATGCCGCATAGACTGCACGAGCATCGACTCCAACCAGCTGCGCAGTATCTGGATCGTGAGCGGCAGCGCGAATGCGTCGGCCCAATGCGGTATGCGCCAGTATGAGGTGTAGTCCACCTAGCAGTGCAATGGCGACGACCAATGTGAGGACCGCGAGTTGCCCAACGATGATGCCGCCTGGCAGCGTCCAGCCATCATAGCTAAGCGAATCGATGTAGGGGGCGAGAGAACGTGTGTCAGCATCAAACGCTTGGAACATGGAATTGTCCAACACGCTCGCGAGACCGAAGGTGCTCAACAATGGAATCAGGGCACCTGCACGAGCGCTGCGCTCCAGCACTAGCCGGTGCAGCACCCAACCGATCAGCGCCATCACAGGGATGACTGCAACAAGCCCTAGCAGGGGATGCACTGCAAAGCGTTCTGCCAGCAGAAACAGCATGTACGCCGCCAGCACCGCCAGACTGCCATGCGCCAGATTGATAATGCCCATCACACCAAACATGAATGAGAGACCACACGCCAGTAACGCGTAATAGCCCCCCAGCATCAGGCCTTGGACGAGTTGGTTCAGCCAGATCATGTTGTTCCTGTCGGTTGTGAAGTTAGGCTTGATGTGGGCGTGCGATGGCCGAAGTAATAGGCCATTACTTGCTCGCGTGTCATCTCATCAGACCGCCCGATGGCCACCACTTTGCCTTCGAGCATGCATACGATGCGGTCCGCAACTTGAAATGTACGTTGCAGGTCTTGCTCGACCAGCACGACGGTGGTGCCGTGAGCCGTTCCCTTGCCCATGAGGGTGTTCAATGAGTCATAGACGCCTTGGACTGCCAGCGGCGAGAGGCCGAGGGACACTTCGTCCAGCAACAGCACTCGCGGATTCGTCATCAACGCACGGCCAATGGCCACGGCCTGTTGCTGACCTCCCGACAAGGTGCCGGCTGCCGCCTTCAGTTTGGGTTTGAGTTGCGGAAATGCTTCGAGCACAGTTCCTAGATTCCAATTTCCCTCACGCTTGGCGGAAAGCGCCACCAGCAAATTCTCTTGTACCGTCATCGCTGGGAACAGCTTGCGCCCTTCGGGCACGAGTGCAAGCCCCGCCATGACCCGATGATGCGCTGGCAGTGCACTCACATCGACGCCGTCGAAAACGATGCGGCCACCAGTTACTGGATGCACGCCCGCCAGCGTTCGAAGTAGAGTCGTTTTGCCGGCACCGTTGGCGCCGACAAGTGCCAGCGTTTCGCCTTGCTCGATGTCCAGACTAATGCCCTGGACGGCTGTAAGGAGACCGTGTCTGGCTACAAGGCCTTCAATTTTCAGGAGACTCATCGGCCGCCTCCCAGGTAAGCATCCATCACAGTGGCATTGGATAACACCTCATTTGGATCGCCAGCGGCAATTACACGACCAGAATCCATGCATACCAGCCGCTTCGCTACCTGCAGCAGTACATGCACGATGTGCTCGATCCAAACAATGGCGATATCCCGACCATGTAGAACCTTGATGGTCTGCACGAGTTCTGCAGCCTCGCCGTCGGTGAGGCCGCCGCCGATCTCATCCAGCAGCAACACCTGCGGGTTGGTTGCCAGTGCGCGGGTCAACTCCAGCCGCTTTCGGTCCAGCAGGCCGAGTGTCGCGGCACGCCGATTAGCCACCTTAGTCATGCCGCAGAGCTCGATCGCATCTATGCAGCGATCATAGGCTTCGGCTCCGCGGAATCCACCTCCATGGGTTGCGGCGGTGAAGACGTTTTCGAACACCGTCATACCACTGAAGGGCTGCGGGACCTGATGGGTCCGCACGATACCCATCCTGCAACGTCTAGCGGCATCGAGCGATGACACATCATTGCCCTTAAAGTCAATTGATCCGTTTGTCGGGGCTTGCGATCCGGACAAAACACTGAGCAGGGTTGTCTTCCCAGCACCGTTCGGCCCGACGATGCCGATCGCATCGCCGCGCCGAACCTCGAAGTCCACGCCGTCCAGGACGACCAGTGCACCGTACTGCTTGCGCAGTCCCCGTGCAGAAATCAATACATCAGTTGACGACATGGTGTAGCGAACCTGTGCTTTCAAGCGTACGGACGCAGTTTGACCGCCACCGGAACGTTGGCATCTGCTGCATTCTCTGTAATGACATAGTCATACTTGTACTTAGAGCCCGCAGGAGCTTTGACCCACTGCGTGCCAATGAGTGGCGTGGTGCAAGCACCCTGCACGGGTCCCTTGGTGAAGTCGACCTTGCCCACCGTGGTCGTGGTCACCAGCGAACCAAGCGACTTGGCCACACTGGCCTTGTCCTTAGGATTGGTGCTGGCCTTCAAGGCCTCGAAGCCTGCATCAAGCAGAGACATCGAAGCTCCAAGTTGCTGGTTCCATTGTTTGTTCGCAGCCTTCTCATAGCCGTCGGCCAGCTGCATGCTGGATACACCCGTCAAAGGCGATTTGTAAGGGAACGTCTTGTGCCAATAGCAGGCACTTGAGAGATTGAACCCGAGCGGCCCCAATGCCTCGACGCTGGACGGAAACAATCCAGTCTTGGCGACTTGGACAATCTTCATGGTTTTCGTGAGTCCTTGCTGGGCAGCCTGCCGCCAGAAAGTGGCGAAATCTGGCGGGATAGGGAAGGTATTGAAGATGTCGCACTTCTCGGCCTTGAATTTTGCAATTTGAGCTGAGAAATCGGTGGTGCCTGTCTCGTAGGGGCCTGCATCAACGATGGTGAAGCCCGCTTTCTGCAATGCAGGTGCCAGACTGGCGCGAATGGCGTTGCCATCGGCATCATTTGGGTAGAGTGCGGCCACTTTTTTATTGGTGGAGAGCTGACTCCATTGCGAGGTGTAGCTCTTGACGAATTCACCCACGCCGAACGAGAAGTGGAAAGTCCATTTGAATGGTGATGGCTCGCCGGGTTTAGCACCGCGTCCGAAGTACCATGCTTCCCATGGTGTCACGGTTGATAGACAAGGAACGCCTGCACCTTCGCAAGCGTCTGCAACCGGGTTCACGGTCTCGGGGGCCGATGTCACCAAGATGAGATCAACCTTATCGGAGTTAATCAGCGTCTTTGCCAATTGGCTCGCACGGGCCGGATCAGATTGCGTGTCGCGATCCAGAATCTCGACTGCGTATCTCTTTCCGCCCACGGTCAGTCCGTCTTTCAACGATTTACGGGCCAATTCGAGCACATAGCCATCGGCCTCGCCGAAGCTTGCCAAAGCACCGGTTCGCGGGCTGATGAAACCGACACGAATAGTGTTGGCGCCATCGGCACCCTGGGCGAAGATGGAAGCAGGGTTCAGCAGAACCAACCCCACTGCGCCACCGGCACCCAGCACGGTACGCCGTGAGGGCAGCGGCTGGCTGCTTGTGTCTGCGGAATTTTTGTCAGCTACATTCATGTTTGTCTCCTAGGGTTTGAGGGAAAGAACTATCTCGGGATCTACTTGGCCATGCAGCCACCATCGGTGACTAACATCAATCCGGTTGTGAAACTCGAAGCGTTTGAGGCGAGGTACAACGCCGTGCCCTTGATCTCGCTGGCGTCGGCGACGCGCCCCATCGGCGTGAATGCGGTGATCGCGGCTACGAATTCAGGATCGTCGTAGGCGCCTGCTGCCAATCGGGTGCGAAAGAAACCAGGGCATATTGCGTTCACCTGAATGTTTTGCGTTGCGTATTCAAGTGCTAGTTCGCGCGTCAGGTTGACCACTGCGCCTTTCGCCGCGTTGTAGGCGGGAATGGGTGCAACGCTCGATGCGCCAGCCAAGCCCCACATTGAAGCAATGTTTATCAGTTTCCCGCTTTGTTGGCGCACCATGATCTTCAGAGCTTCACGGTCGGTGTAGAAAACACCTTGCAAATTGACCGCCATCACCGCATTCCAGTTATCCGTTGGATAGTCATGCAGCGACTGCGGGACGAGATCTGCAATACCGGCGTTGGCGAATACGATATCGACACGACCAAATGCCTTGTCTGCGGTCTGGAAAAGACTCGCCACATCACTTTCCCGCGTTACATCGCACCGAATACTGAGTGCCTTGCGTCCGAATGCCTCGACGCGCGCAGCGGTCGCTTCATTCCTTGCCGTGTCGATGTCAGCACACACAACATCGGCACCCGCCTCTGCCATCGCTTCGGCAAACTGGTAGCCGAGGCCGTTGCCCGCACCCGTGATGACGGCAACTTTGCCGCTCAAGTCGAACATTTTCATGACATGCATGGTGTTGATTCCCTGGTTCATTGACCGCGTTCGTGGTGCGAATTCAGCTGACTGTCATCGCACCGTCGGCGACGAGTTCCGCACCTGACATCCAGCGCGACAGATCAGAGGCAAGGAACAGGGCCAGATTGGCGATGTCACTCGGCAGACCGGTGATGCCCAAAGGATGTGCAGCCTTCATTTGTGTGTAGGCGTCGTCGCGATCCTTGAACATGCCCAAACTTACAAAATCGTTGAGCAACTTCTCGCCCATCTCGGTTTCCACCAAGCCCGGGTGGATGGAATTCACTCGAATGCCGTAACCGAGTCGACCGAATTCGACAGCTGCCGCTTTGGTCAACAAACGCACCGCGCCTTTGGACGCAGAGTACACGCCCAAACCAGGCGTGCCAATCAGGCCGGCCACCGACGACAGATTGATGATGCTTCCGCCCTTGCCAGCACGACCGCCTGGTTTCATAGCACGTACCGCATGTTTGTGACCGATTAGCACACCCGTCACGTTCACGGAGAGGAGCTTCTGAATGTCAGCGACAGTAATGTTTTCGAGAAAGCAGGTTTGCTCGATCCCGGCATTGTTGACCAGGATGTCTAGGCCGCCGAAGTTGTCCAGCGCGGCGTTGATGAACGCGATCCATTGATCTTCATTGGAGGTGTCGTGCACCACAAATTTGGCCTGGCCGCCAGCGTCGCGAATCTGCTGGGCGACTTGCTCACCGCGCTCGGCTTGCACATCACCCAAAACAACCCTTGCCCCTGCCATCGCCAAGGCACGAGCCACCTCTGCACCAATGCCGCCCGCAGCGCCAGTTACGGCTGCAACTTTGCCATTCAAATCAATCATTACGTCTCCATCGCGCCGACCGGTGGAAATAACAGTTCCCACTTCGATGTACAAGCGTCATTTTTTTCCGCGACCCGATACGTGGCCTTGGATTTGTGTGAATGATGTGTTCCCGCGCATTCGAAGCTGTAGCCATCTCTAACAACATTTCACTGAGTGAAAACATAAAATTACGCGGGTAAATCCTTATAGAAGACGCTGAGAACAGCAAATTAGATATGGTTTGCAGTCTCATGATTTGCCAGCATTTACGCGTCCGTTACAGTGTCGTTTTGAGTGCAGTCAAAGCGAATGGAGCCTGTGATGAAAGCTGCTTTTTATGAACAGACCGGACCCGCGGATCAAGTGCTTCTCGTGGAAAATTGGCCAGACTTCCAGCCAGCCACCGGTGAGGTATCGGTTCGTTTGCAGTGGTCTGGTCTGAACCCTTCTGACGTGAAGGCACGCTCGGGAGTGCGCGGACCAACAATGCCATTTCCGCGCGTCATTCCTCACAGCGACGGTATGGGGGTGATCGATGCAGTCGGTGCGGGTGTTGATCCAGCGCGAATCGGTGAGCGGGTCTGGCTTTGGAACGCTGGCTGGGCTCGGCCTTTCGGAACTGCTGCCGAGTTGGTGTGTTTGCCCGAGCAGCAGGCGGTCGCCCTGCCAGCTAATGTGCCTGGTGAAGTTGGTGCTTGCCTGGGTATTCCCGCTCTAACGGCTCTGCACGCTGTATTGACGGATGGTGGCGTTGAAGGTCAACGTGTTCTTGTCGCAGGGGGAGCGGGTGCGGTGGGGCACTACGCTGTACAGTTTTGCCGCTTGATGGGCGCGAGCCAGGTCATCACCACAGTCAGCTCACCAGAGAAAGCTGCATTGGCGCTTACCGCTGGTGCCGATTTGGCCATCAACTACCGAACTGAATCCGTCGTACAACGGATATTGGAGGAAACGCTGGGTGCTGGTGTTGATCGCGTGATCGAAATGGACATTGCAGCGAATGCTGCCATCGACATGGACGTCGTGCGGCCGGATGGTCAATGGGTGGTGTATGGAAGTGGAACAAGGCAGTTCACATTGCCGTTTTTTCCGATGATTTCGCGTAACTTTGGCGTTCGTTTTTTTATTGTCTACAACTTGAGCGATTCGGCCCGCCACCGTGCCATCGAAATCTTGACTGATTTTTTGCTGCAAGATGCGCTCCAGCACAACATTGGTCTGAAACTCCCCTTGGCTTCAATTGCTGAGGCGCATCAGGCAGTTGAAAGCGGAGCTGTAACTGGAAACGTTGTTTTATCTATTGGTTAATTTGCAGTGAGTAATCTTGGATGACTGAACTCGGCCATCATGCGATGTCACGCATGCGTAGTGAGGTTCCCGTCATTCGGACCTTCGTGTCCTGCTTTCGTGGACGCGTGAATGACTGCTTTCAGGCGACAAATTGAACTGACACAACACCCGCTTTGGGTCGGTTGGCGACGATCAATGATGAGTAACCCTGTTCGTCTTATCCCGGATGCAGGAAGGTCGGACCTCATACTGTCCTTCGGTATATTGGCTCACTGGCGAGTTTGCCACTCAAAAACCAGCGCATACTTGCTAAATAAGCGAGTCTGACAGGCCAAATCCAAAAACCTCGCAGCTATTCGTTAGGTATTCGAAATACGACCATGCCATTAAAAAAATTGAACATTCGCGGCGCAGCGGCAATCACTACTGCGGGAGGTCAAGTTGTATTCCCAGTCAAAGATACGCACACTCTTATTCAAGCCGCTGGTTATCTAAAGCACGTACGTGGGCAGCAGAACTCAGAGCTAGTGTTCTTTCGTGGTGAATCAAAAATTTATCCAACCTTGCCACCAACCGCTTTCCGGGGAATAACTACAAAGAGGGGGCAGTCAAGTGCCGTTCAACGTATAAATAAGGCAATCACTCATTTCTCCAGACCTCTAGCGGCCACAGAATCATATGCACATGAAGCTCTGCTCCAGCACTACGGTCTAAAAACCACTTGGATTGACCTTGTTGACAATATTTGGGTCGCGCTTTGGTTTGCATGTCACCAAGCACGCTCAGCTGGGCCTTGCGGAGAGTACCTTCACTTCGAGCGCCGGGTTCCTCGCACAGATGTCACCGGAAAGGCATATGTCTTACTGGTAGGGGCGGATGCCGTTGCCCCCGACCCTGCTAAACCTGGACTATACGTTGGCCGTAATACTGAACTTATTGACCTAAGAGTCGCCGCACCTTCGGTGTTTGTAAGGCCACATGCCCAGCATGGATTACTAATGCGCATGAAAGGAAACCAAACACAACGTCCAACCGATTATTCACCACAAATACGCGGCGTTCTGGAGATTGATTTATCGGATGCACTTGAATGGCTTGGCAACAGTACTGCACTCAGTACGCATAGTTTATTTCCTCCGCCAGCCTACGATAATGGCTACAGCACTCTGCTGCAGGCCTATTTTCCCGGAGAAAAAAATGTTGGCTGCATACAGCATATCGGGGCGTAGCGTATCTGGTCGGTCAAGCGGACGCGTACATTGGACGTTGAAACCCTTTCAGGTGACTCGCCCGGGTATGAACTGTTCGTGCCACAGATCGGGTAGCGCATTGCGTGTGAACCACATCATGCTGACCTGCTGAGGCTGTTTCCCTTCAAGGATGTCCATCACCAATGCTGGATCAAGCAACGTCAGTCTCAGCAGTTCATTGACTGTGCTCGGGTCAAGCCCTTCCAGTTGGGCAATTTCTGACCCACTGCGGACCTCGCCCGCATCTAAGAGTCGTTGCCAGTAGTGGGCCCGAGCGAGCCCATGGAACAGGGCAATTTGGTTGCTCTTGTTCATACACTCGCCACTCATGTGACCTTCAGCAGTTTCAGGAGCCATCACCACGGTTTTGATACCTGGGCGGCGCTTGAGCTTGAAGGGGGTGCGCGTGGTGAGCCGAAAATTGTCACCGCTAATGTCGTCGCTGGTGGTCGTTTCGCTCATGCGGGCATCTCCATTTCCAATAACTCTGCGCCGACTGTTTTGGGCTTCATGGTCTCCAGCAGAGGTATCCAGTTATCTGTGCGCCAGCTGACTTCAACCGTATCGTCCTCATGCAGCGTGATCCGTTCCACCAGGCTTCGGATGATGTGACTTTTCACCTGATCAAAGTAGTTGTCCCAGATCTTTGCTGTGCGCTGCAAGATGAGCACGACCGCCTGCGGTTCTGCAATGCCAGGGTTGATGGACTGAATGCGGTGCCAGTATTGGGTGAGCATCGTGCCCGAGCGCAGGAAATCCAGAACCTGCTTGGTCACCTCTTGTTCGAGGGGTTCTGCCGGTTGGTTCGGAATGCTGCTCTGGCTTGCACCTTCGTGCATCTTCTTGTTGTGCACGTAGTACCGATAGACCTTCCCAGATTTCTTTTGTGTGGCCATTGGCAGATACAGGTCACCACCAGGACTGTAGATCAGGCCACGCAACAGAAACTCGGTGCGCGCCTTCATGGCCCAGGTGGCCTGGTTCTTGGCCTCGCTGGTGCGCGCCATCAGTTGTTGCACGCAGTCCCATTTGGCCTGGTCAACCAATGGCTGATGGGCCCCAGCGTAAAACTGTCCCTTGTGGGAAATCATGCCGAGATACACCCGGTTTTTCAGGATTTTGTGAAGTGATTGCTTGCAAAAGTGTCGTCCTGATTTCGTCAAGCGGTTCTGCTGTTTCATTTGCTGGACCATGAGCGTGGTGGAGCCTGTGCTGACATATGTGTCAAAGATCCAGTTCACGGTTTCTGACTCTTGCGGGTCAATCAGCAGCTGGCGGTCTTCAACCCGATAGCCCAACGGCACCACACCCCCCATCCACAAACCTTTGCGCTTGGAGGCTGCAATCTTGTCGCGGATGCGCTCGCCGGTCACTTCGCGCTCGAACTGAGCAAATGACAGCAGCATGTTGAGCATCAGGCGCCCGGTTGATGTGGCTGAGTTGATCTGCTGGGTCACCGAGCTGAAGCTGACCTGGTGCTTGTCAAAGACCTCCACCATCTTGGCGAAGTCAGCCAGGGAGCGGGAGAGACGGTCAATTTTGTAGACCACCACCATGTCCACCTTGCCTGCCTTGATGTCAGCCATCAAGCGCTTGAGACCTGGGCGCTCCATATTCCCGCCCGAGTAGCCCGGATCCTCGTAGGTGTCCTGTACTGGGACCCAGCCCTCATTGCGTTGGCTGATGACATGGGACAAGCCAGATTCGCGTTGTGCATCGATGGAGTTGAACGATTGGTCCAGTCGTTCGTCAGAGGAAACGCGACAGTAGACCGCACACCGTTTGGGAGTCATCATGCTCATGCTCCCTCCTTGGCTTTGAGGCCGAAGAAGGCAGGTCCTGACCACTGTGTGCCGGTGATGGTCTTGGCGATCGCCGACAGGCTTCCGTAGATCTGCCGGTTGTATTCGTAGCGGCCGTCTGCCAGCACCTCAACCCGGTATTCCTTGCCATCGAATTCCCGCACCAAAGTCGCGCCGGGCATGGCCACCGCCTTGAGTGGCTTTTTGCTCTTGATCTTGGAGAGCTGCTGACCGTAGTCGGCCAACCTTTCTCGGGCGGGCTGGGGCAAGGTGCCAAAGGCTAACTCTTGAAATCGGTGTGACAGACGAGCGGTCATGAATTTGCGGTTGGGATGAATTGGACGGCGCGGAAAGTGCACATCCCAGACCTTCCAGAGATCAGGCATCTTTAAGGCATCGAGGGCTAAAACCTTGTTCTGGATGGCATTAAGTTGATCGAGGCTGCGCTGCTCGCGCGGGGTGATGGATCGTGTTTTCATGGGTGAACTCCTTGTTCTATAGACGGGTTCACATTCACGCTCTGCCAGGCATGGAAGTCCACGAACTCGTCCAGCTCAGTGGCGTAAACCTGACTGCTGTGTGCTTCGCTCAGCATTTGGTGTTGACTGACAGCACCTTGAGCCATCAGTTCGCCGATCTGCGACAGGGAGAGAAATCCGCTCTTTTCGGAGCGCTTGCCGAGGTGGCTTGTGGAGGGGTTCAGGTGATCTGTCATGGGTAGGGGATTTGGTGAAAAAACCGTCCACAAATCGTATGAGTGAGCCCCTCCAGAGGTAACGTGTTTTGGCGGGCCAATGGGGGTCACGAGCTGGAATCCCGCATAAATCCTGGACTTTTAGAGCCGGTATCAGCAGCCAAGCGGCTTGCATGAGTGCTTTTGACAAACCTGTAAAAAGCTGTATATTTATCCAGCAATCCGGCAAAACTCATCCCAAGTCCCAGGTCTTCAGATCAGGGGCTGAGACTGTTGAATTGCATCCAATAGTGAGCCACTAAACCTAGGTATTTGCATCCAAATTTGACCCACGTAGTCAAACTGTCCTGCTCAGCATTGAGCAGGAGGCACAGGAGTGATCAACGTGGCGTTATTAAGTGTGATCAGGCGGTGGCACCTGAGAGATGGAATGA
>NZ_PTQX01000015.1:0-190738 GCF_002943475.1 Limnohabitans sp. TS-CS-82 | reverse complement strand
CGTCACGTTCAAAGCGCCTGCTGCTGTAATCGCCACCGATCCATTAACGGCGCTAACGCCCGATTGCGCGGCATCCGTCAGCACCGTCGTGTCCATCGTGCCGTCGGCCTTGACTCGGCTCAAACTGATGGCTGCCGTCGTGCCTACTTCTAAGCCGCTCACATCTGCAACACCCACTGCGCCGGCTGCTGCTGCCGCGCTGAGGGTTTGCACTTCCACTTCCAGCGAGTTAGGAGTTGTGCCCAGCACGCCCACACCTGCGCCTGCATTCACACGCAGGTTCGAGGCGTAAATATCTGTTGCGCCGTTGCTGTCTGCATCCAGTACCGAGCCGCCTGCGATCACACTCACGGCGCCCCAGGTTGCTTGGTTTGTCAGCGCTGGTGTGGTGCGCTCGGCTGCACTGCGGGTGTCGATCTGACCCACGGTCACGTTCTTCGCCGCAGTTGCTGCGCTCAAGCGCACATTGCCTGCATCCGTTTGAATCACGGCTTCGTTGGTGCCGCTGAGTTGCATCACCACTGCGCCGGCTGTGGCTTGGATGTCGACCGTGCCGTTGCCAGTGATGGTGATATCACCCGTCGCGCCAAGGGTCACGTCGCCTGCGGCTGCGACCACACTGACGGAGCCACCTGCAGTTGTCATGGCGGCCGTCACACCCACACCTGTATCGGCGCCTTGCAGCAACAAATTGCCTAGGGAGCTTGTCCCTGTCAAGGCAATGGCCTGCGTCACGCTCAAGGCACCCACCGCAGTCACAGCCACGGATCCGTTGGCGGCACTGATGCCCGATTGCACAGGGTCTGCAGTCCCAGCGGCAGAGCTGCCATCGGCTTGCACGCGATTCCAACTGAATGCTGCAACTTGGCCCACTTCTAAGGCAGAGCTGTCCGTCACACCAACCACGCCGGCAAGCGACACAGCGCTGAGCTTAGAGGCTTCAATTTCCAACACATTAGGCGTTGCGCCCAACACGCCTACACCCGCACCTGCGTTCAAACGCAAGTTGGCCGAATAAATATCTGTGGCATCTGTGACACCACTGTCAGCGGTGTCCAACACTGAGCCGCCTGCAATGATGCTGACCGAACCCCAGGTTGCTTGACCATTCAGTTGAGAGGCGGCGCGATCAACGGCACTGCGTGTGTCAACTTGACCCAAGGTCACGTTCTTGGCGGCCGTGGCCGCGCTCAAACGCACATTGCCCGCATTGGTTTGAATCACGGCCTCGTCTGTACCGCTGAGCTGCATGGTCAAAGCGCCTGTGCTGGCCTCAATGTCCAGCGTCTTGCCAGCCGTGGTCAATGCAATGTCACCCATCGCAGTGAGCACCACATCGCTGTCAGACAACACGCTGACATGGCCCTCGGCCGTCAGTGCTGCGTTGACGGTGAGAACGGAGCTTGCAGCTGGCGACACCAGCGCTTTAGACGTTTGCAAGCGCACATTACCGGCTTGCGCCGCCACGCCACTCACCGCCAAGGCTTGAATCGTGCCGTTGGCGGTCAACGTGCCATTCAACACCTGCAACGCTAAGTTGCCAGCCACTTTCAGAGCAAATTCGGTGCCCATCAAATCCCAAGCATCAACAGGAGAAGCCACGTCGCTGCTCTGCTTGGCATCCAATACCAACCCATCTTGTTCATCGATAAACAGGCCACCACTGGTGGTCACCAAGGCGCGTAATTGCTGCACTTGGGTCTGAAGGCTATGTGCACTCGTGCCAGCACCCGTCGCAGCTTGCAGCAGCAAACGTGTGGCAGTGATGGACTGGCTTGCGGCCTGAGAGATGTTGCCATCCACAGCCACCAATTTGATAGTGTCAAGGGCAGAAAGGCTTTGGTTCAACACCAAATTGGCTTTGGCGCGCAAAGTGATATTCGAAGTCACCGTACTGGCGCTGCTGACACCGGAGCCCGTGGCATCCACAGTCAAGTCACCACCCAAGGTCGAAATGTCAATATTGCCCACCGCAGACGCGCTGGATTGCAAAGCTGAAAGCACACTCAGCGCAGCGCCATTGGCCGTTTCTTGCAATGTGATGTTGCCCGTGGCACCTTCGTTGAGCAAAGTCACGGTACTAAATTCAGTGGCGGAGAGCGTGATGCCCGTCATCGCCCGCGCGTTCAAGGTGCTGCCACGCAAGGGTTCACTGGAAACACCATCGCCACCCAAGTTACTCACTTGGTTCAGTTGCTGAATCGCACCTGTGGCCGCATACAGCGTGACCGCCTTGAAGGTTTCGACGCCACCGGAAACTGTCTTTGCGTCAACAGCGTTGTAAAGCACGATGTCATTGTGGGCATCCAACTTGAGCTCACCGCCAACAATGAATGCAGCGCCACCGACACCCGTGTTGCCTTGGATATCCTCCACACGGATGGAACCGGCATACACATCCAATGCAGACTCAAACGTGAACTGGTTGGCGGTTTGATTGCCACCAAAACGCACAGTGCCTGATGTTGCAGCGGCATGGCCATCACCCCCCACACTGCCAATGATCACTTTGGCAAACTGGCCGTTGGCGATCGAGTTCAACTCAGCGTTGGTCAGGTTCAAACGATTCAGCTGAGTTTGAGCGTAAGGGTCACCCACATCGATGTCTAAATTGACGGTTGTGGGGCGCAAGGTCAACGTCGCTCCCACAGAGCGGAAGATACGCGAGGCGCTCAAGTCAATCTCATCACCTTCAAGCGTGATGTTGCCACCAGAGACATTGACCGAACCTTCAAAAATAATGTTGGAAGCACCTCGGATCGTCAACGAGCCAGAGAGCAAGGTCACATCGCCAGAGAACCTGACCGTTCCCGAGCTTGTGATGTCCAAAGAGCCATCCAATGTGATGCTGGATGCAAAGGTGACATTGGTGGGATAAACGGTCGCATCTGTGGTGATCGTTAAACCGTTGAGGGGATCCACACTACCAACAAGTGAATTGATCACCACGTTGCCGTGGGTCTTCAACGTCAAACTGTCCGTACCGTTGTTGCCATCGAGCGTGCTGAAATTTGGGGTAATACCCACCATCAAACCGGCGCCACTGGTGGTAACCGTCGCATTGCCCGACACGATCACCGTGTCGTCCGCCATGTACCGACCATTGCTGTCCGTGGTCGTGCTGGACACCGTCAATGACTGCTCCACACGAACAGAGCGGCCCTGCCACTGAATCTGTGCGCTGTCGTCTTCTGTCAAGATGCGCGCGCGCGCATCAGCGGTCAACGCGGCACCCATGATGTGGGCTGCAAACAGCTCGCCCTCATCGCCCGGCGAGTCGTGTTCGCCATTCATCAAGTAGTCAATGCCGTGACCGATTTCTTCCACCAGCACCGCGACCAAATCACGTTGGCTGGTGAGCGAAGAAATGCGATCTTGGTTCACCAAAATGGTCGGTTCACCAGCATCACCTTGCACGGCGAATGCCGCATAAGCTTGGCCCAATACCGAACCAGGAACGGCAACCAAATGCCAAGGCAGCGGTTGAGTGCCCACTAAATTCACAGCAGCCGTTGCGCGTGCTGACCAATCTGCGGTCAGCGTGGCATCCGTGCCTGGGAAAAAACCAAACCAAGCATCCACAGGCTGCACAGCCAAAGCTTGACGTACCTTGGACCACGCTTCGTCAAAAGCGATGGACAAACCTGTGACCGAACCATCAACGGAGGCATCCACGGAGACTGAGCCCACCACCGATACGCCACGCATCGTCACAGCGGAACCTTGGGCTTGTTGCAAACCTGCACCGACATTCAGCACCGAAGTTGCTGGATCGCTGGACGATGACGTCTGGGCTGCGGTGGCGGCATAGGCCGACACCACGGCATCTGAAACCACAGTGGCCTGCGCTCGCGCCAAGGTCTCGTCTTGAACCACAAAAGCATCGACCAGCACGGCCAAAGAACTGGCCGAAAGCAGCGTGCGTTGCTCAAGCGGATCAAGCCGAAAGCGGCTGTTCGACGCAGTCAAACGTGTGGATTGGCCAGATGCAGAAGGTGTAAAGCGTGCTGTTTTCATACAAATGTGACTGTCAGCGCTCAATACTTACCGCTGCGAACTAGGCGGATGTAATACGAACCACCCGTGTCAGGACGAATGCTGCCCTCATCAAAGGAGATCACGAATTTTTTCGCGTTTGCGTCCGTTGTCGATGACCAATAAATCCGAGGGGGGAAGGATTCCACGCCGGCAGACCACCAACCAATTTGTCCGTTCAAAATATCAAAAAAATCGCCATTGATCATGTAAGAACGCGGATTTGCCAACTGACCTTTATCACGATCTAACAAAGCAGCAAGTTCGTAGCGGGTGGGTAATCTCCAACCATCAGTGAATGTTTGAGCATCCAAGTTGGATGCCGTGTATTGCGAGGGGGTGCCCAAGCACGATAACAAATTATCAGAGACAGTCATGCCTTCTGAGCAGGTCTTCCATGTCAAATCATTCTCTTTGTCATAGGTAACTAGCGTTTTTTTGACATTGGTACTGGAAGGAAAGTAATTGGTAGTTGACTGGGTGCGATAAAAAGCAGAAGGACTGCCCGAAGTCACAACGACAAGCTGCTTAGGCTGCGGTGTCGCCACAGTAGGCAGGTCTGTTGCATCCACGTTGTAAACAGCGCCAAGGTTGTAAGACGCAAAACTCACACCCCACAACGCATTCGCACGGCTGTTGTTCACATCACCGGCAAAGACCAAATCGTTGTTCAGCAAGGTGGCCGAAAACTGAGCTGGCAAGTCAGCCAATGAAGACTTGTCAATCAAATAAAGCAACTCATCGACAGTGGGCCAACGCTGTGCAGAAGTTGGCGCACTGCCAGCTGCCACTTGGGCCCAACGGATACCGGTGGTGCTGTCGGTCAGCACACCATTGGCGTCCAAAGCAAAGTGAGGGGCGGCGCCACCGCCACCGCCGCCACAACCGACAAAACCAACACTCAAAAACACCATCGTCAGCCCAACACAGGCGCGTTGGCTCAGGGCACGAAGTCCGGCCTTAGATTGTTCAAAAACATTCTTCATGTCAGTTGGCTTTCTTGAAACAGAGTCAAGCTTCGTAATCGAAGCTGAGCACAGACGTCGCCTTGACGCCCGAGCTGGTGGTTTGAACGCCAGGACTACCCAGCACAAAGGCTGCAGTGGTGTCGGCGGACATACCGTAGGAAAGATCAGACAACAAATCTGCTGCTGTCGTGCTGGATGTGTTGGGCGCTGATACCGAGATACCAGAAGCAATGCTCATGGCCGCACTGACCGGCTGCGATGCTTGCATCACACCCGCCAAGTAAGAGCGCACGCCTGCTGCGGGCAAAGCAGCAGCAGTCGGCGACGTGCGCATGTTCGTCAAACCGTAAGACATGCCTTGGCTGAGGTAAGCCATGGCCATTTGTGCGGTTTGCTTCACTTGCGTCAACGCGCCCTGCGCGTTACCCGCCACTTGTGACTTATCGACCACCACGTTGGTAGGCGCAGTGCCCAACACCGTCGCTTGACGATAGTAGGTGTTGCGGTTGATCAGCGTGTAGTAAGTCTCGCCGTTGCTACCCGAATCACGCACCACTTGACCCTTGGGTGCTGAGACCTGGAGTTGTTGTGCCTGCACTTGAATGGCAGATTGTCCGGATGGCGGAATCACGGTCGGGCCATAGCCGTACATAGACACCGTGTAAGCGCTGACCAAACCACTGCTAGTCGAAGCCGCACGAATCACACCTTGTGCGCTGTCCAAGGCCACACCACCCACGGTGGCTGTGACGGCAGCGCTGGCATTGAGTTCACCGATGACGACATCACCACCGGCTTGCACCGTCAATGAACCGCCCTCGGTGCGCACCTTGGCGTCAGCTGTCATGATGAAGTTGCCAGAGGCCGCCTTGAAGCTCACATCGGTTGCCGTCGTGCTGATCAACTTCACATCCAAGCTCACATCGCCGCCACCCGCTTGCACGGTCAATGACTTGGTGTTAAGTGCCCATGTGGCCGTGCCGCCTGCGCTGTCCGCCAAACGCACTTGTGAGCCAAGCAAAGTAACAGCGTCTGCGTTCTCAGCCAACAAACTGCCATTGCCCAAGCTCAATGCGTGATTGGCATCGCCCAAGCTCAACGAAGCAAAGCTACCGTCAACCATCGCTGTTGCCAACGAAGCCAACTCCGCTTCTTTACCGTTGCCCAGCACACCACCTTGCAGTACCAATTTACCGACGTCTCCGCCATCGATGGCGACGTCCACCGTCAGGTCATTGGCCGTGATCTTGAGCGTGGCCATGTCGGTCGTGCTTGAGGCATCGTCTAACAAGACCACACCACCACGGGTGACCCCGTTGAACTCACCAGAACTCAAGGTGACGTGATTGGCCACCAGCGTCAATGTCACGCCAGGCTTGACGGTGATCTTGCCTTGAATCTTGATGTCGCCTGTGGCCGTCAACGTGGTGTCTTGGTTCACGACCACCGAGTCGTAAATGACAATGTCACCGGTCTCTGTCAGGTTGGCGCCTTCGTAGGTCACCGTAGAGCCTGAACCATAAACCGTCAAACCTCGACCTTGAATGTCGCCGGTAATTTTGACTGCGCTGCCTGTGATCACACCACCTTGCTCTAACAGGCCAGAGGCGATCAACACCAACGGTGCGTTAAACACCAAGCTGCCGTTGTGTTGTGTGTCCGATTGCAACAGGATCAGTTGGCCCGGGGCTTGGCTACCCACCACAATTTCTTTCAATTGCAGGGCTGGATCGGCACTTCCGATGAAACCAACTTCGGTGCGGTCGACTGACACGCCAGAGTTTGTTGCCCCCATCGCATCACCCAACACGAAGGGCAAGGTGACTGGCAAGGCTTGACCCACAGGAATCGAGGTGACCGTCACCGCATTGGTGCTGTTGAGCGTGCTCAAGTTGACGGTTTGACCTGGGGTGGTCAACTCGAAGCTGCTGCCCGCACTGACAACAGGCGCGTTGATTTGTACGTCCACACTCTTAATGCGAACAGGTTTGCCGCCGTAGTCCACCACTTCACCGGGTGCGACAGCGGGCAATTCAAACGAACCTTGGGTCGACGACACCGCCACATCACCGCTGACGGTGTTGACCTTGGTCATTTGGGCTTTGTCTTTGGCATCGACTTGCACGGCACCCGCATCACTGCTGACTTGGCTGCCTTGTTCTTGCACAACTGAGCCATCCGAGGACTTCAGGTTGATGGTGCCAGCGCCCGTGGTTTGCACTTGCGAACCTGTCTTGAACTGCAGATCACCCGCGCTCACATTGACGGACAAAGCACCGCCACCGGACACGATCAACTGACCGAAGGTGTTGCCGATGACCGCTTGCGCCTGCGCTGCGCCATCGGTACTGATGCGATTAACAGCGACCGACACGGCATCAACTTGCAAGCCAGATGTTTCGAGCACATAAGCACCGCCACGACCCACTGTCGCTGAAAGGGCGTTGATCGATGTTTCCAAAGGATCGGCCAGATGACCCAAACCACCTTGGCTACTCGTTTTCACATACAAGCCTTGTGCGGTGATATCAACTGCGGTGTCGCCATCGATCACAGAACCACCGGCTTGGAGGGCCACAGATCCTGCGCTGCTGGTCACTTGACTGAGCGTGATGTCACCGATCGAAGCCTTCAGGCTGACATTACCCACGGTATTGACCACATTGGCCATCACCAAAGATTGTTCGGCCTGCACATCCAAGCTGCCATCGCCTGTCAGGGTGATGGCACCTGCCGCGTTCAAATTCACATTGGCGGTAGTCGAGATGACGCTGACAGAGCCTGCGCTGGTGATGTCGGCATCGATGGCAACAACACCTGTCGCACTGAGCAACACATGGCCATTGGCCTGCACGCCTGTTGCTGTAGTGCCTGCGTTCACCGTCAAATCACCCGACTGCACTTGGACCACCAAGGCGCCTGCATCTGTACTTTGCAAACCAGCGCCTTGCGTTGCGAGAGCGGATTGAGCTTCAGCTGCGCCACTCAGACTCACTCGGTTCACGACAACTGACACAGTGCCAGTCGACAAACCGTTGCTCTCGCTGATGTAAGCACCGCCGCTGCCCACAGACACCGACAAGGTATCCACAGACGTATCGATGGCATCACTACCGCTACCGGCCTTCACTGCGCTGACGTACAAACCATGGGTTGTCACGTCGATGGCGCTGTCGCCGTCGATGACCGAAGCACCGGCTTGAATGGCCACATTACCTGTACTGCTGTTGATTTGACCCAAGGTCACATGACCCGTCGTGGCAATCACACTCACGTTGCCGCTTGCGGTGATCACGTTGGCTTGGTTCACGGCTTGTGAGGCTTGCACATCCACTGTGCCTGCACCTGTCAGCGTGATGTCGCCCGCTGCGCTCAAGCTCACATCGCCTGCTGTTGACACAACGCTGAGGTTGCCTGTGCTCGTCACAGTCGATTGAATGTTCACTGCACCCGCAGCGCTCAAGCGCAGGTTGCCGCTGGCTTGGATGCCCACTGCTGTGCTGCCGTCTTTGACGTTCAAGTCGCCTGCCAACACGTTGACCACCAAAGCGCCTGCACTTTGCAAGCCTGTGGTTTCTAAGCCATTGCTCTCGCTGATGCACGCACCACCGCTGCCCACGGACAGGGTCAAGGTGTTGACTGACGTCTCCAGTGCATCACTGCTGCTGCCGATGGCGGCTCCGCTGCCTGTGGTGATGACCAAGCCCAAGGCGGTCACGTCGATGGCGCTGTCGCCGTCAATCACTGAACCACCCGCTTGAATCGTCACGACACCTGCGCTGCTGTTGATCTCGCCTACGCTCACGTCGCCTGTTGTGGCTTGCACGCTCACGTTGCCAACGCTCATCACTGACGTTTGAATGCTCACTGCACCTGCTGCGCTCAAGGCCAAAGTACCGCTGGCTTGGATGCCCACTGCCGTGCTGCCGTCTTTGACGTTCAAGTCGCCTGTCAACACGTTCACCACCAAAGCGCCTGTGGTTTGCACGCCTGTGGTTTCTAAGCCGTTGCTCTCGCTGATGGCTGCACCACCGCTGCCCACAGACAGGGTCAGGGTGCCGACTGCTGTTTCCAGTGCGTCTGTGCTGCTACCAATGGCGCCTGTGCTGCCTGTGGTGATGACCAAGCCCAAAGCTGTCACGTCGATGGCGTTGTCGCCGTCAACCACTGAACCGCCGGCTTGAATCGTGACAGTACCTGCGCTGCTGTTGATCTCGCCTACGCTCACGTTGCCTGTCGTCGCTTGCACGCTCACGTTGCCGCTGGCAGTGATGATGGTGCCTTGGCTCACGGTCAAGTTGCTCGCTGCGGTAATCGCCACTGAACCGTTAGCTGCGCTCACGCCCGACTGTGCTGCGTCTGTCAGCACTGTCGTGTCCATCGTGCCGTCAGCCTTGACTCGGCTCAAGCTGATTGCCGTGGTCGTGCCCACTGTCAAATCGCTGGCGTCCGTCACACCCACCGCGCCGGCTGCTGCCACTGCGCTCAGGGTTTGCACTTCTACGTCCAGCGCGTTAAGCGTTGTGCCCAGCACGCCCACACCTGCGCCTGCGTTCACACGCAAGTTCGAGGCGTAAAAATCTGTTGCGCCGCTGCTGTCTGCGTCCAACACCGAGCCGCCTGCGATCACGCTCACTACGCCCCAAGTTGCTTGGCCTGTCAGTGTTGACGCTGTGCGGTCTGCTGCGCTGCGTGTGTCGATCTGACCCACGGTCACGTTCTTCGCTGCGGTTGCGGCGCTCACACGCACGTTGCCTGCGTTGGTTTGGATCACGGCTTCGTTGGTGCCGCTGAGTTGCATCACCACTGCGCCTGCTGTGGCTTCGATGTCAACCGTCTTGCCTGCCGCCAATACGGTGACATCGCCACCCGCACCCAACTTCACATCACCCGCAGTAGCCACCATGCTGATGTTGCCAGCGCTGCTGGTCAGAGCAGATTGCAGATCGAACCCACCGCTGGACGTCATCAACACGTTGCCGGACACCGTCACGGCTTGGTTGCTCGACAAAATCTCGCTGGTCTTGCTGCCTGCACGCAGGTTCAAGTTGCCCTGCTGAACCGTGATACCAGTGACAGAAGTACCCACACTGGCCACTGTGGTGCCATCTGCTTGCACATCTTGCACGGAGGCAGGCGAGGCAACACCGATTTGGAGTGCATTGCTTTCAACCAACTGCACACTGCCTTGGGTCGTGATCAACGCCAAATTGTCTGCACTGATTTCGATTTGTGCGGTGGTTGAACCCACGTTGCCCTGAACCTGCATGATCAGGTCACCGGTGGTGATGTTCACTTCGCGACGCGTCGCTGCATCATCGTTTTGCTTATCAAACAAAGCACCCGCTGTTGCTTTCAGGGTGATCGAACCCGAACCACCTGTGGTCAACACACCAATTTCAATATTTCCAGCGTTCGATTGCAGGCTGATTTCGCCTTCTTTGGCAGAAATTTGAGCATCGGTTTGCATCAAGATGTCCAGAGCTGCAGTCAGCGCAATGGAACGACCTGAGGCTTCCGTCTTGAGGGTTGGCGCGTAGTTGTCATACAGGCTGTCAGCGATCGTGATCGAACCAGCCGATGCCACACTGAGGTTGCCCGATGTCGAAGTGATGTCCGACTTGATATCGATGGCACCCAACACGGTTTGCAACAACACATTGCCAGAAGCCTTGATCGGACCATTGACCGTCAGGTTGCCTGTGAGCAAACGCAACACAAAGGCACCACCCGCAGTCGCTTCATTGGTCAAGGCCGTGGCGCTGACGTCCACTGAATTGCTGCCCGTGCCGTGACTGCCGGTGATGTCGAGTGCGTCAGCTTCTTGAATAAAGACGCCACCAGAACCTGTGTTGCTGACTGCCAATTTGGCAATTTGCGTTGTCAAAGGCGTTTGACCCACACCGATGCCAGCACCGCCGCGCAAGGTGGCAGATGCGCCAGCCCCTAACAAGTTGGGCGTCACGTTGCCCGTCAAGCCATTGGTGATGGAACCGGACGTGGCTTCGAGCACAAAGCTGCCATCGGCTTCCAAAATGCTCACGCTGATGTTGCGCGATGCCACCAAGCTGATGGAGCCCGTGTCAGCGGCATTCAACGACACCAAACGTTGGCCATCCAACATCACGATGTCACGCTTGGCATCGACCGAGATCAAGCCTTGCGACTCAAGCTTGTTCTGCAACAAGACGTCTTGACCTGTTGAGCTCAAGTGGATCAAGCCGGTGGTGTTGGTCACCATTGCCGTATTGACCACATTGCCTGTGGCTTGTGCCGTGATGCTGCCACCATTGGCAACCACGTTCGCATGGATAGCCAGTTGGCTATTGACACCAGCAGCCGAAAGCAGGACTTGACCCAATGCCGCCGTGCTGACGCCCGAACCACCATTGGCAGCGCTGAGCAGAACCAAATCACCGCCACCAGTGGACACAGTCAAACCGCCTGAACCTTGTTGCATCACAGAAACAACGCTCAAACTGCCACCCGCGGCCAATTCACCGAGCACCAAATCGCCTGTCGCCACGTTGAGGGCCGACACCTTGTCGGCCATCAAGAACGGCAAGTCGATGCCAGCGCTGGCATACACCGTCAATTGGGCCGCTTTGATGGGTTCAGACAACGCACGGTCGCTGAGCGCAGACGCTGCATCGTTTTGCAAGACAGCACCCTGAGCGGAGTAAATCTCCATGTTTTGCAAGGTGCTGACACCCGCTTGAATTTGGTTTTGAATGGTGATGTTATTCACGGCATCCAACTTGATAGACCCATCCACCGTCAGCGTGTAATCACTGCTGTCAGCCATGTCCATCACCTGAATGCTGCCCGCGTAAACCTCAAGGCTGTCCCACACCAAAGGTTGTTCAATCTGGTTACGCGCACCGATGCGAATGTCACCCGACCCTCCGGCGGCATGACCACCCGACTCGCGACCAATCACGATCTTGCCGAACCCATCGGCCAAGGCCATCAAATCGCGGTTTGAAATTTCCAAACGGCCCGAATCCGCATAGGAAGGGTCACCCACTTCGTAGCTCAAGGTTTGATCGGCTGAGCGCAATGTCAAGGTGCCGCCGGTAGATTGCACCGAGCCCGAACCACCCAAGAAGTCGATTTCATCGGCCTCGATCAACAAGTTGCCCTTGCCTGCAATGCCGCCAGCTTGAACCGACACACCTTGCTCGAACACCACCTGAGAGGCGCCCAAGATGGTCAAGTTACCACCCGTGATGTTCACGCCATTGGCGAACACAACGCGGCCTGAAGCCTTGATTTGCAAATCGCCCTTCAAGACGACTTCGCCTTCAAAGGTCACATCGTCTGGCAAGTTGATGATGCCTGCGCTCACCTCAACACCGTCGACGGTGAAACCAGACAGTGGATCGTTGGGCGACTCTGAGGAGTAACCGATACGGCCTTTGATTGTGATGTTGCCTGGTGCCTTCACCGTCATGGTGTCCGCACCAGCGATGTTGTCGCCGTTGATGAAGTGCGACGAACTGCCACCCAACACCATGTTGCCCGTGCCATCTGCACCTGCAATCGCCACCACATTGCCTGTGAGGATGAGGGAGTCATCCAAGAACAAGGTGTCTGTGACGGTGACGGGTGCTGCACCGTTCCAGAAGGTGGTGAAGCCTGAGCCCTGAACCTTGAAGTTGCCCGACACAGTCACAGGTCGGTTGATCTTGATCTCGCCACCCAACACTGGGTTTTGCAAGAACACGTCATCTTGGAAGGCAATCACAGTGCCGTTACCTGCCGTACCGGAATCACCCAGCACCACATTGTTACCACTCAAGGCGCTACCAATCACGATTTCAGAGAAACCAGCTTTGAGTCTTGACAACTCCAAGTTATCAACCTGGTAAGCGCCAGCGCTGAGGTCAGTACTCGAGTTACCAAACAGCACCGTGCCAGTTGTGTTGAGCGACACCAAATCGATGGCGCCGTCGGCACTAGAAATAGAGGAGCAAATGTCCACATCAAAACCGCGCAAACCAATGGCTTGGCCTGTCGCATCAATCGGTCCACAGAACGATTGCATGCCACTCAGACTGCTGATGGCGGTCAAACCGGCTTTGCTGCCCGCATTCACTAAGCTATCGCCACCTACAGGCTCGACTTCAATCGAACCGGCTGTGATCACTTGAACAGCATCGCGTGTGCTGCTGGACGCCGTGAGCATCTCAGCATCCATGAACGCACTGTTGGGAGAGACATCAAAGCCAATCACGCCTTGACCAACAGAGCCCTGTACTGAAATGTCGATACGACCACCGTTACTGGCATCTGCATTGGGTGTACCCAAGGTTTGCAAGAACGCACCACCGGCGCTACGCAACACCGTGCCATTGGCCAAATGTGCGGGCACCAGTTCTGGCGGCAGATTCGCCACAGTGACTTCACCGGTGGCCGTGTCAACGTGGTAGTAACCGCGTGACATGATCCATTGAATTTGTGGGTTGTAGACCGCAACGACGGCAACGCTTGGGTCAGTGTCAATGGCCATCCAGCCATCCAAACGCAGCGTCGCGTCAGCGCCTGTCACCAAGCCTGCATTCAACAAACTACCTTTGGTGACCTTGATGGCGATATCGCCCGTCGTTGCATCTGCATTGCCGACGCGCACGCCAGCGGCCATCAACAAATCGCCACCTTCAACGGTCAAGGCTACATCGCCACCCGTGGTGCGAATGTCTGAATCGAGGCGCATGGTGCCGTTGGTGCCGCCCGAGTACAACGTGACAGCGCCGGCTTTAGAACTGATACCTGTTCCAGAGACCAGCATGCGACCGTCTACCGTGGAGATCATCACGCCACCCGATGCGTTTTGGGTGACGTTTTCAATGATCAGGCCGTCGACTTCTTGCAGACCAATTTCAGCGGTGAGCGTGCCAGCAATTGAAACATTCACATCGTTGGTGATGGAGAGACGGGCGACTTGAATCTCAATCGGGTTGAGCAAGGTACCAATGCCACCCACGGCTTGAATGACCAAGCGTGCTTCAGTGGCGATGATGTCGGTGCTGCCTTCAGCCGCGTCAATCAATGCACCTGAAGAAATGACCAAGTCGCCAGCGTTGGTGGTTCTGATCTTGCCGAGCGTGATGTTGCCGTCTGCGGTCAAGCTCACCAAACCCGAACCTGCATTGATCTCGGTCTCGCCGGTCATCTGCAACACATCGTTGCCTGCGACCAAGGTGATGTTGCCGCTGGTGCTGGTCAAGTCGGCATCGCCCGTCATCTCAATGCCTTGCGTGGCACGAATATCGATGGTGCCCGAGGCCGTGGTGATCGGAGCCGTCAAAATCAAGCGGCCGCCCGTGGTTTTGAGGGCCACCAGTTTGTCGGTCGTGGCTGTCACAGCCGCGTTGACGGTCAAATTACCACCCGCCGTCACTTGGACTGTGTCATGGTCAGTGCTGACCAAGCTGTTGATGGTGACCGCGTCGGCTTCAAACACCGTGATCGCGCCCTTGGCATTGATCGACAAGGTGTCGGCCTCGATGGTATTGGTGGCAGAACCCAAGGTGACCGCACCCAGCGCAGCAGACAACACCACGCTGCCTGCATTGACCATATGACCAATGGTGATGCTGCCGGTCTTCGAGGTGATGGTTACGTTACCAGCCACGCCCAAGAGGTCGGTGATGACGATGTTGCCCTCGGCCTCAATCGACACATTGCCACCAGCCACCATGGTGATGGACGAGACATTCAAGGCACCTTGTTGCGAAACAGTCAGGTTGCCGTTGCTGGTCATCAGCACGCTGAGGTTGTCGACGCTGGAGGTCAAGCTCAAGTTGCCGCCCACAGTGACCGACAGATTTTGTGCTGTGACCGTACCACCCAGCGTCACGCCGCCAGTGGCTGCGAGCTGCACTGTGCCGCCACCTGTGGAACGACCCACGTTGATGTCAGACACCACCACCAAATTGCTGGCCAGGTGCGTGCCATCGCCCGCGCCCAAGTTGATCAACTCACTCACGCCTGGGTTAGTGGGCAAATTGACAACTGTCAAGCTGCCCGTGGTCTTGAGACCAAAGCTGCCCGCGTCACGGTCAGGAATGACCAAGACGTAGTCACCCGCCACGGCCACTGGGTTCAATGGGCTACCCACGGAGGCGTCAGTGGCGCTGGCTGTGGCGGTGAAGGCAGTATTCGCCACCTTGGCGGTCAACGTCAAGGCGTGGTTAGAGCCAGACGCATCTACCACCACGGTCACCGGCGCTGCACCACCCGCATCGATCGCGGCCTTGAGACCATTCAAGATGTTCGTCCACACGGCATCCGTGGACATGAAGGTGTAAGCCACCCCATTGATGGTGACGCCGTAATTTGTTTGCGCTTTGGCGGTGCCTGGGATAACCAAGCTTGACACTTGCGTCGCATTCAAACCTGCGGCAGTCGTGGTGGCTGTTGTTCCGGGTGACGCCACCAACTGATCCACCACCACACCCACGGAGACATTGCTCACCGTGAAGGCCAAGTTGCTGACAACCGCTTCCAGACTCAAGATGGGTGCCGTGACAAATTGGGGGGCAGCTGTGGAATTGCCGGCGTCGTAAGCCACCAAAGTCGGTGCTGTGAACGAGGCATTGACCACGCGTGTGCCGTCCGCATTGATCTGGCTGACCAAGTCGGTCAGCGCCAAATTCCAGAAGGCTTGGCGTGTGGCAACGGGGTTGCTTTGTGTCAGGCCAGACAACTGTGCTTGCGTGATGGTGGTGAAGTAAGTTTTCGTGACCGCGCCTGCTTGAGCCACCGTCAAACTGAAACGCTGGTTGGCAGCAGGTACAAAGTTATCAAACACGATGTCGGAGACCTGCTTGGCGACATCTGGGCTGTTGCTTGGCGTGGCCCCGTTGTCCGTGACCGAGTTGGTGTTGGACTTGACCAAGCCCGCCAGCATGAACTTGGTGTTGCTGGTGGTAGCACTCAAGGTCAGTGAATTGGCCGAGCTATTCGCAGTGGCTGCAACGTGGGTCGTGGCGCTGTCCGCATTGACCAAGGTGGCCAAGTCGGCCAGCACTTCGGACTGAACTTTGACTTTGGCCAACAGGACAGAGGTACTCGAAACCGCCAAATTGGCGTAACCAGCGCGCACTTGCAGCGTGCGCGTGGCTGCATCAATGGTCGTGCCGCTGAAGCCTGTTTCTGCCTTGATAGCGTCTTGCAACAGAGTCAACGTAGATGACCAGTCGGTGCCTGTTGCTGTAATGCCAAACGACTTTGACTTTGCGACACCCGCATCTGTCCAAGAAAGACTGACGTTGAATTTCTGCCCCACAGCAGGGGTAAAAGCGCTGAACTTGACATCTAAGCCGCCCGACACAGTCGTTGCCGTCATCGGCATGCTGGAAACAAAAGCGTAAAAGTCTTTGCCAGCAACGCCCGTCAAGACCAAGGTGTTGCCACTGACGGCCGCTGTGAAAGCGCCGCCGGCAGCAGCATTGAGGGTGGAAGCCAAGGAATCTAGAACAGCAGAGAGCGTTGCGCCCGCTGCATTGGCTGTGGCCTGCTTGTCAAAGTTGATGAACGAAACGCTGTAAGTGGCGCTGGCTGAGAAGGTGCCTGTGAAATCGATGGTGGAAATCTGTGGCACGGTCGACGTCACAGCGCGCGTGACCACACTGGTCGGCATCACCGCGGGTGTTGTCACGGTGTAGTTGGCCGCAACGGTGTAGGTTTTTGTACGACCGATGGTGTCTTGCAAGACCAAACTGTAGCTGTCGCCTGTCACCACAACGGCCGTATCGGACATCTTGACCACGGCTTGTTGCGTGACACCGGAAGCAGCCAACTGGCTGGCTGACGAACCGCTGCGTGTGACCATACCCACGCTGTCAACACCCACGCTGTCGATGGTGAAGCTGTCGTTCATGCTGATCGAGGTCAGCGTCAACTTGGCATCGGTTGCTGTCGGCGTGACAGAGAGGGTGGCGCCTTCGCCACGCTCGATTTGGGTTTTCAAATCTGCCAGCACCGAGTCCCATGTTTGCGCCACGGTGACGGTTTCCACGGCCGCTGTTGCCACAGTACCGGCATCAACCAGTGATTCCAAAGCCGACATGATGGTTGCCACTGTGTTGCCAGCCAAAGCGGTGTAGCTGTAGCTGGTCGTGCCAATGGTCAATTTGTAGACGGCGCCAGTTTGGGCCGTCAAGGTTGACACATCCACCACCACAGGGCCTTGCGTGCCCTTAGACACCCAAACTGTCTCGGAACCGCTGACGATGCTCAGCGTGCCCACAAAGACAGAGGCGCCAGCGACCGCCCCAGTTGAAGAGGACAAGGTAATTTTGGAGCCAGAGGCCGTGGCCGTGTAATGGCTTGTTCCTGTTGCGGCATTGACCAAGTCGGCCAAGTTAGAAGCAACCGTGGAATCACTACTGAATAACGGTGCGGTGAAGCTGTAAGTTGTACCAGCCACTGTCAGGTTGTAAGTACTGCCCGTGGTGATGGTCAAGCCCTGCAAATCGACCACTTGCTTGTTCAAAGCCACCGTCGCACCCGACAGGGCAACGCTGCTGGCGTCGGTCACCGTCACGCTGCCAAATGCCGTGGTTTTGGTCAACGTCAAGGTCGAGCCCGACACTGTCGCGGTGTAGCCAGCGACAGCATTGATGGCTGTCTCCAACGCATTGAGATACGTAGCGGATGAAGCCACCGTCACGTTAGCAAGAACGGTCGTGCCGTCTACAACCTTAACGACTGAACCGTTTGCGGGCGTTGTACCGAAGGTCAACACGATCTGATTAACAACCGAAGCCGTACCCTTCGTGTTGTCCACCGTACCAGATTGCGCACTGAATTGCACGGTGCGCTCGTCGATCGGAGTGGTTGGATTTGTGAGTAACAAACGTGTGTCTGTGCCCACGCGGCTGGAATACAAATTGCCATTCACCACCGCTGTGTAAACGCCTGTGGCTGACAACGAGGTGGTGTTGAACGCCAAATCAGAGATTTGCAAACCACCGGCACCGGCCATTCGCGTAGGCACGTTGCCAGCAGAGTCAATCGCGTTGTCAACCGGCGTATTGGCCGTGTCACGAATCTGCAAATTACCAACGGTAAAGACTTGGTTGGCGGCCAAAGCAGTCAAGGTCAAGGTACGGCTGACGTCATCTGCAACAACACTGACCACTCCGTCAAGCTCAATGGCTGTTTTGAAAGCCGCCAACACTTCTGTCCATGTGGCGCTGCTCGACAGGCCATTCAAGCCGGGTTGGATGTCGTAAGTATCAGTAACTCCAGCATTGGTGATACTGAACGAGTACGTATATTGCGGACCGAGAACACGCGCAAACTGGACGGTCGACACTTGAGCCGTGTTACTGCCCGCCGTCACCGAAGACTGTGCGGTGCTGCTCTCAATGCCGCCGCCCGAGGCAAAAGCTGCCGTTTGTTGGACGGTTGTAGCGCCAGTTTTAAGACCTGTCGAACCAAGCGCTGTGTAGAGCACTTCCATCTCAGCACCAACACCGGCTTTGGATGGGTCAGACAACACCAAAGGCGTCATCGCAGCATTGCCAAGCACGTTGACTTTGTATCCATACAAGTCAGCAGAACGCTGGTCGTAGGCCGTGTAGGCGTAACCACTGGCTTGGAACAACAGATTGTTCACACCAGCGGTGATGATCAAGCCAGTGCCAGACAACGTGGCAGTCTTGGCAGACACGTTGGCTTCACCCGCAGTAATTCTGGCGGCGAGATCGGCCAAAAGGGTACTCAGCGTGCTGGTTGAAGTCGCCACCACCTCGTACTTGCGGTTGTCAATTTGAATGCCATACACATCAGCCACAGCCACCGTGCGGTTGGCAAAACTGACCTGTGTGGACTGGGCAGCAGTGATGCTGCCAGCAACCAAACCAGTGAGGGTTGCCGGTGTGGACAATTGGCTGGACTGCCATTCGTACAGCATGCCCTTGGCATCCACCGTGACGGTACCCGACTGCTTCAGGGCGCCCACTGACGTGGCTGCTTCGATGTAGTCCACATAAATGTCTTTGCCGGACTTCATAACGATATCGTCGCCATCGGCCACGTTGCGAATATCACGCACATACAAATTGCCGCCCGCAATCACATCAATGCGGCCGTTGTTGGCCACGATGCGGTCGACGATCAAGCCGGTGGCTTCGTTCACGCTGATGTCGCCTGCATTGCGTGAGTCAATCGTGAGGTGCTCCACCAAGGTGTTGAGTTGCGCAGAATATTGCACATCCACCACCAAGTTTTGGGCAATGAACACCGAGGCACCGTCAGAGGTGATTTTGTTGGCACGCAAAGACACTTGGCCTACGAGCACGTTGGCTGCCACGATACCGCCTTGAACAGTGAGCTCACCCTCCACACGAAGTGTGATGTTGGATGCAGGGTCAAAACCTGTTAATCCACCCACAAAACCGTTCAAGACCCAATCTCGTGTCACGCCAGGGGCGGTGTCATTGAGGTCAATGAAGATATCGCGCAAAGCGCGGATCTCAAAGCCCAATGCTGGCAAGTCATTGGTTTGAATGTTGATGAAACCAGTGGGCGTCATGACAGCACCCGAACCATTGGCGGTCTTGATGATCGAACGCTCACCTTTGGCAGTCAAGATGACTTGATCAATCTTGCCGTCAGCATCGACCGTGCCATCAAAGCGTGGTGACTTGACCGAAATGATGCCACTGACGGTCAAGTCTTCGCCCGCCACCAACTCCAGCTTCAAATTGGTCGAGATGGTGCCGTTGAGGCTCAAACTGCCACCGGTTTGGAAGATCACGGTGTCAGAGCTGATCACACTCGGCAAAGCGCGTGTGATTTGTGTTGTGCTGTCGCCAAACTGGAAGTAAGTACCTGCGCGGTATTCTGTTTTCTCAGGGGCACCAAAATATTGGTACAACTGAATCGAATCACCCGCCACAAACGACACAGCACGGCTGTAAACCAAAGCATCAGGACCGGTTGTTGGACGGGTCACCATCACGCTGCCGGTCTGACTGGTCAAAGCGATGCTGTTGCCGCGCACTTGACCGTTGTAGTCACCCGTGCCCAGCACGGTACGTTGGCCGACGCGCAACTCGTTGAAAGCGCTCAAACTGACGCTGGCATTGCGCGTGGCATTGTCAGAGGCGGCGGATGTTGTGACCACAGCGCGCAACACATCCAAACCTACCGTGTTCTCGAGGTAACCGTCAAAGTCACTCATTTGGATGTCGCCGGCCGTCGTCACCACATCCAAGCGGTTGACTGCAATTTCCAAACCTGTCACACCCGTCGCGGCTTCAATCACCAGCTTGTCAGCCACGATGTCTGCTGCTGCGTCGGTATAGGTCTCAATCACCTGACCTGTGATCGCGCGCAAGGTGATATCGCCGTACGAGGTGAGCGAGGTATAAGCAACCGATGCGCCTAAAGAGTCGTAAATGGCCGGCTTATCTGCATCACTTGTGGCGTAAACACCTGCGGAGATGGAACGCACAAACACAGAGCCTTGGGCCTGGATCAAGATGTCATTGGCATCGCTGTTCGACATGGAGCGGACATCGACCAAGTCAACGTTGGCACCTGCCAACACCGTCAGCGAGCCGTTGGCAATCTTCACGTTGTTGAGCTTGATGTTTTGAGCACCTTGCTTCACAAAGACATCGCCCACGCCGTTGGTCTGAACATTCAAGGTGTTGACCAAGGTTGCGACGGGCAAGGCATCGGTTCCCAAAGGCCCCTTGACTGCAATCGTCAACTCATCGGCTTTGATGGCGGTGATGGCATCAGCAAAAGTGATGGTGCCTTGCACATCGAACGTCAAGTCACCACGAATGACACCTGTAGCCGCACCTGTGTTCACAGCGCCAATGCGCAAATCTGAGGTGTTGGTCGCACCCGTTCCTGTGCGCGATTGCGTGCGCAGGGTGATGTCGTTGCGGTCGCTGTTGCCCAAGGCCAGCACTTTGTCTGCATTCAAATTACCTGCGTTGATGACCTTGATCGCGCCATCCAACACTTGCACGTCTGACAGCAACAAGTTACCAGCGTTGTTGACCAAAATGTCGCCCACATCGGTCAAGCTCATGACGGCTTCACTGATTTGAGTGTTCAAGACGATGCCCAAAGCCGCAGTGGCTTGAACCTTCTTGGCGGTCAGCAAACCGCTTGGCAGCAATTCTTGTGTGACGCCGTCAGTGCGCAGTGTTTGCACCTGCTCGATGCGACCCATGGCGGCAGTCAAAACAATGCTTTGGTCCAGCAAATTCGACACCAAATGCGTGGCTGAGAACGAGGCGTTGTTCAACACAATGTTGCCGCCAGCCGAGCCAGCAGTGAAGGTCAAGCCCGCACGCGTGGCAGTCACTTGTGTATCGGCATCGGCCAAGATGTCACCATCGTTCGACACGCCCTGACCAGACTTGAGACTGATGCTGCCCGAGGTAATTTTGGCAGACAGATCAAGCGCACGATCCGCACTGACCAGCACGTTTGTGCTGTCATCGGTTTGCACGACGCCACCCAAAGTGATGTCGCGCCCAGACGTGATCGAAATCACAGGGTTGGCAACGGTGCCGACTTGTGTCGACAGGATTTGACCCGAGTCATCCACGTCCAACAAACGGCCTGCGTGCAAGGAGACCGTCTTGCCACTCACCGTCGAGGTGATGGGCACAGCCTGGGCGTTTACCGTTGTTGTAGCAATACCTTTGATGCGCAACACATCTTGGGCATCGATCGACACATTGTTGGTCGCATCAAGTTTGCCACTCAGGTTGACCTTGCCACCTGACGTGATGTTGATCTCGCTGGCTGCGACAGAGCTACCCGAGCTACCAAAAGCACGCGCTGCGGCGGTGTCTGTGAACACCTCAGTTTTGAGGACCGTTTCTGTTTGTGTGATGGCGCGGGTTTCCCAGACGGTGACGTCTTTGAAATTGAGCACCATGACATCTTGATAGGTGGTCTGTTCAACGGGCAACTTCTGGAAGATGTCGCGATCTTGCGACACCATCTTGAAGCTTTGCTTGATCCGTTGGTCATAAATCGGATGCCAGTTCGAGTTCCAGTTGTAGGAGTAATCGTTGTAGGTTTCTGCAACGTACTTCTCAAGCTCCTTACGACCATCCACTTGGTAGATGTTGAACTCACTACCGCCCTTTTTGCCGGTGTTGTCTGTGTAATCAATGGAGCCCAACAGCTGGTCGAAGCCTTGCCCAGAAGATGGCAAGAAAGTTCCACCATTATTGACACTGCCGTCTACCACATTGGCCACGTTGTAGTAACCGCTGTCTCTCATGAGTACGGCGACCCTCGTTCCAGACATGTCTTGCTTGACAGCCCGCTGGTCGTCACCCGTGTACGTGTTGTAGAACAAAACGTAGTTGTACTCGCCACCATTACCTTGGTGGTCCTGCTGCCAACGGGCCAACTGGGTCCAACCACTCCAATAGCGGAAGTCAAAACCAAACATGTTGGCACGCGAACTGGTTGAAACTTGGCTGAAGGACGAGGTGTCCAACGTCAAGGCATCGACAAACGTATTAGGAGCGTTGATTCGGTCGGTGTAACGACCAAGCTGCCAAGCCTCCATCGCAGCAGCAATGGCGCTGCTGGACAAATTGCCCTGACCTTGGTTGGCATCTTGGTTGTAAGCAATGATGTTGCCAGACGATGTGTACTCCCACATCGGATCGCGCGCCAAGGTGGTGGCCACGGCTGGGTCACGACCTTGGATGTCATAGGTCTTGATGCCTGAACCTGTGTCGTAAGTCGCCAACCACTGAGCGCGACCATCCTCCAAGGCGGCGTGGGGTTCCAAGTAGCCGCCAAGATAGCCGTCAAGAGGGAAGTAGTAACGCGAAGTTTGTTGGGTGTAGTCAATCTGACCATACTCTTTGAACTGGCCCACATACTCACCCGCACTGTTGGTGGCGGGTCGAACCGTCACCCACGTGCCGTCGCTTTGCGCATCGTTGGTCGCGGTCGACAAATCAGTGGTCGTGGCTTTGGTGGTGTCGCCCGTGAGGTACTGGGTCTGACCTTGGCTCTCAACGCGCAAGATGTCGACGTTCGCGCCCTTGGGCATGCGAATGTAACGGTCTTTCCAACCGGCCACGTCGATGTAGTACACCACTTGCGCGGCATTGGCCCAGTCGGGCGTCCACGCTTGGTCAGCAGCAGCCGTGCCATTGACCGTTTTCTTGATGACCGCGTTGGCGTAGTCGAATTGGAAGATGGCCTTGTAACCCGTGAAGTTCATCACGGCTTGACGTTGGGCATCCGACAGTTGCGAGAAGTCGCGGTACGTGGTCAAGTTTTTGTAGTCGGTACCGGGTGCCGTTGCTGTTTGAGTAGGCAAAGCTTCGCTTGCCGCATTGGCCCAGTTGACGCCAGCGTTGGTGTAGTCAATACCTTCGACCAAGTATTCGACGAAACGACGGTTCACGGGCGCATTCGGGTTGTAATAACCGATTTGCGTCAGCGTCACGTCCATGGTCGTGTACTCGCTACCAACCTTGAATTCTTTGTATTCCGTAATTTCTGTGATGGGCGTTTTCACCCACGTGATTTCAGGCACCTGCACCTGACCCACGGCCACTTGCTGGTAACCCGTCACGGTTTGAATGGTCTCCGCCACCGTACGGTAGGACTGGACAGACACCGTACGCGACCCTGCCACGTTGGCTGCGGCATCCAAGGTGACGTCGCCGCCCGCAAAAACTTGCACCGTGCCTGTCGCCGTCGACAACACCGCATCGCCTTTGATGGTGATGTTGCCGCCAATCAATTGATTTTGAGTGATGGCCTGCTCGAGACGCGTGCGCGTCCAAGACATGTCAACACCAGCATTGAGTTGAACATTGCCGTCCGAAGAAATCAAACCGCCATCGATCAAGATCGACTGGCTGGCATTGAACAAGATCAAACCATTGGCTGCACCCAAATTCGTGATACCGGCTTGCACAATGCCGTTCACGGTCATGTTTGGTGCAACCAAGTGAACAAGTTTGTCCGCCTTAATAAGCGCATCGTTCGATGCTGGCGAAGCGACCGTGCTGCCTGATACAAACAACTGGGTGCGAGCACGCACATAGACGTCTGAGTCCAAACCTGTGGCGTACACATAGCTGCCTGCGAGCACGCTGATGTTGCCGCCCAGCAATTCGACATGGTCACGCACGTCAATGTTGCGATAAACACTAACATCCTGAGCTGTTGATTCAATGCGCAACAAACCAACCTTGGCACCACCAAAGTCTTGCTGGCCAACAACGCCCTTCACAACCACACTGTCGGTGGACGTGACGGTAATCGTGCCGCCAGCAGCGGTATCCAGCGTGCCGCCTGAAACGTACTGAGTGCCATCCATCACCAAGGTGTCCACCAACACAGCCACCTTGCTGATGTGAGTACCAGCCGTGATGGTCAGCTTGTCGTTGGCCGACATCAGACCATCAATCCAAACCTGACTGCGTGACGTGATGACCACATCGCCGCCGACATCAGGGGCGGACACATTGCCACGCAACCAGATGCTGCCGTCGCTGTTCAGCGTGACATTGCCATCAGGCGCGCTATCGCTAATCAAGTCATCCGTCCAAACAGAGGTGGCGCTGCCAAACTTGCCTGTTGGGTCAGACACGATGGCACTGGCGCGCGACATGTCGATGCCAACACCACGGGAATCACTGGCCGCTTGAACACTCAAACGCCCCGTTGCGCGCAGAGAGCCGCCTACAGCGGTATTGCCCAAAACCATACCAGCCGCGGCTTTGATGTCCAAGCTCGCCAACTTGCCGGTCCAACTGAAAGTAGCCGCTGTTGGGTCGAATGTGGCACCGGCCATCACCGAGCCCAAAATTTGCACGTTAGCGCCAGAGATCAAGGCAGTGGCGTTGTCAGCCATGGTGGCCAACTGACTGTCCGCGCCCATCAAGATATTGCCCTTGGCAAGCATCTTCAAATCAGCATTGGCCTCCACAACGGCCCCGCCCACTTTGCCGTAGACCGAGCCAATGCCCAGATTACCGCCGGCACTGAACAACAAATGTTGGCCCACAGCATCACTCAAGATGCGGGTGTCGTAGGCGAACAAGTTACTGCCGGCATCCACACGCAAAGAACCTTTAAGCGAGAAGTTGCCAGCCAAGGTCACATCTTGTGTAGCACGAATCGTGACTTCGTCGTCGTAAGCTGCAGCGGTTGCCAGGCTGCTCTTCAGCACGCCATTGACCACCACGTTCTTACCATTCAAGGTCATCAACGCACCCGTTTCAAGCCAACCGCTTTGACGGCCAATCGTCAAGGTGCCTTCTTGAGACGTGATGTCCAAGCGTCCCAAATTCGGGTTGCCTTTGCCGATGGTGCTGTCAATCACCACATCGTTCAGGCCCGTCAACACAATGCGGCCACCCGGGTCGAGGGTCAACAATTGGCTGGTGCCAACCGTGCGCAAGCTCACTTCGCCTGCGCGGACGGTGGCCTCAGTGCCAGCCGTGATCAAAATATCGCGTTGCGCCGTCAAACTGCCGCGGATTACCAAAGTCTGTTTGGCCTTCACCACGATGTCCGCATAACGACCGCGGGCGATCAAATCACCTTCCAATACCGCGTCACCCGCTGGGGTCAACAGCATGCCGCCGCTGAGTGTTTCCATCAAACTCGTCGAGGACAACAACACGCTTTGTGCGCCGGATGCACGCACCAAGGTGTTCAGGTTGATCGCGTCATAGGCTTTGACGTAGCCCATCAAAGTGATGGAACCACTTTCTTTCGAAGCATCACCAATCGTGACCGACGAACCGCGTGCGCTGGCTTCCAACGCAGCAACACGGGCAGACACCGTGGCACCCGTGGTGCGCACAGAAGAAGCAGAGGCGATCTGGTTGAAACCCAAGCGCTCGGCGTTGCCGCCATTGATTGCGTAGATGTCAAACAGATAACCCGCGCTGGTGAGTTGCAAGCGACCGTCAACCAAGCGAACCTTGACCACAGTATCGGCAATACCCAACGCGCTCAATGCAGCTTGCACGTCAGCCACCAAGCCCAACAAATCTGTGTTGGTTTGGGTCGCGCTGGTGGTCAGATTCACAACACCTTGCGCCAAGATGTTGTCAGTGGCCAACGCACCTGTGTGCACATGGATGCCGAAGGAAACATTGCCTGTCAAAGCGCCACTGGCCAATTCGGAAAAACCATCGGCCACAATTTCTTGTGTCCAAGCGGGCGTTGAAACCGTCAAATCGCCATCAGCGCTCAAGCGCACCGCACTGTTTTCGCGGAAGGTCGTGAGGCGAACATTGCCACCCAAGACCACGCCGTCATCCAACTCAGGATTCAGCAGGGTTGCAGGGTTGGTGCCTTGACCGCCACGCACATCAATCAGCTTGCCGGCCACCAAGCCTTTGCCCAAGGTCACTTGACCTCGCGCATCGACCGTGATGGTGGAGTCACCATCAAAATAACGTGGGATGCTGCCCAGGTAAGCGCCCGTGGCGTCGTAGTAATCGACGATTTCGCCACCAGCCACGATACGGCCATCCAACTGAGCACTGCCTGAGGCCGTGATGTCGATGCGGCCATCCGCGTTGTAGGTTGTCAATTTGCCAGTGCCAGGCAAACGCACACCCAAGCCATTGCTGTTGATGCCAGCAACGATGGTGATGTTGTCATGTGCTTGGAAAGTTCCACCCAATTCAGCCGTACTGCCATCGCGTGCGGTCGCGATGCCGCCCAAGTAGACGGCACCCGCCGATGAACGCAAGTTGATGTTGGATGTTTTGTCCACCCAATCCACACTCTCAGAGACCAAGCGTCCGTTTGAATAGACCTGCTGCACTTCGCCACCGGCAGTGACGTGGCCCATGATGCTGATGTCACCCACCGCTTGCACCGAGACAGAGCCACCCAGGCTGTTGCTGCTGGTTTTGGCCAACGCAGTCAAACCACCGGCAGTGGTCACGATCACGCCATAGCCTGCATCGTCGGCACTTGGGGCCAACGTGGTGGTCAAGCTGACAGAGCCTGCCGCGGTGAGTGCGGTATCCACCAAGATTTGCTCACCCGCTTTGACGCTGATTTGTGCATCGTCACCGGTCCACTGGATGCCGCTTTGAGCACTATTGGTTCCGCCTGCCACCACACGCCCGTGGATCTCCACATCGTGTCCACCTTGCAGCAAGATTTGGCTGCTAGCAGTGGTGGAGTACAAACTAGAAGCTGCATGCACATACAAGCTAGTGCCATCGGCATTGGCACCATTGCGCAGAATATTGCCAGCCGTATTGACGCCACCAATCAGGCTGATGTTGCCCGGCACGGTGGCTTCACCTTCCCAATACGTCCAAGTATCAGACTGGATAGAGAGGCTTGAGCCTTCACCCATTAAATTGAAGGTGCCCCGCACGATGGCTGCATTCTTGACGGACACGTCCAGCGCCATGTTGGCTTCGAAGGTGTTGACCGTACCGGTCATCAAGAAACCATAACCACGTTGGCCAACCAAGGGGTGAACTTCACGGATTTGCAGCGCTTCTGCTGTGCCGTCGTTGTTGGCGTCCATCGCATACACAATGAAACGGCGTGAGCTGTCTGCGTTGTCGGTGACCAACCAACGGTTCGTCTTCACGGCGTCTGCACTGCCCCATGACATGTCGCTATTGAGGTAGTCGCCGCCTTGGCCTTCAACGAAGGTTGCACGCAAATCAGCGACCGAGCTGCCATTGGCGGCACGGAAGTAGATGGGGTTGTTGTACTGAACAAAACCAGTTTGGCTCAGCACGCGTGCTTGTTGTTCTGCCGTCAATTGGCCGAAGCTGGTGCCGGCGGTGGGCACAGTCACATCATTCCAACGGATACCCGCGTTGCTGTAATCTTTGCCAAGACCTTCAACAAAATTCAATTTGTACTGGTTTTCGATGGTCTGGTCTGCATTGAAGTAGACCGTGCCGCTCCAGCGTGCGTAGCCAACTTTGGCCAAAACCACATTTTGTTGCTCGAATGTCAATGCATCAAATGGCACGCCGTCGACAGGCGCGCTTAGGCTGCCCCATGTCAGATTTTGGGTGCTGTAGTCGGTGGCAACCACATCTTTGAGCGAGGTCAAAATTTGCTGGCCAGGCGCTGCGCTTGCATTGACAAAGACTTCTTTGTGCAAGGCGGCATAACCCAAGGACTTGAGTACCAAGGCTTGTTGACCCGCAGTGAGTTTTTCGAAACTTGTTCCAGCTTGTGGTGCAGCCACACCGCCCCAGTCAATGCTCTCGAGTGAAAAGTCTGCAGAGCCAACAGCCGTCACCACTTGGTTCACAGGCAATGCAGTTGGGTTAATCCATGCACCGTTGCGGTAAACCGTGAAGCCCAGCGATGACGCCACCACTTGCTGTTGATCGGCTGTCAGTTGCTCAAACGTGGCGTTGGCAGAAGGCGTGGCCACACTGCCCCAAGCCACGCTGTTGTTTTGGTAATCAGTGATGACACCTTGCTGGAAGGTTTGGACAACTTGCTTGCCTGCTGCAGCATTGAAGTTGATGAAATTCTTAACGACCGGACGCTCCACCATGATGTATTTGGTGGGGTTGTTCGGGAAAGCTGGATCAGACGCACGGGCAGCCGTGCTTGTCACGCTGTCGATGTAATGGGTAACAACGAGTTTTTGCTCAGTCGTTAAGTCAAACCAAGAAGCATCCACGTCAGGACGCGCAATGGGGTTCACGGGCACATCACCGCCGCCGTCCCACAAATCGCCAGGCATCGCGTAGTAGTCAAAGACATAGCCAAGGTGCGCGGCCACCACCAGTTTTTGAGCGCCGGTCAAGCCATCAAAACTGGTCGATGCTGACGGCGCTGAAACACCCGCTGCCGCCCAATCGATTCGCGAATTGTTGTAATCGGCCGAGACACCTTGTGCCAAAGTTTGAACCACCTGCATGTGGCCAGAACCATCGTTCTTGACCAATGTCAAGCCGTTGTACTGGGTGTAACCAGTCGCAGCGACAGCCCCGCCCTCTTGCAAGGTCTGACGGAATTCGCCCGTTTGAGGGTTGTAGAAACCGCTGGCGTACGTGGCGTAACCCAGCTGAGTGGCGACCAGCGATTTTTGACTGTCTGTCAAAGTCGCAAAAGGTGTGAAGTTGGCCAACGATGACACCGTCAATGAGCCACTCATGTCCAAAGCCGTCGACTGCACCAAAGCGGTCAGATCGCTGCTCAAGGCGCCTTGTGCCAAGCCCGTCAATCCCGTGGCAATCTTGGCGGCATCGGTGATCGCGGCGGCTTGACCCGTCGCAACAACTTGGACGGCTTGACCATCGATGTTGTCAAAGTAGCTCGCACCCGCTCCGACCGTTTCACCTGCAGAAATTGTCAAGGCACCGGCCACCGTGAGGTCACCACTGAGCGTCAATTCGCCCATCGAGGTGAAGGAAGCTGAAGCACCTGTGCCTGTCACGATAGGCGTGCGACCATCCGCAGCGAACTTGGCACCCGAGGTCACGGCGCTGCCAGGGTTCAAGTGCATGAAGTCATCGGACGTCAAGGTGATGGACGATTGCGCACCAGGTGCTGCCACTGTGGCACCACTGAGCATCGTCATGCTGCCACCCGAATTCATGACGATCGACGAACCCGCGCCATCCACAAACACACCAGCCGCACTAACCACAGAGCCCGACACGTCGACAGTGACGTGGCTACCCGCTTGGGTGGTGCGAATGACGGATCCCATATCGGCGGTGAAGCTGTTGGCTTCAGCGCCATAAGACACATAGCCACCAACACCTGTGGTGCCTGTGACACGCAAATTGACCGCAGACTCACCCATCACCACACCGCTGATCACGGCCTGCTCTGACACCGTGATGTCCAGCGATGGGCCATTCAAGCCAGAGTTGGAGCCCAACTGTGAGTAATAGTTTTGGCGACGGACTTCCAGCAAACGGCTGTTGGTGTAAAGCGCAGCGCTAGATTGCACGTCACCGGCGACCACGATTTCATCGGCAGCCAACTTGACCACATCGGTGAATTTGGCATTGAAGTCAAACACGCCGACGGTGGCGTTGTTGACATCACCGATGATCATTTTTGACCCAGTGGTTTTAGCGCCAATGTCAATCTCACTGAAGCCATCTTTGAGGGCTGCCAGATCACGCATACCCACGGCCATGAAGCCTGTTGTTCCAGCGGTAGATTGGTCACGTCCATACAAGGATTGACCTGCGCCACCCAACTGATACCCCTGGTCTGAGGTGCGCGCCATCATGCTCAACACGCCAGTGCCTGATACGCGGTCTTCGCCAGAAGCGAAGTCGACATCGTCGGCCACGATCGAAATATTTTGACCCGAAGTGAATGTCGAAATCGATCCCGACTCCAAAGACAACAAAGACTCGGCATCTTGCAACAACACGGACACAAGGCCATCGCGTGTTGTCAGACCACCAGAAGTCCAACGATCCTGAATGACGCGCAGACTGTCGCGCTCAATCACGTTGATGTTTGAAGCTTGTGCGTGGGTGCCGCGCGACTCCAAGCTGATGGAGTCAACGTCTGTATTGAATGTGCCAACAAAACGATCGGCGCTGATGCTCAGCATGCCTTCTTGCGCCTTGAATTGCGCTTGACTCACGTCAACCGTGCCTGCAGCGTACAACGACAAACCGGTGGCACCCCAGTTCACATCGGTCGTAGATGTCAAACGGGTCAGGGCGGCGTTGTCGGTCATCTCGATGACGTCAAGACCGTCGTTGAAGGTAATGATGAGCTCGCCAGTAGAGACACCATAACGCAACTTGTGGTCGCCCAGCTCCAAAGGCACTTCGGAATTCAGAGGCAAGACACGCAAGGTGTCGAAGCCCGTGCCACCTTCCACTGAAATCTGTCCAGCTTTGGGGGTCAGCAAGATCAAGTCGCCACCAGGGCCTGTGTCAATCTTGGTTTTACCACCGCGCACGATGATGGTATCGCGACCTGGGCCTGAGGAAATGACGTCATTGCCAGCACCCATGTCAATGTATTCGTCCGCACGACCACCTGAGAACCGGTCATTGCCGCTGGACAACTCGTTGTCAGGAATGTCACCGTAGTAGCTGATACCGTTGACATCACCGCCAACGAAGTCATCATTGCCCAAGTTACCAACCACACGACTGCCTGCGGCACCGCCGAGAATCAAGAAGCTGTCATTGCCGGCACCGCCGTCGATGTCCAACACCGCATTCACACCTTCTGAGATGTAGAACGAGTCATTGTCACCACCGCCGCGCGCATAAATTTTCTTCACGCTGTTGCGAGAGTAGTAATTCACCACACCGAGTGAGCGCACGAGGTATTTGTCGGTCGCGGCGTCGTATTCCACCGAGGTGCCCTCGTTGGTGATGTCGTCGTACGTTTTGTCGCCGTAGCGACCTGAAACGTCACCGGTATTGAGCACCAAAGTACCGTCGTCTTGCAAATAACTGATGCGCGGAGGATCTGCCCACGACCACAAATAGCTGCCCGAAATGGACAGGCCCATCACTGTGACCCGTGCCGCCATGTAAGCACTCGATGGCGTGATATCAATCTCGCCACGGAAGCCCGCCAAGGTGAAGTCGATGTTGATCGCACCGATATGCAGCGAGAAGTCCAGCGAGCCCCAGATTGCGGCCTTGAAGCGCGTAGGGTGATTGCTCAACAACATGCTAGCACCTGCATTCAGATGCAGCGGACCCATGTAAATGTCAATTTCGATTTTTCCGTGGAACTCAAAGAAACCACGCGAGTCGATGTAACCACCGATCTCGACTTCCATCACGCCAAAGAAGTCGAGCTTGCCTTCTAACGACAAGGTGAACACATCGCCGATCACGCTCATGTGCCCCGCAAACTCAATCTTGAACAGGTACAGATCGGCCTGCCCCATGATGTTCAAGTCGAAATACGTTTGGGCCGCAATGGTGTGGCCATTCAAGGTGGTGTAAGGCAAGTTGCTGGTGTTGATCTGCAACACAGCACTGCCCTTGATCTTGATGATGGCAATGTTCAGCTCAATCTTGAAGCCGAGATACAGCGCAAAGAAGGGGCTATCGTTGGCATCTATACCGAATGCTGCGGCACCCGTGACTGCCACTTCACCAAAGGCGCCTAACTCCAGAGAGACATCCATCGCGGCTTGAATGCCGTGACTGTCAATCAGCAAGTCGATCGCGCCCTTCATGGCCAACGGGCCAATGCTAATTTCTGTACGGCCCGAAATACGCAGCATCTGCGGCGTCAGATTGACCATCACGGGATCACCAGTGACGGGATCGTAAATATTGCCCTTGGCATCGCGGCCACGGGCTTGTTGAATTTGGTTGGTGGTGTTGATTTGCAGCAGGAAGCGGCCCTTGACCTTGAAGGCATCACCGCCGTCGATCAAGACCGATTCGGCACCACCACCACCGATCTCCAAGCTTCCGTAAAGCCCTGAGCTGGAGCCGTCAACAACGAGGCCCAAGGTGCCCGTTGCAGAAAGCGTGGCGATTGGTTTCAAGGCCAATTCTGCAGACACCCCCAACTCGAGACGGAATACGCCATTCGAGAACGACGCGATCAACGCGAAATCGCCTTTCATGGTCAAGGCACCACTGAACAAGTCCAGATCGCCTTTGCCTGTCAACGCGACGTAAGGGCCAACCCAATTGGGTTTGCCAGGAGGGAAGCCTTCGATCACAAACTCACTGAAGCCCACCGTCTTCACAAACTCTGGGGGCACCTCATAGACAACGCGTGTGCCAAAAGAATTCAGAGACAAATCAAATTGGACATTCAACTTGGCCACGGGGCCGAGGTCGATGCTTTGGTCAATCTTCAAGCGAGCCGCAATACCCTTGGAGTTGATGACCAACAAGCCCGTCGCGTGCGAGCTGATGTTGAAAGCATCTGGGCCAATTTGAATGCCCACATCGGCAAAGACCACCAAGCCGTCAGACTCGCTAAAGCGGAAGTCCAGCACACCGTGGGCTTTGACCAAACCAAACAAGCTCAAATTAGCTTGGCCGTAAACCCGTAAATAAATGCCCGAGTAATCCAGCACGATGGGGTGCTGAGGATCACCAGTTTCAATGGCGTAACCATTACGAACCACGTCGTCCGACGTGTCGTACTTGGTCGTGCCGGGATCGGTCCATGTGCTCTTCGAGAAGTCGATGGTCGTCATCGAGAACGTGGCACCCGCGTTGCTGCTGTCGTAAGACACGGCGTTGGTAGCCTCATCACGGGTGAAGCCAGTCGCGATGGTCATTCGCATGCCCATGTTGATGTCTAGGCGCAAGCCCGTGGCTTCAAGCACCACCGAATCGGGCACACCCACCAAGCCCACTTTGTCGATCGTGGCTTGACCTGCGATGTAGACACCCAACTTCATGCCAGCCATGCTGATCACGGTTTCTGCGGCCACCAACAAACCGAGGTTCAGGTTGACGATGGCCATACCCACGGCGTTGGGGTTGGTTTCATTGCCATGAATGCGCCCATCCCCGTTCTTGTCGTAGAAGTAACCACGCGGCTTGCCGCCTTCGAAGCTTGGAATACCGATGAAGGCATTGCCGTTGCTGATACCGATGGCGAGGGTCGTGACCGTGGTTTGCTCGCCATTGGAGAGCGTGACCACTTCGCCGCTGCGTTTGGTGAACGCCATCGATGCGGACATTTGCAAGAAGCCAGCCAAGTTGATTTCAGCATAGCCCACTTTGGCTTGGATGATCTCGCTGTTGAAGTCCAAGAACACCATGTTGTTGCCGCCCGCAGGCAAAGCGAAACCAGCCCTATCCATGTAGCGGTTTTGGTTGCGGTCCTCGCTGAGCTTCAAAATGCCATCGCCATCTAGGTCTTCGCCTGGATCGAGACGCAAGTTCGCATTCATGTCTTCACCCATGTCCAACACGCCGTTGCCGTTGGTATCTTCGGTGAAGTCTTTGAAAGACTGGCTGTTCTTGAAGTCGATATACGGTGGGCCTAAGACTTGAAGCACCGCATCCACATAACCCATGCCCATCATGAAGGTGTTGATGTTGACTTCGATGTCTTGCATCTCAGCCTTGATCAAAGACGGATCAATACCCACCAAGGCAGCCGTTGCGATGTTCGCTTTGGCAGACACAAACTGAGGGGAAGACGCCTCCAGAGCGGGGATGCCCGCAAAGATAGAGGGCTTCATCATGGCCAAACCAAAGTCGACGTTGTCGATCGCCAAGCCCACGGCGCCTGAATTGACGTAGTCCAACATGCCGTCTTGATTCAAGTCTGGACCGTAGCGGTAAGGGCCACCCACACCAGCAAAACCACTCAGATTAGCACCGCCCAAGGTCATGGCCGTGACGTTGATGTTGAGGTTGTCAAAATCCATGCCCAAACCAGCCACTGCACCCAAGTCCTCCAGCAGCGGCTTCAAGCCATTCATCTCCACCTTGACGTTGAACACATCGCCTTTGCGGAAAGCCAAAGAACCACGTAGGAACAAGAAGTCAGCCACTGCGATATCTGCAAGGCCAATATCCAGCCCCATCAACTCATGCCCGTCAAAATTCAAGGTGATCGGGTTGTCACCTGCGCCCACCGGCAAACCCACGGTGACTTTGCCAGTGACTGGGTCTGTCTTGCGCATCTTCGAGTAAACCGGCATGGCTCTGAACAAACCACCCAAAACTTCACCACCGGTGTTCACTTCGAGTTTGATGTCTGTGCCAACAATCTTCAAAAAGTCACCAAAGCCATAGGTGCCCATCTCGTCTGCAGAAGCATAGAGGGACATGACTTGTTGAGCATCGAAAATGTCTGGCAACTGCGGCGTGAATAAGCCAATGGCCAAGTCCAAGTTTTGCAAACCAAAACCGACCAAACCAGACTGATTGGTTAAAGGCTGGCTAAAGTCAGGACTGCCTGCACCCACAAAGATATTGACGTTGCTTGCACCAAAAGACACGCCTTTGAACTTGACGTTGTGCATGACCGAGTAATCGTCTGAAATATCGAGCAGATACTTCATCACTTTGTCGGCAGGCAAGTTTGGAATCACCGCATTAGCGGCAGCGTTGACCGCCTTATCGACCAGCAGGCCCACCAACGGGTCTAGACCTGTAGCAGCATCTGCCGTGAAGTTCACGCCCAAGCTCAACTTGAAGTCACCTTGGATGTAGACAAAACCACCCAAGTTGATATTCATGTTGGGGATTTCAATATCCCCCGTCACGCCATCGGCACCGATCGACAAATTCATGTTCTGAATCGTCTTCATCGCATCCTTGAGCCATTCTGGCGTCGAAGGTGAGACCTCTGGCAGCAAGTTTTTCAGGCCTGTCAGATCAATGCGCGGAATCATCTCACCTGTCTCAGGCAAGGTGAAGCTGAAATCAAAGGTTGTACTGACGTTGAACAAATTGAACACGCCGAGGTTGGCCGTCATGCCAACCCGCAAGAAGTTTGAACTGAAGTTCAAATTCATGGCAGAGGGGTTGCTGCCAATCGGAATATCCAAGCCCGTGTGATCGCCGTTGTTGATGGAAGAGAAATCGGCGTACACGAATGGCAGGAGCGTGCGTTTCGTGGACGTTTCACCTCCCATCATTGACTCCTCTTGCATGAATGCACCATTGAACTGGAACACCACGTTTTGAGCGTTGAGGGTCAAGTAGGGGTCTGTTCCGACCAAACCAGCGTAATTCGCCGTGGCGGTCAATCCGAAGAATTGGACGTTTTTCGCTGTGATGCCACCACCAAGCGAAGGTGACATCATGACCAAGGCGAAGTCCAAGTCAGCAACAGCAAAACCAATCGCATTGGTATTGGGTGTTTCATCGGTCACCACACCGTTGTGGTTAGTGTCGGTCAGGTAGGGCCCATGGATACCTGCGAAAGCACTGACATTCAATCCCGCAATGACCATGGCATCGCCGCTTGCAGCGATTCGTGCACCTGGCAATTTGTAATCAACGGAATCGATCGTCCGTTTTTGGAAGGTAAAGCCGCCTTCTACATACAAGATATCTGCAATTTTGGCTTTGCCGTAACCCACGGAAGCTGTCAGCAACTTATTCGTGTAATTCAACAACATGGGCGACGTTGGATCGCCCGTTGGCACGGCCAAGCCCGCCACTTTGCCGCCACGCGTGAAATCAGCGACGAACAGGTCGTTGCTACTGGTGTTCAACTCCACCAGCACATCGTTCAACTCGAACTGGAATGCATCCCCAAAGCCAACCAAGCCAATTTTGTTGGCTGTTGCGCGCATGGCCGTGAACTCAGTGTCAATGACGAGGTTGCTCAGCAAAGCGTCAAGACTGAGGTCAAAGTTAGCCTTGGCCTTGTAAATACCCAATCCAAAACTGAAATCGTCGATCACAAGGCCCATCGCACCTGCGTTGACCGCATCGGCTGTTGTGATCCGGCCATCGCCGTTGGTGTCGATGCGGTAAGGCCCGCCCACGCCCACAAAGGCTTGAACGTGGCTCGCACCAATGGTCATCGAGTCAGCTTTGATATTGTCAAGAAGGATGTTGCCAACCGTCTTGGCAGCAAACTCAACTTCGCCACCCTTCTGGAAAGAGAAGGAGCCCGAGATGTAGACGAATTCAGAGATGCGCAAGGTCGCGTTGTTGATCGAAGCGAACAGCGCTGCTTGACGCATGTCAAGCAACATCGGTTCACCACCCGTTTGCAGCTGATAGCCATTTGTGCCCTCAAAGCTGGCGACAAAGTCAATGGCAGCCCTGTTGTTGGTGGCTTCGTTGACCGTGATGTCAATACCTGAAGCAGACAACTGGAAGTCGTTGGGGTCGAAGCCGTAAATGGCCACCGTATCCACATGGAGCTTCATGGCGCTGTATTCAACGCCCGCCGAGGAGGTGGCGTTCATCAGGCCAAAGCTGATGCCTTCAGCGCCAACGCCGTACAAGCTGCTGGCTTGCTGTGCAAAGGTTTTCGAGCCATCGATGCCATCAGAAGCAAAACCGACAAACACATCGATGTTGTCACCGCCGATGGTGAACCCTTTCAGGCCTCGCACCGTGGAACCCGTACTGTCGATCATGTCGCCAAAGCTGCCCTTTTGGAAGCCAATAGAGCCGCGCACATAGACGAATTTAGAAATCTTCAACAACGCCTCGTTGACGAAGACGCCCAAACGATCACCCTTGAAGTCCAAATTAATCGGGGTACCGCCCGTAGCGACAGACAGGTTTTTGTCACCAGTGAAGTCCAATTCTTTGCCCAGCACCGAAGAACTGTTGGACTCAATGGTGAGCCCAGAGAAGGACAACTGGAAGTCGTTCGGGTCAAAGCCGTACAAGGCCACCACATCGGCACTGGCCTTGAGGGAGCTGTAGCTGACACCGCTGTTATCTTGAAGGCTCAAATAGCCAAAGCTCAGGTTATCAACCCCAAAGCCATAAAGGTGGTCAGATTGCTGAGCCAATGTTTTGGTGCGGTCAATGCCCCCATCAGCGTAGCCCACAAAGGCAGTGATGTTGGAGCCGCCAATGGAGAAACCTTTGGCACCACGAACTGTGCGGCCCGTACTGTCTTTGAGGGTGTCGCCGTAATCCACATTCTCAAAACCAATGGCACCGCTGAAATACACAAAGTCAGAAATCGCCAGGGTTGCACGTTCTGCGTAGACACCCAGTTTTTGGTTGTTGAAATCAATGACGATATGACCTGCAGAGCCCAAAGCCAAACCACCATTGAAGGACTTGGCATAGTCGATCACGCCACCGTCGTCATTCGCGTTCGAGTAACTGAAACTCAGACCATCGGCAGACAGTTGGAAAATACTTTGGTCGATGCCGTACAACGATGCGTTGTCCATGCGGGCTTTGACGGCTGTGTAAGAGTTGCCACCCACACTGGTCATCAAAACGCCAAAGTCCACGCCCTGAACACCGAAGCCGTAGAGGTGATCGGCTTGTTGGGTCAACGTCTTACTGGTATCAAAACCACCGTTGGCATAGCCCACAAAGGCGGTGATGTTGGTGCCAGTGATCGCCATCATCGAGTCGGCTTCGACTGAAGTCTCGCTGCCATTGGCATTTTTGATGATCAATGGCGAGGACGGTGTGTACTTCTCGAAGCCAATACGACCATCAAACAAAGCGAAGTCGAGCAGCTTGAGCGTGACGTCGCCTTCGGCGCGCAACAACTCTCCGGCAGAGCCGTCGAGCTTGAGGGTTACATGGCTACCAGTGCCAGTGAGGACATCAAGGTTTTGCGCTTTGAAGTCGACCACTTGATCGCCATCCTGGCCCGCTTGGTTAAGGTCAACCTGAAGGTTGCGCACCGTGGGCAAGAAGTCAAGGAAGCCCACAAAACCAACCGTCGTGGCCTTGGCTGTTAGCGCGGTCCATGTACGCGATGGATCGCTCTTAGAAGACAACATGGCCAGACCGAAATCAATGTCATCGAGCTTCAAGCCAATGGCGTCAGAGGTGCCGCCTTTGACACCCACAAACACATTCAGGTGGGAACCACCAATGGTCAATGCATCTACATCAACAACTTCTGCCGTTTTGCCAGGCTTAGCTGCAAGTTTGACCGTCGTATCTTTTGATTCAACTGCTAAGTCACCTTCGACTTGAACGAAACCAAACAAGTCGATGGTCAAATGACCTGTCGCTCGGATGTACTCACCCATCGCGCCATCAATACTGAGCGCCATGGTGCTGGTGCTGCCAGTTGGAACGCTGAGTGCAGTTTTGCGTGCACTATTTAGATTGGCAGGATCGGTTAAACCGTAGTCGATAACCGTGGTCGCATCGCCATCAGCTTGGTTCACACCGACCGAAATGCCAGTTGCTTTGACGGTGACATCACTGCCTAAACCAACGAATCCAACAAATGCCGCATCGGCTTGCAACGTAGTCCACTTGCGTGCTGTCGCTGTGCTGTTTGCGGCCAACTGCTCGGTCATCAAGGCCAAACCGAAGTTCACGCCCGTCATCTCCAAGCCCAGCTTGTTGGCCGTGCCGCCGTTGACACCTGCAAACGCTGTCAAGTTGCTGCCGCCAACGCTGAGCAAGTCCACGTTCAACGACTCAGCCGTTGTTTGGTTGGCCAACTTGGCCAGCTTGACTGCTGCGGTTGAGCTCTCAATCGCCAAGTCGCCTTCGACTTGGAAGAATCCGTACACGTCCAGCACCAAGTGGCCGCTGGCTCGCTTCATCTCACCCTTGGTGCCGTCCAGCGTCAACGCCATCGTGCTGCTTGTGCCCGTTGGGATGCTCATCACCGTGTTGCGGGCGCTTGCGCTGTCTGCTGGGTCGCTCAGGCCGTAGTCCACCACCGTGGTGGCTGTGCCGCCTGCTTGGTTGATGGCCACTGCCACGCCAGTCGCTGAGACTTTGACATCACTGCCCAAGCCCACAAAGCTCACGGTGCTTGCATCAGCTTGCAGTGTTGTCCACTTGCGTGCTGTCGCTGTGCTGTTTGCGGCCAACTGCTCGGTCATCAAGGCCAAACCGAAGTTCACGCCCGTCATCTCCAAGCCCAGCTTGTTGGCCGTGCCGCCGTTGACACCTGCAAACGCTGTCAAGTTGCTGCCGCCAACGCTGAGCAAGTCCACGTTCAACGACTCAGCCGTTGTTTGGTTGGCCAACTTGGCCAGCTTGACTGCTGCGGTTGAGCTCTCAATCGCCAAGTCGCCTTCGACTTGGAAGAATCCGTACACGTCCAGCACCAAGTGGCCGCTGGCTCGCTTCATCTCACCCTTGGTGCCGTCCAGCGTCAACGCCATCGTGCTGCTTGTGCCCGTTGGGATGCTCATCACCGTGTTGCGGGCGCTTGCGCTGTCTGCTGGGTCGCTCAGGCCGTAGTCCACGACATGAGTCGCTTCGCCGTTCGCTTGATTAATTGCTACAGAAACTTGAGATGCAGAAAGCTTTACGTCGCTATCCAAACCAACAACAGAAACACTCCCTGCAGTGGCTTGTAACGTCGTCCAGCCTCGCATGACGGTACCGACAGGCTCTGAACCCGTGCGATGCTCAGACAACAAGGCCAAGCCCAGTTCAACATTAGTCAGGCTCAAACCAGTTGCAGCCGCATTCAATTGTTCTTGGGCGTTAAAACCGCCGTTCGTACCGGCAAATGCACTCAACTGCTTACCGCCGATTAACAAAGCTTCAACTTGAACAACAGTGCCGTTGTCTAGCTTGACGTTTTGTGTCTGCTCAACGATTGCAAAATCGCCAACAGCTGATACAAAACCTTGAACATTGATATTCAGATGGCCAGTCGCTTGCAACAAAGTACCGCGGCTGCCGTCCATGTTCAGCGCCAAGTTGGTGCTGATGCCCGTGGCCACCGACAACGACGTCTTGCCCGCGCTGAAGTCCACCACCGCATCGCCTGCAGCCTCGGCTCGGTTCAAGTTGAACGCCAAGTTCGTGCCGCTCAGCGTCACATCCGTCACGCCGCTCAACGACACCGAACCCGCTGTCGCTTGCAAACTCGTCCAACGACGCGACGGCGTTGTGGTCGAACCCATCAGGGCCAAACCAAACTCCACACCCGTCAAATTCAGTGCAGGTCCTGTTGACCCGCCCAACACCGCTGTCAGACCCGTCGCGCCCAAGGTCATGACGTTCACGTCCAGACCTGTTGTGGCTTCGTTGACGCCTGCTGTACTGGCTGTATCCGCTGCCAACTTCACGTTGACTGCCGTCGTGCTGTGGTGGAACGCAAAGTCTCCGCTCAAGCGCAAGAAGTCGCCTGCCACTACCGTTGCACCTGTCAGCGCTACTTCTTTGAGGCCTGCTGACAGCGTGCCAAATGTGTAGCTATCACCCGCCACCGAGATTTGACGTGCTGCCACCGCTTGGTCTGTCGAGTTCCAGCTGACCTTGGTGGTCGTCGCCGACACTTGCACCACGCTGCCCACCGACACGCTCACCGCGCCGCTGGCTTCCAAAATCGTTCCTGCGTGCGAAGACGCGTTGCTCACCACCAAGGCCAAACTTGCGTTGGTCACGCCGGCCTTGAAGTCGCCTGCCGTCATCCACGCACTGGCGCCCGTTGCCAGCACCTTGATCTCGCCGGAGACATCGTGCTCAAACGAGAAATCACCACTGATGGAGAAGGTATCTGCCAATGTCGCTTGCAAGCCCACCACTTTGACCACGGGTGTGCTCACCGCCGTCATCTCTGGCATGACGTGTGAGAAGGTATCGAAGCTCAGTGTTTTAGTGACTTGTGTGGCGCCCGTTGTGTTGACACGCACCGTTGCTGATGTCGCACTGGCCGACGCAAAGCCGCCACCACTGAGTGAGAAACCGCCAGTCGCATCGAGCCAATAGGTGCCGTTGGCGAGAACTTCTAATCCAAAGCTTGCGTTGGTCACGCTGGCTGTCACGCCACCGCCAGACAACGCTGCTGTGATGCCTGTGCCCGCCACTTCCAAGATGCCCGAGGCTCTTGTGAAACCTAATGTGCCAGAGACTTGTACGGCACCTGCAATGTTGACTTCAACCGCACCGCTGGCTTGCAACAAGGTGCCGCGGCTGCCGTCCATGTTCAGCGCCAAGTTGGTGCTGATGCCCGTGGCCACCGACAACGACGTCTTGCCCGCGCTGAAGTCCACCACCGCATCGCCTGCAGCCTCGGCTCGGTTCAAGTTGAACGCCAAGTTCGTGCCGCTCAGCGTCACATCCGTCACGCCGCTCAACGACACCGAACCCGCTGTCGCTTGCAAACTCGTCCAACGACGCGACGGCGTTGTGGTCGAACCCATCAGGGCCAAACCAAACTCCACACCCGTCAAATTCAGTGCAGGTCCTGTTGACCCGCCCAACACCGCTGTCAGACCCGTCGCGCCCAAGGTCATGACGTTCACGTCCAGACCTGTTGTGGCTTCGTTGACGCCTGCTGTACTGGCTGTATCCGCTGCCAACTTCACGTTGACTGCCGTCGTGCTGTGGTGGAACGCAAAGTCTCCGCTCAAGCGCAAGAAGTCGCCTGCCACTACCGTTGCACCTGTCAGCGCTACTTCTTTGAGGCCTGCTGACAGCGTGCCAAATGTGTAGCTATCACCCGCCACCGAGATTTGACGTGCTGCCACCGCTTGGTCTGTCGAGTTCCAGCTGACCTTGGTGGTCGTCGCCGACACTTGCACCACGCTGCCCACCGACACGCTCACCGCGCCGCTGGCTTCCAAAATCGTTCCTGCGTGCGAAGACGCGTTGCTCACCACCAAGGCCAAACTTGCGTTGGTCACGCCGGCCTTGAAGTCGCCTGCCGTCATCCACGCACTGGCGCCCGTTGCCAGCACCTTGATCTCGCCGGAGACATCGTGCTCAAACGAGAAATCACCACTGATGGAGAAGGTATCTGCCAATGTCGCTTGCAAGCCCACCACTTTGACCACGGGTGTGCTCACCGCCGTCATCTCTGGCATGACGTGTGAGAAGGTATCGAAGCTCAGTGTTTTAGTGACTTGTGTGGCGCCCGTTGTGTTGACACGCACCGTTGCTGATGTCGCACTGGCCGACGCAAAGCCGCCACCACTGAGTGAGAAACCGCCAGTCGCATCGAGCCAATAGGTGCCGTTGGCGAGAACTTCTAATCCAAAGCTTGCGTTGGTCACGCTGGCTGTCACGCCACCGCCAGACAACGCTGCTGTGATGCCTGTGCCCGCCACTTCCAAGATGCCCGAGGCTCTTGTGAAACCTAATGTGCCAGAGACTTGTACGGCACCTGCAATGTTGACTTCAACCGCACCGCTGGCTTGCAACAAGGTGCCGCGGCTGCCGTCCATGTTCAGCGCCAAGTTGGTGCTGATGCCTGTGGCCACCGACAACGAGGTCTTGCTCGCGCTGTAGTCCACCACCGCATCGCCTGCAGCCTCGGCTCGGTTCAAGTTGAACGCCAAGTTGGTGCCGCTCAACGTCACATCCGTCACGCCGCTCAAAGACACCGAACCCGCTGTCGCTTGCAAACTCGTCCAACGACGCGACGGCGTTGTGGTCGAACCCATCAGAGCCAGACCAAACCCAACATTATTCAAACTGAGGGCAACGCCATTCGCATTGGCAGCCAAGTCAGCCCCCAACACAGCAGACAAGTTAGCACCGCCCAATGTCAAGACGTTCACTTGTAAGCCAGTGCTAGCCTCATCATCCGCAGTGCCTACCGTATCTGCTGCCAACTTGACGGTGAGCGCTGAACTGCTGCGGTGGAACGCAAAGTCGCCGCTCAAGCGCAAGAAATCGCCTGCAACAACACTGGCGCCTGTGAGCGCGACTTCTTGCAAGCCCACGTCCATAGCACCAAACTGGTAGCTATTACCCGCCACACTCAAAGCCTGGTTGGCCGCTATGGCTTGACCCGTAGAGTTCCAACGCACCTTCGTACTGGCAGCGTTGACCTGCAACACAGAGCTAAGCGTCAAACTCGCGGCACCAGACGCCTCTAAAACAACACCATTGCCTGCTTTTACAAGCATGGCAACTGAGGCACTCGAAACGCCGGCTTTAAATTCACCAGCTGTCATCCATGCACTGGCACCTGTGGCGAGCAGCTTCATGTCGCCTGATGACGCGTCGCGTTCAAAAGCAAAGTTTCCGCTGATCGAGAATGTATCGGCCAATGTCACCTGGAGTCCGGTGACTCTCACCACTGGGGTGGTCGATGCGCTCAACTCAGGCATGACGTGAGAGAAGCCGGCAAAGGTCAACGTTTTGGTGGCCTGAATCGCAGTTGTCGTGTTGACGCGAACCATGGCGGACGTTGCACTCGCTGACGCAAAACCGCCACCGGTCAGAGAGAAACCGCCAGTGGCATCAAGCCAATAAGTTCCGTTAGCCAGAATCTCCAGCCCAAAGTCAGCACCCGTCACACTGGCACTGACACCACCGGCATCCAAAACCGCCGTCACTGCACTACCAACCACGTCCAGAACGCCAGTGTTACGCGAGAAACCAACCGTACCGGACACCGTCAGTGCCGAAGCAATACTGAGACTGACCGAGCCCGAAACAATGGCTTGCTCACCAAGTGAGGCGTTGTCATCAAAAACAAAGCTCTTGCCATCTGCAGAGATGGTTTGAGCGGCAGAGGACAAATCAAGCACCGAACTGGTTGAAGCCAACTTGTCAAATAACTTGAAATCTAAACTGGTGGCCGTCAAAGAAACGCCCGAGACATCAGTCAGTGCGATCCCGCCAATGGAACCCTCGACCCACAACCAGCCCTTATCAGCGGCGTTGCCGTCCAAAAACAAGACACCCACATCAGCATCAGCAAACGTAATGGCAGGCTGACCCGAATCAGAAGAACTAAACCGACCAGACCCATTGGCTAAAGCGAGCTTATAAACATCAACCGCTTGCCCCCCAATCAACTGATTCGTCGATCGGCTGAGCGTCATGCTGCCGGCAAAAGAGACGCCAGAACCCAAGTTCAATGAACCGGTAAAACTAACGCTGGTGTTGTTGCTGAAATAGGCAGCATTCAGAACTTGACCGATCAAATCGTCAGGCAAATTCAAATCCGAGACAGGGCCAGACACCGCATTGAGCACCCAAGTCAGCGACGGATCCAAGACGTGCGCTTTAAGCGTCAACGAACCTGCTGTAGACGACGTGCCAGTTTGAATGATTTCAAAAAATACACCATCTGCAACTTGGATCAAACCTTTAGCAGAACTAAAGCCACCAGTGACGGTACCGTAATTCATGACGGTAAACGTTTGGTTATTTGTCGGCCTGTAGCCGTTGTATAGAGAAACAGCAAGCTGGCCATTCAGCGCAGCCAAGCCAGAAACGCTGATCACATCGTAATAGTCAGCACCTGTATGCGTCGCATCCGCAGCAGTGGCACCACCAATCTCAATGTTTGTTATCCCAGTTGATGTGTAAGAAGCCGCATTCACATAACCTGGCGAGTAACCTGGACTGAACACACCATCATTAACAATCGCACCTTGCATGGTGCCGCTGCCTTTGAGCAAAGCCCCTGGCGCAATCGTCAAACCTTGCGTCGTACCAGTAAGCGCTTGCGGCAACTTCGCCAAGTCAAAAACACCACCAGTTTGTAAAACCTGAAAGTTTGGCGCCACATCGAAAGCAGGCTCGGCAGGCGAGACCAAAGAATCCCACGCACCCAAGTTGATGCTTGCAGCCGAATTAGCTGATGGAAGATCACTGGACTCTGGATTGATCTCAAACGAGTAACTTGACGAACCTGCAATCAAAGCACCCGATGACGTACTGGTCGCACCACCAGAGAGGGAAGAGAAATCAAGCGCCACCCCACCGTCAAAACCCAGAACATCCACCCCTAGCGAAGCATTGACCGCCGGCAACTCGACCGACACAGAAGCCGCATTGAGCGCCTCTGCAGTGCTAACAGCCTGCAATGACGTATCAACATTCGACGACTTGAGACTTAACTCGGCAGTGGCACCACCACCAAGCAGCGTTTGCAACAACAAAGGAGGCGAAAGCGCGTAGTCACTAGGCTGAGACTGGCCAGTATCCGACTGCAACGCATCCATCTGCGCTTGCTGCTCTTCATAGGTCGTGGGCAACACCTGTGACAACAACAAAATGGGGTCCGCCGAAAGCAAAACCCGAGGCTCCAAAGCCTCAACGCGGAATGCATCACGCACGCGAGCGGATATGGGCCGCTTGTTCAGCTTCCCATATTTTTTATTACCGCTACGCAAAAACATCTAATAACTTCTCAAATACGAACCAATAAGTTAACATTTATTAACTTTTTGTAGCAATTTGAATTAATATTTAGAATATTAAGCATGCATTCATGTTGCACTCTCATAGTTGATAAGCATATCAGATGATCGGCCTTAAACGGTACGCTTGACGACAATTCAGGACTAGTTTTAGTAACTAGTTAAATATAGTTACATAAAACTATTTATTTAATATTAAACCTAAAAATGCGTACAAATAATTACCCACAAGACTCGAGAAGTGGTGGCTTTGACAAGACATACAAGGGAACGCAGCATTTAGACATAAAGCATCCAATTCACTAAAGATTCCCAAAATGAGCTGATTGGTGAATCAATAGAGAAATGAATTAAACTGAGCTATTAAATATCAGCTTTACATCTAACTTAACCTGTATCCGATGAAAAATCCCAGACAAAAAACCTTGTTAGCGATGTGCCTCTCTCTATTTCTCTTTGTTGCAAACGCCCAAGATTTGCAGATTCATTACAAGAGAAATAATGATGCGAATGTGAAATCTCTAGAACTTGACGGAGTCATTGCAAACCTAGATCGTGATGGCATCAAATACCAGTGCGATGCAAATACACTGGCCTTTTCAAGAGGCTACGTATTCTTAAAACGTACTAACTCGTGGACGAAAGAACTTCATTCAACCTACGAACTCAAAAATAACTATGCCAATTGGTCAATAAAAAGCCCCGTAGGCGCTTACTTCAGAAGTGTTTATTTTGATTTTGATTTCCATGCAAACACACTTTACTCAAAAGCAATCATTGTCAATGAATACGACCGTGACATCACTCCAGATTTTTATCAACTTTGGGATTTGATGGGCAAGCAAAAACCAAATACGCTTGACGGCAACACAAATTTATCCAAATGCGTTCTTTTGCAAGATGAGAACAAACAGACTGGTTTAGAAAGCACCAACTTAGAACACTTAGGATTAAGTAAAGTAACGTTCGAAGGTCAAACATTTTCTTCATTGAAAGAAATCTCGGGTTTTCTTAATGAAAACAGTTATTCAAAATTAGCAATTGATATGACTGTGTGGCAGAGAAACGACGAACTGATCGCACTCCCCACTTCGTGGAACTCGGACAGTCAAGTCACCCCACTTACAACGATATCGACCCAGCCGATTGCACCACTATTTAGAAAATACAAAAGCATCGCCAAGTTAGTTCAGCATTTAGAGAAATCTGGATGGCACGAAAATAAACTGGGGATTTTTATGTCAAAAATAAATAGCGCATCTGAAATTAAAAAATCTCACAATACGATGCCTCTCATTTACATTGATATTCAAGAGAATAGAGCCGTCCGAAAAATAATTCGCACACCTGAGTCATCGACAGTTCAGATTCAGAAAGCCACACATAGTCAGTAATTCACGCCATGGCTTTGTAAACGACAAAGTCAAACCTTTTGGTCGGTTCAACTTCAGCATACGAGGAAAAGTTGCACTGGCCTTGCAATTAAAATAATCTGCTCGCTGTTTTCTGACAGCATCTTCTCTTACTTACCTAACTCTCTCGATGTCCAACAACACCCCCGCCACGCCCGAAGCCGCTCCCGTCGACGAAAACCAACTGATCGCTGAGCGCCGCGAGAAGCTCAAGGTCATGCGCGAGCGCCAGGCTGCGGGCCAAGGCGTTGCCTTCCCCAACGATTTCAAACCCGCGCACCACGCCGCCACCCTGCACGAGCTGCATGGCGACAAGACCGCCGAGGTGTTGACCGAAGAAGGTCAGTTCGCCAAAGTGGCGGGCCGCATGATGCTCAAGCGCGTGATGGGCAAGGCCAGCTTTGCCACGCTGCAAGACAGCACTGGCCGCATTCAGATTTACGTGACACGCGATGACGTGAGCGAAGATCTGTATGCCGATTTCAAACACTGGGATTTGGGCGACATCGTGGCGTGCGAAGGCAAGTTGTTCAAAACCCGCACAGGCGAGTTGTCGATTCACGCCACCAGCATCCGCATGCTGACCAAGAGCCTGCGCCCCATGCCCGACAAGTTCCACGGCGTGGCTGACCAAGAGATCAAATACCGCCAACGCTACGTCGATTTGATGACCGACGAAACCGCACGCAAGCGCTTTGTGGCGCGCAGCAAAGCGGTCAGCGGCATTCGCGACTTCATGGTGCAACACAACTTCCTCGAAGTTGAAACGCCCATGCTGCACCCCATCCCCGGCGGCGCAAACGCCAAGCCTTTCACCACGCACCACAACGCGCTGGACCAAGAAATGTTCTTGCGCATCGCGCCTGAGTTGTACTTGAAGCGCTTGATCGTGGGTGGCTTTGAGCGCGTGTTTGAGATCAACCGCAACTTCCGCAACGAAGGTATCTCGGTGCGTCACAACCCCGAGTTCACCATGATGGAGTTCTACGCCGCGTATTGGAACTACCAAGACCTGATGCACTTCACCGAAGAGCTGGTGCGCGACGCCGCCATGAAGGCCGCTGGCACATTGCTGCTGACCTACGGCGGCAAAGCGGTTGACCTGAGCCAGCCGTTTGAGCGCCTCACGATTCGTGAAGCAATCATCAAGCACACTGAGGCTGGCGAAGCATCTGAAACCGGCGCGGGGCTCCGGGTGGACAACATCACATGGTTGATCAACGCCTTGCAAAAACTCGGTTTCAAAGAAGAGAAAGACAAACTCAGCACACGCAGCTTGGCCAGCTTGCAAGTGATGTACTTTGAAGAGACGGTGGAAGACAAGCTGTGGCAGCCCACCTTCATCTGCGAGCACCCTGTAGAAATTTCACCCTTGGCCCGCGCCAGCGACAGCAAGCCCGATGTGACCGAGCGCTTTGAGCTCTACATCACAGGCCGCGAATTCGGCAACGGCTTCAGCGAGTTGAACGACGCTGAGACCCAAGCCGCACGCTTCCACGCCCAAGTGGCTGCCAAAGACAGCGGCGACGACGAAGCCATGTTCTACGACCACGACTTTGTGCGCGCCCTCGAATACGGCATGCCCCCAACAGGCGGCTGCGGCATTGGCATTGACCGCTTGATGATGTTGCTGACCGACAGCCCCAGCATCCGCGACGTTATTTTGTTCCCTGCTTTGCGCCGCGAAGCCTAAGTATCACGCTTCATCACGCTTCATCACGCTTGAGCGTCATGCTCAGATGACCAAAAAATGGGGCCTTGAAGGCCCCATTTTTTATGGCTGGTTGTTAGGCAGCAGGTAATCGTTCGAATGGGCGCTGAGCGGCGCAGCAACCTGCAAGGTGAAAGGCATGGCTTGCGGCGCGTTGTACGCAGCAGCCAAGATCGCGGCTGGGGCATCACCATTCAATGCCGCGGTTTGCAAGGTGTTGGCCACGCTGCGCGCCAAGGTGTGCAACGCGTTGTTGGCCTGCGCCACGTAGTCTTGCGAGAAATTAAGCGCTTGTGCGTCCCCCATCAAGCGGGTGCTGACGGTTTGCTGGGCTTGTGTCCATGTGGCGCCAGAGGCCTTCATTTCATACACCGCCAAAGTCGTCAAGGGCGTGATCAAAGCAGGCGCTTGTGCGGCCGTGCGCATTTGGTAAGCGGTGTACACCGTGTGAGAAGGGCCGTCTTGGTCGATGGCGCCAACCGGAACATTCGCCAAAATTGACAAACCTGACAGAGCCACTGAAGCGTTGTGGTTCAAGGTGTAGGCACCATTGACACCCGACACCGTGCTGGGCTCGTTGGCGTCGCATGTGCCGTTGTCGTTCAGGTCCAAGCACACGGTGGCGCCTTGGATGTAGCCGTCCATCACCTGGCCACTCAACTGTGTTTGGCTTTCAATGCCGCTCAGGTGTTCACCGCCACCGCCGCCGCCACAGGCCGTCAAAGCCAGTGACAACGCCAAAGACAACAGAAGTTGCCATTTAGATTTAAATTCGACGATTTGAGTGTTTTGCTGTTCCATTCCTCAAATTTAACGGAACTGACAAAACTGATATTAACCAACACTCAAATTTTCAGATATTTTTGGCGATTTTGTTGAATTTCTGTAACTTTTCAGCATTTATGCAGGTTTCAAGCGCATCACGGCCCGTTCAAACCATGAAATGCGGCCCAAGAAAACAACAAAATCACCAAAACAAGCACCACCACGATCAACACGCGTTGTTTCGCACGCAACGCACCCACCATCACCACCAAGGCTGCGTTTTGCTCAGCCAAGTCGGTCAAGGTTTGGGCCATTTGTGCTTGGTGGGTGTGCAGTTGATCGATTTGGTTCTGTGCGGCGAGCAGACGATTTTTCAACTCACCCAAGCTGGGCACATCAGACGCAGGCGCGTTGGGCGTTGCCATGCTTGACGCGGCGGCATCGCTGCCACCTCGCTTGCGGTCGATCAGTTCACGGGCTTTTTCCAACACCGTGGGGGCGTGCGAGATCACATCGCCCCACGGGATCACTTTCAACGCAGCTAACCAAGGGATGGCCATGGCTTATTGCGGCTGAAAACCGCTGGCTTTGATCATCTTGGTCCACACCTGCGTGTAGGCGCGCTCGCGCTGTGCGAGTTGCTGGGCGTTCATGTAGCCCACGGTCAGGCCCATTTTGGTGAGGTGCTCATGCACATCGGGCATAGCCAACACTTTGGAGAGCGCTTGACCGACATGGTCGATGGTGGCTTTGGGTGTGCCTGCGGGCGCGAAGATGCCGTAATAAGGCGTGTCTTCCAAGCCACCCAGACCCAGCTCGGTGAATGTGGGCACATCGGGCAACGCCGCTTGGCGCTTGGCACCCAACACAGCAACCACGCGCACTTTGCCTGCTTTGTGGTTTTCAATGAAATCGGGCACCGAACCCACGCCTGCGGCAATTTGGTTGCCCAGCATGTCAGCCATCATCGGGGCGCTGCCGCGATAGGGGGCAGCGACCAAGTCGAGCTTGAACTTCTCACCCACCACTTTGACCAAAAACTCAGGCGTGGAAGCAGGCGCGGGAATGCCCACTGCCCCCTTGCCTGCGCCCTGGGTTTTGACCCAAGTCACGTACTCGGTGAACGACTTGACAGGCGTGCCGCCCGACACCGCCAACGCGTTGACGAAGGTGGCAAAGCCAGCCACGGGCACAAAGTCTGTGGCCGAGTCGTAGCCGGGATTCTTGACCACCAAGGGCAGAATAGAAATGGTGTGGTCGTGCGAGAGAAACAGCACCGTGCCGTCTGCGGGCGAAGCCTTCAAGGCTTGCGCGGCCAGTTGGCCACCCGCGCCGGGCTTGTTGTCGACCACGACGGGGACGCCCAATTCGTCTTTGAGTTTTTCAGCCAAGGTGCGAGCCACCGCATCGGTCCCGCCGCCGGGTGGAAAACCCACCAACAACTTGATGGGCTTGACGCTTTGCGCTGCGGCCAAGCCACAACTCAGGGCCAAGGCCAAAACGGCTAAATGACGGCGTGAAGGAAACATGGCGGAACTCCTTAAAAACAGAAAAAGATAAAACAGGAAATCAGGCTTGATCGGGGTTGTCTGTGGGGACAACGCCATCGGGGTTTTGGGTGTGGTCGGGCTCCAAGTCCATGCTGGGGTTTTGGGTGTGGTCGGGCTCCAAGTCCATGCTGGGGTTTTGACCGAATTCACCGTCGGGTGAGGTTTTGCGCGCCTCGCGTTCTTGCAGCTTTTCTTCTTTCTTCTTTTTCTTAGCCAGCTCGCGTTGACGTTTCTCGTAGTTGTAATTAGGGGTGGCCATATTTATTTTTTCTCAACAGGTGGTTTGCATTCAAAACAAAAAAAAGCCAATGCGCCTGCAAAACGGCGTTGGCTGCCCAAACGGCGGGGCTTGTGAAGTCCACATTTCATGCAAGACATGGTTTCACCGACTTTGCCCATGCCAATGAAGGGAGAGCCATTTTCACGGCTGGTGAAGCGCAACCCACTGTCGCTGACTTCGTTTTTTCCATTTTTCGTCGCCATCTGAACTTTCATGAAGTGGCGAACTTGAGCGCGGTTTAAGGCAACAAGTCCAAAGCCCGCACATAGGCGGGGTGGGTCATCAGCGCGTCCCAAGCTAGCGGCGAATTTTGAGGCAACAAGGCGCTGCGACGTTGTTCGCTCGCGTCACTGGCATGCCATTTATTTTTAAGCAATCCTTCGGTCAAGCCGTCAAGCATGGCGTCTACGCCGTGGCCATCGCCTAGGCTTTGGTTGCACAGCAAGACCAAGTCGCAGCCCGCGTTCAAGGCGGCCATGCCAGCCTCGGCAAAGCTGACGTCACGGCCTTCGATGCGGCGTGCACCTTGCATCGACAAGTCGTCGCTGAAGATGGCGCCATTGAAATGCAGCTGAGTGCGCAAAATGTCTTGCAACCAACGCGGCGAGAAGCCTGCGGGCAAGGCATCGACCTTGGGGTAAATGACGTGCGCAGGCATGACGCTGGTGAGCGTGGTGCTGAGCCAGGTGTAGGGCAAGGCGCAGTCGTTCAGAATGGCTTTGAGGCTGCGTTTGTCCACGGGGATGTCGACATGCGAATCGGCTTTGACAAAGCCGTGGCCTGGGAAGTGCTTGCCGCAATTGGCCATGCCCGCCAACAGCAAGCCGTGCATGACGCTTTTCGACAAGGCGGTGACCACCCGCGGATCGCGGTGAAAAGCACGGTCGCCAATGACGCCGCTTTCGCCATGGTCAAGGTCGAGCACAGGGGTGAAGCTGAAGTCCACCCCGCACGCGCGCAACTCGCTGGCGAGCACAAAGCCGCTGGCGGTGGCGGCGTCCATCGCAGCCAAGGCGTCGCTGCCGGTTTTAAAGTCGCCGGAGACGCCTTTTTGGTCTTTCATCCACAGCTCGCCCAAGGCGCGCATGGGCGGAATGTGGGTGAAGCCATCGCTGCGAAAGCGCTGCACACGCCCGCCTTCGTGGTCCACACAAATGAGCAAGTCTTGGCGCACGGCCTTGATGTCGGCACACAACTGGGTAAGTTGCTGACGGCTGGTCCAGTTGCGACCAAACAAAATCACGCCACCGGTGAGCGGGTGCGCCAAGCGATGGCGGTCGGCGTCGGTGAGCTGGGTGCCAGCAATGTCCAAGATCAGGGGGGCGTGGTGAGACATCAAACTTATTTCTTTTCAACAATCACGTAACTCGTGGCGTAGTCGGACTCGTCGCTCACGCTCACATGCGCGCTGAGGCCACGGGCGTCGCACCAGTCTTTGAGCACGCCATGCAGCACGATGACGGGCTGGCCGCTGGGCAGCTTGTCAACCTCGCACAAGCGCCACGTCATGGGCATGCGCATGCCCATCCCAATGGCTTTGCTGAAGGCTTCTTTGGCGGAAAAACGGGTGGCCACATAACGCACACCACGCTCAGGCCAGCGTTCGCTGCGGGCGCGGTAGGTGGTCATCTCGTTGTCGCTCAGCACTTTTTGCGCAAACCGTTCGCCGTGCTTGTCCAAAGACGCACGGATGCGGCGAATGTCGCAAATGTCGGTGCCAATGCCGTAGATCATGTGCGCGATCTCAAGCCTGGGGCATGCAGGCCAAGTAGGCCGACACGGTTTCGGTGTAGCCCAGCTCCAACGCATCGGCAATCAGGGCGTGACCGATGGACACTTCTTGCACGCCGGGCACGGTGGTCAAGAAGGTTTCTAAGTTGTCGCGATTCAAATCGTGGCCCGCGTTGATGCCCAAACCCACGTCCAACGCGGCTTGCGCAGTGGCTTTGAAAGCGGCCAACACTTCGGCTTGTTTCGGTGTGCCGTAGGCTGAAGCATAGGTTTCGGTGTACAGCTCCACGCGGTCGGCGCCCACAGCTTTGACAGCCGCCATCGCCTCAGGCACGGGGTCCATGAACAGGCTCACGCGCACGCCCAAGGCTTTGGCCTCGTCGATGAGCGGCTTCAAGCGCTCGGCGTCTTGCGGGAAGGTCCAGCCGTGGTCGCTGGTGAATTGGCCTTCGCTGTCGGGCACAAAGGTCACTTGATGGGGGCGCACTTGCCGCACAAAGTCCATCAAGTTGTGAAATGGGTTGCCTTCAATGTTGAACTCGCGGTCTGGCCATGCTTGGAGCAACGCCGCCAGATCGGTCACGTCTTCGCTGCGAATGTGGCGTGCGTCAGGCCGTGGGTGCACGGTGATGCCCGCTGCGCCCGCCGCCAAACACAAGGTGGCCGCACGCGTGACGCTGGGAATGCCCAAATGGCGCGTGTTGCGCACCAAGGCCACTTTGTTGAGGTTGACCGACAAGGCGGTCTTTGTGTGAGCGTTAGACATGGGGTAAATCAAAGAGATTGCAAGTCAATCATCATCTGCCGTGTGCGCAGCGTGGTGACCCCGCAATGGTAGTGCAGCAAGCCGCGCAGCTGACCTTGCAAGGCGTTGCGTTGGTCGCTCGGTAACTCGGCACACAAGCGCAGGGTGGCGGTGAAGGGCGAGTCGGCCTGAAGGCTGTCGTGCAGCTGCAACCACACGCTACCGCCTAAGCCGGTGCGGTCTTGGGCATTGTGGGCGCGCAGGCCGCCTTCGGGCACCAGCACATACAAAGCGTCGGGCTGCAAAGGCGTCAGCGTGAGGGTTTGGGCGTTGAGCTCGGGCAAAAACCCGATGTCACGCAGCAGCAGCAACTCGAACGCACGCAGCGCGGGGTTGATGGTGCCCTCGTGGCCGGAAGCCAGCACCTGCACCACTTGGCGGTACAGGTCAAACACTGTGGCGTGTGGGTCGTCACGCGCCAGCAAGCGCAGCAGCAACTCGTTCAAGTAATAGCCAGACAACAAGCCCTCGCCCATGGGCATGATGTGCCCACCCACCCACTCGGCATTCTTGAGCGTGCGCACCTCGGCATCGCCCGTGTAGGTGATGGACAGCGGCTGCAACGGCAGCAACACCGGCCTGAAGTTGGAGCTGGGTTTTTTCGCGCCCTTGGCCACCAAGGTCACCCGACCGTAGTGGCGGGTGAAGGTTTCCAAGATCAGACTGGATTCGCTCCAGTCGTAGTGGTGCACCACGAACGCAGGTTCGTCCTGAATGCGGGTCACACCCCGCGAGGTAAAGCTACGACTCGGGTTACTCGTAGCCAAAGCTACGCACCCGTGCGGCGTCGTCGGCCCAGCCGGAGCGCACTTTGACCCACAACTCTAAGAACACCTTGGCGTCGTAGAGTTTTTCGAGTTCGGTGCGGGCTTCCATGCCCATGCGCTTCAAGCGCTCGCCTTTGTCGCCAATGACCATGGCTTTGTGGCCATCGCGTTCGACCACGATGGTGGCAGCAATGCGCACCATGCGTTTGACGCCTTTGGACTTGCCCTTTTCTTCTTCGAACTTGTCGATCACCACGGTCGAGGTGTAAGGCAACTCGTCACCGGTCAAGCGGAACAGTTTTTCGCGCACCATTTCAGCGGCCATGAACTTTTCGCTGCGATCGGTCAACTCGTCGGCGGCGTACATCCAGCCTTGCTCGGGCAGGTATTTTTCGCAAATGCCCAAGAGGCGCTGCACGTCTTTGTCGTTCTTGGCCGACATGGGCACGATCTCGGCAAAGGGGTGACGGTCTTGCATGGATTGCAACCACAGCATGATGTCGTCACGGTTTTTCATCGAGTCGAGCTTGTTGGCGATCAAGATGGTGGGAATGCCCTTGGCCAACAACGACAGCACTTTTTCATCGGCCGAGGTGAAGCTGCCCGCTTCCACCACCAACAACACCAAATCCACATCGCCCACGGCGCCTTGCACAGCTTTGTTGAGCGACTTGTTCAGGGCGTTGCCATGAATCGTTTGAAAACCGGGGGTGTCCACAAACACGAACTGCGCCGAGCCTTGCGTGTGCATGCCCGTGATGCGATGGCGCGTGGTTTGTGCCTTGCGCGAGGTGATGCTGATTTTTTGCCCCACCAAAGCGTTGAGCAAGGTGGACTTGCCCACGTTGGGCTTGCCCACGATGGCGATCAAGCCACAGCGCTGGTCCGCAGGGGGCACGGCCACGCCGCTGGCCACCACGCGGGCGCCTTTGCTGGCGGCCAACATGGCATCGATGTCTTGCAGACTTTGTTCGGGGTTGGAAGGTGTGGCCGTCATTTGAGCTCTTTGATAACTTGAAGCATGGCTGCTGCGGCGGCCTGCTCTCCTGCGCGGCGTGAGCCGCCAATGCCACGCTCGCAGCGGGCTAATTCGGGGATTTCGCACTCGACATCAAAGGTCTGGCGATGCGCCGCACCCAAGGTGCCAACGACGCGGTAAATAGGCAGCTTGAACTTACGCGCTTGCAGCCATTCTTGCAACTCGGTTTTGGGGTCTTTGCCCACCGCTTGCATCTCAGGGTTGATTTCGACCGCCGAAAAGATGCGTTGCACCAAGGCGTCAGCGGCTTGGTAGCCCGCATCAAGGTAGACCGCGCCCAGCACCGCTTCCAGTGCGTCGGCCAAGATGGAGGGGCGCTTTTGACCGCCGGAGTTCATCTCGCCCTCGCCCAAACGCAAGATGCCCGACAAACCCAGCTCCACGGCCAAGTGGTGCAGCGTGTCTTGCTTGACCAAGTTGGCACGCACGCGCGACAGGTCGCCCTCGGGCAAGGTGTTCAAGCGCTGGTAAAGCAAGTTGGCAATGGCCAAATTGAGCACGGAGTCGCCCAAAAATTCCAAGCGTTCGTTGTGGTCTGAACTGAAACTGCGGTGCGTGAGCGCCTGCGTGAGCAACGCAGGTTTTTGAAACGTGTATGCCAAGCGCGCTTGGAGCGTCTCAATGATCTGTTGTTGAGACGGGCTGGGACGGGTTGCTGTGCGTGCGCGTGAGGTCATTGAAAGGCGCCAATGCGCTTGAGACTGCCAAAGTTCATCCAGACAAAGAAGGCTTTGCCCACGATGTTTTTCTCTGGCACAAAGCCCCAGTAGCGCGAGTCGAGTGAGTTGTCGCGGTTGTCACCCATCATGAAGTAATGGCCCGCTGGCACTTTGCAGGTCACGCCTTCGATGGTGTAGTGGCAGTTTTCTTTGAACGCAAAGTCATCAGCGCCAGGCACGAAGGCCGGACGGTCGATGTCGTTCAAAAAGCGGTGCGTGCGCACGCCTGTCATTTCAGATGGCTGGCTGCCCAAAGGCAAGTTTTCTTCGAACTGCTTGATGTAGCGCAGGCTGTCTTCTTCAAAGAAGTCCGGCAAGGCCTTTTGAGCCACAGGTTGTCCGTTGATGGTGAGTTGCTTGTTCAAGTACGCCACTGTGTCGCCTGGCACACCCACCACACGCTTGATGTAGTCGAGGCTGGGCTTGGGTGGGTAGCGAAACACCATCACATCACCGCGCTGCACAGGGTTGCCGTCGGTGACCTTCAGGTTGAGCACGGGCAAACGCACACCGTAATGGAACTTGTTGACCAAAATCAGGTCGCCCACCCAAAGCGTGGGAATCATCGAGCCTGAGGGAATTTTGAAGGGCTCAAACAAAAATGAGCGCAACACAAACACCACGGCGATGACTGGGAACAGGCCAGCCGTCCAGTCCAACCACCACGGCTGCATGATGAGGCGCTCTTTGGCCTCGGTCACGTTGACGTCGGTTTGGGCGATGCCGAGTTGGGTCAACTCTTGACGGCGTTTTTCGGCTTCCGCTTCCAAGCGCGCGGCAGCCGCTTCACGTTGGGGCAAAAAGTAAAAGCGCTCTGCCAACCAGTAAATGCCGGTGACGAACGTGGCCATGAACATGAGCAGCGCGAAGTTGCCTTCGATCATGCCCACGTACCAAAAACCGGCATAGCCCACAAAGGCGGCCAGCACGAATGCGGTCAAAGTAGCCATCAATCCTCCACCTGCAAAATGGCCAAGAAGGCTTCTTGGGGCACTTCCACCGAGCCGATTTGCTTCATGCGTTTTTTACCTGCTTTTTGTTTCTCAAGCAGCTTGCGTTTGCGGCTGATGTCACCGCCGTAGCACTTGGCCAACACGTTTTTGCGCAAGGCTTTGATGCTTTCACGCGCGATGATGGTGGAGCCAATGGCGGCTTGAATCGCCACGTCAAACATTTGGCGGCTGATGATCTCGCGCATCTTGGCGACCACCGCGCGGCCTCGGTATTGGGCTTGGGTGCGGTGCACGATGATGGACAAGGCATCGACCTTCTCGCCGTTGAGCAAGATGTCGACTTTCACCACGTCGGAGGGGCGGAACTCTTTGAACTCATAGTCCATCGAGGCATAACCGCGAGAAACCGATTTGAGTTTGTCAAAGAAGTCCAGCACGATCTCGCCCAGCGGCATGTCGTAGGTGAGCATGACTTGGCGGCCGTGGTAAGCCATGTTGAGTTGCACGCCGCGCTTTTGGTTGGCCAGTGTCATCACGGGGCCCACATAGTCTTGGGGCATGTACAGATGGACGGTGACGATGGGCTCGCGGATTTCGTGAAGCTTGCCTTGTTCGGGCATCTTGGCGGGATTCTCCACCATGACCACTTCGCCGTCAGGCATCTTGACTTCGTAGACCACGCTGGGCGCGGTAGTGATCAGGTCTTGATCGAATTCACGCTCCAAACGCTCTTGCACGATTTCCATGTGCAACAGGCCCAAGAAGCCGCAACGGAAACCAAAGCCCAGCGCTTGCGACACTTCGGGTTCGTAGTGCAGCGAAGCGTCGTTGAGCTTGAGCTTTTCGAGCGCGTCGCGCAAACCGTCGTATTGGTTGGCTTCGGTGGGGTACAGACCCGCAAACACCTGAGGCTGAATTTCTTTAAAACCGGGCAAGGCTTGCTCAGCAGGCCCTAAGTTGTTGGGCAGCTTCTTTTCCAAAGTGATGGTGTCGCCCACTTTGGCAGCTTGCAATTCTTTGATGCCCGCAATGATGTAGCCCACTTGACCGGCTTCGAGCGAGTTGCGCGGCTCGTTGCCAGGGGTGAACACGCCCAAGTTGTCGGCGTTGTAGACGGCTTCTGTGGCCATCATTTTGAAGCGCTCGCCTTTGCCCAAACGGCCATCGACCACGCGCACCAACATCACCACGCCCACGTAGCTGTCAAACCAGCTGTCGATGATCATGGCGCGCAGCGGCGCGTTGGGGTTGCCTTTGGGCGGTGGCACTTTGGCCACCACGGCTTCTAAGATCTCGTCAATGCCCAAGCCGGTTTTGGCGGAACAAGGAATAGCGTCGGTGGCATCAATGCCAATCACGTCTTCGATTTCGGCTTTGGCGTTGTCTGGATCGGCGTTGGGCAAATCCATTTTGTTGAGCACGGGCACCACTTCAACACCGAGGTCGAGTGCGGTGTAACAGTTGGCCACCGTTTGCGCTTCCACACCTTGACTGGCATCGACCACCAGCAAGGCGCCTTCGCAAGCCGACAACGAGCGCGACACTTCGTAAGAGAAGTCAACGTGGCCGGGTGTGTCGATCAAATTCAGGTTGTAAATCTGTCCGTCTTTGGCTTTGTATTGCAGCGCGGCGGTCTGCGCCTTGATGGTTATCCCACGCTCTTTTTCGATGTCCATCGAGTCAAGAACTTGCGCTTCCATGTCGCGTTCTTCAAGTCCTCCACAGCGCTGGATCAAACGATCTGCCAGCGTAGATTTGCCATGATCGATGTGGGCAATGATCGAGAAGTTTCTGATGTTATTCATCAACGGGGACACTTAAGTGATTGAATTCAAAGGGACGAACGCCAAGAAAAAAGGGCGCGTCATGTACTGACGCGCCCAGAACCAACAAGCAATGGCAACTGCATAAGTTGGGACTTCATTGTAGGCAAAAACCCCGAAACGCACAGCAGCTTGATCGCCACCGAGGCCTCGTTGCGCGTTTGCAACATGAATTTATCCACAACTTATTAACATTTTGACAAAGGGGTTTTGGGACAACTTGTGGGTGATCTGTGGAGCACCTGTGGAGTTTGTTACCCAATCCCATATCGTGGAGTTTGACGCATGCTTTTATATCGCAAAAGCACATTCAGCCTCTCGATTCTATACAAAAAGCGCTTGAACCTCTTTTTGGCACCCCGATGCACCGACTGGGGAACAGGGCTAAAAATATTTAAAAATATTTTTAGCCCCTAAACCCGACTGCGGTTTGTGGATTTAGCGATTGGGGCGGATCACCGTGTACTGGGCCCACTCACCACGACGAATCAGCACACTGACCGTTTTGCTGCGATCGAGCTTGGCCACCATGGCGTCAAAGGCCTGTGCCGTGGGCGTTTCGACATTGGCCAAGGCCAAAATCACGTCACCTTCTTGAATACCCGCGCGTGCCGCTGGCTCAGCCACCGCATCCACACGGACACCGCCACGCAATTTGAGTTCTTTCTTCTGAGCATCGGTCAAATCGCTGACGGTCAAACCCAGCACTTTGGTGGCATTCGCCGTTTGAGGCTTCTCAACGGGCGCTGAGGCTTTCTTTTCAGGCTTGTCGGCCTCAAATTCGCCCACGGTGATCGCCAGATCGCGCAAGCTGCCACGGCGCCAAATTTGCAAATTGGCGCGTGTGCCAGGTTTGGTGTTGCCAACGAGACGAGGCAAGTCGGCCGATTTGTCCAGCGTTTTGCCATCGAACTTCAAGATGATGTCACCCGGCTCCAAGCCCGCCTTCTCTGCGGGTGAGCCCTGCTCCACGCCACGCACCAAAGCCCCTTGCGGCTTGCTCAACCCCAAAGACTCGGCCACCTCTTTGCTGACTTGGTCAATCTGCACCCCCAAGCGTCCGCGCTGCACACGCCCTGTGGCACGCAGTTGCTCGCTCACGCGCACCGCTTCGTCGATTGGGATCGAGAAGGAAATCCCCATGAAGCCGCCGGAACGTGAATAGATTTGGCTGTTGATGCCCACCACCTCACCGCGCATATTGATCAAAGGCCCCCCGGAGTTGCCGGGGTTGATGGCGACATCGGTTTGGATGAAGGGCAAATAGTCGCCTGTGTCACGCTGCTTGGCACTGACGATGCCTGCGGTAACTGAGTTTTCCAAACCAAAGGGAGAGCCAATGGCCATGACCCATTCGCCCACTTTCAAGCGGTTGACATCACCAATCTTCACGGCAGGCAAGCCTGTGGCCTCGATCTTGACCACGGCCACATCACTGCGCTTGTCTGAACCCACAATGCGGGCTTTGAACTCGCGTTTGTCGGGCAAAGTGACGAGCACTTGATCGGCGCCATCCACCACATGGGCGTTGGTCATCACAAAACCATCGCTCGACAAGATAAAGCCAGAGCCCACACCGCGTGGCTGCTCTTGCTCCGGCTGTTGCGGGCGATTGGGGCGTTGCTGACGCGGCGCGTTGGGCGAGGGCATGGGGACGCCAAAGAAGCGGCGAAACAGCTCTTGCATCTCTTCGTCAGGACCGTTGCCTTGGGTCTCGCGTACCGCGGCTTTCTCTAGGGTGCGGATGTTGACCACTGAAGGACCAACTTGCTCGACCAACTCCGTGAAGTCTGGCAAGCCACGCACGCTTTGCGCGTTGGCTGGAGGTGTGAATGTCAAACTCACACCGCCCAACAAACTCACGCACATCGCAGCAACAAGCGCCGAGCATGCGAGGGTGAAACGAGGAAAAACCAAACGGGTGAATGAACGTGGTGTGGTCATGGGTTCTCTTTCAACGCAAAGGAATGCGGGCATACACCGCGCAACGTAAATTTTGCCAACGACTCGCTGCACGCTCTCGGCCAAGCCAGAGATAACAGCGACGGGCCATCAGTGTGTCAGATAAGGGCTGCCACTTTAAAAGCAAGGTGTTTTGCACATCAAGCGCCACGGCAATGTGGCCAATTTCATCGTCCAAGCGATCACCGCGGCTGTGCCAGCACCACACCTGACCATCCCAACTCAGGGTGCCCGCTGGCGTTTGCCAACTGCGCCAGCCGAGCACGATGCCGACTAAGGTGGCTAGAGCACTCACACACATGGGCCAACTCACAGGCTGAAGCATGAACCAAACGAGCATCACGGAGGTTGTGATGCCGCTCAAGGCGACAAAAGTGACACGTTGAAAAGCACAACGCCCCACCGGATATGAAACCGATGGGGCGTTGTGCATGGCGAAAACCTTAGATGCGTTTAAAAACTAACGCGCCGTTGGTGCCGCCAAATCCGAAGTTGTTTTTCAGCGCAACGTCGATCTTCATGTCACGCGCCACATTGGCGCAGTAGTCCAAGTCGCACTCGGGGTCTTGGTTGAAGATGTTGATGGTGGGTGGGCTCTTTTGGTGGTGGATGGCCAACACCGTGAACACGCTTTCAATACCGCCAGCGCCGCCCAACAAGTGGCCGGTCATCGACTTGGTGGAGTTCACCACGGTCTTCTTGGCGTGATCGCCCAAAGCCGCTTTGATGGCATTGGTTTCGTTGATGTCACCCAGCGGCGTAGAGGTGCCATGCGCGTTCAAGTAATCGACTTGATCGGCGTTGACACCTGCGTTGCGCAGCGCACTGAGCATGGCGCGGCGTGGACCGTCCATGTTGGGTGCCGTCATGTGGCCAGCGTCGGCGCTCAAGCCGTAGCCACCCAACTCTGCATAAATCTTGGCACCGCGTGCTTTGGCATGTTCGTACTCTTCGAGCACCAACACACCCGCACCTTCGCCCAAAACGAAACCATCGCGGTCGCGGTCCCAAGGACGCGAGGCGGTCGCGGGATCGTCGTTGCGTGTCGACAGTGCGCGCATGGAGGCAAAGCCACCCACGCCCAAAGGCGACATACAGCACTCGGAGCCGCCTGCAATCATCACGTCGGCATCGCCGTACTCAATGTGACGACCCGCTTCACCGATGCTGTGTAAGCCCGTGGTACAGGCTGTGACCACGGCCAGGTTCGGGCCTTTGAAGCCAAAACGCATGGACACGTGACCAGAAATCATGTTGATGATGGACGCTGGCACGAAGAACGGCGAAATGCGACGTGGGCCTTTGGCCAACAGTTCGCTGTGCATGTCTTCGATCAGCGGCAAGCCGCCAATGCCAGAGCCAATCACGACGCCAATGCGCGTCGCTTCTTCTTCGCTCAGGGCATCGCCAGTGGCTAACCCTGAGTCTTGAACGGCTTGCATGGCTGCCGCCACACCGTAGTGGATGAACTTGTCCATCGACCTCGCCTCTTTGGGCGAAATGTATTGGTCCAAATCTAAATCTTTCACTTCACCTGCGAAATGGCAGTTGATATTGGACGCATCAAAACGAGTGATGGTGCCAATGCCGGATTTACCGGCCAAAAGATTGGCCCAGGCGTCAGCGACCGTGTTACCCACGGGGCTGATACAACCTAGACCGGTCACTACAACGCGACGACGGCTCATGCGGAAGTTCCTAGTAATTAGGCTTTTTTGTGGGTCAACGCGTAATCGATCGCGTTTTGCACGGTGTTGATTTTCTCGGCATCTTCATCAGGAATTTCAATCCCGAATTCGTCTTCCAAGGCCATCACCAGTTCCACGGTGTCCAGGGAGTCGGCACCCAAATCAGCCACGAAGGCTTTTTCATTGGTGACTTGTGACTCTTCCACGCCAAGTTGTTCGGCAATGATTTTTTTGACACGTGTTTCGATATCGCTCATGGGTTCCCTCAGAGGGTTGTGAATAAGTCCGCAATTTTAACCGGACGGACCGACCGTATTAATTCTGTTTGATTTTGACGGCTTCAGAGCTCTTAAGCCATGAACATGCCGCCATTGACATGCAATTCTTGGCCAGTCACATAACTGGCGTTCACGCCGGCCAAATAAGCCACGGCATGTGCGATGTCAGAAGGCTTGCCCAGGTGCCCCAAGGGGATTTGACTGAGCAACGCTTTTTGCTGTTCTTCAGGCAATGACGCCGTCATGTCGGTCTCGATGAAACCGGGGGCAATGCAATTAACCGTGATGTTGCGACTGCCCAACTCGCGCGCCAAAGCGCGGGTCATACCGGCCACGCCGGCTTTGGCCGCAGCGTAATTGGCTTGACCGGGGTTACCAGATGCACCCACCACGCTGGTGATGCTGATGATGCGGCCGTAGCGCTGCTTCATCATGGGGCGAATCACGGCGCGCGACAGACGGAAAACGGCTTTGAGGTTGGTGTCGAGCACGGCATCCCAGTCGTCGTCCTTCATGCGCATGGCCAAGGTGTCGCGGGTGATGCCAGCGTTGTTGACCAACACATGCAAGGCGCCGTGTTCTTTGGTGATGCTGTCGATGAGCGCGTCGACGGCAGCAGCGTCGTTCACGTTCAAGTTGGCGCCACGGCAACCGGCATGGGCTGACAGCGCTTGGCTGATTTTGGCGGCACCGTCATCTGACGTCGCCGTGCCAATGACCAAGTAACCTTGGCTGGCCAGTTCTTGCGCAATCGAAGCACCAATGCCGCGTGAGGCACCGGTCACCAAAGCGATGTGTTGTGTGTGTTGGGTCATACGAAAAATAGGTTCAGAGGGTTCAAGCGAGCGCGGCTTTGACATCGGCCAACGAGGCGGGGTCAAACAAAGGCAAGCCGGTCAATTCGGCATCGATGCGCTTGGTCATGCCCGCCAGCACTTTACCTGGGCCGCACTCGACCAAGGTGGTCACGCCACGCGCCTTGATGGCCGCCACGCACTCAACCCAACGAACAGGGCCAAAGGCTTGACGGTACAAGGCATCGCGCATGCGATCCGCATCGGTTTCAATGCTGACATCGATGTTGTTGACCAACGGAATTTGTGCGGGTGCAAAAGTCGTGGCCGCCAATTTTTCTTTCAATCGATCGGCGGCAGGCTTCATCAAGCTGGAGTGAAACGGGGCAGAGACAGGCAAAGGCAACGCGCGCTTGGCGCCGTTGGCTTTGAGCACTTCACACGCTTTCTCCACCGCGGCTTTGCTGCCAGCGATCACGGTTTGACCGGGGTCGTTGAAGTTCACCGCCTCCACCACTTCGGCAGAGCCGACACCGAAAGTGGCTTGCGCTTCAGCACAACCCGCGATCACTTGGTTTGCAGGCATACCCAAAATAGCGGCCATGGCGCCCGTACCCACAGGCACCGCGTCTTGCATGGCTTGCGCACGAAAGCGCACCAACGGCGCAGCTTGCGCCAGCGTCAGCACGCCCGAGGCGACCAACGCAGAATACTCACCCAAAGAATGGCCCGCCACGACGCTGGGCACAGCACCACCTTCGGCCAGCCACGCGCGGTAAGCGGCCACCGCAGACACCAACATCACAGGCTGGGTGTTGGTGGTCAGGCCCAAGGCTTCTTTGGGGCCCTCGTGAATGAGCTTGGCCAGGTCTTCGCCCATGGCGTCAGAGGCCTCGGCCAAAGTTTGCGCCACCACAGGGTTGTCGCCCCAAGCGTCGAGCATGCCGACGGATTGAGAGCCTTGACCTGGAAATACAAAAGCAAATGAAGTCATAACGTGTCTTAAAAGTGTGTCACATCAAGTCTGATGCAGACTTACAACTTGAGCAGCACCGCGCCCCAAGTGAAACCACCACCCACGCCCTCAAGCATGAGTGTCTGCCCTGCTTTGACCTGACCGCTGCGCACGGCCTTGTCCAAAGCCAAAGGAATGGACGCCGCAGAGGTGTTGCCGTGGTCGTGCACGGTCAGCACCACTTTCTCCATGGGTAATTTCAGCTTTTTGGCGGTGCTTTGGATGATGCGGATGTTGGCTTGATGCGGAATCAACCAATCGATATCCGTGTCTTTCAGGCCAGCTTTGTCAAGCACGGTACGTGCCGCGCCTTCTAACAAGCCCACAGCGAGTTTGAACACCGCTTGGCCGTCCATCTTGAGCACAGGGTCGCCCAAAATGTTGCCATTGCGCACATGACCCGGCACACACAAGATGCCCACATGCTTGCCGTCGGCGTGGATGTCTGTGGCCAAAATGCCAGGGGTCTCTGACGCTTCGAGCACCACGGCACCCGCACCGTCACCAAACAACACGCACGTCGTGCGGTCTTGGAAATCCAGCAAGCGGGAGAAAATTTCAGAGCCCACCACCAACGCACGTTTGGCAGAGCCCGCACGGATCATGGCGTCGGCCACGGTCAGCGCATAAATAAAGCCGCTGCACACAGCTTGCACATCAAAGGCAGGCGCGCCAGCGATACCCGCCGCCGCCTCGTCCAACTGCGCCAACTTGTGCTGCAAGATGCATGCGGTTGAGGGGAACACCATGTCCGGCGTGGACGTGGCGACGATGATCAAATCAATGTCTTGGGGGCGTCGGCCTGCGGCATCGAGTGCTTGCTTAGCGGCTTCAAACGCCAAATCACTGCTCATGATCTCAGACGCAGCAAAGTGACGTGCACGAATGCCTGTGCGTTCAACGATCCATTCGTCTGAACTTTCAACACCTTGTGTTGCCAGCTCTGCGACCAAATCGGCGTTGGTCAACCGGCGAGGGGGGAGGAAACTTCCGGTGCCAGTGATTCGGGAAAAACGAGTCATCAATCAGTAGGCTCAGGTGGCTACTTGATTCGTTTGTCCTAACAGCAGCAAAGGTGCTGCATGGGCAATTCGAGAGCGCACACGTTCGAGCAAGTTATGGTGGGCTGCATCATACGCGCGGTTCAAAGCGGTCTCAAAGGCTACTTCATCCGCAGAACCGTGGCTCTTGAACACGATGCCATTGAGGCCCAACAACGCCGCGCCGTTGTAACGGCGGTGGTCCACCTTGTCTTTGAAGTCAGACAAAACGGGATAAGACAAAAAGGCTGCTATTTTCGTGAAGATGCTGCGTGTAAACGAATTTTTGAGCGTTTCACTGATCTTGTGAGCCAAGCCTTCACTGGCTTTCAGGGCCACATTACCGACAAAGCCATCACAGACGATCAAATCAACGGTGCCTTGGTAAATGTCATTGCCTTCGACATTGCCATAAAAATTCAAGTCGCCAGCGTTCGCAGCAGTTCGCAACAGTTCGGAGGTTTTTTTGATGACTTCGTTGCCTTTGATGGCCTCTTCACCAATATTGAGTAAGCCAACAGAAGGGCTTTCAATGTCATCCAACACCGACACCAAGGCCGAACCCAACACCGCAAACTGCAACAAATGCTCGGGGCTACAGTCAACGTTGGCCCCTAGGTCGAGCATGGTGGTACCGCCACCTTTGAAGTTAGGCATGCGCCCTGCGATGGCTGGGCGGTCAATGCCGTCCATGGTCTTGAGTACGTAACGTGCAATCGCCATCAAGGCGCCCGTGTTACCGGCGGACACCGCAGCTTGTGCAGCACCGTCTTTGACTTGCTCAATCGCCACCCGCATGGACGAGTTTTTCTTGCGACGCAGCGCCACTTCGATTGGGTCATCCATCGCCACGACCTCCGTGGCCGCCACCACCCGCGCACGCGGATGTACGAATGAAGACAAAGCCTCAGGCAAACCCACCAACAACAGTTGTGCGTCCGCGTGAGTCTCTAAAAAGCGGCGGCATGCCGCCAATGTGACGCGCGGACCATGGTCGCCGCCCATGCAATCGACAGATACAGTGATCATTTGGGCTCTCGCAAAAAAACAAAAGCCCGAGGCACCCTAAAGGGCCACGGGCCAGTGAGAAGCAGAGAAATTAAGCTTCTGATTTGGTTTTCAACACTTTACGGCCACGGTAGAAGCCTGTAGGGCTGATGTGGTGACGCAAGTGGATTTCGCCGGTGGTTGGCTCAACAGCTGTACCGGGAGCGGTCAAAGCTGTGTGCGAGTTGTGCATACCGCGCTTGGAAGGAGATTTTTTGTTTTGCTGAACAGCCATGATCGGCTCCTGGAACTAAATGTGGTTGATCATTGGGCCACAAACCAACCGGGGTCAGCGTGACACGAAGCCTTAAATTATAGCCCAACTCCTCGGTTTTTAGGACTTGCGCGTTTTCAGCGCCGCGAGAACCGCAAATGGATTGGGTTTTTCTTGCGAAAGAATGGCCTCTTCCTCCTTGGAAATGGGGGTCTGCTCACTCAGACATGCTTGATGCATAGGCACCAGCGGCAAAGACATGAGCAACTCATCCTCAATGAGTTCCATCAAATCAAAGGCATCGGTCATGACCAACACATCCTCTTCGGACTCTTCGTCCTCGGCGATGGCGGTCTCTTCATCGGCCACGAAACGGAAATCTTGGGCAATCTCAAGCGCCACAGACACAGGACTCAAGCAGCGCTGACACGTCAACGGTACGTGGGTATGCGCTTCCACATGCAGCCACACCTCATCTTGACCGCCAGACTGCGGCTCCATCGCGCCCTGCGCCGCCCACGTCACGTTGCCCGTCAACTCGCCCGCGCAGTCTTCGGCCAAACGCGCGAACTGCGCCAAAGGCGTGTCACCTTCTAGGCGAACTTGAGCTTTCGCAAAAGCGGCAACATCTAAATGAGAGGGGTTCATGTCGTTTTTCATGCTTGGCAGTGTAAGAGAATCCATGCCATGTCTGACCTTCACACCTCAACGCCCGCTTTGATTTTGGGCTCCACCTCCCGCTACCGCCACGAACTGCTGAGCCGCTTGCGCGTGCCCTTTGACGTGGTCGCCCCCGATGTGGACGAAACACCTCTCTCACAAGAAACCCCCTTGGCTTTGGCAAGTCGCTTGGCCCTTGCCAAAGCCCATGCCGTGGCGCAACACCACCCCGAAGCGGTGGTGATCGGCTCAGACCAAGTGGCCGACTTGAAAGGCGAGCCTTTAGGCAAACCCGGCACCCACGCGCGCGCCGTGCAGCAACTGCAGCGCATGCGCGGCCAAACGGTCATCTTTCAAACTGCCGTGGCGGTGGTCTGCTTGCGCACGCAGTTTGAACAACTCGATGTTGCACAAGTCAAGGTGCGCTTTCGCGACCTGAGCGACGCCGAAATCGAAGCGTATTTAAGAGCCGAAGAACCCTACGACTGCGCTGGCAGCGCCAAAAGCGAAGGCCTCGGCATCGCCCTGCTCGACGCCATTGACAACGACGATCCGACTGCCTTGATTGGCCTCCCCCTCATCCGCACCGCCCGCATGCTGCGCGCGGCAGGCATTGACTTATTGAGAGCCATCCAACCATGAGCACGACCAAAGGCACCCTCTATTTGGTCCCCACCCCACTGGACTTTGGCTGCGACACCCAAGCCCCCATCACCGATGTGCTGCCGCAAGAAACCTTGCGCATCGCCGCAGGCATCACACATTGGGTGACTGAGAACGCCAAAAGCACACGCGCCTTTTTGAAACGCGTAGACGCCCATGTGCCGTTGGCCAAAACCATCCAAGAAAACACCATCACTGAATTGCCCCGCGAAGTGCACAAAAAAGGCGACCATACCGGTGACTTTGATGCCAAACCCTTGCTCAAAGCCGCATTGACGGGCGCCGATGTGGGCTTGGTCAGCGAAGCCGGCATGCCCGCCGTGGCAGACCCTGGCTCTTCGGTGGTACGCGCCGCGCATGCGCTGGGCTTGCGCGTGGTGCCCTTGGTAGGCCCCGTTTCACTGTTGCTGGCCTTGGCAGCGAGCGGCTTGAATGGGCAAAATTTTGCGTTTGTCGGCTACTTGCCGCAAGACGGCGCAGCCCGCACGCAACGTCTGCGTGAGTTGGAAAACTTGGCCCAAAAAACAGGCCAAACCCAACTCTTCATCGAAACGCCTTACCGCAACCAAGCCCTCTGGGAAGCCTTGGTCAACGGCCTACAAGGCAACACGCGTTTGGCTCGCGCCAGCGGCTTGACCTTACCCAGCATGCAAGTGCACAGCCAAACCGTGCAAGCTTGGCGCAGCGCTGGGAAATCGCAAATTTCAGGTGAGCCGACCGTGTTTTTGATCGGCAAATGAGCGCGACTTGTGCTCAGCGAACGGCCGGTTGACGCTGCAAAGCGTGCACCGCGCCTTCGCCCATCGCCGCGCCAAAGCGCTTGGCCAGACGCTCGGCCACGTTGTCGTGACGGGTGTAGTCGATGATGTCTTCGGCCTTCACCACCTCGCGCGCCACGAAGTCTAAGTTGCCCAAACCGTCAGCCAAACCCAGTTCGATGGCCTGCTGGCCGCTCCAGAACAGGCCGCTGAACATCTCGGGCGTTTCTTTCAAACGTTGACCGCGACCTTCACGCACCACCTGAATGAACTGCTGGTGAATTTGGTCCAACAACGTTTGGGCGTGTGCGCGTTGGTTTTTGGTTTGAGGGCTGAAAGGGTCTAAAAATCCTTTGTTCTCGCCCGCCGTCATCAAGCGACGTTCGACACCCAACTTGTCCATCAAACCCGTGAAGCCAAAGCCATCCATCAACACGCCAATGCTGCCAACGATGCTGGCCTTGTCCACGTAAATTTGATCCGCGGCCACAGCAATGTAATAAGCGGCGGACGCGCACGACTCTTCCACCACCGCATAGACCGGCTTCTTGTGCTTTTCTTTCAAGCGGCGAATTTCATCATTGATGATGCCGGCTTGCACGGGGCTACCGCCAGGTGAATTGATGAGCAACACCACCGCTTGGGCGCCGTCATCTTCAAAAGCGGCACGCAAGGCGGTGACGATCCACTCGGCACTGGCATCGGCGCCATCGGCGATTTCGCCTTTGATCGCCACCACGGCTGTGTGAGGTTGGCTGGGGTTGCTGCCCCCAACACCTGCACGTTGCGCCCCCGTCCACACCAACACAATGGCCAACAGCAGCCATGCCATGCGGAAAAAGATGCGCCAGCGTCGGCTCGCGCGTTGCTCTGCCAGCGTGGCGAAGGCCAAACGCTCTAAGGTGTCGCGCTCCCACACGGTTTTGTGGCTAGGGGTTTCAGGGGGCATTGAAGACTCAGACATGACAGACTCTTAAGAATAAAAAGCAAAAAATCAATCCAGAAACTCAAACGGTTTCAAGTTGTAAGCAGTATGCCAGTGCACCACGCCATCGGCCTCAGAGAGGTCAATTTTGACCAAGCCGCCGCGACACGGACCACCCGCACACGCGCCCGTATCAGGCGCATAAGCGGCGCCGTGGGTGGCACACAGCAACCAACGACCACTGGCGTCAAAAAACTGATCGGGCTGGAAATCCATCTCCATTGCCACATGGGTGCAGCGGTTGAGGTAAGCCTGCGGCTGGCCTTCAAAACGAATGGCAAATGCGCGGCACGTTTGACCGGCATACACCACATCAAACGGCACAGCGCGGCCAGCCTCGGCCAGATCGGCACTGTTGCACAGAGGAATGAGGGATGCCGCTTGATCAGGCATGGGCCAACAACCAATCGTGCAACTCCCTCACGTTGTGCGCCACAAAGCGGGGATTCAGAGGCTCAAACTGGCCGTGGTCGTGCGCGCCGTAGCTCACGCCCACACTGGCACAGCCGGCGTTCACCGCCATTTGCAAATCGTGGGTGGTGTCGCCAATCATCAAGGTGCGTTCAGGGTCCACGCCAAACTCGCGCATCAGCTCATGCAACATGCGCGGATGCGGCTTGCCTACCGTTTCGTCGGCCGTGCGTGAGCCATCGAACACGCCTTTGAGCTCGGAGGTGTGCAGTGCATCGTCCAAACCACGGCGACTTTTGCCCGTGGCCACCGTCAACCAATGGTGACGTTCGCGCAAGGCGGTCAACATGGGCAGCACGCCGTCAAACAGACTGATGTCGTTGGCATGCTTCATGTAGTGAAAGCGGTAACGCTCGCCCAACAGCGGGTACTTGTCTTGCGGCACATCGGGCGCCGCATGGGCCAAGGCTTGCATGAGCGCCATGCCAATCACATAGGAAGCGGCTTCTTGCGTGGGCTTGGCGCCCCCGACATCGACCACCGCTGACTGAATACAGCGGGTGATGATTTGCGTGGAGTCAAACAGCGTGCCGTCCCAATCGAAGGCAATCAAATCAAACTGGCGTGGGCGCATGGCTTAAACGTCGAGATGGGGTTGGATGATGGGCGGCTGCACCGAGTCCACAAAATTTTGCAACTCGGGCGGTAACGGCGCTTGCAAACTGACCAAACGCCCGCTTTGCGGGTGTTGAAACTTCAGCTGCCAAGCATGCAAAAACATGCGCTTGAGGCCCATTTTTTGCAATTGCTTATTTTTCTCGAACTCACCGTATTTGTCGTCACCCGCAATCGGATGACCTTGGCTGGCCAAATGCACGCGAATTTGATGGGTGCGACCTGTTTTGATGGTCACCTCCAGCAAAGTGAACGGTCCGACCGTGCGCGCCACGCGCACCAAGGTGATGGAACGCATGCCGTTGGGGTCGTCTTTGCCCACCACTTTGACGCGACGTTCGCCCTCGCCCACGCCCGTGTCGACCGTGTATTTCATCAACGGAAGGTCAATCACCTTCTTGTTGGACGGCCACAGCCCCAGCACCAAAGCCATGTAGGTTTTGCCGGTTTCACGGTCGCGGAACTGGTCTTGCAAATGCTTCAGCGCGCTGCGTTTTTTGGCGACCAACAAGACACCCGAGGTTTCGCGGTCTAAGCGGTGCACCAGCTCCAAGTTGGTGGACGCAGGTCGGGCGCGGCGCAGTTGCTCGATCACGCCAAAACTCACGCCGCTGCCACCGTGCACCGCTACGCCTGCGGGCTTGTCGATGGCCATCATGGCCTCGTCTTCCATCAGCACGGGGAATTCACGGGCGGGAGCCGGTGCATCGGCCTTGGCCTGCACCTGAGCCGAGATGCGCACGGGCGGCAAGCGCACCAAGTCGCCCGTCTCCACACGCTGCTCAGCCGACGCACGCCCCTTATTCACCCGCACTTCGCCGGAACGGATGATGCGGTAGACGTGGGTCTTGGGCACGCCTTTGAGGTGGCGCATGAGGAAGTTGTCCAAGCGCTGACCGGCCGAGTCTTCGTCGACGGTCAGGGTTTTTACCGAGGGGGTAGGGGTTGGGGCCGTAGCCCCTATAATGTGATTCACCAGCGTTTTGCTCTAAGTCCTTGATTTAACACAGATTAGATCATGGACTGACAAACGCGGTAAGGTCGATGCCCCTTTTGTGCCCGAGACGCAGACACAGTACCCAAGAGACTGAGTGGCACTCGCCCCAAAAGATGAGCCGATGCTCAGAAAACACCGAAATGGAATACCCCAAGTTGTGGCGGCTCTTTTTAAAAAGCCTTCACAACGGATCACTGCGAGAAGCAAAAACGATGGTTGTGGCAATGTGGATGTTGATAGAACTCTGTACAGAGTGGCTTTTGCCACGAACTGTGTGCAGCGTTGCGCGTCGCATCTTTGCCCGCTGGACCAGCCCTGTCTCCCCTGCACCGGCTCATCAAGCCACGCACTCGACAACAGGACAACCGCGACTTCTTGCCCTTATCCACGCGCCCAACCACCGTCCCCTTCGCTAATCTCACACTTGATTAGCGCAGCGGCGACGGTCTCAGCGGCAATTCCCTTCGTTTTCTGACGTTCGTTCCGGCATCGTTGGCCCGTCATGGGCCTGTGAAGATTTAGAACGTGAAGGACTGCATCATGAAACGGATGCTCATCAATGCCACCCAGTCGGAAGAACGCCGCCTGGCCATCGTCGACGGTCAAAAACTGCTCGACTACGAAATCGAAATTGAAGGCCGCGAACAGCGCAAAGGCAACATTTACAAAGCCGTTGTGACCCGTGTCGAGCCCTCGCTCGAAGCTTGCTTTGTGGACTACGGCGAAGACCGCCACGGCTTCTTGCCCTTCAAAGAAATCTCCAAACAGTACTTCGCCCAAGGCGTGTCGGTGAGCCAAGCGCGCATCCAAGACGTCATCAAAGAAGGCCAAGAACTGTTGGTCCAAGTGGAAAAAGAAGAACGTGGCAACAAGGGCGCAGCCCTCACCACCTTCGTCAGCTTGGCCGGTCGCTACGTGGTGCTCATGCCCAACAACCCACGCGGTGGCGGCGTCAGCCGTCGCATCGAGGGTGACGACCGCGCAGAGCTCAAAGAAGCCATGGACCAGTTGGAATACCCCAACGGCATGTCCATCATCGCGCGCACCGCAGGCATTGGCCGCAGCGCCCCTGAGTTGCAGTGGGACTTGAACTACTTGCTCAAGTTGTGGACCGCCATCGATGGCGCCAAAGGTGCCAAAGGCGCGTTCTTGATTTACCAAGAATCGAGCTTGGTCATCCGCGCCATCCGCGACTACTTCAACCACGACATCGGCGACATCCTGATCGACACCGATGACATTTACGACCAAGCGCAGCAGTTCATGGCCCACGTCATGCCCGAGCATGCCGCCCGCGTGAAACGCTACACGGACGAAACGCCGCTGTTCAGCCGCTTCCAAATCGAACACCAAATCGAGTCGGCCTACGCCCGCACCGTCAACCTGCCCTCCGGCGGCGCGATTGTGATTGACCACACCGAAGCCTTGGTCTCGGTGGACGTCAACTCGGCCCGCGCCATCAAAGGCGGCGACATCGAAGAAACAGCGACCCGTACCAACCTCGAAGCCGCCGACGAAGTGGCCCGCCAAATGCGCTTGCGCGACTTGGGCGGCCTGATCGTCATCGACTTCATTGACATGGACGAAAGCCGCAACCGCCGTGACGTGGAAAACCGCTTGCGCGATGCGCTGCGTCAAGACCGCGCCCGCGTGCAGTTCGGCACCATCAGCAAATTCGGCTTGATGGAAATGAGCCGCCAGCGCTTGCGCCCTGCGCTGAGCGAAGGTGCTTCGATTCCTTGCCCACGCTGCGGTGGCTCTGGCCACGTGCGCGACACCGAGAGCTCGGCGCTGCAAATCTTGCGCATCATCCAAGAAGAGGCCATGAAGGACAACACGGCCGCTGTGTACGCCCAAGTGCCGGTGGAAGTGGCCTCGTTCTTGTTGAACGAAAAGCGCACCGAGATTGCCAAGATCGAAATTCAACAACGCTTGAACGTGCTGCTGGTGCCCAACAAGTCGCTCGAAACCCCCAACTACAAGTTGGAGCGTTTGAAGCACGACGACCCGCGTTTGGACCGCATTGAGCCCAGCTACAAGATGGTCGAAGTGGTGGAAGACCCAACCGCCGTGACCCGTCGCTCGCAAGAACCCACCAACAAGCAAACGCCCATCATCAAAGGCGTCTTGCCTGATGCGCCCGCACCGGTGCACTTGCCCAAGCCTGTGGCCGCGCCCAAGGCAGCTGCACCTGCAGCCGCTAAAGCAGCCGCACCCGTTGCCGCTGCAGCACCAGCCAGCAAAGGCTTGTTCGGTTGGATCAAAGGTTTGTTTGGTAGCGGCAACGCTGAAACGGCCAAGCCTGCTGTGGAAGAGAAAAAGCCCAGCGAGCGCAAAGAAGAACGTCGCGACGGTCGCGGTGCCTCGGCACGCGGTGGCCGTGGTGGTCGCGGTGGCCGTAACGGCGAACGCACCGAGCGTGGTGGCGAACGTGCAGAACGTGGCACCGAGCAACGCGGCGAAGGCCGTCCAGAACGCGGCGGTGATCGTCCTGAGCGCGCAGAGCGTCCAGAGCGCGGCGAACGCAACCTCGAAAACCGCAACGAACGCGGTGAAGGCGGTCGCAACGAACCTCGCGGTGAAGGTCGTGGCCCACGCCAAGACCGCAACCGTGGCGGCAACCGTCAAACCGGTGACGCACAAAACGGTCGCGCCCCTGAAGGCCAAGCAGCTTTAGACAACGCCAGCCCCGAAGCGCAAGCCGAAGCCCGCAGCAAAGCCCGCAACGAACGCATGGCGCGTGAAGAGCGCGGCGAGCAACGTGCTGACACACGCGGGGAACAACGCAGCGAAGAAGCCCGCACGGACGAGAACGGTGAAACCCGCAATGACGCACCGCGTGGTGAAGGTCGCTCTGAAGGCCGTCGCGAACGCGCACCCCGTGGCGAAGGCCGCGGTGAAGGTCGCCGTGAACGCGCTCCTCGCCAAGACGACGCAGGCCAAACAGAAGCCTTGCCACTCGACGTGAACGCAGCGGCCCAAGACGGCCAAGCCCCGCAAACCGACGACAACGGTGGCGAGCGTCGTGAACGCCGTTCACGTGACCGCTACGGCCGTGACCGCCGCGAACGCGGTGGCGAGCGTGCCGAACGTGGCCCACGTGAAGAAGGTGACGCACCCGCAGCCGACAACGGCGGCGAAACCAGCCACGAAGCCCCCGTCCAGCATGCGCAAGACGAGCGTCGCGAGCCCGAAGTTCGCCACGAGCAAGAGCCTCGCGAACGTGCACCCCGCGAAGCACGTACCTCACGTGAAGAGCGCGCACCTCGTGAAGACCGTGCGCCTCGCCGTGAAGCACAAGAAGCTGCACCAGCGCCTGCAACAGCTGTGGCGCAAACTGCGCCAGCGGCTGCCAACAGCATGCCTAAAGTGCAAGCGTTTGCTTTGTCTTTGCCTGAGTTACACGCCATTGCCCAAGGCAGTGGTTTGGAATGGGTAAATTCAGATGCAGATCGCGTCGCAGCCGTTCAAGCCGCCATTGCGGCAGAGCCCAAGCCCGTGCATGTGCCCCGCGAACGCCCACCTGTCGTGGTCGTGGACGAAGGCCCTCTGGTACTGGTTGAGACCCGCAAGGACCTGTAAACCACCCCACCCCGCAAGGGGTGATGGAAGCACCAAACAAAACGGCCTAGATCACTCTAGGCCGTTTTTGTTTGGGGTCCCCATCCTGACTTTCATGCTTATGTCAGGGCATGTTTTTTATGTGCAGCTGCACATCCATGCATCAAGGCATCAAGGCATTGAGCGTTTTCAGCCAGCATCACTTTCAAACCAAGGTCACTTCAGCGGCGCGTTTCCAGCACATCTGGGCACGCGTCGTTTCTTCTTTGTGCTCGGCCAAAAGAGCCAAGGTGCGCCAAGCCTGACGCTGCATTTCAGGCACAGACAACTGAGGCGCCGCCTGCTCCAGCATCTGCTGTGCCTTGCCCCACAGTGCGTGGTGCCAGCACACCATGCCGGCCAGATACGACAACTCCACCCAACGCGGGTAAGTCTGGCGTGCGCGCTCGATGCTGGCCAACCATTCGGCATCAACGGGCAACAAGACCAACGCACGCGCCAGCATGTGTGTCACGCGCAGACGCATGTCGGGCGTGCAACTGTCGGGCTGCTGCACCATGCGGTTCCACAGCGGGGTCAGCCAAGGCATCACCAAGTTGGCATCACCGCTCAAGCGCATCATGCGGTCTGCCGCGTGCAACACCACCTCGGGTAAGTCGCGTTCTTGACGCTCCAACCCGTCCCAAGCACGTTGCAGCTGCGCGCTGTCATGGGCGTTGTTGAGGCTGGCAATGGCCAACTCACGCAACAAACTGTGCGCAGCAGCGCCGGTGAACGCGCCGTGCTTAGACAGCAAACGTGCCGTGTCCAACGCCTCTTCAAATTTGTGCTCAATGCGCGAAGCCTTCAGGCGCATGCGCAATGCCAACGTGCGGCGTGCTGTGCCTTGACGCAAACCATCCAACCAACGCAGCGCAGCAGGTGCATCGCGGTCGCTCAGCGACCAACGGGCGGCACTGAGTTGCGCAGCCTCCACCACTTCCAACACCGCTTCGCTGGTGCTGCCTTGGGCTTCGTCCAGCACCGCTTGCAAATGGGTTTCACGGGCTTCGCGGTCGCGCAAGGCTTGCGCACTTTCGGCGGCCATCAAATGCGATAACACGCGCAACTGCTGCACATGGCGAGGTGCAACATCGTCGGCCGTACGCGTCTGCGCCAGCAACACCTCCAAGCGCAGCACTTGCTCAGCGGACTTGGCCGAACGCACATATCGCCCGCTCATCAACTGCGTCAACCCGTCAAGCAGCATGGCGTGCATGGCACGTTCTTTTTGTTGCAAACGCCAGCGTCGTGCTTGGTGCGGCAATTCAAACAAAGCCGACAAGGCCCGCAACGCAAAGTGCAGCACTGTGAACAGCACCACCAGCAACAGCAACACCAAATTCATCGACAAATCGACGCGGTACGGCGACCAAAACACGGTCACCGTGCTGTTGTTCCCCCCCGCCAACAACGCCGAGGCCACGGCCACCGCGAACAGCGCAATCAACCACAAAGCGGCTCGCATCTCAACGCCCCGCTGCAGCTGTGGTGAGTGCGGCTAGGGTGTCGTCCACCCGCGGCAACTCCGTTTGCTTGGACTGCGCCTGCACCTCACGCGCCAGCGCCAAAGTGGCAGCGCCGCTGCGACTGCTGGTGTCAAAGTACTGCACCAAATCGTCGGTGGCTTGCGCCAAGTCGGAACGCACCACCTCAAAGTGACGGGCCAGCAAAGCCAAGCGCGCATTGAGCAAACGCAGCTTCAGGTTTTCGCGCACAAAAAAGCTCTGATCAGGGGCCAAGAGGCTGGCTTCGGGGCGGTCGATGCGGCTCACGCGCACCAAGCTGCGCGCGTCGTCCCAGACATCGGCCAGCACTTGCTCCCACCAACTCATGCTGATGGCCCGTGCCCAAGTGGTCTGCGCCACAGGCTGTGGCGCTTTGGGTTTGGGCGCTGCCGCACCGACGGCGTTGAGCAAGGGCAAGGTGTCCACCGCGCGCACCAACTCGTCGAGTTTGAACAGCAAGTTGGGCGTGTCTGCCACCGCCGATTGTTTGATGCGCTCAATGTCACGCGTGACAGCGCGCAGCAGCGGGGCCAAGCGAGGTTGAGCCACTTTGTTCAAACGCTGCTCGGCAGAATTGAGCGCAGCCAGCAAAGGCTGCACGCTGCCGGTGAGTTGCGACTGTTGCTGCGCCAAGCGAATGGCCGACTCGATGTCGACCACCAAGTTTTCATCGCGCGAGCGCGACAGGCTTTGCATCAACTCTTCGAGCTGCGTGCGTTGCAGCGCCACTTCGCTGAGCTTGGCATCGGTCACGGCCAAACGGGCGGCGGTTTCGCGGGCCAGTTCTTCGGCTTGTTTAGACGCGGCTTTGGCCTCCACCGCTTTGCTGCCCGTGTCCGCGCTTTGCAGCGCGAGTTGCTCTTGAATGCCGTTGAGCTTGGACCACATCAGCCCCATGCCCACGGCGCCAATCACGGCCACCACGCCCACACCACGCAGCAGCCAAGGCGTATCGCTGGAGGCCGACACGGCGGTTGGCGTCGCCACAGCGACGTCGGGCGCGGCCACAGACGCGGGCCCTGAGTTGGTGACGGGCTCGGTGACGGGCTCGTTAGAGGCTGGAATTGGAGGGGGTTCGACGTGCTCTGGCTTCATGCCAGTGATTCTAATGAGGCCACCACGTCGGCTACCAGGGGGCGTGCCGTGTGAATCTCACCAAAACCAAGCGATTCGGCCGTTTGCGCAATCCGCGCATGCGTGGCAATGCATCGCGCGGTGGCCCAGTTTTGCGCTGGCAACAGCTGCTGCAAATGCGTGACAGCCTGAGAACTGCTAAAACACCACACGCTGCCGTCGGTCGCGGCTTGTGTGGCTTGCTGGCGTTGCGCGGGCGTCCACACCGGCGCGCTGCGCGCATACGCGGCCACCCACGCGACCGTCACACCGCAGGCTTGCAACTGCTGCGTCAACCAATCGCGACCTGAACCGCTCTTGGCTTGCGCCGCAGACGCGCCTTCGTCGCTGCCGCGCACGATCAAAACAGCGGGTTGCGCAGAAGCACCAGCGCTGGCAGCACCTTGCCCAGAAGTTAACCCCTGCCGAGGCTCACCTGAATCCAAAGGGGTGAGCGCTTGCACTTGCGACGCCACCACGCGCCACAGCGCTTCGGAGTCGAACTGGGCCTCATGTTCGGGCGGGCTGTCGATGCACGCAGCAGGAACGCCTGCGCTCAGCAAGGCCTTGCGCGTGCCGGGGCCTGTGGCCCAGCAGCGCGGACCGCTCGCCCCATCCGAATGCATCGCCTGACACGCATCCGCACGCAGGGCCACGGGTTGGCTGTCAAAGAAGTAACGCACGGCTTGTGCACTGACAAACATCACCGCGTGAAAGTCGGGCCACTGCGCCCACGCCTGTTGCACAGCCTGCGGATCGGCAACGGGTGCGATGTCGATCAAGGGCAACACCCAAGCCTCATGACCCGCCGCTTCTAAAGCGCTCACCCACGACGCAGCGTCGCCAGCAGGTCGGGTGATGACCAAACGCATGGCCTGAAACGCCCCGATCAGTGCGCGCCTAGGCTTCGCAATTGCGCCGCCACAGCTTCGCCCAATTGACGGGCCAACTCACGCGAGGCGGGGTCAGCTGCGTTCATGGCTTGCTGGGTTTCGGCACGCAACAGCACGGGGGCACCTTCGGGGTCGCCCCAAGCGGCTTGCAAGCGCAACACGCCATCGGTCAACGTGGCGTGCGCAGCCAAAGGCATGGAACAACTGCCGCCCATGGCGCGGCTCACGGCGCGCTCAGCCGTCACCGTCAACCAAGTGGCGGCATCGGCCAGCGGGGCCAAGGCTTGGGCCACATCGGCACGGTGGCTGCGCACCTCAATGCCTAACGCACCCTGCCCTGCAGCGGGCAGCATTTCGGTCGTTTCAAAAATGTGGCGAATGCGCTCGCCCAAACCCAAACGTTTGAGGCCAGCAGCGGCCAACACAATGCCGTCGTACTGACCTTCGTCCAGCTTGCGCAAACGGGTGTCGAGGTTGCCGCGCAGGGGCTCGATCTTCAAATCGGGTCGCAGGGCGCGCAGCAGCACGGTACGGCGCAGGCTAGACGTGCCCACCACCGCGCCGTGTGGCAAATCATTCAGGTGCGCGTATTTGGACGACACCCACGCATCACGCGGGTCTTCGCGGGTCATCACGCAGGCGAGGTCAAAGCCTTCTGGCAAATCCATGGGCACGTCTTTGAGCGAATGCACGGCCAAATTGGCGCGGCCTTCTTCCAACGCCACTTCAAGTTCTTTCACAAACAGGCCTTTGCCGCCCACTTTGCTCAAACTGCGGTCCAAAATTTGATCGCCCTGTGTGGTCATGCCCAGCAATGCCACGCTGTGGCCTTGGGCCTGCAGCAAAGCTTGAACATGCTCGGCCTGCCACATGGCCAAGCGGCTTTCGCGGGTGGCGATGGTCAGGGAAACGGGGGTTGTGGGGGCAGTGGACAAAACAAAAACTCGCTGGTGAAAAAGCTTGGCTCAATAGCTGTAAATGTTAGCAGTGCGCCATCCGCCCGATAAAATCCCCCACCTATGACAAACCAACTCGACAAAAAATCCCAAGCCTGGTCCGCGCTCTTTTCAGAACCCATGAGCGAGTTGGTCAAGCGCTACACCGCCAGCGTGTTCTTTGACAAGCGCCTGTGGCAAGCCGACATCACCGGCAGCCTGGCCCACGCCGAGATGCTGGCCGCGCAAAAAATCATCGGCGCCAGCGACCTGGCCGACATCCAGCGCGGCATGGCGCAGATCACCCAAGAAATTGAATCTGGCGCTTTTGAGTGGAAGCTCGACCTGGAAGACGTGCACCTGAACATCGAAGCACGCCTGACCACCTTGGTGGGCGATGCTGGCAAGCGCCTGCACACCGGCCGCAGCCGCAACGACCAGGTGGCCACCGATGTGCGCCTGTGGTTGCGCAGCGAGATGGACCTGATCATCGACTTGTTGGTTGATTTGCAAAAGTCACTGGTGGATGTGGCCGAGCAAAACGTCGAGGTCATCATGCCCGGCTTCACCCACCTGCAAGTGGCCCAGCCCGTGAGCTTTGCGCACCACCTGCTGGCCTATGTCGAGATGTTCAGCCGAGATGCCGAGCGCATGAGCGACGTGCGCCGCCGCACCAACCGCCTGCCGCTGGGCAGCGCCGCCTTGGCCGGCACCACCTACCCCCTGGACCGCGAGCGCGTGGCCCGCACCCTGGGCATGGTCGATGAACACGGCAACCCACAGGTCAGCCAAAACAGCCTGGACGGCGTGAGTGACCGCGACTTTGCCATCGAGTTCACCGCCGCCGCCAGCCTGTGCATGGTGCACATCAGCCGCTTCAGTGAAGAACTGATCTTGTGGATGAGCCAGAACTTTGGCTTTGTGCGCATTGCCGACCGCTTCACCACCGGCTCGTCCATCATGCCGCAGAAGAAAAACCCCGACGTGCCCGAGTTGGCACGCGGCAAAACCGGTCGTGTGGTCGGCCACCTGATGGGCTTGATCACCTTGATGAAGGGCCAGCCCCTGGCCTACAACAAGGACAACCAGGAAGACAAAGAGCCACTGTTCGACACGGTGGACACGCTCAAAGACACGCTGCGCATCTTCAGCGAAATGGTGGGCGGCCAGGTCAACCCGGCCACAGGCCAAAAAGAAGGCGGCATCACCGTCAACGCCGCCGCCATGGAAGCGGCCGTGAAAAAAGGCTACGCCACCGCCACCGACTTGGCCGACTACTTGGTGAAAAAAGGATTGCCGTTTCGCGATGCCCACGAAGTGGTGGCCCATGCGGTCAAGACCGCCCAAGGCTTGGGTGTGGACCTGTCAGAGCTGCCGCTCGAAACCCTGCAAAAGTTCGACAGCCGCATCGAAGCCGATGTGTTTGGTCCGCTCAGCCTGCAAGGCTCGCTGAATGCCCGCAACACGCTGGGGGGCACCGCACCTGCGCAGGTGCGCTTGCAAATTGCGCGGCATCACAAACGCTTGGGTTAAGTCCACCTAAAGTCCACGCATGAACAGAGTATTCGGGGGCATTTTCGAGAAGAATTTACATTCCCTTCGAGGTGGTGCACTTGATCCATGAACTCTCTTGGGTCAACGCGGGCATCGTGGCATTGAATGGCGCCATCGTGGCCTACTTGGGCCATGCGCTGTGGATGCGTCTTACACAGAAAGTACAGCCATGACCGACATCCTGACCGTCACCCTCAATCCAGCCTTGGATGTGCTGACCACGATTGACCGTGTGTCTGACACCCACAAAATGCGCTGCGGCCCAGCCATCAAACATCCGGGCGGGGGCGGTGTGAATGTGGCGCGTGTGTTGCACCGCTTGGGCGCCAACTGCGTCGCTTTGTACTTGGCGGGCGGCGTGACCGGCGAACGCCATCACCAGTTGATGCGCGCAGAGAAAGTGCACTGTCACTTGGTGCCGATCGCAGAAGAAACACGCGAGAGCTTCTCCGCACACGAACTCAGCAGCGGTCACGATTTTCGTTTTGTGCTGCCCGGCCCCACCGTTTCAATGGCCGAATACGAAGCATGTTTTGGCTATGTGGTGCATCACATGCCCAAACAGTTTTTGGTCATCAGCGGCGGCTTGGCACCCGGTGTGCCCACCGATTTTTATGCGCGCCTTGCAGCCTTGGCCAAGTCGCAGGGGGTGCGGGTCGTTTTAGACACCAATGGGCCTGCCTTGCATGTGGCACTGAAAGAAGGTGTGTACATGTTCAAACCCAGCTTGCGAGAGTTGCGCGAGTTAACGGGGCAAGTGCTGCCCGACGCTGCCTCTTGGAAAGCAGCCGCGCAGCAACTGATTCATAAAGGGCAGGCCGAGGTGGTCGCCGTCTCACTGGGCGAAGAAGGCGCGATGTTGGTAACCGCCACGCAAGCTTGGCGCGCACCCAGCTTGAAAGTCAACGTTCAAACCACCATTGGCGCGGGCGACAGCTTCGTAGGCGGCATGGTGTGGGCATTGAGCGCAGGTCAAGCGCTGGAAAACGCGTTTCAAGTCGGCATGGCCGCAGGTGCCGCAGCGCTGCTGGCCCCCGGCACGTCGCTGTGCCAAGCGGTTGACGTTTTTGAGCTGATGTGCGTGGCTGGCTACGAAACCATTTGAGCGGCGTGATTAAGCCGCCTTAGGGGCCAGCTGCAAAGAAGCCTCAATTTTTTGCAAGGCCGTCAACTCCGCACGGTGCGCACCGGTGGAGGCATCCCAGCTGAACAACTCGGGGTGGCGCTGAATCACTTCGCGGATCAGTTGGCTGGATTCGACTTGGCTCAATCCAAACATCTCACACAAGGCATGTCGGGTGACATGGCCGTGCGCTTTGGCAACCTGAACCACCATGCCAAAGTGCATATCAAAATTTTTAGACGTCATCATGATGTGCTTACTCACGCAGACGCTGACCCCAAACAAGGTCAAAACAACGTCCACTCAATTGAGATTATTTTATTTGAGTTTCTTAACTTTATCAATTAAGTTGTATTTAACCTTTCAAAGGGTGCATCTCAAATCGGTGGGATGTAAATAATTTCACAAGCGCTGTCGCAGGCATCACAGCCCAAAGGACGGTGGGCGGCTAGGATGCACAGCATCAAATTTGGAGACTTGCCCATGCCCGTGATTACCAACATCGAAGACCTGCGCGTTTTGGCGCAAAAACGCGTGCCCCGCATGTTTTACGACTACGCCGACTCGGGCAGCTGGACCGAAAGCACGTACAAAGCCAACGAAAGTGACTTTCAAAAGATCAAGCTGCGCCAGCGCGTGGCGGTCAACATGGAAGGCCGCAGCACCGCCACCCAAATGATTGGTCAAGACGTGGCCATGCCTGTGGCGATTGCACCCACCGGTTTGACCGGCATGCAACACGCCGACGGGGAAATCTTGGCGGCACGCGCCGCGCGTAAATTTGGCGTGCCCTTCACGCTGTCGACCATGAGCATTTGCTCCATCGAAGACGTGGCACAACACGCGGGTGAAGGCTTTTGGTTCCAGCTCTACGTCATGAAAGACCGTGGCTTTATTGAGCGCCTGATCGACCGCGCCAAAGCCGCCAACTGCAAAGCCTTGGTGTTGACACTTGATTTGCAAATCTTGGGGCAACGCCACAAAGACCTGAAAAACGGCCTGTCTGCACCGCCCAAGTTGACCCTCGCCAACATTTTGAACATCGCCACCAAGCCCCGCTGGGCCTTGGGCATGTTAGGTACCCAACGCCGCGAATTCGGCAACATCGTGGGCCATGTCAGCGGCGTGGAAAACATGAGTTCCCTCTCCTCGTGGACCGCCCAACAGTTTGACCCTGCCTTGAGCTGGGACGACGTGGCGTGGATCAAAGAGCGCTGGGGCGGCAAGCTGATTTTGAAAGGCATTCAAGACGCCGAAGACGCCCGTTTGGCCGTCAAATCAGGTGCCGATGCCTTGATCGTCTCCAACCATGGTGGACGCCAGTTGGACGGCGCCCAAAGCAGCATTGAAGCGCTGCCCGCCATCGTGGCCGAAGTGGGCTCACAGATTGAAGTGCACATGGACGGCGGCGTGCGCAGCGGCCAAGACGTGCTCAAAGCCATGGCCTTGGGCGCCAAGGGCACCTACATCGGGCGCTCGTTCTTGTACGGCTTGGGTGCCATGGGCGAAGAAGGCGTGAGCAAAGCGCTGGAAATCATCCACAAAGAGCTGGATCTGTCGATGGCGTTTTGCGGTCGCACGCAAATGGGCCAAGTCGATCAATCGATCTTGTTGCCCGGCACGTTTCCAACGGCTTAAGCGCCAGCATCCACCAGGGCGGCGCCAATCGCCCAAACTTCGCTGAAACAAAAAAAGCTGCATAGCGCCGAGCGCTTGCAGCTTTTTTAATGGCTGGCTGGGAGCTAGCTGGCTGAGCTTTAGCTCGTCTTGTTGCTCCACAAAACCCCGCCCGTCGACCAGTCATGGCGTTTGACGTCAAAGAACAAAATGTCCACCGCTTCGGGGTTGCTTCCCAACGTTTTGCAAGTGGCTTCGGTCAAAGCTTGGGCCAAATCACGTTTTTGCTCAGGCGTGCGGCCTTCCAAAAGTTCGACACGGATGGTGGGCATAAGGGTCTCCTTGGGTTAAAAGTGACAACGATTATGCTTGCAGCCTGTGAGCCTTTCTACACCCGTCACCCCCCTCATGCGTCGCATTGCGCACCTCGACATGGACGCTTTTTACGCCTCCGTCGAGCTCTTGCGCTACCCGCAGCTCAAAGGCTTACCCGTGGTGATTGGTGGCGCGCGTCGACGCGAAGACGACTTGCTGAGCCGCCTGCGTCAGGCCTACCCAGACCAGAGCTGGTCCGCCGAGCATTTAGGTGACATTCCCCTCGATTTCTTCCCTCGCCTGTCGGGCTACACCGGACGCGGCGTGATCACCACCGCCACCTACGCTGCCCGTCAATTCGGCGTGGGCTCGGCGATGGGCGTGATGAAAGCGGCCAAGTTATGCCCAGACGCCATTCTTTTGCCCGTCGACTTTGAGCAATACCGCCATTACTCGCAACGCTTCAAAGCCATCATCACCGACATTGCGCCTGTGATGGAAAACAGAGGCGTGGACGAGGTCTACATCGACTTCACCCACGTACCCGGCGGGCAACGCGAAGGCGGTCGCGTGCTGGCCCGTTTGATTCAAAAAGCCATTTTTGACGACACGGGCCTGACCTGCTCTGTCGGCGTGGCCCCCAACAAATTGCTGGCCAAAATGGCGAGCGAGTTCAACAAACCCAACGGCATTTCCATTGTTCAAGCCGAAGACTTGCAAGCCATGATCTGGCCTTTACCGTGCCGCAAGGTCAATGGCATCGGCCCCAAAGCAGAAGCCAAATTGGCCCAGCACAGCATCCACACGATTGGCGATTTGGCGAGCCATGACCGCCTCTGGCTGATGGAGAACTTCGGCAAAAGCTATGGTGCCTGGCTGCACGATGCCGCCCACGGCAAAGACAACCGCCCCGTAGAAACCAGCAGCGAACCGGTGAGCCTGAGCCGCGAAACCACGTTTGAGCGGGACTTGCACGCCGTGCGCGACCGTGAAGCCCTAGGCGCCATCTTCACCAAACTCTGCGAACAAGTGGCGGCCGACCTGCAACGCAAAGGCTATGTGGGCAAGACGATTGGCATCAAGCTGCGCTACGACAACTTCCAAAGCGTCACGCGTGACCACACCGTTGACACCTATCTGGATTTGGCAACCCCCATTCGACACGCCGCGGGCCTGCTCTTGAAGCGCGTCGACTTATCGCGACGGTTGCGCTTGCTGGGGGTGCGCGTGGGCTCGTTGATGCGCAAAGACGCGTGGTTGGCACAGGGGCAGCAGGCGCAAGAGGCGCCGCAGCAGCCTTACACCGAGTCGCTGTTTGGGGACAGATAGAGAAAGGTCACTGCCGCGCCGTGCGCACGTTGGATGGTGCAGCTTGCGGATGGCTAGTGCGCCACGGGTTGATGTCCAAACCACCACGTCGGGTGTAACGCGCATACACCTCTAGACGCGAGGGTTTGCACTGCTGCCAAATGTCCATGAAGATGCGCTCCACGCATTGCTCATGAAACTCGTTGTGGTTGCGAAAACTCACGATGTAGCGCAGCAGTCCAGCTTGGTCAATTTGAGGGCCGCTGTATTTGATGCGAACACTGCCCCAATCTGGCTGCCCCGTCACCAAACAATTGCTTTTCAACAAATTGCTGGTGAGGGTTTCGGTGACGGGCGCTTCACCTGATGTGGTGCTCAAGAGCGAAGGCGCGGGTTGGTAAATATCGCAATCCAAATCGAGGCGGTCAAGGCTCAGACCATCCAACTCATGAATCGGCTCACGGTCAAATTGATCGGGCAGCACCAATTGCACGCCCACGCTGGCCATCATCGGCCCACCGTGCCAGACGGCCGCGCTCAGGTCTTGGCGCATGCGCGTTTGCAACTCGGTCGCATCCGCGAGACGGGTGTTGTTGAAGCTGTTGAGGTAGAGCTTGAACGACTTGCTCTCCACAATGTGCGTGGACTCCGCAGGCACGGTGATGCGAGCCAAGGCCACTTGAGGCTTGCCGCGCAGGTTGAGCCAACTCAACTCATAGGCCGTCCACAAATCGGCCCCAAAAAATGGCGGTTGGCCTGTGACGCCGATCTCATCGCGCTTGGTTTGGCGCGGGATCGGAAAGAGCAAGGACGCGTCGTATTGGTCCACGTAGGCCGAGGTCTTGCCGAGTTGTGATTGTTCGGGGGAGTTCATGCGGCGAGCTTTCTGCGAAAGACGAGTCGGTCGGGTTCAGAGACGGCGGCGTCAAAGGCGTAGCCCTCTGCGTCAAAGCCCTGCAAGTCTTTTGGCGTGGCAACGCGATGGGTCACCGCAAAGCGGGCCATCAAACCACGTGCGCGCTTGGCGTTGAAGCTGATGATTTTGTATTTGCCGCCTTTGTAGTCTTCAAACACGCACTCAATCACACGCGCTTGGAGGGCTTTGCGGTCCACCGATTTGAAATACTCTTGCGAAGCTAAGTTGACGATGATGGGCTCTGACGCCTTAGCAACTGGCACTTTAGAACCTAGCACCTTCAAATGTGCGTTCAAATAATCTGCGATTTGGGAGCCCCAAAATTTGTAGAGGTTGTTGCCCTTGTCGTTCGCCAAGGCGGTGCCCATTTCCAAACGGTAGGGCTGCATCCAATCCAGTGGCCGCAACACGCCATAGAGCCCGCTGAGGATGGCCACGTGGTCTTGCGCCCAAGCCAAGTCATCGGGCGCAAGGCTCTTAGCATCCAAGCCTTCGTACACATCGCCATTGAAGGCCAACACCGCTTGCTTGGCATTTTGGGCTGTGAATTTGGGGCGCCATGCTTGGTAACGTGCCACGTTCAAGGTGGACAGCGCATCACTCAAGTGCATCAAGCTGGCGATGTCTTGCGGTGATTTTTCTTTGAGGATGTCGATCAACTCGGCCGACTGCTTCACAAACAAAGGCTGCGTGTGTGGCACATCACCCGCAGGCGTGTCGTAGTCGAGGGCTTTGGCAGGAGAGAGCACAAACAGCATCGTTAATCCACCAACTCGTTGAGCGCTTTTTGGTAGCGGCTGGTGTGTGATCGCTCCGCTTTGGCCAAAATTTCAAACCAATCGGCGACCTCATCAAAGCCTTCATCGCGTGCAATTTGGGCCATCTCGGGATACATCTCCACAGATTCGTGACTTTCACTGGCCATGGCCGACAGCAAGTTTTGGCGCGTGGTGCCAATGGGCAAACCCGTCACCGGATCACCCGCTTTGGCCAAAAACTCCAGGTGTCCATGGGCATGCCCCGTCTCGCCGGTGGCCGTTGAGCGAAACAAAGCCGCCACATCGATTTGGCCCTCAATGTCGGCTTGGTTGGCGAAATACAAATAACGGCGATTGGCTTGCGACTCTGCCGCAAACGCCTCTTTCAAACATTGCTCAGTGCGTGAGCCTTTGAGTACGGCCATGGTGTCCTCCTCGGTGAAACAAGTTGCTTAGCGCTAAAGCAACGTAGTTTATGGCCTGAGGGAAACCCCAAAGAACGTGTGGCGTCCTAGCGGGCTGAGCTGGAAGCCCTCCACTTCGTTACGCAAAACTTTGAACTGCACGGTGTGCGCCAAGGTGAACCAAGGCGCTTGAGCCTTGAAGATGGCTTGGGCGCGTTGGTACAAACGTGTGCGCTCTTCTATTTCCGATGAAATCTTCGCCTTTTTAACCAAGTCGTCATAGGGGGCGTAACAAAACTTGGCCACGTTGTAGCCATTGAGCGACGTGCAACCCAGCAAGGTGTTTAAAAAATTGTCCGGGTCTCCGTTGTCACCGGTCCAACCCAATATGCCCATGTCGTGCTCACCCGCCTGCATGCCGCTCACGTAGTGGACCCAGTCCGGACTTTCAATCTTGACGGCCACGCCCACCTCGGCCAAATCCTCTTGGATCAACTTGGCCACACCCATCGCATCTGGCATGTAAGAGCGCTGCACGGGCATGGCCCAGAGGGTGGTCGAAAAACCGGATGGGTAGCCCGCATCTGCCAGCAACTTTTTTGCGGCGGCGGGGTCAAACACATCGTCTTCGATCTCTCGGTTGTAGGACCAGACCATGGGCGGTATCGGGTTGATCGCCGGAACCGCTGTGTTTTTGTAGATCACCCGCAAGATGCGCCGCTTGTTGATCGCCATGTTCAAAGCACGGCGCACCCGCACATCGGTGAAGGGTTTTTTGCGCAGGTTGTAGGCCACGTAGCCGACGTTCAAACCCGTTTGGTTCATCACGTCCATGCGCGAATCGTTACGCATGCTGGGCAAATCTGCGGGATTGGGATACGCCATGACGTGACACGCGCCCGCTTGCAATTTGGCCCAGCGCTGCCCCGCGTCGGGGGTGATGTCAAACACCAAATGCTCCACCTTGGCACGACCCGCCCAATGCTTGGCAAAGGCTTGGTATTTCAAGGCCACATTTTTTTCATAGCTCATCAACTGAAATGGCCCCGTGCCCAAAGGCGCTTGGTCTATTTTTTCAGGGGTTCCCGCTTTCAACATGGCTTGTGCGTAATCCGCGGACTCAATGCCTGCCCAACTCATGGCCAAATTCGCCACAAAGGGGGCGACGGGTTGATTCAAGGTGAACTTCACCGTGTAGTCGTCCAGTTTTTGCACCGACACCAAGACCTCGGGCATCCCCACATCATCGAAATAAACGTGCTTGGCGCTGGTCACGGCGTAAAACGGGTGATCACGCTTCCATTGGCGCTCCAACGTGAAGATCACATCGTCCGCATTGAAATCTCGTCGGGGGGTGAACAACGCGTTGGCTTGCCACTTCACACCGCGTCGCAGATGAAAGGTGTACTCCAAGCCATTGGCAGACACGGTCCAGCGGGTCGCCAAGGCTGGAACCACTTGGGTACCACCCGGCTCAAAGTTGACCAATTTGTCAAACATCTGCTCCGTCACATCGAACGAGGTGGTGTTGGAATTCAGACCCGATGTCAAAAACTCCGGATTGCCCTCTGAGCAAAACACTAAGGTCTGTTGACTGGCCCACGCACGGGGTAGAACGCACAGCGCCAACAACAGCCAGAGAAGACGTGAAATGAATGAGTACTTCATAGACCATCCGAATTTATAAATTGAATACCAATGCGCTCATTTTGACTGAACTCATCGAACACAACGACGCGCACGGGACTGAAATTGGTGAACAGTCACCTAGGTAAAATGAAGCATCCCGCTTTTAGCGCCAACGGCACGCTCATCGATGTGCGTGCCGTTCTTCTTTTTGTCAAAGCCCTCCCATGAGCAACGCGCCCGCCACTCCCGTGAACCAACCCGGCCTTGAGAGCCTGTCCAAATCGTTTGAACCTGCCGCCCTGGAAGCCCACTGGGGCCCCGAATGGGAAAAACGCGGTTACGGCGTGGCCGGCTTCCGGGGCACGGGCGCACCGACAGCGGATGCACCTGCATTTGCCATCCAACTGCCCCCACCTAATGTGACCGGCACCCTGCACATGGGCCACGCCTTCAACCAGACCATCATGGACTCGTTGACCCGCTACCACCGCATGCTGGGCCACAACACGGCCTGGATTCCGGGCACCGACCACGCGGGGATTGCCACGCAAATCGTGGTGGAGCGCCAGCTGCAAGCCAAGGGCATCAGCCGGCACGACATGGGGCCTACGCCCGCAGAAGCACGCAAGAACTTTGTGAGCAAGGTCTGGGAGTGGAAAGAAGAATCGGGCAACACCATCACCAGCCAAATGCGCCGCATGGGCGACAGCGTGGACTGGAGCCGCGAATACTTCACGATGGACCCCAAACTGTCCAAAACCGTGACCGAGACTTTTGTGCAGCTGTATGAGCAAGGCCTGATCTACCGTGGCAAACGCCTGGTGAACTGGGACCCGGTGCTGATGAGCGCGGTGTCTGACCTCGAAGTTGAGAGCGAGGAAGAAGAAGGCTCGATGTGGCACATCCGCTATGACTTGGCCGATGGAAGTGGCAGCGTGACCGTGGCCACCACCCGCCCCGAAACCCTGCTGGGCGACGTGGCCGTGATGGTGCACCCCGAAGACGAACGCTACAGCGCTTTGATCGGCAAGCAGGTGAACCTGCCTTTGTGCGGCCGCACCATCCCGGTGATTGCGGACGACTACGTGGACAAGGCCTTCGGCACCGGCGTGGTCAAGGTCACGCCCGCGCACGACACCAACGACTACCAAGTCGGCCAGCGCCACAAGCTGGACATGATCTGCGTGCTGAATCTGGACGCGACGATCAACAACAACGCCCCCGAGAAATACCGAGGCCTGGACCGCTTCGTGGCCCGCAAGGCCGTGGTGGCCGACCTCGAAGCCGCAGGCCATTTGGTCGAAGTGAAAAAACACAAACTCATGGTGCCCCGCTGCGCCCGCACCGGGCAGGTGATTGAGCCCATGCTGACCGACCAGTGGTTTGTCGCCATGAACCAGGTGGGCCAAGGCGACGCCACCGGCAAGAGCATTGCCCAAAAAGCCATCGACGCAGTGCAGTCCGGCCAGGTGAGCTTTGTGCCCGAGAACTGGGTCAACACCTACAACCAGTGGATGAACAACATCCAGGACTGGTGCATCTCGCGCCAGCTGTGGTGGGGCCACCAGATCCCGGCCTGGTACGACGAAGACGGCAATGTCTACGTGGCACGCAACGAAGCCGAAGCGCAAGCCAAGGCCCCGGGCAAAACCCTCAAGCGCGACGAAGACGTGCTCGACACTTGGTATTCCAGCGCCTTGGTGCCCTTCTCAACCATGGGCTGGGGCAACGACGACAAAGTTAGCAACGCCGCAGCTGGCGAGCGTGCCGGGCTCGGACGCAGCGACATTGCGAGCGAAGCGAGTGGGAGCAAGGCCGAGTCCGGCACGCTCGCCAGCGGAACCGAAGGCCACACCAGCGACTACGACCTCTACCTCCCCAGCAGCGTATTGGTCACCGGCTACGACATCATCTTCTTCTGGGTCGCCCGGATGATCATGATGACCACCCACTTCACCGGCAAAGTGCCCTTCAAACACGTCTACATCCACGGCCTGGTGCTCGACGCCCAAGGCAAAAAGATGAGCAAATCCGAAGGCAACGTGCTCGACCCGGTCGACCTGATCGACGGCATCACGCTCGAACCCCTGCTCGACAAACGCACCCAAGGCCTGCGCAAACCCGAAACCGCCCCAAAAGTTCGCAAGCAGACCGAAAAAGAATTCCCCGAAGGTATTCCGGCCTACGGTGCCGACGCGTTGCGCTTCACCTTTGCGGCACTCGCCAGCCTGGGCCGCAGCATCAACTTTGACAGCAAGCGCTGCGAGGGCTACCGCAACTTCTGCAACAAGCTGTGGAACGCCACCCGCTTTGTTCTGATGAACTGCGAAGGCCAGGACTGCGGCCTCAAAGAGCACACCAAAGCAGAATGCGCGCCACCCGGCGTCGATGCCAGTGGCCAAGCCACGGCCGCAGGCCCAGTGCACGGCTACTTGACCTTCAGCCAAGCCGACCGCTGGATCAGCTCGCAACTGCAACGCGTCGAAGCCGACGTGGCCAAAGGCTTTGCCGAGTACCGCCTGGACAACGTGGCCAACACGATTTACGACTTCGTCTGGAACGAGTTCTGCGATTGGTACCTCGAAATCGCCAAAGTACAGATCAACACCGGAGACGACGCGCAAAAACGTGCGACGCGCCGCACCTTGATCCGCACACTCGAAACCATCATGCGTTTGGCGCACCCGATCATCCCTTTCATCACCGAAGAACTTTGGCAAAAAGTGTCGGTGGTCGCAGGCCGTCCGGGCGAGTCGGTCAGCATCGCGGCCTACCCTGTGAGCCAGCCCGAGCGCATCGACGAACAGGCCGAAGCCCATGTGGCACGCCTCAAGTCTTTGGTCGACGCGTGCCGCAATTTGCGCGGTGAGATGAACGTCTCACCAGCCAACCGCATGCCCTTGTTTGCACTGGCAGGCAATGCCGAGGAACTGGCCTTCATGCAAAGCGCAGCGCCCGTGCTGCAAGCCTTGGCCAAACTGAGCGAAGTCAAAGTGTTTGACGACGAAGCCGCATGGTCCGCTGCCGCACAAACAGCCCCCGTGGCTGTGGTGGGTGAGTTGCGCGTGTGCTTGTTCATTGAGGTGGACGTCGCGGCGGAGAAGATTCGCTTGAGCAAAGAAGTGGACCGTTTGCAAAACGAGATCACCAAAGCCGGTGCGAAGTTGGGCAACGAAGCCTTCGTGGCCAAGGCACCCCCCGCGGTGATTGAAGAAGCCAAAAAGCGCGTGGCTGACTTCACAGCCACCCTGGCCAAGGTGCAAGAGCAGCTTGTCAAGTTGGGTAAATAAAGCACCGTTAAACTTGGCAAAACTATCAACTTCTCACGTATGACCAAAGCTCTTACCAAAGCCGTCTTTCCCGTCGCGGGCATGGGCACGCGCTTCTTGCCTGCCACCAAAGCCAGCCCCAAAGAAATGTTGACGGTGGTGGACAAGCCACTCATTCAATATGCGGTGGAAGAGGCCTACGAGGCCGGCATTCGTGAAATGATTTTTGTCACAGGCCGCAGCAAACGTGCCATCGAAGACCATTTCGACATGGCCTATGAGTTAGAGACCGAACTGGAAGCCGCAGGCAAACAAGCCTTGCTCGACATTGTGCGCAGCGTGCAACCCGACGACATGCAATGCGTCTACGTGCGCCAAGCACGCGCGCTGGGCTTAGGCCATGCGGTGTTGTGCGCCGAGCATTTGGTGGGCGACGCGCCGTTTGCAGTGCTGTTGGCCGATGATTTGATGCGCGGCAAAGCGGGTGGGCCTGGTGTGCTCAAGCAAATGGCCGAGGTGTTTGCGCGCACCCAATCGTCGGTGTTGGCGGTACAAGAAGTGCCGCTTGAGCACGTTCATCGCTACGGCGTAGTGGCGGGCACAGACTTGGGCAACGGCTTGATCGATATCCAACAAATGGTGGAAAAGCCCAAGGCAGAAGTGGCGCCCTCACGTACCACAGTGGCGGGCCGTTACATCTTGACACCGGCTGTGTTTGACCGCATTCGCGCAGGTGGCCGAGGTGTGCAAGGTGAGATTCAACTCACCGATGGCATTGCCGGTTTGTTGGCGTCTGAAAAGGTGTTGGCTTTCTCGTACGAAGGCAAGCGCTACGACTGCGGCAGCAAGCAAGGCTTTTTGCAAGCGTCTGTCGAGCTGGCTTTGGAACACCCAGAAGTGGGCGCCGAATTTCGCGCTTACTTGAAAGATTTCAAACTCGATTGAGGCTGAACGACTGAGTCGCCGTACTTTGGTCTAAAGCCCACAAAGCACAGGCCTCAGCGCTTGTTGAAGCGGCTCAACGGCGCTTCAACACATGCACAAAGTCGTTGCCTTCGGTGGTTTGAAACAACAGCTCATTGCCCGTTTGCTTAGCGAAGGCCGCAAAGTCACGCACCGAGCCTGTGTCTGTGGACACCACTTTCAAAATCTGCCCGCTCTCCATCGCGGTGAGTGCTTTTTTGGCTTTCAGAATAGGCAAGGGGCAGTTCAAACCGCGTGTGTCGATTTCTTGGTCAATGTGCATGGTGTCAGTCTAAACCCTTTGCCTCGCGTTGTGCCCATTCCATGAAGCGCGGCTCAATACCTTGGGTGCGCTGCCAATCGGCCATGGCGTAACCCGTGCCGGCTGGCCAACAAATCACATCAGCGGGGTTGTACAGCTTGTACTCAGCGAGCTCAGGCGAGAGCTGAATGTCACCATCGGCCACCGCATGGTAGGCAATGATGACTTGGTTCATGCGTTGAAAATCGTACACACCGATGAGTTTTAAATCGCTCACCTGCAAATTGGTTTCCTCGGCAATTTCACGTTTGATGCCATCTTCCGGCGTCTCGCCCGCCTCCATGAACCCCGTGATCAACGCAAAGCGTCGACCCGGCCAAGCCGCATTGCGCGCCAACAAAATTTGCCCCTGGTACTGCACGATGCCGGCGAGCACGGGTGTGGGGTTGTTCCAATGGGTCCAATCGCAAGCCGTGCAACGCAAGCGCTGCACCAAGCCGCCATCTTCTTCGCGTTCGATCAAAGCCAACGGGGTGGCGCAGCTGGGGCAAAAACGGAATTCACTCATGCGGGAAACACTCCTGTAGACAAGTAACGATCACCACGATCGCACACGATGAAGGCGATGGTGGCGTTTTCAACCTGTTGTGCGATTTGCAAGGCCACCCAACAGGCGCCCGCCGCAGAGATGCCCGCAAAAATGCCTTCTTCGCGTGCCAATCGACGGCACATGTCTTCGGCGTCGTCTTGGCTGACGTAGACCAATTCATCGACATTGTTGGCATCGTAGATTTTGGGCAAATAAGCCTCTGGCCATTTGCGGATGCCAGGAATGCGCGAGCCTTCGCTGGGTTGCGCGCCAATGATGCGCACCGCTGGATTTTTTTCTTTCAGATAACGCGAAACCCCCGTGATCGTGCCCGTGGTGCCCATGGCGCTCACAAAATGGGTGATGCGCCCGTGGGTGTCATTCCAAATCTCAGGCCCCGTGGTTTCGTAATGGATGCGCGGGTTGTCTTCGTTGGCAAATTGATCGAGCACGCGACCTTTGCCTTCTTTTTCCATGCGTTCCGCCAAATCTCGGGCGTACTCCATGCCACCGCTTTTGGGCGTCAAGATCAATTCAGCACCAAAAGCCTTCATGGTCTGCGCACGCTCAATGGACAAGTCCTCCGGCATGATCAGCACCATGCGGTATCCCTTGATGGCCGCCGCCATGGCCAAAGCGATGCCTGTGTTGCCAGAGGTGGCTTCAATTAACGTGTCACCGGGCTTGATTTCTCCGCGCTCTTGTGCGCGTTGAATCATCGACAAAGCGGGACGGTCTTTGACCGAGCCAGCGGGGTTGTTGCCCTCCAACTTCCCCAAAATCACGTTGCCACGCTTCGCATTTTCAGAAGCATGAATGCGCTGCAAGGACACCAAAGGTGTTTTTCCGATTGCAGCTTCAATGGTTTGATAAAAAATCTGTTCAGTCATGCCATAAATGTGCCATAATCTTGCCTGTTGATTCCAGTGCCCGGGTGGTGAAATTGGTAGACGCAGGGGACTCAAAATCCCCCGCCGCAAGGCGTGCCGGTTCGATTCCGGCCCCGGGCACCACTGGACAAAAGCCGCAAGCTTCAAACCTTGTGGTTTTTTTTCGCCTGTTCAAAATACACACCGCTTCGACCACGGCACCTCACAGGCAAGTCGCGGACGTGCCTCTTTGTTTTCGGGCTTAGCCCCCCAGAAGCGAAGACCTCATCAAATCAACAAAGTTACTTGATGATGCGCACAAAAAGACACAATCCGCACCGCGGCATTGGCGCTTGAATCATGCAAAAATCACAGCGAAATCGATATTCACAAATATTCGCTCCGAATCAGCAGTTATCCAAAGGGGAATAAAGCAATTGATGTCAGGTGTGATCCGCACGCAAAGCGGCTGCAAACGTACTCACCCCTTCAACTGACTCATTGACTTCGAATCTATGCAAGACGAAGAATTCACCAACATTGTGAGAAGCGGCGCCAAACACACGGTTCAAGTGTCCGAGCGCACAGGCAATGCCAAGACACCCAAAAATATTGTCAACTCGGCTGCAGATGAAGATCTAGCCAGAAAAAAAGCCTTGCTTGCACAACAAGCCTTGGCACTGGAATTGGCCAAAGCCAAAGAAAAAGAGCAAGCGATCCAGCTCAACAACGACCAAGTCAAAACAACGACCACCGCGACATCGAGCACGGCCATTGCGCCTGAATCAGTCCAAGTCAAAAATGTGCAAACCTTGGCAGACAGTGGCAGTACGCCCCCCAACGTTCAACACGTTGTAGTGGACAAGCTGCAAGCCAACGTTCAGCAAGTCACCACTGAGATCGTGGCCACGCCCAACGTCCAAAATGTGCCTGTCGATCAGTTGACGAGCAATGTCCAACACATTGACACATCAGCGCAAACAGAGAACCGCCAAACCCTGGCAACCGACGGGGCCAAATCGACGAATATTCAAAACATCGCGGTCGACAAACTGGAAGACAACCAGCAAGCCATTGAGACCTCGTCCACATCGCCCCATCGCCAAGGTATTGCGACAGAGCCGGCAGCCGCACCGAATGTGCAAAGCGTCCCGGTTGATCACATCGATGACAACACACAAGCCTTGTCTGAGTCGACCAACAGCCAAAATCGAGCCGCGATTGCAGCAGACGCGGCAACACCGCCCAACGTTCAAACCATTCCGACCGGAACCGTCACGAACAACGTCCAGCAGATCGACTCAACATCGGCTGTCGACAACCGTCAAAGTATTGCCAACGACGAGGTCTCGGCGAATGTGCAAACCATTCCCGCCGACGATGCCGCCAGCTACCGCCAAGCGCTAGAACAAACGCCCAGCACGCCTGCGAACCATGCCACGATCGACACAACCGTCGATTCAGACAACCGTCAAGCCGTTGCATCGCTGAATGTGATCGACAACATCCAAAACATTGGCAATGCGGCCATCACGGATAACGTGCAAGACCTTGGCAAAGCAGGCGTCATCGACAACCGCCAAGCGGCGCCAGAAAACCCACTGCCGGGCTTGAACCAACAAGATGTGCCGATTGATCACATCGAAGACCATCTTGAGGTGCTGCCGTCCACCGTCATTGAGCGGGCCACGGTGTCGTTTCCTTCTGACCCAACGCCACCTGCCCCACAAGCCAAGCCCCCAGCGGGGAAAACGCCCGCGGCCATCGCGAGCCAAGCGGCTGATCTCATCAAAATCAAACAGCAACAAGAAGAAGCACGGGCCGCATTTCGCGGTCGCTTGGCAGGCATCAAAAACACGGTCAACAGCCTCAATTCACGCTTAACCAATATTGAAGAAGATGCCAAACATACCCACAAGCCGCAAGTGAGCAGCGAAGACATTCGCGAGAACTTCGGGCCGAGCGAAGAAGAAGGTGATGAAAAGTTTCTCTAACCCCCACAGCGCCCGTCTTTGTCGCGCAGTTGCCAACTGAAACATCACAAGCAACTTACGATCCGTGCCTGCCTCACCCGCAGGCATTTTTGTTTTTGGAGTTCCCTTGAGCCACCTCTTTTCTGAATTCACCCTCACGTCGCCACGCGGTCCCCTAACCTTAGCGAATCGCGGCGTGGTGGCCCCCATGTGCCAATACTCAGCCGACCACGGTCAGGCCACCGACTGGCATTTGATGCATTGGGGCAACATGCTCAACAGCGGCGCGGCCCTGTTCATCATCGAAGCCACCGCCGTCACCGCACGCGGCCGCATCACGCCCTACTGCTTGGGCTTGTGGGACGACGCCACCGCAGCCGCCTTGAGTGACACCCTGCACCGCGCACGCCGACTCGCACCGCAAGTGCCTGTGTGCATCCAACTCGCCCACGCAGGCCGCAAAGCCTCCAGCGCATCGCCTTGGCAAGGCGGCCAACTGGTCGATGCGGCACAAGGTGGCTGGCACCCCGAGGCGCCCTCTGCTGTGCCGCATTTGGCGCAAGAAACGCCACCCGAAGCCATCGATGCCCAAGGTTTAGAAGACATCAAACAAGCCTTCGTCAAAGCGGCCGAACGCGCTGACGCCATGGGCATTGAGGCCATTGAATTGCACGGCGCACATGGCTATTTGTTGCACCAATTTTTGTCGCCCCTGTCTAATGTGCGCACCGATGGCTACGGCGGCAACTTTGATGGTCGCACACGCTTTCCCATGGAAGTTTTTCAAGCCGTACGCGCCGTTTACAAAGGCGCGCTGGGCATGCGCTTGTCCGCGACCGATTGGGTCGAAGGCGGCTGGACACCCGAAGAAACCGCCGACTTCTCGTTGCGCTTGAAACTCGCTGGCGCCGACTTTGTGCACATCTCCTCAGGCGGCGTGTCGTCGCAACAAAAGATCGCGATTGGCCCCGAGTACCAAGTGCCTTTCGCCAAGCTGGTGAAACAAAAAGCACAACTGCCCACCATCACCGTGGGACTCATCACCGAGCCCCAACAAGCCGAAGACATCGTGGCGCGGGGTGACGCCGATCTGGTCGCCTTGGCCCGCGCCTTTTTGTACAAACCCCGCTGGATGTGGGAGGCCGCAGCCGCCCTTCAAGGCACCGTACAAGCCAGCCCACAATACTGGCGCTGCATGCCGCGCGAAGCCCAAACCATTTTTGGCACGGTGCGCATTGGCCAACGCTAAGACCTACAAAGAACCAAGGAAAACAACATGAACCCCATCAACCGCCGCCAACTACACATCACGCTGGCGACCGTGGCTGCACTGGCTGGTTTGGCCGCTTCACCGGTGTGGGCGCAAGCCGATGCCTACCCCAGCAAGCCCATCACCTTGGTCGTGCCCAACCCGCCCGGTGGTTTGGTCGACACCTCGGCCCGTTTGGTCAGCGAGCCCTTGGCGCGCTTGATCGGGCAATCCGTGGTGGTCGACAACAAACCCGGTGGCAGTGGCAACTTGGCGTACTCACTCGTGGCGCGCAGCCCCAAAGACGGCCACACAGTGTTGGTCTCTTACTCGGGCTATCACATTGCCAACCCTGTGCTGATGGACAAACTGCCGTGGGAACTCAAAGACCTCACGCCCGTGGGCCTGATCACCGTGGCCACCAACGTGATTGCGGTCCACCCTTCCGTGCCCGCCAACACGCTCAAAGAGTTCATCGCGTGGGCCAAACAAAACCCGGGCAAGCTCAATTACGCCTCGCAAGGCAACGGCTCGGTGTCGCACATCGGCACCGAAATCTTCAAACAGCAAACTGGCATTGAGATGACGCATGTGCCCTACAAAGGCTCAGGCCAAGCCATTCAAGATGTGCTGGCGGGTCAAGTGCAAGTCTTCATCACCACCCCACCCTCGGTGATGGGCCATGTGCTCAGCGGCAAGCTCAAGGCCTTGGCCGTCACCGGTAAAACGCGTCATCACCAACTGCCCCAAGTGCCGACCGTGACCGAAGCCGGCTTGAGTGGCTTTGAGTTGGAATCGTGGGTGGCCTTGTACGTGGCCAGCGGCACGCCCAAAGACGTGGTGCAAAAACTCTCCGCCGAAGTCAAACGCAGCATGGAGTTGCCTGAGACCAAGCAACGCGCCGAACTCGCAGGCGTCGAAGTGCGCTACCTCACGCCCGACAACACCACCAAGCTGCTGGAGCGCGACACCGCCAGCTGGACCAAAGCCATCAAGGCGGGCAACATCAAGTTCGATTGATCGTTGGCGAGCTGGCCAAGCCCGCCTTCGCATCCGCATAGCGCAGCTGCAGGCGCAGCTCGCGTTTCATGCGGGTGTTCAACATGCGGCGTGACTCGCTCATGAAACTCAGCTGCATCGCAGGCACATCGACTTGCGCCTGCGCACGGCTGATGCGCGGCGGTTTGGGCAAACCGTACAGACCAGCAGCCATGTCGAAGTAATCGCCCATCAACAAGCTGCTGTCGTCGTTCACGTTGTATGCGCGCTGCGTTTTGCCGCGCCACAGCGCCAGCTGACACGCGCGCGCCAAATCGTCGGCGTGAATGTGGTTGGTGAACACATCGTCCGCGCGCTGGAGCACGGGCGCGCCGCGCAACAAACGCTCGCGGGGTGTGCCGCCTTCGCGGTCAGGTGCATAAATGCCCGGAATACGCAACACGCTCACGCGCACCGCATTGCCTCGCAAACGCGCATAGTGGCGCTGCCGCGCTTCCGCATCCACACGGCGCATGGCACGCGGCGTGGCGGGGTTCACGGGACGGCTGTCGCTCACCCACGCGCCCGCGCAATCGCCAAACACGCCGCTGGTCGAGCCATAGACCCAGCTGCGTGGTGGTGTGCGCACGCTGAGGGCACGGGTCAGCGCTTGGGTGCGCGGATCGGTGCTGCCGCGCAAGGGAGGCGGGGCCAGGTGAATGACACGGGTGGCCAAACCCGCCAAGCGTTTCAAGGTGGCTGGTTGGTCTAAATCACCCAGCAACGGCGTGACGCCCAAGGCTCGCAATTCAGCCACACGCGCGGAGTTGGAGGTCAGCGCCAGCACGCGCACATGGCGCTGCGCACGCACCACGCGCACACCCACATCGCCGCAGCCGATGATCAGCAAACGCTCGCGTCGAAATCGGGCAGGCAAAGCGCCAAGAGGGGGTTGGTTGGAGGGCAAAATACAGCCTATAAAAGTTCAAGGATACCCAAAGATGAGTTTCAACATCACGGTCCAACCCAGTGGCCGCACTTTCACTTCCACACCTGACGAAACCTTGTTGGCCGCGGGCATGCGCCAAGGCATTGGCCTGCCCTACGGCTGCAAAGACGGCGCTTGCGGTTCATGCAAATGCAAAAAGATTTCGGGCGACGTGACCCACGGCAAACACCAAGAAAAAGCCCTGAGCGCTGAAGAAGCCGCCAACGGCTTTGTACTCACCTGCTGCGCCACCGCACACAGCGATGTGGTGCTGGAGTCGCGCCAAGTGGTGGAAGAAGGCGCCTTCCCCATCAAGAAGATGCCAGTGCGCGTGATTTCGCTGGAGAAAGCCTCGCACGACGTGATGGTCGTCAAACTCCAACTGCCCGCCAACGACGTGATGAAGTTTCACGCCGGTCAGTACATCGACTTTTTGTTGCGTGACGGCGATCGCCGCAGCTACTCCATGGCCAATGCGCCGCACACCTTGGTCGCGGGCAGCCCTGCGATTGAGCTGCACATTCGCCACATGCCCGGCGGCAAGTTCACCGACCATGTGTTTGGTGCCATGAAAGAAAAAGAAATCCAGCGCATCGAAGGCCCGCAAGGCACCTTCTTCTTGCGTGAAGACTCGGACAAACCTTTGGTGTTCTTGGCCTCCGGCACAGGCTTTGCCCCGATCAAGGCCATCTTGGAACACATGCAGCACATGGAGATCACCCGTCCCGTCACGCTGTACTGGGGTGGCCGCCGCCCTGAAGACTTGTATTTGAACGACTGGGTACAAGCCCAATTGGCCGTCACGCCCAACTTGACCTACGTGCCCGTCATCTCCAACGCTTTGCCTGAAGACAACTGGACGGGTCGTACCGGCTTTGTGCACCAAGCCGTGTTGCAAGACACCCCCGACCTCAGCGGCCATCAGGTCTACGCTTGCGGCGCGCCCATCGTGGTGGACTCGGCCCGTGCCGACTACACCGCAGCAGGCTTGCCCGCCGATGAGTTCTACGCTGACTCGTTCACCTCGGCCGCCGACAAAACCTAAACCGCGAAAGACGCTGTATGACCTCATCTCACACCCCATCCACACGCACCACATCCGCATCGAAGCAAGCTCATGCACGAGCGGCGTGGCCGTTGATCCGACGCATCAGCGCGGGTCTGGGCGTGGGTCTGAGTTTGGCGGCAGCGTCGATCACGGCACAGGCACAAAGCTTCCCCACCAAACCCATCCGTTGGGTGGTGGTGGCGCCAGCGGGCTCGTCGCTCGATGTGATCGCCCGCGCCATGCAAGACCGCCTCAAAGACAATTTAGGGCAAGCCGTGGTGGTCGAAAACAAACCCCAAGCCGGTGGCACCGTGGGTACCAACGAAGTGGCCAAGTCCACCCCCGATGGCTACACCTGGGTCATGTCGTACAACGGGCCGCTGTCGTTTGCGCCTTATCTGTACCCCAAGCTGCCCTACCAACCCTTGAAAGATTTGCAGGCGGTGATGATCACCACCTCGCAGCCCAACGTCATCGCCGCCAACGTGCAACTGCCAGCCAACAACATGCGTGAATTGGTGGGCTTGCTCAAGGCCTCGCCTGGCAAATACAACTTTGCCTCCGTGGGCAACGGCAGCTCGTCGCACCTGACAATGGAATACATCAAGGCTGTCACCCACACCTTCACGGTTCACATTCCGTTCAACGGCAGCCCGCCTGCGGTGTTGTCGACCTTGTCGGGCGAGACCCATCTGATCGCCTCAGTCCCCACTGTGATTTCGCCGCAAGTCAAACAAGGCCGCTTGAAATATTTGGCCGTCACCAGCGCCCAGCGTTACCCGCTGTTACCCGATGTGCCCACCGTGGCCGAAAGCGGCGTGCCCGAACTCAAAGGCTTTGAAGCCTTGGCTTGGAACGGCGTGTTGGTGCCCGCTGGCACCCCGCGTGCCGTGGTGGACCGCATCAACAGCGCGCTCAATGCCGCCTTGCACGACCCCGCTGTCAAAGAGCGCCTGAAATCCGCAGGGCTTGAAGCCATCGGCGGCACACCCGAACAGTTCACCAAATTGATCCACGACGAATCCACCAAATGGGCGCCCATCATCCAACGCTCTGGAGCTCGCATTGACTGATTTCGCGCCGCACCCCGATCTGCAGGTCCGAGAAGTTGAGTTGACGCGACCGCTGCATTGGCTGGCCTTGGCTTGGAAAGACATCGAAAAAAGCCCCACCTCTGGCGCCGTGCATGGCTTGGTCTTGGCCTGCGTCGCTGGCCTCTTGTTTTGGTTTGCACGCCATGAGTTTTGGTGGATTGCCGCCATGCTGGCCACCTGCATGATCGTGGCGCCGCTGCTGGCCACGGGGCTGTACGACATCAGCCGTCGGCTAGAGCGCAACGAGCCCGCCACGCTGAGCGACGCGTTTCGCATTTGGACCTGCGGTGACAAACGCCTGATTCAATTCGGCCTGTTGCTCGCCCTCTCCAGCGGTGGCTGGCTGCTGTGTTCGGCCGCCTTGGTGCATTGGATGCTGCCCGCCAGCGTGCACACCCCCATCGACTTTGTGCGCTTGGTGGTCTTGCAACCTCACTTTGGCTTATTTGAGGTTTGGGTGCTGATGAGCACCTTGATTGCCGCACCCATGTTTGCCTCCACCGTCATCACCATTCCGCTGCTGATGGATCACCCCAGACTCACGCTCTGGCAAGCGGTGTTCACCAGTTGGCGCGTGGTGGCACTCAACCCCTTCGCCATGGCCATGTGGGCGGGGCTGCTGTGCTTGTTCACCGCGTTGGGCGTTGGGTCAGCATTTTTGGGTTTGCTGGGCGTGGTCCCCATGCTTGGCCACGCCAGCTGGCACGCGTACCGCGATTTGGTGGTCTACGAAGCCTCTGCGCATTGAGCCGGCCATGACAGAAGAACAATTTGCCAACTTCGGGCTGACCTTCGGCATCGCGGGTTTCATGCTCTACATGCTGTTCATCATTTTTCAGCTGGCACGCGAATCGAAGGCCGGTAAGTTTGGCACCTTTGTGCTGTTTCTCGTGCTGGCTTTTGGCATGCTGGGCTTTGTGGCCAAGCAAGTCATCATTTGGGTGATGGAAGGCTGAGACTTCAGCCTTTGCAACGGTGCTTTTAACGGTGCCCGACTTGAAAGTCGTTGCGTCCCGTGCGGTCTTCACCACGTAGCAGCCACAAAGGGCGCGTGCCAAAACTCACGGGCACGCCGGTCTTGCCATCCACAGGGCGCAGGTCGCGGTCAAACAAAGAGCTGCCAGGCATGAAGCGCAAAGCCACGCCGGTTCGACGTTGGGTGGAGGTGTTGGCTTTGGCACCGTGGATCATGTAGACGTCGTGCATGGACATCTCGCCAGGCTGCAACTCCAAATCGACCGCCTGCGCCTCGTCGAAGGTGCCTTCGGCCATGCGTTGGTTCAGAACCAAATCTTGGCGATCTTCGTGCAGGTGCTCGTGCAACACATGGTCGCGGTGCGAACCAGGAATCACGCGCAAGCAACCGTTCTCACGCGTGCTGGGCTCCAAGGCCACCCACACGGTGCAAGTGGCCAAAGGACGAATGGGCCAGTAGTGACCGTCTTGGTGCCACGGTGTTTCAAACCCCTCGCTGGCGGGTTTGCAAAACACATGGCAGCCCCACAAAATGATGTCAGGCCCAATGATTTGCGCCACCATGTCCACAATCGGCGGGTGCATGGCGAGCTCTAAGAAACGCTGGCTGCCGTGCACACCTTCGTCGTTGCGCCCCTCAATGTGGGCACTCACCAGCTTTTCAGGGCGCACACCCGGGTTGTTGGCAATCAAGGTGTTGAGCGCGTCTTGCAAGCCATTCAGCAACTCCGGCTCCAAGCGATAAGGCGGAATCACAAAGCCTTGTGTTTGGTAATGGGCGATGTCGTCGGCACTGAGTCGCTGGGTCATGGTGGTCACGCTCCTAAATAAGCTGCCCGAACTTTGGGGTCATGCAACAAGTCTTGCGCAGGGCCACTGAGGGTGATCACGCCCGACTCCATCACGTAGCCGCGATCGGCAATTTGCAAAGCACGGCTGGCGTTTTGCTCGACCAACAAAATCGTCACGCCTTGGGCCGAAACCTCGCGGATCACTTCAAAAATCTTGTCCACCATGATGGGTGACAAGCCCATGGACGGCTCGTCGAGCAACAGCATCTGAGGACGACTCATCAGGGCACGGCCCATGGCCAGCATTTGCTGCTCGCCACCCGACAAGGTGCCGGCCAGCTGGTCGCGCCGTTCTTTAAGTCGAGGGAAGGTGCTGAACACGCGTTCGATGTCATCGGCAATGGCTGCGTTGTCGTCGCGCAGATAAGCCCCCATTTGCAAGTTCTCAAGGATGGTCATGCGCGTGAACACACCACGGCCTTCGGGCACCATGGCCAAGCCTTGTTGCACCAAGTTCCAAGGGCCTTGACCGGCGATGTTTTGGCCCGCCAACGCAATCTGGCCGCCCCCCAAAGGCAAGAGCCCCGTGATGGCATTCATGGTGGTGGTCTTGCCCGCCCCGTTGGAGCCGATGAGCGACACCAACTCGCCCTGCCTCACCTCAAAGCTCACGCCCTTGACGGCTTGAATGCCGCCGTAGCCGACTTGGAGATCGCTGACCTTCAGCAGCACCTTCGCGTTGTGATGGGTCATGTCAATGCGCTCCTGTGCCGAGATAGGCATCGATCACTTGCGCGTTGCGCTGTACCTCGGCGGGGGTGCCCTGCGCAATCACTTTGCCGTAGTCGAGCACCGTCACACGGTCGCACAGGCCCATGACGAGCTTCACGTCATGTTCAATCAGCAAGACCGTGCGGTGGTCGCGGCGAATTTTGTCGATCAGTTCGCGCAATTGCACTTTCTCGGTGGCGTTCATGCCCGCCGCAGGCTCGTCCAAGGCAATGAGTTGGGGGTCGGTGGCCAAGGCCCGCGCAATTTCTAAGCGCCGCTGGTCGCCGTAGCTGAGGGTGCGCGATTTGTAGTCGGCAAAAGCGCCAATCCCCACGTAGTCCAGCAGCTCACGGGCACGTTGCGCAATGGCTGCTTCTTCGGCCAAGAATTTGCGAGTTCTGAAGATGGCACCGAGTAATCCCGAATGCGTGCGCACATGGCGGCCCACCATCACGTTTTCGAGCGCGGTCATTTCTGCAAACAAACGGATGTTTTGAAAGGTGCGCGCAATGCCGGCTTGGGCCACGCGGTGCACCTCGGTGGGCTGATAAGGCTGACCTGCCAACTCAAACTTCCCGCTGTCGGGCGTGTACAGACCTGTGATGACGTTGAAAAACGTGGTCTTGCCAGCGCCATTGGGACCAATCAAGCCATAGACTTGGCCGCGCTCAATCTGCATGCCCACATCGCTCAAGGCTTGCAAACCGCCAAAGCGTTTGGAGATGCCGGACACGTTCAACACCCAGTCAGCGGGCTTGTTGAGAGGCATGTTCGAAGAAGGGTTGAGCGAGTTGCTCGGGTTGCTGGTGCTGCTCATGCTTGACCTCCGTCGGTCGGCAGCTTTTTACCGTGTTCAGGCGTGGGCCACAAGCCGCGTGGACGCCAAAGCATGATGACGATCATCGCCAGCGCGATCAGCAACTGCCGCAAAATGGCCGCGTCCAAACGCCCACCACTCATCTCTTGCAGCGGCCCAGCGAGGTAGCGCAAAGCCTCGGGCAAAGCCGCCAACAACACAGCGCCCAAAATGACGCCTGGCAAATGCCCCAAGCCGCCCAGCACCACCATCGCCACGATCATCACAGACTCCATCAGGCTGAACGACTCCGGCGACACAAACCCCTGAAACGCAGCAAACATCGCGCCCGACACGCCGCCAAACGACGCGCCCATGCCAAAGGCCATGAGCTTCAAGTTGCGCGTGTTCAAGCCCATGGCTTTGGCGGCGATTTCGTCTTCGCGAATGGCCATCCAAGCGCGGCCAATGCGTGAGTGTTCAAGGCGTGCGCACAGCACCACGCTCACCACCACCAAAGCCAAGAACAGGTAGTAATACAAGGTGACCGAGGGCAGCTCGATGAAGCCCAAATCCAAGCGCCGCGAGAGGGGGTAGCCAAACACCGTCACCGCATCAATCTGCCCCAAGCCCTTGGGGCCGTTGGTGATGTTGACGGGGTGGTCCAAGTTGTTCAAAAACACGCGAATGATTTCGCCAAACCCCAAAGTGACGATGGCCAAGTAATCGCCACGCAGCTTCAAGGTCGGCGCCCCCAACAACAGACCAAACAACCCCGCCAAGCCAGCCGCCAAAGGCAGCACCAGCCACAAGCTCATGTGCAGACCATCGGGAAACAAAGCGGCGATGACCGGAAATGCGTCAGTCAAATGCGGTGAAGCCATCAAGCCAAACAAATAGGCACCTACGGCAAAGAAGGCCACATAACCCAAGTCCAGCAAACCGGCATAACCCACCACGATGTTCAGGCCCAAGGCCAGCAATACATACAACAGCGACATGTCGGCAATGCGTACCCAAGCGTTGCCAAAGCTTTGCAGCAGCAACGGCAACGCCAAGGCGAGGACGAAGATGAGCCAAGGTTTGTCGAGCCCGCGTTTGGAGAGAAAAGTATGTGTCATGTGCGTCACGCCCGATCTGCCACACGCTCGCCCAGCAGGCCCGAAGGCCGCAGCGTCAAGACCACGATGAGCACGATGAAGGCCAAGATGTCGGTGTAGTGGCTGCCCAGCACGCCCCCCGTCAACTCCCCCAAATACCCCGAGCCGATCGATTCAATCAGTCCCAGTAACAGCCCACCCACCACAGCGCCAGCCAAGTTACCAATGCCGCCAAACACAGCAGCTGTGAAGGCTTTCAGGCCTGGCAAAAAGCCCATGGCGTGTTGCACGGTGCCGTAGTTAGAAGCCCACATCACACCGGCAATGGTGGCGAGCACCGCACCGATGATGAAGGTGGCAGAAATGACGGTGTCGGGTTTGACGCCCATCAGGCTGGCCACGCGTGGGTTTTCTGCCGTGGCGCGCATGGCTCGGCCCAGCTTGGTGGCGTTGACCAACCAAGACAGCACCGCCAAAGCCATGGCCGTCACCGCCAAAATCATGATCTGCGTGGGGGTGATGACCGCCTCCCCAATGGCCATGGGTGTGCTGGGCAACAGCGTCGGAAACGATTTGTAATTGGGCTTCCAGACAATCATGGCCAGCGTCTGTAACAAGATCGACATGCCAATGGCCGTGATGAGCGGCGCCAGCTTCGGGGCATTGCGCAAAGGGCGATACGCGATTTTCTCAATCGCGAAGTTCAGCGCCGCGGCAGCGGCCGAGGCCACCACCATGGAGATCAGCAAGATCACCCATCCCGGGGTGGTAGGCAACAACGGCTGCAACCACCCAATGACCGACCAGCTGCACAAGGCCCCAATCATCAACACTTCGCCATGCGCAAAGTTGATGAGGTTGATGATGCCGTAGACCATGGTGTAGCCCAAAGCCACCAGCGCGTACATGCTGCCCAGCACCAAGCCATTGATGACTTGTTGAAGCAAGACGTCCATTTGTTATTTACCTGCTTGTTTGTTCTTGTCGCGCAAGTGGCGCAACTTGTCGGCGATTTTGATCTCTAAACCACGTTCCACAGGGCGGTAGAAGCCCGTAGTTTCTAAGCCTTCAGGCATGTAGTTTTCGCCAGCGGCAAAACCGTCCTCTTCGTCGTGGGCGTAACGGTAACCCTTGCCCCAATCCATGTCTTTCATCATCTTGGTGGGGGCATTGCGCAGGTGCATGGGCACGGGGCGCGTGCCGTCTTTTTTGATGAGGGCTTTGGCTTCGTTGTAAGCCTTGTAAACCGCGTTCGATTTAGGGGCCACCGCCAAATACACCACGCATTCGGCCAAGGCCAACTCGCCCTCGGGCGAGCCCAAGCGCTCGTACACCTCGGCTGCATCCAGCGCCAAACGCAAAGCGCGTGGATCGGCCAAGCCAATGTCTTCGGCGGCCATGCGAATCAAACGGCGCGCCATGTATTTGGGCTCTGCCCCGCCATCGAGCATGCGCACCAGCCAATACAAAGCGGCATCGGGGTCAGAGCCGCGCACCGATTTGTGCAACGCGCTGATGGTGTCGTAAAACTGCTCGCCACCTTTGTCGTAGCGGCGCATGCGCTCGCCCAACACACGCATGAGCCATGCATCGTTGATTTCTTCGAGCTTCTCGCGGTTGGCCGCAACGGACAAAGTTTCAAGCGTGTTGAGCAAGCGGCGTGCATCGCCATCGGCATAGGCAATCAGTCGCTCTAGTGCTGCATCTTCCAACGCAGGCACCGCGTCAATGGCTTGCGCTTTGGCAATGATTTGCGTGAGGTCTTCCACACTCAGCGACTGCAGCACATACACCGCCGCACGCGACAACAAGGCCGAGTTCACCTCGAACGACGGGTTCTCGGTGGTTGCGCCAATGAAGGTGAACAAGCCCGATTCGACATGCGGCAAGAACGCGTCTTGCTGGCTTTTGTTGAAGCGGTGCACCTCGTCCACAAACATGATGGTGCGTTTGGGGTCTAGCGAATCACGCGCCGCGATGGCCAATTCCACGGCTTCGCGAATTTCTTTCACGCCGCCCAAGACAGCGCTGATGGACAAAAACTGTGCATCAAACGCATCGGCCATCAAGCGCGCAATGGTGGTTTTACCCACGCCGGGCGGCCCCCACAAGATGCAACTGTGAGGTTGGCCCGACTCAAACGCCACGCGCAGCGCCATGCCCTCGCCCAGCAAATGCTGCTGGCCAATGACGTCGCCCAAAGTGCGCGGGCGCAGGCGTTCAGCGAGGGGGATATGGGTGGTATTCACAAAGATGTGGGGTGTCACAAAAATTACGTGAAAGTGTAGCGAGCGAAGCAAGGCCTGCGTCTTGGCGACAGCACGTCCGTCATGCTGACATTTTCCGAATCTATAATTTATTAGTATTAATTCATCGAAAACTAGCAAACAAATGAAACCACTGGAGTCACTTAAGGAAATTAAATTTGGTGTTAGATCCAAATTAATTACTTTATTTGCTTTGATTAAGGTTTTTCCTTTGATTCTCTTGGCGTATTTGGCTTGGCAGGGTGTGCACCATTTGGGCTTGCAGTTGACGCAAGAAACGGATCGACTGGCAGAGGAAGTCAGCACCACCGTCAACGACATGAGTACGCGATTCACCAAAGCGTCGGTTCAAGCGCTGGACGACCGTGCCCGCGAAGAGTTGGAACGTTTGACCACCGACACCGCCCGCTCGGTGGCTGATTTTTTGTATGACCGCGACCGTGATGTGTTGATGGCCGCGACTTTGGACCCCAACAAAACGCAGTACTTTAATTTCTTAGAAACCCGCACGCGCTTGCTCACCCAAACGGGGAAATGGCAACTCGCCGCGCATCAAAAAGGCTGGGCTTCTGCGACGCCAGACCCCGAACCTGCCTTTGAGTTGGCCGCCTCAGGCAACGCAGAAAACGTGCAAGATTTTCATGCGCGCCCACCTGAATCGGTGCGCCGCACACACCCTGCCCCGCTGTATCACGAGATCACTTACGTCGGGCTAGACGGGCAGGAGCTGATCAAAGTCTCAGGCACCGCTGTGCTGCCGCCAACGCTGCGCAATGTGTCTAACAAGGCCAATACGTGGAGCAAGGCTGAAACCTATTTCGCTGCGCTCAAACACCTCAAACCGGGGCAAATCTATGTCTCTGAAGTGGTGGGTCCCTATGTGCCATCGCATGTGATTGGACCTGTCACACCCGAGAGCATGGCGCGAGCCTCGCTGCCCTTTCATCCCGAAAAAGAAGCGTTCGCGGGTCGCGAAAACCCCGTTGGTAAGCCCTTTCAAGGTTTGGTGCGTTGGGCAACGCCGGTGGTGCGCCAAGGCGCCATCGTCGGCTACGTGACCCTTGCTTTGGACCACCGCCATATTCGCAGCTTCACCGACAACCTCACGCCCACGGCGCAGCGTTACACCGCCATCGCTGACGCTGAAAGCGGCAACTACGCCTTCATGTGGGACCACAAAGAACGCAACATCGCACACCCACGCCACCACTCCATCATGGGCTTTGACCCAGTAACAGGCGAGTACGCCACGCCTTGGCTAGAAGAGAGCATTTACAAAAGCTGGAAAGCATCGCAACGCCCCTTGCAAGAGTTTTTGCGCCAAGTACGCCCATTTGACAACCAGAGTCGAGACAAGAAACCGGCGACCGAACTCACCCAAGCTGGGCTGCTCGGCTTGGACTGCCGCTACCTGAACTTTGCGCCCCAATGCCAAGGCTGGCACGATTTGACCCAACAAGGCGGCTCGGGCTCATTTTTGATCCAGTGGTCAGGCCTGTGGAAGCGCACCACGGCCGCCGTCATTCCCTATTTCACCGGCCAATATGGCCAATCGCCACGCGGGTTTGGCTACGTCACGATTGGCGCCAGCGTGGAAGACTTTCACGCCCCAGCCGTGGCCAACGCGCAATTGATGAACGAAAAAGTAGCCGAGTTCAGCGAACGCCTCAAACACCGACAAGCCGACCTGCAAAGCATGATCGCGAGCTCGGTCAACCGCACCGCAGCCAGTTTGTCAGGCTCAACGTTTGTGATGCTGGGCTTGGTGTTGGTGGTGGCGGTTTGGTTAGCCTCCGCGCTCACGCAGCGCATCACCAATTTGGTCAAAGGCTTGTCGCGCATTGAAGCGGGCGATTTATCGTTCCGTTTTCAACACAACTCCAACGATGAATTGGGTCATTTGAACAACTCACTCAACACGATGGCCGACAGCGTGCAAGCCTCTTTAGAGCGCAGCGAAGAAGCACGCCGTCAAGCCGAAGAAAACAGCCGTTTGAAGAGCGATTTTGTGGCCAACGTTTCCCATGAGTTGCGCACCCCGCTGAACGGCATTTTGGGCTTCTCAGAAATCATCCGCGAAGACGCGAAAGACGAGGCCACCCGCGAGTTTGCGCAAACCATTCACAAAAGCGGCCAACACTTGCTGTCTGTGGTGAACGACATGTTGGATATCGCCAAAATTGAAGCGGGTCACATGACCCTAGAGCCCGCTTTGATCGATGTGCGTGCGTTACTGGAAGAAGTTGCCTTGCTGCATGCCACTTGTGCTCAACAAAAGGGCTTGCAGATGCACACAATTTTTGAGCCCCATTTACCGGCGCAACTCTGCACCGACCCCATGCGCTTGCGGCAAATCATCAACAACTTGCTGAACAACGCCGTCAAGTTCACGGAGCAAGGTGACATCACACTGTCAGCACGCTGGTCGGATCAGCAACTGGTCATTGGTGTGCGGGACACAGGCCCTGGCATTGCCCCCGATGTCCAAGAAGCGGTGTTTGAACGTTTCCACCAAGCCACTTCGTTCATCACCCGTGAGCATGGCGGTACGGGCTTGGGCTTGGCTTTGGTGCGCGAGCTGGTTCGATTGATGGGTGGACGACTGCAACTGTCGTCACAAGTGGGCGAAGGCGCTCACTTTGAGGTGTCGGTACCTGAACTCAATCCGGAAGAACACGCAACAAATCGCTGATGCTGATGGGCTTGATGAGCACATCATCAAACCCAGACGCCATGATCCGCGAGCGCTCCGACTCCAAGGCATGCGCTGTGTAGGCAATCACACGCATGTCCGACCAATTGGTATTCGCGCGAATGTGGCGACACACCTCTTCGCCATCCATCAACGGCATGCTGATGTCAAGCAGCACAGAGTCATAGTGACCATTGGCCAACTTGCTCAATGCCACCAAACCGTTCTCAGCCTCTTCGGTCTGCATGCCGCGACGTTGAAGCAAGGCCACAGCCAGTTTGCGGTTCACCAAGTTGTCGTCAACGACCAGAACAGATCTCATAAGTTTTTATAAAAAATCAAACACCAATACGCAGCAGTTTACAAGAACCTGTCATTAAATAGCTATAAATAATTAATATTTCAATTTAATTCAAGAAAATTAAATTTGACAACCAATTCACGCCAAACCGTCAATTTACGCGCGAACGACCATGTCGCATGGGCGGGACTGGTGGACGGCAAGCGGTACACAGGCAGGCCTAAAGTGCGGGTCAGCGGCGCATGTTTGAAACTCTCGCCGCCGTTGTGCGCAATCGCCACCAAAGCAGGGCAGCGCTCGCGCAAACTGAGCAGGTCGTTGGGTTGGGCGTTTTGGATGCGGCTGTCCAAGCTGCCTTCACGCTCGCAAGCCGAATAAACGTCCCACAAACCGATGCCTTGGGCCAGCAACCACTCGGCACGCGCCGCATAGGGAAAGGTCAGCACCTCGGGGCGATCGGGGGCAAACAAAGCCACCATGATTTTCCAAAATTGATTTTGGGGGTGGCCGTAATACTGCTGCGAGCGCAGCGAAGCCACGCTCGGAAAACTGCCCAACACCACCAAGCGGGTGCGTGTGTCCAACAAAGGCGGCAAGCCTTGCAGCATCACGGGGGCGCTGGTGACGCGGCTCACAAGTGCCTTGGATCAGGGGCGAACGACGTCCACGCCCGGAGGAGGTACGAAATTGAATTGCGCAGCGCCCAAGTTAACGGGGTTGACCTCAAAGCGATCAAAACTCAGCACAGAGCGTTGACCCAAGGCGTCCAAAATTTCAAGCTTGGCCAACAGGGCAAAGGTGCCCTCCAAACGCAGGCCCAAACGCACCGACTGCAAGGCACTGTCTCGGGCTTTCGGCGTGGCCTGCACCCATTGCAGACCCTCGGCATCGGCCTCTGCGTGAAGGGTGAACTCTTTTTGCAATGCACCCAAATCGGCGGCCGTGGCCACCAGCGCAGCTGGCGTACTGCCTAGCGTTTGCGCCTGTTTGCGGGCGGTCACTTGGGCCAGATCGGCATCGTACAGCCACAAGGTTTGCCCATCCGCCACGATGGCCATGGGAAACGGTTTTTGGTAATCGAAGCGAAAGCGCAAGGGACGCACAAAGGCAAAGGTGCCTGTCGATGTTTTGCCGCGCACGGCCTGCCCTGCTTTGGCAGGCGGCGTGACGACTTGGGTGAAATCGGCTCGACCACTTTTGGTGGCCTTCAAAAAGCTCTCCAGCGTGTCAAGGCTGCCAGCAGATGCCAGACCGGTACTCAGGGTCAACGTCAGCAACGCGCAGGCTGCTTGACGCATTGAGCGATTAAAAAAAGCAAGGGCCACATTCATCTCAGGAACGGGTTGCATTGGCGCGTCACACTTATTCATCACGTTCATTCATCTCGCTTGGGCACCAAAATTTCGCGTTGGCCGTTGTTGCTCATGGCGCTGACCATGCCGGCCTTTTCCATGTCTTCGACCAAACGGGCTGCACGGTTGTAACCAATTTTCAAGTGACGCTGCACCAACGAAATGCTGGCCTTGCGGTTTTTGAGCACCACCTCAACGGCTTGGTCATACATCGGGTCTTTTTCAGCCGGTGCATCGCCAAACAAATCGGGGCCTGAGGCATTGCCGTCGCCATCGACCGTGCCGCCTTCCAGCACGCCGTCGATGTAATCGGGCTCACCTTGGCTCTTCAAGTAGTTCACCACGCGGTGCACCTCCTCGTCGCTCACAAACGCACCGTGCACACGCACGGGGAAGCCTGTGCCGCTGGCCATGTAGAGCATGTCCCCCATGCCCAGCAAGGCTTCAGCGCCCATTTGGTCAAGGATGGTGCGGCTGTCAATTTTGGAGCCCACCGAAAACGCGATACGCGTGGGAATGTTGGCTTTGATCAGACCGGTAATCACGTCCACGCTAGGACGCTGTGTGGCCAAAATCAAGTGGATACCGGCAGCACGCGCCTTTTGAGCGAGACGTGCAATCAACTCTTCAATCTTCTTGCCCACCACCATCATCAAGTCGGCCAACTCATCAATCACCACCACGATGTGCGGCAAGCGTTGCAAGGGCTCGGGCTGATCGGGTGTCAAGCTGAACGGGTTGTAGATGAACTCTTCGCGCGCGGTGGCTTCGTCAATCTTGGCGTTGTAACCGGCGAGGTTACGCACGCCCAACTTGCTCATGAGCTTGTAGCGTTTTTCCATTTCGCCCACGCACCAATTGAGGCCGTGTGCGGCTTGGCGCATGTCGGTCACCACAGGCGCCAGCAAGTGCGGAATGCCTTCGTAGACCGACATCTCCAACATCTTGGGGTCAATCATCAGCAAGCGCACATCACGGGCTTCGGCCTTGTAGAGCAAGGACAAAATCATGGCGTTGATACCCACCGATTTACCCGAACCCGTGGTACCCGCCACCAACACGTGGGGCATCTTGGCCAAGTCGGCCACGATGGGGTTGCCCACAATGTCTTTGCCCAAGCCCATGGTGAGCATGGACTTGGATTCGTTGTACACGTCCGAGCCCAAAATTTCGCTCAAGCGAATCGACTGACGCTTGGCGTTGGGCAACTCCAACGCCATGTAATTTTTGCCGGGGATTGTTTCGACCACGCGGATCGACACCAGCGAGAGTGAACGCGCCAAGTCTTTGGCGAGGTTCAGCACTTGCGAACCCTTTACGCCTGTGGCGGGTTCAATCTCGTAACGGGTGATCACAGGGCCGGGCGACGCTGCCACCACACGCACTTCGACGCCGAAGTCTTTGAGTTTTTTCTCAATCATGCGGCTGGTCATTTCCAGCGTTTCGGGAGCCACAGTGTCTTGGCGAATCAGCGGATCGTCCAGCAAGTCGACTTGCGGCAAACGCGAGTCGGTGGCCGCGTCGGTAAACAAGGTCTTTTGGCGCTCTTTGGCCACGCGTGCGCTCTTGGGCACTTCGATCATTTCTGGCTCGATGTGCACGGCAATAGGCGGATGCTCTTTGGTTTCCACACGCTCTTCAAACACCACTTCTTCGCGTTCGCGAGCGGCCACCAAACCGTAGGCCACGTCTTGTTCGCGCTCACGGCGCTCACGCCATGTCTCAATGGCACCGTCCAGCCAAGCGCCCAAGTTTTCAGCGGTCTGCGCCCAAGAAAAGCGAAACACCCATGAGGCACCAACCACACCAAACGCAATAAAAATTAAACCCGATCCGTTGAAGCCCAACCACTTCAAGCTCGATGGGCCCACCACATAACCCAGTACGCCACCGCTGACATGACCGGGCAAGCGGTCTTCAAAGCGGTACAAGCGCGTCCACTCCAAACCCGCACTGGAGATGAGCAACAAACCTAAGCCCGCCCAAAATGCAAAACGGGTGTAACGCCAGCCCACAGGCTCCTCTTGCGCCTCATCGTCGTCTCGCAAACGGTCGGCCAAAGCGGCCAACCACGCGATGCTGGCAGCTGCAAAACACCACCACACGGAGTAACCCAGCAAGAAAAAGCTCATATCGCCCAGCCACGCGCCAAGACGTCCGCCAAAGTTGCGCACCGTGCCGCCTGCACCGGACGTGGTCCATGCAGGGTCCAGCGGCGAATGGGTGATCAGCGCCAAAAACCAAAAGGTCATGAACACAAAGCCCGCCGTCAGCGCAATTTCCTGCGCAAAGCGGCGCCAGCCGGTCGGTTCGCGGTCTGTGTCAGCGCCAGAAGCGCGGGGTTCGTTTTTAAGGGTATTGAGCGAGTAAGTCATGTTTCAAGAGAGAGCTTACCCGAGAGGCAGCCTGACGCGGCGTAGGGCAATGGGAGGCGTTCTTACAATCTACGCTTTATTGTCTCTTTGGATGGCGCGCTTCATGTCTAACTCCCAACACGCTCAAGTTTTGATCCTCGGCTCTGGCCCTGCTGGCTACACTGCCGCCGTTTACGCGGCCCGCGCCAATTTGAAGCCCCTGTTGATCACGGGCATGGCCCAAGGCGGCCAATTGATGACCACCACCGAAGTGGACAACTGGCCCGCGGATGTGCACGGCGTGCAAGGCCCAGAGCTGATGCAACGCTTTCAGCAACATGCGGAGCGCTTCAACACCCAAATTGTGTTTGACCACATCAACAAGGTCGACTTCTCCAAGCGTCCCTTCACCTTGACCGGCGACAGCGGCACTTACACCTGTGACACCCTCATCATCTGCACGGGCGCATCGGCCAAATACCTGGGCCTGCCCTCTGAAGAAGCCTTCATGGGCCGCGGCGTGTCGGGCTGCGCGACTTGTGACGGTTTTTTCTACCGCGACCAAGTGGTCAGCGTGGTCGGCGGCGGCAACACGGCCGTGGAAGAAGCCCTGTATTTGTCCAACATCGCGTCTAAAGTTCACTTGGTGCACCGCCGTGAGACCTTCAAAGCCGAGGCGATCATGATCGACAAGCTCATGGAAAAGGTTGCCGCAGGCAAGATCGTCTTGGAAACCAACAGCACCTTGGACGAAGTGCTGGGCGACGCTTCGGGCGTCACCGGCATTCGTTTGAAGAGCACCACCGACGGCAGCACACGCGACTTGGCAACCCAAGGCTGCTTCATCGCCATTGGCCACCACCCCAACACCGACATCTTTGAAGGCCAACTGGCCATGAAAGGTGGCTATTTGCTGACCAAGAGCGGCTCAGAGGGCTTTGCCACCATGACCAGCGTGCCCGGCGTCTTTGCGGCGGGCGACGTGCAAGACAACATCTACCGCCAAGCCATCACCAGCGCTGGCACGGGCTGTATGGCCGCATTGGATGCGCAGCGTTTCTTGGAACAAGGCGCTCACTGAAAAGGCGCTACAATTTCAGGCTTTGCTGAATTCAGCGAATTTGGGTTACCGCCACCCTTTCTGGCGAGGTGAGGCGCTCGTGTGAACGACCGCCGTTAAATATGGAGTGTCCACATGGCACGCGTATGTGAAGTCACGGGCAAAGGCCCAATGTCTGGGAACAATGTTTCCCACGCTAACAACAAAACAAAACGCCGTTTTTTGCCTAACCTGCAATACCGCCGTTTCTGGGTAGAGACTGAAAACCGTTGGGTTCGCTTGCGCGTTTCTAGCGCAGCTCTGCGTTTGATCGACAAAAACGGCATCGACGCCGTGTTGGCTGACTTGCGTTCGCGCGGTCAAGCTTAATTCCAGTTACTGAAAGGACACGATCATGGCATCCAAAGGCGGACGCGAAAAAATCAAGCTGGAATCGACAGCCGGCACAGGTCACTTCTACACGACCAGCAAAAACAAGAAAACAATGCCCGAGAAAATGTTGATCATGAAATTTGATCCCAAAGCTCGCAAGCACGTTGAATACAAGGAAACCAAACTGAAGTAATTCAGGCTGGCCCCTATCAAGAACCCGCTCATCGTTTGATGGCGGGTTTTTTGTTGTCTGTGCAAATGTAGGCAAAAGAAAAGGCACCCGAGGGTGCCTTTGCATTGCGTCTTGCGCTGTTTACACGCGTGCAGCGCGCATCTGCATCGAGAACTCTTGCAATGCCGCAATGCCACTGGCCTCAGCGCGCTTGCACCAAGCCTGCAGGTCTTGCGCCAGTTGCGCACGGTTGTGGTTGGTGTTGAGCCACAGTTGACGCAGCTCTTCACGCATCTTCACCATGGTGTCCACGTTGGGCAAGGCAGCGCGGGCAAGCGCTAAATGCTCAGTCACGGTGGCAGGCACCTTCTCTGCATCGCGATGCATCCAACGCTTGGCAGCCGCCAACACGGCTTCAGCAGGCAAGGTCGACATGCTGGACAACTCTTGGTTCATCGTCAAACGTAATTGACGTGCGTAATTGGCCATCACTTCGTAGCGATTGGCAATGACAGCCTCTAAGGTCTTTTCGTCAGCCACAGGCTTGATGTCGCCAAAGGCCAACTTTGGCACTGTCTTTTTGACGGTGGCCAAACCACAGATTTCCAAAATGCGGATGTACAACCAGCCCAAGTCGAACTCGTAAGGCTTGACCGATAACTTGGCCGATGTGGGGTACGTGTGGTGGTTGTTGTGCAACTCCTCGCCGCCAATCAGGATGCCCCATGGCGAAATATTGGTGCTGGCGTCGGGTGCCTCAAAGTTGCGATAGCCCCAATAGTGCGCCGCACCGTTGATGATGCCAGCGGCAGTGACCGGAATCCACATCATCTGCACCGCCCACACCGTCAGGCCCAAGGCGCCAAACAAGGCCAAGTCGATGATGAGCATCAACGACACGCCCAGCACCGAGTGCGGGGTGTAGACATGGCGCTCGATCCAGTCATCCGGTGTGCCGTGGCCGAAACGTTGCAATGTTTCGAGGTTCTCCGCTTCTTTGCGGTACAGCTCAGCGCCCGTGAACAACACAGTTTTGATGCCATGGACATGCGGGCTGTGCGGGTCTTCCGCTTGCTCGCACTTGGCGTGGTGCTTGCGGTGAATGGAGGTCCACTCTTTGGTCACTTGGGCCGTGGTGAGCCACAGCCAGAAACGGAAGAAGTGCGCAGGAATCGGATGCAAGTCCAGCGCACGGTGTGCGGAATGACGGTGCAAATAAATGGTCACACTGGCGATGGTGATGTGCGTGAGCACCATCGTGACGAGGAAGACTTGCCAGCCAGAAAAATGCAGCAAGCCGTAGCTCAGCCAGTTCAAGGTGGCATCCAGCCAAGCCCAATTGGGTAACAACATGTAGGAACTTTCAAATAAATTGAATAACCGTCAATTTTAAGTGGAATGGCCTTATTTGGCCACCCAGACTGCGGCGAAGAAGCCGTCTGTGGCATGTATGTGGGGCCAAAGGCGCAAATACAAGCCATCAGGCGTACAAAGGCTGCCTGCGTTAGCAACTTTGAGCTCCGTCAACGTGTCTGCGGCGGACAAAGGCACAAAGTTAGGGTGCGCAACGCTGAAGGCTTGGGCAATGGCCTCGTTCTCTTCGGGCAACACGCTGCAAGTGGCATACACCAGGCGGCCACCCGACTTCACCAAACGTGCAGCGCTGGCCAAGATCGACGTTTGCTTTTCGGTCAACTCTTGCACGGCCTTCGGCGATTGACGCCACTTGAGGTCAGGGTTACGGCGCAAAGTACCCAAGCCCGAACATGGCGCATCGACCAACACGCGGTCGATCTTGCCGCTGAGGCGTTTGATGCGCTCGTCGCGTTCATGGGCAATCGCCGAAGGATGCACGTTCGAGAGCTTGCTGCGCGCCAAACGCGGCTTCAACGACTCCAAGCGGTGTGCCGAGGTGTCAAACGCGTACAAACGGCCCGTGCTGCGCATGGAGGCGCCAATGGCCAAGGTTTTGCCACCCGCACCGGCACAAAAGTCGACCACCATCTCGCCGCGCTTGGCGTCGAGCAACAGGGCCAGCAACTGCGAGCCTTCGTCTTGCACCTCAATGGCACCCCGCGCGAAAGCGTCGAGGTTAGACAGCGCAGGCTTGCCCTGAATGCGCAAACCCCAAGGCGAAAACGGGGTGTTCTCGGCCTTGATGCCCGCCAACTTCAACTCATGCTGCACATCGGCGCGTTTGTCGGTGAAGGTGTTGACGCGCAAATCCAGCGGTGCGCCGCCGTTCAGACGTTCGACCAAAGGCCAAAAACCTTCGCCCACTTGGGCTTTGAGTGGCTCCACCAGCCACTCGGGCATGTTGTGGCGATGGCGATCCATCAATTCAGCGGGATTCACCGATTCGCAAGCCTCCAGCCATGCGGCTTCTTGCTTGTTCAACGCGCTGATCAAAAAGTCCAACGCTTGGCTGCCGGGTTGTTGGTGGCGCTTGGGCTGGGTCGATGCCGCTTGTGGTGCGGCATGCTCTTTCAGGTGCTGGGCAAAGCCCAAAATCGCCAAGCGGCGCTCTTTGGGGCCTGAGCCTGAGGGGGCGAAATGGTCGAAGCGCAATTTGTTGCGCAACACGTTGTAGGTGGTTTCGGCCAAGGCGGCGCGCTCACGCGGGCCGAAGGCGTAGGTCTTACGGTAATCACGGAAAAACTTAGAAACCACAGCGTCAGCTGGGTGGTCAAACTTCAAAGTGAGGCGAACGAGCTCGGTACAAGCTTCAAGAAGGGCTTTTGGATGCATAGGGTGTATTGTCCCATCCCATGAACGACCTTGACTTGACCCCACTCGAAGAAACCCCAATCGGCCTCTACCGTCACTACAAAGGTGGCCTTTACGAGGTGATCGGTACCGCCAGACACAGCGAAACCTTAGAGCCGATGACGGTTTATCGAGCTTTATATGGAGAACATGGCCTGTGGGTACGCCCCGCCGCCATGTTCACCGAGCAAGTGACGATTGAAGGCGTGTTGCAACCACGCTTTCAAAAAACCGCCACCGCTTGACGTCAATTAAGCAAACACCCCAGCGGTGTCTTGCATGTGCGCCGACACTTCGCCCAAGTGGTGCAAGGTGTCGCCAAAGGTCATTTCAAGTTGCGTGAGCTTCTTGAAATAGTGGCTGACGATGTACTCGTCCGTCACCCCAATGCCACCGTGCAACTGCACCGCTTGCTGCCCCACAAAACGCATGGACACGCCCAATTGGTACTTGGCGCGGCTCATGGCGCGACGACGCTCGGGCGCGGGGTCGTTGAGCTTCAGGGTGGCGTAGTAGCTCATGGAGCGAGCCAATTCCAGCTGCATCTTCATGTCGGCCAAGCGATGGCGCAAGGCTTGGAAGCTGCTGATCACCACACCAAACTGCTTGCGCATGTTCATGTACTCGATCGTGATGGCGACGGTTTTGTCCATCACACCCACAGCTTCGGCGCACAAAGCGGCCACGCCAATGTCCACCGCGTGCTCCAGCGCGGTTTGGCCGTCGGCCGTCACCAATTGCGCCGCGGCGTTGTTCAAGTGCAACTCAGCCGCACGGCTGCCGTCTTGCGACACATAGCCTTTGGCTGACACGCCCGCAGCGTCGCGCGCCACGATGAACAAAGCCAATTTGCCATTGGCCACCGCTGGCACCAAATACGCATCGGCCACGTCGCCTGCAGGCACCACGCTCTTGGCGCCCGTCAACGTCCAGCCGGAACCCGCTTGTGTGGCTTGTGTTTTGCAAGCCGCCAAGTTGTAACGGCCTGCGCGCTCTTGCTGCGCCAGCACCACCAAGGCCTCGCCCGATGCCACTTTGCCGCACCACGCCGCTTGCACGTCAGCGGGCGCATAACCCGTCAACACCGCGCCCGCAATGAGGGTGTGCGCCAAGGGTTCGAGCACGATGCCGCGCCCCAACTCCTCCATCACCACCATGCCCTCGACAGGGCCCATCCCCAAGCCGCCGAGCTCTTCAGACACGTACAAGCCGCCCAAGCCCAGCTCGGTTAATTCGGTGTAGGCCTCGCGCGAGAACCCACCCGCAGCCACGATGCCACGGCGGCGCTCAAAGTCGTAGCCCTTGTCCACCCATTTGCGCACCGCGTCGCGCAGTTGTTCTTGGTCGTCAGAAAAATTGAAATCCATGATGAATCCTTGTGTTTAGCCCAGCACCACTTGCGCCACGATGTTGCGCTGCACCTCGTTGGAGCCGCCGTAAATGGTGGTTTTACGCATGTTGAAATAAGTCGACGCCAAAGGCGCACTGCGCATGTCGCCGTTGGGCCACAAGCTGCTGAGCGCTTGGTCGCCTTGGTAACCCGCTTGCATGGCCTCTTCAATGAACGGCACGCTGGCAGGACCTGCAGCCAACATCATCAACTCGCTGTAACGCTGCTGAATTTCGCTGCCTTTGATTTTGAGCAAACCCGCAATGTCCAGCGACTGCTTGCCCGACTTCTCGGCCGACAACACGCGCAGCACCAGCATCTCTAGCGCCACCACGTCCACTTCGAGCTTGGCCACTTCGTCGCGGAAGCGCTGCGCCTCGGCACCGCCCGTGGCGGGGTCGTACACGCCCTCGGCCTTGGCGATGCGTTTCAGGCGCTCCAACTCGCGTTTGGCGCGGTTCACGTCAGCAATGTTGGTGCGTTCGTGCGCCAGCAAATGCTTGGCATACGTCCAGCCCTTGTTCTCTTCACCAATCAAGTTTTCGGCAGGCACTTCGACGTTGTCGAACCACACCTCGTTCACCTCGCACTCACCGTCGAGCAACTTGATGGGGCGCACGCTGACACCAGGCGACTTCATGTCGATCAGCAAGAACGAAATACCCGTTTGCGGCTTGCCTTCGTTGCTGGTACGCACCAAGCAAAAAATCCACTCGCCGTATTGGCCCAAGGTGGTCCACGTCTTTTGGCCGTTCACGATGTACTTATCGCCCACGCGCTCGGCACGGGTTTTGACCGACGCCAAATCGGAGCCCGAACCTGGCTCGCTGTAGCCTTGGCTCCACCACACCTCGCCGCTGGCGATGCCGGGCAAGAAGCGCTTTTGTTGTTCGGCATTACCAAACGCCATGATCACAGGCGCCACCATCACGGGGCCAAACGGCACGATGCGCGGCGCGCCTGCCAAAGCGCACTCTTCTTCGAACAAATGCTTTTGCACGGCAGTCCAGCCCGGGCCGCCAAACTGCGTGGGCCAGCCGTAGCCCAGCCAGTTTTTACTGCCCAAAATCTTGGCCCAACGCTGCATGTCTTCACGCGTCAGACGCAGCGCGTTGTGCACCTTGTGCGACAAATCTTTAGGCAAATTGGCGTGCACCCAAGCACGCACCTCTTGACGAAAAGCCTCTTCTTCGGGGGTGAAGGCCAAATCCATGACGGGTTCCTTTAGTTTGACGAATACTAGGTTTTAGCACGACCGTGCTCTTTTTCTTGTCCAGACCACGACAACCGCGGGCAAACCCTGATCGATAATTTGTGCACATGAAAAACATCGTGATCTTGATTTCTGGCGGCGGCTCCAACATGGCCGCCATCGTGCGCACCGCACAGGCACAAGACTGGGCCAAGCACTTGGGCGCCCAAATCAGCGCCGTCATCAGCAACAAAGCCGACGCCCAAGGCCTCGTCTTTGCCAAAGCTCACGGCATGGCCACCGCCGTGGTGGACCACAAAGCCTTTGCCAAACAGCCCAACCCGCGCGAAGCCTTTGACGCCGCCTTGATGGCCGAGATCGACACACACCAACCCGACTTGGTGGTGCTCGCTGGGTTTATGCGCATCTTGACGCCAGGCTTTGTGGCGCACTACGCCGGCCGTTTGATCAACATCCACCCATCCCTGTTGCCCGCCTTCCCCGGCCTGAACACCCACGCCCGCGCCCTAGAGATGGGCTGCAAATTTGCCGGCGCCACCGTGCATCGCGTGACTGCTGAGTTAGACCATGGCGACATCTTGGCCCAAGCCGTCGTGCCCGTGCTGTCCGACGACACCGCAGACACCTTGGCCGCGCGTGTGCTGACGCAGGAGCATTTGATTTATCCAAAGGCGGTGGCGGCGCTGTTGGCCGATTGAGGCCAACCGAAGGCGAGGTGGCTGGCTGCGGCTGACGATTTCTGGTACTCCAGCATGAGTAAGCCGCAGTCAGCCACGTCGCCGGAGCGAACGCAAGCCGTCAGGCCAAGAGCCGAGAACTCTTAGGCACATGCGCCATCAAAAACTCCATCTGGTCCGCCAAGATACGGCGGTTGCGCAAAATGAAGTCTTCCCACAGGCTAGGTTCGTAAGGGGTGTAGATCAGCGGCATGCGCGCTTGCTCGGGGGTGCGGTTGCCTTTGCGGTGGTTGCAGGCGCGGCAAGCGGTGACCACATTCATCCACGTGTTGGGGCCGCGTTGGCCCATGGGGCGAATGTGCTCGCGGGTGAGTTCTGATTCGTGAAAATGATCGCCGCAGTACGCGCAAATGTTGCGGTCGCGGGCGAAGAGCTTGTCGTTGGTGAGGCCCGATTTCAAATCAAACGGGTTGATATTGGGCACGCCCTTGGTGCCGATGATGCTGTTGACCACGATGATCGACTGCTGGCCCGTGATGGCATTGGTGCCGCCATGAAACACCGCCACCTCGCCGCCAGATTCCCAGCGCACTTCATCGGCCGCGTAGTGAATGACCGCTTGTTCCAGCGATATCCACGACTGCGGTAGCCCTTGGGCAGACAGTTTCAAGACCTTCACACCTCACCTCCATTCGCTTGCAAAAAACGACCGTTCGGGAATGCACATCTATCGCTGACAATATACCTTTATTGGGTGACAGTTTCATGTTCGTCGCCCCACACTCAAATCATGCAAATTTTTCGAGGTTTTCATCACCCGCAACTGGCCAAAGCCTGCGCTTTGACCATTGGCAACTTTGACGGCGTCCACCGTGGCCACCAAGCCATGCTGGCCCTGCTCAACAACGAAGCCCGCCACCGTGGCGTGCCCAGTTGCGTGATGACGTTCGAGCCCCATCCGCGCGACTTTTTTGCGGCGCAACACCGCCAACCCGATCTGGCGCCCGCTCGCATCGCCACGCTGCGCGACAAGTTCAACGAACTCAGCGCGTGCGGTGTCGACCAATGTGTGGTGCTGCCGTTCAACCACGCCTTCGCCTCGCAACAACCGCAGGCCTTCATCGAAGAGGTGTTGGTCAAAGGCCTGGGCGTGAAATACGTGCTGGTGGGTGACGACTTCCGCTTTGGCGCCAAACGCGCCGGCGATTACGCCATGCTTGATGCAGCAGGCACCGCGCAAGGCTTCGATGTGGCCCGCATGAACAGCTACGAAGTACGTGGCCTGCGCGTGTCCAGCTCCGCGGTACGCGACGCCTTAGCGCGTGGTGCCATGCAAGACGTGGCGCAGCTGCTGGGCCGCCCCTACGCCATTTCGGGCCATGTGGTGCATGGCCGTAAGTTGGGCCGCGAGCTGGACTGCCGCACGCTCAACTTGCGCTTCACCCACTGGAAGCCCGCTGCCAGCGGCATCTTCGTGGTGCAAGTGCACGGCTTGGCCGAGCAGCCCTTGGCGGGTGTGGCCAATTTGGGCATTCGCCCCTCGCTCGACCCGAGCGATGTGAACGGTGGCCGCGTGCTGCTGGAAACCCATTGCCTCGACTGGCCCGCCAGCCTAGGCGCCGAGGGGGGCTACGGTAAAATCATTCGCGTGGAACTGCTGCACAAATTACACGACGAGCTGAAGTACGACGGTCTGGACGCCTTGATGCAAGGCATACACAAAGACTGCGACGACGCACGCGCCTGGCTCGCAGCCCGAATTTGACGGGGCGTGCAGCCCCTTCTGCTGCACACGGCCCCGCACTTCTTTCTTCTCGTCTGCCTTGAAGCCCGCCCTTTAAACGCGGCTTTCGCAGCCACCGCCCTGATATTTAAGCCTCCGACCTGAGATCGCCATGACCGACAAAGCCACCCCAACGTCCACGGACTACCGTGCCACCCTCAACATGATGGACACCCCGTTCCCCATGCGGGGTGACTTACCCAAACGCGAACCCGCGTGGGCCAAGCAGTGGAACGAAGAAGGTTTGTACAAAAAGCTGCGCGTGGCACGCCAAGGCGCACCGCTGTTTGTGTTGCACGACGGCCCGCCCTACGCCAACGGCAAGCTGCATATCGGCCACGCGCTGAACAAAGTGCTGAAAGACATGATCGTCAAGTCCAAGCAACTCGCTGGCTTTGACGCGCAATACATCCCCGGCTGGGACTGCCACGGTTTGCCCATCGAGAACGCCATCGAAAAACTGCACGGCCGCAAACTCAGCCGCGACGACATGCAGGCCAAGAGCCGCGCCTTCGCCACCGAGCAAATTGACCAACAACGCGAAGACTTCAAACGCTTAGGGGTCTTGGGCGACTGGGAGCGCCCCTACCGCACCATGGACCCCGCCAACGAAGCAGGCCAACTACGCGCCTTCAAACGCGTGATGGAGCGTGGCTTTGTGTACCGTGGCTTGAAGCCTGTGTACTGGTGCTTTGACTGCGGCTCATCCTTGGCCGAGTTTGAAATTGAATACGCCGACAAAAAGAGCGACACCTTAGACGTGGCCTTCTTGTGCGCCCAGCCCGAGAAGCTCGCTGTTGCGTTTGGTTTACCCAAGCTCGACAAGCCAGCGTTCGCCGTCATCTGGACCACCACCGCGTGGACCATCCCTGCCAACCAAGCGCTCAACATGCACCCCGAGATTGACTACGCCTTGGTGGATACCGAGCGTGGTTTGTTCTTGTGCGCGGCTTCGTTGGTTGAGAAATGTTTAGAGCGTTGGAAGCTCGAAGGCAAGGTCGTTGCGACCGCCAAAGGCGACAAGCTGGGCCTCATTGAGTTCAACCACCCACTGTCACATGTGGACGCTGGCTACCAACGCACAGCCCCCGTGTTCTTGGCCGACTACGTGGGCGAGAGCGACGGCACAGGCATCGTGCACAGCGCGCCGGCCTACGGCGTGGATGACTTCAACTCATGCATGGCCAACGGCATGAAGTACACCGACATCTTGAACCCCGTGCAAGGCAACGGCGCCTACGCCGCTGACTTCCCATTGTTCGGTGGCCAACACATCTGGAAAGCTGTGCCCGTCATTCTTGAAGCGCTGCAAAACGCTGGCCGCTTGATGGCCACACAAACCATCACGCACAGCTACCCACATTGCTGGCGTCACAAAACGCCCGTCATCTACCGCGCGGCTGCGCAGTGGTTCATCCGCATGGATGCGTTTGACAGCACGACCGAAAAAACCACGGGCAAGTTCATCACCGACAAGTCGAGCAAGTCGCTGCGTGAACTGGCGTTGAACGCGATTGACCAAACCCACTTCTACCCAGAAAACGGCCGCGCACGTTTGCGCGACATGATTGCCAACCGCCCCGACTGGTGCATCTCGCGCCAACGCAGCTGGGGTGTGCCAGTGCCGTTCTTCTTGCACAAAGACAGCGGCGAGTTGCACCCACGCACCATGGCCATCATGGACCAAGCGGCCGACATCGTTGAAAAAGGCGGCATCGAAGCGTGGAGCCGCGTGACAGTGGAAGACATCCTCAACCAGCCCGGCGACGACGCAGCCAGCTATACCAAGAGCACCGACATTTTGGAAGTGTGGTTTGACTCAGGCTCCACCTTCCAACACGTGCTGCGCGGCAGCCACAAAGATGCCTACAACTTTGGTGTGAACCACCGTGCGCCTTTCCACACATCGCCTGACAACTCCACCCCCGAGGCTGACCTGTACCTCGAAGGCCACGACCAACACCGCGGCTGGTTCCACAGCTCGTTGTTGCTCGGCTGCGCCTTGTACGACCGCGCGCCCTACAAAGGCCTGCTGACCCACGGCTTTGCCACCGACGGCCAAGGCCGCAAGATGAGCAAGAGCTTGGGCAACACCGTGGCGCCACAAGAAGTGAGCGACAAGATGGGCGCCGAAATCGTGCGCTTGTGGGTGGCATCGACCGACTACTCGGGCGACCTCAACATTGACGACAAAATCTTGGCCCGCGTGGTCGATGCGTACCGCCGCATCCGCAACACGCTGCGCTTCTTGCTCGCCAACGTAAGCGACTTTGATCCCGCCAAAGACGCCGTGGCGTTTGACGACTTGTTGGAAATCGACAAGTACGCACTGTCACGCGCAGCGCAAGTGCAAGCCGACATTCGCGCGCACTTCGATGCGTATGAGTTCCACCCCGTGGTGTCGAAGTTGCAGCTGTATTGCTCGGAAGATTTGGGCGCGTTCTATTTGGACGTGCTCAAAGACCGCCTGTACACCACAGCGCCCAAGTCGCTCGCTCGTCGCAGCGCACAAACCGCTTTGCATCAAATCACCCACGCTTTTGTGCGTTGGATGGCCCCGTTCCTCAGCTTCACCGCTGAAGAAGCGTGGACCACGTTTGGTAAGTCTGAGTCGATCTTCTTGGAAACTTTCACCGACCTCGGCGCAAGCAATGCGGCGTTGATGAACAAGTGGCATGCCGTGCAGCAAGTGCGCGAAATCGCCAACAAAGAAATCGAGAACAAGCGCACTGAAGGTTTGGTGGGGGCCTCGCTGCAAGCCGAGTTGGTCATCCACTGCGATGGCGCGGCGTATGACGCGTTGGCCTCGTTGGGCGACGACTTGAAATTTGTGTTCATCACCTCCAAGGTCGCACTCGTCAAAGGCGAAGGCTTGACGGTTGACGTCAAAGCCAGCGCAGCCACCAAGTGCGAACGCTGCTGGCACTACAGCGACGATGTGGGCCACAACCCCGCTCACCCCACCCTGTGCGGCCGTTGCGACAGCAACTTGCACGGCGATGGTGAAGTGCGTCATTTCGCCTAAGTCAGCGCACGTCAACCCTCGCACTCCACACCTCAAAGGCCCATATGGCACGCCCCTCCCTCGTTCGCAAAGGCAACAACCACACGTCTTACTGGCTGTGGTTGGGTTTGGCCTTGGTGGTGTTGCTGGTCGACCAGTTCACCAAGGTGTTGATCGTCAGCACCTACAGCTTGGGTGAAGGGTTTGCGGTCACGGGCTACTTCAACATCGTGCGGGTGCACAACCTAGGCGCTGCCTTCTCGTTCCTCGCGTCGGCGGGGGGCTGGCAGCGTTGGTTCTTCACGGGTATTGGCGTGATTGCCGCGACCGTGATGGTGTGGATGCTCAAAAAGCACCCCAACCAAAAGCTGTTTGGTTTTGCCATTGGCTGTGTGTTGGGTGGCGCCATTGGCAACGTGATCGACCGCTTGATGTACGGCTACGTGGTGGACTTTCTCGACTTCTATTACGCCGGCATCCACTTCCCTGCCTTCAACGTGGCCGACAGCGCCATCACGCTGGGTGCGGCCTGTTTGATCTTGGATGAAATCTTACGGGTAAGACGTGGACATTAACGCGGGCATTGAAGCGGGCATTGAAACGGGCACTGACACGCACACGGTCTTTGCAACAAAAAAATCCCTGCTGAATTCAGCAGGGATTTTTTTCGTCTGAACCAAACGCCACGTCATCCGTGGCGCAAGGTTTAGAAGCTCAAGCTCACAAAGTGATGATGGTGCAACCCGTGGTCTTGCGGGCTTCCAAGTCGCGGTGCGCTTGGGCGATGTCGGCTAAGGCGTAAGTTTGGTCGATGTGAATCTTCACCTTGCCGCTGGTGACGGCTTCAAACAAATCGTCGGCCATCTCTTGCGTGCTCTCGCGCGTGGTGATGTGGCTGAACAAGGTTTGACGGGTGAGATAAATCGAGCCCTTGGTGCCCAAGAGGCCAGGCGCCATCGGGGCTGGTGCACCCGAGGCATTGCCAAAGCTGGCCATCAAACCAAACGGGGCCAAGCAGTCGAGGGACTTGTCCCAGGTGTCTTTGCCCACCGAGTCATACACCACTTTCACGCCCTTGCCGCCGGTGATTTCTTTCACGCGGGCCAAGAAGTCTTCCGTGTTGTAGTTGATGACGTGTGCCGCACCATTGGCTTTGGCCAAGGCGCACTTGGCATCGCTACCTGCGGTGCCGATCAAGTTGTAACCCAAGGCCTTGGCCCATTGGCAAGCGATCAAGCCCACACCGCCCGCGGCAGCGTGGAACAAGATGAAGTCACCGGCTTTCAAGCCGCCTTGAGGCAAGGTGCGCTTGAGCAAGTACTGAGCGGTCAAGCCTTTGAGCATCATGGCTGCGCCGGTCTCGAACGAGATGGCATCAGGCAATTTGCACACGCACTTGGCGGGCATCACACGCTCTTCGCAGTAGCTGCCGGGGGGCTGGCTGGCATAAGCAGCGCGGTCGCCCACTTTCAAGTGGGTCACGCCCTCACCCACGGCTTCGATGATGCCGGAGGCTTCCATGCCCAAGCGCAAAGGCATGGGCAGTTGGTACACGCCGCTGCGTTGGTACACGTCAATGAAGTTCAAGCCCACGGCCTTGTGGCGGATGCGAATTTCGCCAGGACCAGGTTGCCCCACGGTGACGTCCACGAGCTTGAGCTCTTCAGGGCCGCCGTTTTTTTCGATGATGACTGCTTTGGTCATGGTGTGATGCTCCAAGATTTTGAGGGTGGTTTTAATTTTTAAGACGGTGAATCCTGCCATGAATTTGGTCCCCCAGATGTCACTTGGGTTATCCGGCCGCACGGCGCTCGGGTAGAGTCAAACCCTATGTCTTTTGCCCCTCTTGCCTTGACGCCGCGCACAGCGGCGCTTTTGTTGATCCCGCCACTTTTGTGGGCTGGCAACGCCATCGTCGGTCGCTTGGTCCACGAGCTGATTCCGCCCCTCACCCTCAACTTTTTACGTTGGGCCTTGGCGTTTGTCTTGCTGCTGCCCATCGCCAACCAAGCCCTGCGCGCCAGCAGCCCACTGTGGACACATTGGCGGCGTTATGCCTTGCTCGGTTTGCTGGGTGTGGGCTGCTACAACAGCTTGCAGTACTTGGCCCTGCAAACCTCCACCCCCATCAACGTGACCTTGGTGGCATCGAGCACGCCGGTGTTCATGCTGGCGTTTGGCGCTTTGTTTTTCAAACAAGTGGTTCGCAAACGGCAACTGTTGGGTGCGGCGCTGTCCATCGTCGGCGTACTGCTGGTGCTGTGTCGCGGTGATTGGCAAGCCTTGGCCCAAGTGCAGTTGGTGCTGGGCGATGTGTTTGTGTTGATCGCCACGGCCTGCTGGGCCTGGTACAGCTGGCTGCTGGCACAAACCACCGAGCCTGCCGAAGTACGCGGCAACTGGGCTTATTTTTTGATCGCGCAAATGGCTTTTGGTTTGAGCTGGTCAGGCCTCTTCACCGCCGCCGAGTGGACGGGCTACACGGGCCTCACCGAAGTGCACATCGTGTGGGGATGGCCGCTGGTGGCCGCGCTGGTCTACGTGGCCGTTGGCCCCTCATTGCTGGCCTACCGCTGCTGGGGCTTGGGCGTGCAACGCGTGGGCCCCAACATCGCAGGCTTCTTTGCCAACCTCACCCCCGTGTTTGCCGCCACGATGTCCGCGTTGGCCTTGGGTGAAATGCCGCAGATCTACCACGCAGCCGCGTTCGTGATGATCATCGGCGGCATTGTGGTGTCTTCGCGCAAATGATCACGCGTGGTCAATCTCTAGCGAAATCGACCACATCGTGAAGCACGATTTAACTGTTTGAGCACATGTAACGGTAAAGCTTCGGGCCCATCCACAATGAAAGCGGCCCCAAGTACCACACCGAAAAGAACAGCCCGGCCAAAAACGACCCCTCGTGCAATGCGAAGATGAAAGCAGAGAAGCACTCAAGCAGCAAACACAACATGATGGTCCACATCAGGGCTGCAAATTGAATTCGACTCTCTTCTGACTGCATCTTGGAACCACGCACTGAATTTAATAAGTGCCGGCGTAAGCACCGCCATCGGTCAAGATGTTTTGACCGGTGATGTAGCTCGCTTGGGCGGAGCACAAAAACGCGCAGGTGTCGCCAAACTCTTGCGGGTTGCCAAAGCGCAACGCAGGAATGGTTTTCTTGCGGGCTTCGGCAATGGTTTCAATCGGCTGACCCGTTTTCTCAGACGCGCCCTTCATGGTGCCCTTCAAACGATCGGTGTCGAACGCGCCAGGCAACAGGTTGTTGATGGTGACGTTGTTCGAGGCCAGTTTTTGCGTGCGTGCCACGCCCGCCACAAACCCCGTCAAGCCTGAACGTGCGCCGTTGGACAAGCCCAAGATGTCGATCGGTGCCTTCACCGCGCTGGAGGTGATGTTGATCACGCGACCAAACCCGCGTTCGGCCATGCCGTCCACCGTGGCCTTGATGAGTTCAATCGGGGTGAGCATGTTGGCGTCGACCGCTTTGATCCACGCGTCGCGGTCCCAAGTGCGGAAATCGCCGGGGGGCGGGCCGCCTGCGTTGGTCACCACGATGTCGAAGTTTTTACCCGGGCCACCCGCGACCGACCAAATGGCTTCGCGCCCTTCTACCGTGGTGATGTCCACCGCCACCACGAGGATGGTGGTGCCCAGCTTGCGCAGCTCAACCGCCGCTGCCTCTAAAGCTTCTGCGCCACGCGCCACGATGACCACGTTGGCACCTTCACGCGCCAACGAATGCGCGCAACCCAGGCCAAGGCCCTTGCTTGCGCCGCCAACCAATGCCCATTTACCTTTGATACCTAAATCCATCACTTCGCTCCATACTTTGAAACAACAAACACACCTCCCAACACCAGCAGGGTTCCTACCCCGATCCATGCGTTGAGTGGCTCACCCAAGACCAACACGCCAAGCGTGATGGTGGCCATCGGCCCAATCATGCCTGTTTGCGCGGTCAAGGCCGCACCAATGCGCTCAATGGCCATCATGACCATCAACACCGGTGCCACGGTGCACGCCACCGCATTCAACGCCGCCAACCACAACACCTCGTGCGGCACATCGGCGGCAGACAGAGGCCTGAGCAGCAAGAACTGCGCGATGCAACACACGCACGCCACGCTCGTGGCCCAGCCCACCAAACGCGTCGAGCCAATGCGCTGCACCAGCTGACCGCTGTAAATCAAATACATGGCGTAGGTCAACGCACTGGCCAACACCAGCGACGTGCCCAATGCCACATCAGTACCCGCCACCGTCAGCTCATGCGAGAACACCAGCAGCACGCCGCTGTAACTCAACGCCATGGCCCACATGCGTATGGGTTGAATGGGCTTCTTGAAAAACAACCATCCCAACACCACCACCATCGTGGGGTTGAGGTAAAGAATGAGCCGCTCTAAGCTGGCCGTGATGTATTGCAGCCCCAAGAAATCCAAAAAGCTCGACAGGTAATAACCCACAAAGCCTAGGCCCATGATGCCCAACACATCGCGACGTGTGAGCGGATTGGCCTTGGCATGCGCTTGGCGTTCCGACCACAGCCCGAGGCCAATGAAAAACGGCAGCGCAATCAACATGCGCAACATCACCACCGTGACGGCATCCACCCCGTAGCGGTACGACAGCTTGACGATGATGGCCTTGCCACTGAAGGCAATGGCCCCTGCGGCGGCGAGTAACAAACCTGAAAAAACGGGACGCGAAGACGAGCTCATGAAGGACGCAAAGGCCAAGGGTAAATCTGGAGTTTATGTGAGCTAACGCAAGGGCCTTGTCACAAACGCTCGGTACCATTAGACGCATGTCATCACTCGAACTCACCCTGCTCTATTTATGCGCTGCTGTCGTCAGCGTGGTGGGTTGCCGACTGATGCATTTGCCCGCCATGTTGGGCTATTTGTTTGCGGGCGTGGTGATCGGCCCCAACGCCTTGGCGCTGGCCAAAGACTCGGTCGCGGTCGAGCACTTGGCCGAGTTTGGCGTGGTGTTTTTGATGTTCGTCATCGGCTTGGAATTCAACTTGCCCAAGCTCATGCGCATGCGCAAGTTGGTGTTTGGTTTAGGGTTGGGCCAAGTGGTGTTGACGCTGATTGGCGCGCTGGGGCTCAACATTGCGCTGGGCGTGGCGATCAAACAGTTTGGGCACACTTGGCAGGTGAGTTGGCAAACCGCCTTGGCCTTGGGCAGTGCCATGGCCATGTCGAGCACGGCGATTGTGGTCAAGCTCATGTCGGACCGCATCGAGCTGGAGTCGCCGCACGGCCAACGCGTGATGGGCGTGTTGCTGTTTCAAGATTTGGCCGTGGTACCGCTGCTGGTGCTGATTCCGGCCTTGGCCGACATGGCCGACAACAACCTCTGGCGCGTGCTGGGCATTGCCATGCTCAAAGCGGGCGTGTTGGTGGGCTTGCTGTTGTGGGGCGGCCAGCGCGTGATGCGCGAGTGGCTCAACTTGGTGGCAAGGCGCAAGAGCGACGAGCTGTTCATGCTCAACCTTTTGTTCATGACGCTGGGCTTGTCATGGCTGACCGAGCTGGCAGGCTTGTCGCTGGCCATGGGCGCCTTCTTGGCAGGCATGTTGATTGCCGAAACCGATTTCAAACACCAAGTGGAAGCCGACATTCGCCCCTTCCACGATGTGCTGCTGGGCCTGTTCTTCATCACCATTGGCATGAAGCTGGACTGGGAAGTGATTTACGACAGCTGGGGCTGGGTGCTGTTGCTCAGCGTGGTGCCGGTGCTGCTCAAAGCAGGTTTGGTCTTTGGGCTCGCACGTCTGCAAGGTGCCGCGGCTGGCGTGAGTTTGCGCACGGCCATTTATTTGGCACAAGCCGGTGAGTTCGGTTTTGTGCTGCTGTCGCTGGGTTCACAAAACGCGCTGATTCCTGTGTCATGGATGAGCCCCATCTTGGCCTCCATGGTGCTGTCGATGATTGCCACACCGTTTTTGGTGATGAACGCCGACCGCATCGTCAACCGCCTCATCAGCAACGACTGGTTGATGCAGTCGCTCGCGCTCACGGGCATGGCACAGCGCACGTTGAAAACAGAAAACCACGTCATCATTTGCGGCTACGGTCGCTGCGGGCACAGCTTGGCGGACTTGTTCAAATCGGAGGGCATTGCCTACGTGGCCCTCGACTCCGACCCCGACAAAGTGCAGGCGGGGCGCAGTGCGGGCAACCCCGTGGAGTTTGGCGATGCCACCCGCTTGGCCAGCCTCATGTCTGCCGGTTTGGTGCGCGCCTCGGCGGTGGTGGTGACTTACCCCGACACCCCCTCGGCCCTGAAAGTGCTCGCGTGGGCCACCGAACATGCCCCCCAAGTGCCGGTGATTGTGCGCACCCACGACGACCACGACTTAGAGCGTCTGCGTGCCGCAGGGGCCGCCGAGGTGGTGCCCGAAGTGTTGGAAGGCAGCCTGATGCTCGCCAGCCAAACCTTGGCCCACATTGGCATCCCGCTCAAACGCGTGATTCGCTTGGTGCAAGGCCAGCGTATGACGCGCTACGCCATGATGCGCGACGCCATTCCCCCCAAAGACGACACACCCGCCGCCTGAACACGAAGCGACATGCGCGCCCCGTGATGGCGTAACCCAAGCGACTGCGCCCGCACGAAGGCTGACTTAAAGTGGCCTGCAATGAAGACCTCTCTCGTGCGCCGCGTCTCGTTGGCCAAACATCGCACCCACCGAAAAGCCAAACGTCTGCCCATTGCGTGGCAAGGCATGCTGTGGATGGCCATGGGCGGCTTGATGTTCTCGCTGCTCAATACCATCGCCCGCGCCATCGCCTTGGAAATGGACGCCTTCCAAACCCAGTTTTTGCGCTACCTCTGCGGCTTGGTGGTCATGCTGCCCTTGGTCTGGCGTTCAGGCTTTGGCGCCTATTGGCCCAAAGACATCAAAGGCCAGTTCTGGCGCGGCGGCGTGCACACCGTGGGCCTGATGTTGTGGTTCATCGCACTGCCACGCATTCCGTTGGCCGACATGACGGCCATCAGCTTCACCGGCCCCATCTTCATCATGATCGGCGCGGGTTTGTTTTTGGGCGAGTCCATGCACCGCGACCGCTGGATCGCCTCGCTCATTGGCTTTGCGGGCGTGTTGGTCGTGGTGCTGCCCAAGCTCTCAGGCGGAGGCGGGTGGTTTCACTTGGTCATGCTGGCTTCAGCGCCCGTGTTTGCCGCCTCGTTCTTGATCACCAAAGCCCTGACGCGGTATGAAAACGCGGGCGTGATCGTGTTGTGGCAAGCCTTGACCGTCACGCTACTGAGCTTTCCGCTCGCCCTGACACATTGGCAAGACCCCAGCGCGTGGCAATGGGTGGGCTTTTTTGCAGCGGGCATCTTGGGCACCACCGGCCATTACTGCCTGACGCGGGCCTTTGCTTTGTCTGACATTTCAGCCACCCAGTCGCTGCGCTTTCTCGACTTGGTGTGGGCCTCTGCCATGGGCTGGCTGGTGTTTGCCGACGTGCCCAGTCAATCGACTTGGCTGGGTGCGTTGGTGATTTTGATGTCGACGGTTTGGATTGCGCGGCGCGAAGGTCGCCGCCCCGTCAAGCCTCTGAACCCAAAAACGCCTGCCACTTGAGCAACGCGTCTTTCACCACAGCCAAGCTGAAACGGCCTTCTGATTGGTCCCACCATTCGGTGTCTTCGGGGCCGACGTTGCTGGCGTTGAACTGAACCCCCTCGGGGGTCAGGTTGACGCACCACGCATCGCCATCGGCAAACCACTGCGGACAAGTGCCGGCTTCTAAGTCAGCCACCGCTTCCAAGATTTCTTGGCAACGCTCGGGGTCATCCACATCGCTGGCGAGCCAGCTGCAGACGAAGCGGTTCATCGGGTGCGCTTCATCGACGAGGGCATCGGGTGCGTCGTCAGGCGTCCATTCACAAAAGGGATAAAACACGCTGGCGGCTGAACTTCCGGGAACGGGCAATTGTTCGGCATCAAAAAAATGAAAAGGCATGGTGTGTCCTGTCGCCTCAATGGCGTTTGCTGTAAACGGGATAGGCCGTGACGCGCGGAGCCAAGTAGCCCTCCACGCGCACGCCGCTGGGGGTCAAAGCGCTCCACTTTTCCCCGCGTTTGGTTTTGGTCGGACTGTTCCAAGCCGCATCCAACTCGGTGGTGATGCGCTCGGCCGTCCAGTCTTTGGGAAACATGGTGTTGAACATGGGCTGGCCGTTGCGGTCGGTTTTGGTGATCCATTGCCCAGGCCTCTGGGGATCGGCCATTTGCACATGGGCGCGGTACACGCCGGTGGCATCAGGTGCCGACTCGCTGCCCGTCACGATGCGCACATCGCCTTTGAGCAAGCTGTGGCCGCCCGTGGGCTCGCCGGTACGACGGTTAAAGTCAGCGCCCAAGATGTGCGCCATGTCAATCGGGCTGCTTGGGCTGAATGCCCACGCGAGGTTGGCCCCGCTCACCAAACCCATGACACCCACCACGCTCCAGAGCGCCAGCGTGTGAACCCATTTCTGCAGCAATTTCATCGCTTACCTTTTTAGTCGTTCCATATGGAGGCGTGAGTTTAGGCGACGCACGAGGCAGCGGACCGTACCGCGTCACTCGCCCAAAGCCACGCCTTCACGACGCGGGTCGGCCACACTGACCCACACCGTGCGGCCATCGCGCTGTTGACGCATGACCGCATGCACGCCGCTGGTGAGGGCTTGCGTGCGCACCTCGGTGCCGCGTGCACGCAAAGCGTCTGCAGTGCTCGCGGGGAATCGCCCTTGCTCCAACACCAAAGGCCCGCCCACCGAACCGAAATGAGGGCCATCGACCGCCGCTTGCAACGACCAGCCCTGCTGCAACACGCCAAGCAAGGTTTGGGCGGTGAAGTGAATGATCATCGCGCCGCCGGGGCTGCCCACACTCATGAGCAACTGCCCCGTGGCTTTGTCAAACACCAAGGTGGGCGACATGGACGAGCGTGGTCGTTTACCGGCTTGCACGCGGTTGGCCACCACGCGGCCTTGGGCATCGCGTGGCACAAAGCTGAAGTCAGTCAACTCGTTGTTGAGCAAAAAGCCTTTCACCATCTGCCGCGCGCCAAAGGCATCTTCCAAGGTGGTGGTCATGGCCACGGCACGGCCCTGCGCGTCCACGATGCTGAGGTGAGAGGTGCCCATTTCGGGTTGCTCAGCCATGGCCGACAAGTTGTGTGCAGCGCGAGGCACGGGCTCGCCGGGGGCCACTTGCGCAGCAGCACGCGTTTGAATCAATTGGGCGCGCGACTTCAAATAATCAGGCTGCAGCAAACTCTGCCAGTTGCCACCTGGGGCGTTGACGAAATCGGGGTCCGCCACATACTGCGCGCGGTCCGCAAAGGCCAAACGTGATGCTTCGTTGTAGGTGTAAAGCCACGCGGCATCCGGCCCGCTCGCTGGCCAAGCTTGTCCAGCCACGGCGGTGTGAGGCAGCATGCCCAAGATTTGCGCCATCGCCAGCGTGCCTGAACTGGGAGGCGGCGCGCCGCAGATGCGGTACCAAGACGGAGCGCCGGGCGAACCGTTGCCGTTGCCTTGAACTAAGGCTGAAGTTTGAGTTTGACCTGCGCCACGGCCAACTTGGTTTGCGGATACATCAAAACACAAGGGCTCGCGCACTTTGGCTTGGTAGTTCGCCAAATCGCTAAGCTGCAAACGCCCAGGGTTGCTGGGGTGCTGCTGCACTTTGTGCACGATGGCCTGAGCCACCTCACCGCTGTAAAACGCGGACACCCCTTCGGTGGCGATGCGTTGCAACACATCGGCCAACTCAGGATTACGCAACACATACCCGACGGGATGAGGCGCAACGGGCGCGGGGACCGAACCTTGCGTTGAGGTTTGCATCGGCGCTTGTGCTCGGTAGAAATAAGCACGCGCCACAGGGTCCAAACGCAAATAGGCATCGGCCTTGAGTTGCGCATGCAAGCGTGGACTGATCGCAAAGCCTTCGCGCGCAAGACGAATGGCGGGCTCAAACAAACGCGACCACGGCAAAACGCCATGCTGCTGATGCGCCTGCGCCAGCATGTGCAACACGCCCGGCGTGCCCACAGCACGCCCGCCCACCACGGCCTTGTGAAAGGCCAAGGGCTGACCTGCGTCATCAAGCAAAGCTTCTTCAGTCACCGTCGATGGCGCAGTCTCTCGGCCATCAAACACTTGAACATTTGAGCCTGCCGCGTGAACCAAAAATGCGCCACCGCCCAAACCGCTGGACTGTGGCTCCACCAAACCCAACACCATTTGCACCGCCACCGCGGCATCGACGGCGGAGCCCCCGGCTTGCAGCATCTCCACACCCGCTCGGGTGGCCAAAGGGTGCGCAGCGGTCACGGCAAAACGCTGCGAGAGGACCTCAGTTTTGGGCGTGAAACCCGTGGCAATTTCAGGCTGCAGCGGCGCCGATAAAGCGTTGGACGACGCTGCATAGGAACCCGTTGATGAAGCCGGTGACACGGCATAAACAGCCGTCGACTCAATCTGCAAAGGCCAAACCTGACACCCCGCCAAAACCAGCAGCGCCCACACCGAGGCCATGCGCTGCAAGTGCATCAGAACCCTGCGACCAATCCGTCACGACGCGCGTCGCTGGCGGCCACATAGCCTTCGACCTTTGGATCGCCCGCACGCCAGATGAATTGGCCAGCGCCGAAGTCTTGGTAGCTGTCGTTGATGACGCCCACTTGGTGACCGCGTGCCTGCAAACCCGCGGCCGTCTCAGCGTTCAAGCTGGCTTCGACGTTGATCTCCATGCCCGCGTTGTAACGCCAGCGCGGCGCATCGCAAGCGGCTTGTGGGTTTTGGCCGTAATCGAGCATACGCACCAAGGTTTGCATGTGGCCTTGCGGCTGCATGTTGGCGCCCATCACACCGTAGCTCATGACGGGTTGCCCGTCTTTGGTGAGGAAGGCAGGAATGATGGTGTGGAAGGGGCGCTTGCCCGGTGCCACCACGTTGGCAGGGTTGAGCCCCTTGGCGTCCAAGCTGAAGCCGTGGCCACGGTTTTGCAAACTCACGCCGAACGTGGGCTCCACGCAACCCGAGCCAAAGCCCATGTAATTGCTTTGGATGAAGCTCACCATCATGCCGTTTTCATCAGCGGTGGTGAGGTAAATGGTGCCGCCTTTGACGGGGTTGCCCGCGCCAAAGTCTTGCGCCTTGCGCAGGTCGATCAATTGCGCACGTTGCTTGAGATATGCGGGTTCCAACATTTGCGCGGGCGTGACTTCCATGGCGCTGGGCTCGGCCACGTAACGGTACACGTCGGCAAAGGCGAGCTTCATGGCTTCGATCTGCAGATGCTGGGAGTCCACACCGTCCACCGCCAAACTGGCGAGGTCGAAGTTTTCCAAAATGCCCAGCGCGATCAGCGCCGCGATGCCTTGGCCGTTGGGTGGAATTTCGTGCAGGGTGTAGCCACGGTAGTTTTGCGCAATGGGCGTGACCCACTCAGCCTTGTAATTGGCAAAGTCACGCGCGGTGATGCTGCCGCCATGTTCGGCGGAAAACTTCTCAATCGCCTGCGCGATCTCGCCGCCGTAAAAAGCTTGCCCCTTGGTTTTGGCAATCGCACGCAAACCCCGCGCTGCGCCTGGGAACTTGAACAACTCGCCCACGGCAGGCGCACGCCCCCACGGCAAAAAGCTTTGCGCAAAACCGGGTTGGCTTTGCAGCTCAGGCGTGGCAGCTGCCCACTTTTGCTGCACCACCACGGGCAGCAAATAACCACGCTCGGCAATCTCAATCGCGGGTTGCATCAGGTCTTCAAAAGGCAACTTGCCAAAGCGCTCGCTCAAGGCCACCCAGCTGCCCACGGCGCCGGGCACGGTGACTGAGTCCATGCCGCGCTTGGGTGGCGTCTTGGCGCCTTCACCGTATTTGCGGTGAAAGTAATCGGGCGTCCACGTTTGCGGGGCTTGGCCGGAGGCATTCAGGCCATGCAGCGCTTTGCCGTCCCACAAAATGCAAAACGCGTCGGAACCCAAGCCGTTGCTCACGGGCTCGGTCAGCGTCAAGGCCGCCGCTGCGGCGATGGCCGCATCTACCGCGTTACCGCCCTGCCACAACATGCGCAAACCCGCTTGTGCCGCCAAGGGGTGCGAGGTGGAGACCACGTTGCGCGCAAACACGGGTAATCGGGTGGAGGTGTAGGGATTGGTGAAATTGAAATTCATGTTTTAAACACCTTGTTGTGCAAGCGTCTCATCGACAACCACACCAAAAGCCCCACAAAGGGCAACGCACACGCCGCCGTGATGTCCGCGGCAAAAGGCCAGCCGAACTTCTCGGCGCCTTTGGCCAAGTAGCTCACCAAGCCCGTGAAGTAATAGGTGATCGCAGCCACCGACAAACCTTCCACCGTGGATTGCAACTTCAGCTGCACGTCTTGGCGTTGGTTCATGGTGGCGAGCAATTGTTGGCTGCTGAGTTGCTGCTCAAAATCCACGCGCGTGCGCAGCAAGTTGCTCATGCGCGAGACGCGCTCAGACAGCGCGTTTTGACGCCGTGCGGCCCAGTCACAGGTACTGCGCGCTGGCGATAAACGCCGCTCCATGAACTCGCCAATGGTCTGCATACCCGGCATGCGCGACTCAGCAATATCGCGGATGCGGCGATCGACCAATTCAAAGTAAGCCCGCGTGGCCGAAAAGCGCGAATGGGTGGCGGCGTACTGTCCCTCCACCTCACCGGCCAAACGGGTCAAACGGTCCAACAGATCGGCCTCATCGGCACGCGCAGCACTGCGTATGGCCTGCGCCAAGGCGGCCAACTCACGCTCGGCATCGGCCAACGCCTGAGAGGCGTCGCGTGCCGCGGGTAAGCCCAAGGAAGCGGCCATGCGGTAGGTTTCAATTTCGAGCAACTGTTGCACCAAGCGACCTTGGCGACGTGGGGAGAGCGAACCCGTCATCAACAACACGCGCGAGTAACCGTCGGGGTGCAACTGAAAATCGGTGTACACCTCGCCATGGCCCTCGGCCACGGTAGAGGCCACCAAGGTGTCTTCATGCAAGAGTTGGGGCAGCACCGTGTGAACATCCAACGCACTCGGGGCCAGCAACCACACATGCAAGCGCGCCAAACACGCGCCCGGCAATTGCGCCAACCACGCTTGGGGGACAGCTTCAACGGCGGTCATGGGATGGGTCGGGTCAAACGCCGCATCGCTCACGGGTCGCATGAACGTCCACGACACAAACTCGGTGTGCAGCTCCCAACGCAATCGGAATGCGCCCAAGTCCACGCGGATGTGGTTGGTGTGCGCGTCGGCAGCAGAGAGGTGGTGGTCCAACAGCAGGCGCGACACATGCGCGCGACTGGCCTGCGCACTGTCGCGGTCGACCCACATCACCACATGCGAAATGGCCATGGGCGTTTGCATGGGTTCGGGCGGTCGCGCATGCACCTCGTTGTGCAGCGCCTGTCTCTGAGGGTGCTCGATCATCAACAGCCTTTCTGTGTGCTCAGATTGTGGCGCATCCAAAAGGGGGCAACATGCAAAACGGCACCCGAAGGTGCCGTCTTTAAAGTCAAAACTGAATGAACAGAATTAGTCTTCCACGAAGGCCTCTTCGCGTTTGGACTTGATGGACGGCAACAGCACGATCACCAAGAGTAAGGCCGCAGCCGCCAGCAAACCAGCTGACAGGGGACGGGTACCAAACACGGTCCAGTCACCACGCGACAGCAACAAGGCGCGACGCAGGTTCTCTTCCATCATCGGGCCCAGAATGAAGCCGAGCAACAAAGGCGCAGGTTCCACACCCAACTTGACGAACAGGTAGCCCACGAAGCCAAAGGCCGCGACCATCCAGATGTCAAACGTGTTGTTGTTGGTCGAGTACACACCGATCGCGCAGAACAGCACGATGGCGGGGAACAAGAAGCGGTAAGGCACAGACAACAACTTGATCCACATGCCAATCAATGGCAAGTTCAAGATCACGAGCATCAAGTTACCAATCCACATCGAGGCGATCAGACCCCAGAACAACTCAGGGTTGCTGGTCATCACCTGTGGGCCGGGCTGGATGTTGTGAATGGTCATCGCACCCACCATCAAAGCCATCACGGCGTTGGGTGGAATACCCAAGGTGAGCAAGGGAATGAAGGAGGTTTGTGCACCGGCGTTGTTGGCCGATTCAGGCGCAGCCACACCACGGATGTTGCCTTGACCGAATGGCACTTCGCCTGGACGCAGCTTGGTTTTCTTCTCGATGGTGTAAGCCGCAAACGCAGCCAACAACGCACCGCCACCTGGCAACACGCCAAGCAAGGAGCCCAAAGCGGTACCGCGAATGACCGCAGGCAACATGTTCTTGAAGTCTTCCTTGGTGGGAAACAAGCCTTCTACCTTGGCGGTGAACACTTCACGATCTTCTTCAGGTCGCGACAAGTTCGAAATGATCTCGCCGTAACCGAAGACACCCATCGCCACCACCACAAAACCAAGACCGTCTGTCAGTTCAGGAATGTCAAAGCTGAAACGTGCGACACCCGAGTTGACGTCGGTACCGATCAAGCCCATCAAGAGGCCCAACACGATCATGGCAATCGCCTTGAGCAAAGAGCCCGAAGCCAACACCACCGCGCCGACCAAGCCCAAAATCATGAGCGAGAAGTATTCGGCCGGACCGAACTTGAACGCGAGTTCGGTCAAAGGAGGCGCGAAGGCCGCCAAGATCAAAGTACCCACAGAACCGGCGAAGAACGAGCCCAAGCCAGCGGCCGCCAAAGCGGGGCCTGCACGGCCTTTGCGGGCCATTTGGTAACCGTCAATGGTGGTCACCACCGACGACGATTCACCGGGTAAGTTCACCAAAATCGCGGTGGTGGAACCACCGTACTGGGCGCCGTAGTAAATACCGGCCAACATGATCAGCGCCGACACAGGGGGCAGCGCGTACGTAGCGGGCAGCAACATGGCGATGGTGGCCACAGGGCCAATGCCTGGCAACACGCCAATCAGCGTACCCAAGATACAACCGACCAAGGCGTACATGAGGTTGATGGGCGTGAACGCCACACCAAAACCCAATGAGAGGTTTGCAATCAAATCCATTTTTTATTTCTCCCGGCTCAACCAGTGATAAAGGTGGGCCACACGGGCATCTGCAATTTCAGCAGCATGATGAAAGCCAAGTAGCTGCCCACCGACAAAATAGTGGCCAAAATCAGCGCTTCTTTCAGCGAAAAGGTCTCACCAGCTTTGCTGGCAATGACGACCAAGGCATAAATTGCCAAGATCAGACCCATTGCTGGCAAGCCAATGCTTGGCAAGCCGCCTAACAAGATGCCAAAAGCCACGTTCGCACCCAGCACATAGCAAATGGGTTTCCACGCGAATTTGCCTACTTTATCGCCATCTTCTGTGTGCTCGACCAGCGAGTAAAACATGATGAAACCACCCAAAATCGCTAAGAAAATACCCAGCAGCAATGGAAAGTAGCCCGGGCCCATGCGAGCGCCGGTGCCGACGGTGTAATTGGTGGCGCCCCAAGCAAAGGCACCGCCGACCAATGCGAACATCAGGCCAGAGAAAAAGTCTTTTTGACTTTTGATCATTTCGTCTCCTCAAACAAAACTGCGAAAGTGCGTAAATTGTGAAGGGCTAAACCTCGGTGAATGATGTGGGTTACACCTACTTTAGAAACCTGAGCGACAAGGGGTAAACCCTATATTTATGCGGGTTTCAAGGGTTTGAAGACCCGCAACCACTTGGTCGCAGGCAAGGAGGGCCAACGGGCCTGAATCGCCTCCGCACGGGCCATCAATTCGGCGCGCTTGACCGACGTGGGCGTGCGTTGGGCCAACACAATGGTGTTGCCCTCACGCGTGGGCTTGAACGCCCACAGCGCGTCAGCACCAAATGCCGCGGCCATCTTGTCGACGCTTTGGGCAAAACTGGAACTGCGGCCAAACAAGTTGACGGTCATGCAGCCGTCGTCGGTCAAAAGTTGGCGGCAATCCGCGTAAAACTCGGCACTGTCGAGCACGGGGGACGCAGCTTCGTGGTCGTACAAATCGACTTGCAGCGCATCAATTTGGCCACGCCAATGGTCGTGCTTAGCCACCTCGGCGGCATCGCCCAACACCACTTGCAGCTTGGCGCTGTCGGCGGGCAGTTTGAACCACAGGCGGCACGCTGCCACGACTTGTGGGTTGATCTCAATCGCCGTGGTTTTCATGCGCAGGTGCTTGAATGCGAACTTGGTCAGCGCCGCCGACCCCAAGCCCAGCTGCATGGCGTGGCGCTTGCCCACTTTGTCGATGTCCACAAACAGCAGCCACGCCATCATGCGTTGCACGTACTCTAGGTCGATGTCAAAAGGTTTCTCGATGTTCATCGAGCCTTGCACCCACGGGGTGCCCAAATGCAGGTAGCGGGTGTCGCCGTAATCAGAGAAATTGACTTCGGGAAGTTGGAGTTTTTTCTTAGTCGCCATGCTGTGCTTTCTTTACTCGGCCATGCCTTCAATCACAAAGCGCACGCGCTTGTTGCCTTGCCATTCATCGGCTTCGAGACGGAAGGCCAAATGCGCCACGGTAGGCAGCGGGTCGACACGACCAAACCAAATGCCATCCACAGGCTGACCTTGGTGGCGCAGTTTCAACGCCAAATGTTTCTCGCCCACCAAGCGTTGCCCCAACACCTCGATGTTTTCGCTGAACGTGGGTGGTGCAAAGCCTTGGCCCCACACCTCGCGGGCCAGCGTGTCGGCCAACTCGGGGCGGCGGTACTCGGCCAGCAAGGGGCCATCGGTTTCTAAGCGGCGTTGCAAGGTGGCGGCGTCCAGCCACTCGGCGGCGACTTGTTGCAGGGCCTCTTCAAAGGTGGCGAGGTTGTCCTCTTCCAAGGTGCAACCTGCCGCCATGGCGTGACCGCCAAAGCGCAGCAAAACGCCGGGGTGACGCTTGGCCACAAGGTCTAACGCATCGCGCAAATGAAAGCCCGGAATCGAGCGGCCCGAGCCTTTGAGCTCATGCCCCTTACCCGCCGCTTGGCTGGGTGCGAATACGAACGTGGGGCGGTGGTGCAAATCTTTGAGCTTGGAGGCGACGATACCCACCACGCCTTCGTGAAAGTCGGGGTCGAACACGCACAAGGCGGAAGGCGGTTCTTCCTCGGGATCGAACATTTCTTGCGCCAGCTCCAACGCTTGCTCGCGCATGTCGCCTTCAATTTCGCGGCGCTCGCGGTTGATGCGGTCGAGCTGGGTGGCCAGCTCGGTGGCGCGGCCCACGTCGTCGGTCACGAGGCACTCAATGCCCAGCGTCATGTCAGACAAGCGGCCTGCCGCATTGATGCGCGGGCCCAAAGCAAAGCCAAAGTCTTGCGAGGTGCAGGTGGCGCTTTGACGGCCTGAAGCGACAAACAAGGCGCTCATGCCCGCAGGCATTTGCCCCTTGCGCACACGCGCCAAACCTTGCGCCACCAAACGGCGGTTGTTGGCATCGAGCTTGACCACATCGGCCACCGTCCCCAAGGCCACCAAGGGCAGCAAGGTGTCGAGCTTGGGCTGCTGTTCGGCGGTGAACACACCGCGCTTGCGCAGTTCCGCACGCAGCACCAACAGCACATAAAACATCACGCCCACGCCGGCGAGCGACTTGCTCTCGAACGTGCAACCGGGCTGGTTGGGGTTGACGATGGCGTCAGCCTCGGGCAGCACGGCGGCAGGCAAATGGTGGTCGGTGACCAACACTTGCAAGCCCAAGGCACGCGCCGTGGCCACGCCGTCCACGCTGGCAATGCCGTTGTCCACCGTGATCAACACGTCGGCACCGCTGGCTTTGACGCGCTCGGCAATTGGGGGCGTGAGGCCATAACCATCCACCACGCGGTCGGGCACGATGTAGCTGACCTGACGCGCGCCCAGCAAGCGCAGGCCACGCACGGCGACGGCGCAGGCGGTGGCGCCATCGCAGTCGTAATCGGCCACGATGCAGAGCTTCTTGTTGGCGGCCATCGCATCAGCCAGCAACACGGCGGCGGCTTCGATGCCCTTTAAATTGGTAGGGGGCAGCAAATGCGCCAGCGACACATCGAGGGTGGCGGGCTGGCTGATGCCGCGCGCCGCATACAAACGCGCCAGCAAGGGGTGCACACCCGCTTGCTCAAGGGCCCAAATGCTGCGTGGCGGCAGATCGCGGGGAATGAATTGCATGAGGCTCAGTCTTTCAAGGGCGCAACGGCCAACACAGTGTCTAAAGAAATGGGGGCAAAGCGCTGACGCACGCGCTGCCAAAGGCTGGGCGCGGCGCTGTCGAGCACCTGAAATTCATGCTCGCCGCACAAGACCAAACGCTGGGGTTCACCAGCGGCCACACGCGCCAGCAAGGGGGCGATGACCTCGGCATCGACGGATTGCCACGCCTCCAGCCAGCCGATGAAGTCTTGCTGCAAGGCGCTGCTGCGCAGGGTCTGCAACACGGTGGGTGCGGGTTGCGCAAGGGGCTTTGCCACCGCCGTTGCAGGACGGCTGGCATGGTCTGGCAAAGCGCCCGTACCGTGCACCCAAAATGAGTTGATGGTCAAACGGCGGAGGTCGTTGACGGGGTGGGTGTAGAGCAACATTTGCATTTCGTTTTGCAAACGGCGCAGCAGTTGTGCGGCGGGGCTCAAGCGTTCGGCACCCGTTTCGCAGCCCACCAGCCACGGATCGATGTTGCGGCCAATCACGCGGTCCAAAGCTGCTGTGCGCAGATTGGCGAACAAGGGCGAGCGCGCCAGCCATTGGCCCGGTTTGTAGGGAAACAAGTCGATGCCGTCTTCGGCAAAAAAAGGCTGCATCGCGCTGAACAGAACGGCATCGGTGTCGGCGTCCAGCGCCAAATGCGCGGGGTCACCCAAGGTCACTTGGCCGTTGCTGACGTGCCAATTGCACAGGCTGATGAAGGCCCAGCCCGATGGCGAGACTGGGGGCGAAACTGGGAGCGCCCCATGGGTGTGGTTGTCTGGGGTTTGATGTGCAGCGCCTGCATGGGCGTGGGTTACCGCCAAACCCTGCTCGGCCGCCGCACGCGCCGCCCAAGGCAAACCGCCGTCCACCATCGGCCAACCCAAAAGCCGCCCCCAAGCCCGCTCGTGCGGGGGCGTCAAGGTGGCGAGCAGCGGTTCAGCCGGCGCATCAGCCACCACCGCCACGCGTTGGGACTGCATCAGCCATTGCCGCAGATTGGGCAAGGCTTGCTGGGCCAAGACGCCCGCTTCGGGGCCTTGGGCAGACCAAAGCGAAAACGGCAGCAGCGTGGTGGGGCGCGGGGAATCAAAAATCTCAAGAGGCATGGCCCTGATTGTCCGTGATGGACAGCGCAGCGAGGTTTGTCACCACGCGCGCATTCGGTGCGGCGTGGGGGTAGCCCACCCAATGACACAATGCTGCTCGTCATGAACAGCACTTCCTCCAAACTTCCCTACGAACTTCTCATTGGCTGGCGCTACACGCGCGCGGGCCGGGTGGCTGGGCGCAACGGCTTTATTTCCTTCATCTCCGGCGTGTCCATGCTGGGCATCGCGCTGGGCGTGGCGGCACTCATCATCGTGTTGAGCGTGATGAACGGCTTTCAAAAAGAAGTGCGCGACCGCATGTTGGCCGTGGTGGCCCACATTGAATTGCTCAGCACCGGCGGCGAAGGCTTTGCCGATGTGAACGCGCTCATGGCGCAAGCCAAGCGCAACGCCTCCGTCGTGGCTGCCGCGCCGTTTGTGGCGCAGCAAGCCCTGATGGCACGCGGCGACGACATGCGCGGCGCCTTGGTGCGTGGCATCGAGCCCGAGCTCGAAACCCAAGTGACCGACTTCACCCTGCAACTCCCCCCCGACGTGCGCGGCGCTTTGACAGCGGGCAGCTTCAACGTGGTGCTAGGCGGTGAATTGGCCCACGCCTTGGGCGTGCGCGTGGGCGACCGCGTGACGCTGGTGGCTCCCAGCGGCCAAGTCACCCCCGCGGGCGTGATGCCCCGCTTGAAACAATTGAATGTCGCCGGTCTGTTTGACTCTGGCCACTACGAATACGACGCCACCTTGGTGCTGATGCACATCGAAGACGCGCAGCGCATCTTTCGCCTCGAATCTCCCAGCGGTGTGCGCTTGAAACTGAAAGACGGCCAACAAGCGCGCAGCGTGGCCAGTGAATTGGCGGCCACACTGGGCCCTGAGGTGATCGTGCGCGACTGGACCCGCCAAAACCGCACTTGGTTCGCGGCCGTGCAGGTGGAAAAACGCATGATGTTCATCATCCTCACCCTCATCGTGGCGGTGGCGGCCTTCAACCTCGTCACCACGCTGGTGATGACGGTGACCGACAAACGCGCCGACATCGCCATCTTGCGCACCTTGGGCGCCAGCCCGCGCAGCATCATGGGCATTTTTGTGGTGCAAGGCGCCACCGTGGGCGTGCTGGGCACCTTGGGCGGATTGCTGATGGGGCTGGGCGTGGCCTGCAACATCGACGTCATCGTGCCTGCCATTGAAAACGCGCTGGGTGCGAGCTTTTTGCCACGCGACATTTACCTCATCAGCCGCATGCCCAGCGACCCGCAAGCTGCCGACATTTGGCCCATCACCCTGATCTCGCTGGCGATGGCCTTTGTGGCCACGATTTACCCGAGCTGGCGCGCCAGCCGCATCAACCCCGCACAGGCGCTGCGCTATGAATAACGAGTTACGCGCCATGAACCCCACCTCACCCGTCACCCCCGTCGTGTTGACCGCACGCAACCTGAGCCGCCGTTTCACGGAAGGCCCCTTGGATGTGACGGTGTTGCAAAACATTCACCTCGACATTCACGCAGGCGAAACCGTGGCCATCGTCGGCACTTCGGGCTCGGGCAAAAGCACGCTGCTGCATGTGTTGGGTGGTTTGGACACGCCCAGCACGGGGCGCGTGTCGCTCATGGGCCGCGATTTGCAAGGCCTCAACGCGACCGAACTGGGCGATTTGCGCAACCAACATTTGGGCTTTGTCTACCAGTTTCACCACCTGTTGCCCGAGTTCACCGCGCTCGACAACGTGGCCATGCCGCTGTGGATCCGTCGCATGGACCGCACGGCCGCCAGCGCCCAAGCGCAAGCCATGTTGGAAGCGGTCGGTTTGGGCGCACGCTTGCACCACCGCCCGTCCGAGTTGTCGGGCGGCGAACGTCAGCGCGTGGCCATTGCCCGCGCCTTGGTCGCCCGCCCAGCCTGCGTGTTGGCCGACGAGCCCACGGGCAACCTCGACCGTCACACCGCCGATCAAGTGTTCGCCTTGATGCTGCAATTGGCCCGCGACCAAGGCACAGCCTTTGTGCTGGTCACCCACGACGCCAGTTTGGCCGCACGCTGCGATCGACAGTTGCAACTCAGCCTCGGTCAACTGTCGCAATGAAACAACAAAGTTAACAATTTCAAATAAATTTAACACTTAGTATTACTTTGTAACGTTTTTAGTGTCTAATTCGTTACATGGACGGATTCAAAGACTTTTACGCAGTGCTGGGCGTGGCCCCCGCGGCAGCCCCCGAGGTGATTCGGGCGGCCTACCGTGCGTTGGCATTGCGCCACCACCCCGATCGCCACGCGCACTGCGCGATGGACGGTTCGGTGATGGCGGGTCTGAACAAAGCCTACGAAATCTTGTCGTGTCCCGAACGCCGCCGCGCTTACGACCAATGGCGTCACAGCGTGCACATTCAGTTCGCGGCTGAACGCATCAACGCCTACCAAAGCCAAATCGTGACCGCACGGCGCACCAGCCCCGTGGTGTTGACCACCTACGACCGACGCGGTCGTTTGCACGCTTACGCGTAAGCACTTGGCAGCACGTTTACCCACACCCCTGCTCGCTGTTAACCGTTGAACAAACGCCCACGCGCGTTGTGCGTGATGGCCGCCACACACGGGTGGCTGATGCGCCGCTCCACCGACACCGCAAAAAACTCTTCCACCAGCTCGTCGCTGCGCCCCAACACCTCCACGCCGTAATGCGCCACCGTCTCGTCTTCCAGCACGCTGGGCGACATGAACACGCCACGCCCCTCGCGCCCAAACGCGGTCATCAAGGCGCCGTCGTCAAACTCGCCCACCACCCGCGGTTGCAAGTGGTGCTTGGCCAGCCAACCCTCTAACTGCTGGCGCACAGACGAGGCGGCCCCCTGAATCAACATGGGGGCGCTGTGCAAACACTGTGGAAACTCCCCTTGCAGCGTGGCTTTGAGGGCTGGCGTGCAAAAAAAGCTCATGGGCGTGGTGCCCAAAGCGTGGTTGAACGCTTTGACGCTGATGCGGCGTGACAGCGGCTCGTCGGCAATCACCAAATCAAGACGGTGCAGGGCCAGTTGCGCCAACAAATCGGGAAACTTGCCTTCGCTGCCAATCAAGCGCACAGGTTGCGAAATCGACATAGCAGGCTCCAACAGGCGGTAGGCCACGGACTTGGCCACCGAATCGGCCACGCCGACCCGAAAGTCTAAGGTGTGTGTCTCGCTGCCGGCTTGGCGCATGGCGTTTTGAAGCTCGGCACCGAGGTTAAAAATGCCATCGGCGTAGCCCAAGGCGGTACGACCGTCTTCGGTCAACACCAACTGACGACCGCTTTTACGAAACAGCTGACGCCCCAAGCTGTCTTCGAGCAACTTGATTTGGCCTGACAAGGTTTGCGGCGTGGTGTGCAGCTGCTCGCCTGCACGCATCACGCCACCGGCACGCGCGGTGACCCAAAAATAGTAAAGATGTTTGAAATTCATATCGAATGCTTTGATTGCTCGTATTTATCGAAGTGATTAAACCAAAAATACGAATTTACACGAAGTGTTTTCATGTCTAAAGTTCAGACATCGGGCCTTGTTTGCCTGTGATCGAACAAAGGAGTTTGAGATGCGTTTAAGTACCAAAAGCAGATTTGCCGTCACCGCCATGATTGATGTGGCTTTGCGCGAAGCCCAAGGCCCTGTGGCCTTGGCCGCCATCAGCGCACGCCAACACATCTCGCTGTCCTACTTGGAACAGCTGTTCAGCAAATTGCGCAAAGAGGCCCTCGTTGAAAGCACGCGCGGCCCGGGCGGCGGCTACACCTTGGCGCGTGCGGCCCAAGCCATCAGCGTGGCAGACATCATCAGCGCGGTCGATGCCAACGGCGCCAGCACCCCAGAGAGCGAAGACGCGGTGGATGGCAGCAGCTTGCTCACCCACGACCTGTGGAACAACCTGAACCAAAAAATGGTGGATCACCTGTCGTCCATTTCGCTGCGCCAATTGATGGATGAGTCACGCGCCAAGGGGGCACATATCGACGTGCGCCCTGCCTCGAAACGCGGCATCTTTGCGCAACGCGACACCAAGCCGTTCAAAGTGAACGCCCCCAACTCGGTGTTCGCTTTGGGCGCAGCACTGGCCACGTCACGCTGAGACAGCGTTTCAGCGCATGTCGGCCCGTATCAGCGCGTTTGGTACGCTGTGCCACATGCCCTCTTGGATCGACACGCACTGCCACCTCGACGCCGCCGAATTTGATGCCGACCGCAGCGCGGTGCGCCAACGTGCGCGCGCCGCTGGGGTCGCGCATTGCGTGATTCCGGCCGTTGAGGCGGCCAACTTTGATGCCGTGCGCCACTTGGCACACGCCCAAGGCGACAGCTACGCCTTGGGTATTCACCCGCTGTACACCCCGCACGCCACGCCAGAACACTTGGCCCAACTAGACGCCGCCCTGCACGCCCACCGCGACGACCCGCAGCTGGTGGCCGTCGGCGAAATTGGTTTGGATGGGTTTGTGCCCAGCCTCAACACCCCAGAAGCCTTGGCGCAGCAACGGTGGTTTTACACAGCGCAACTTGAACTCGCCCAACGCCATCAACTCCCCGTGATCTTGCATGTGCGCCGCTCGGCAGATGGGCTGCTGCAAGGCTTGCGCAAAACGCGGGTCATCGGCGGCATTGCCCACGCCTTCAACGGCAGCTTGCAGCAAGCCCAGACCTTCATCGCCTTGGGTTTCAAGTTGGGCTTTGGCGGCGCCTTGACCTACGAGCGGGCCTTGCAACTGCGCCGCCTGGCCACGCAACTGCCGCTGTCCGCGCTGGTACTCGAAACCGACGCCCCCGACATTCCCCCGCATTGGCTCTACGCCACCGCCGAGCAACGCGCAGCAGGTGCCGCGCAAGGGCGTAACGCGCCTGCCGAATTGCCACGCATCGCCCAAGTTTTGGCGGATTTACGCGGCATGTCGTTGAGCGAATTGGCCGCTGTCACCACCGCGAATGCATGCACCGCCTTGCCGCGCCTACAATTGAAAACGTGAGTACTTCTATCTTGAACGCCGATCTGCACTGTCACTCTGTGATGTCCGACGGCACCCTGACCCCCGAGCAACTTGCCGCACGCGCCAAGGCCAACGGCGTCGAGTTGTGGTCCTTGACCGACCATGACGAAATCAGCGGCCAAGCCCGCGCGATCGCGGCGGCTCAAGCGCAAGGCATGAAGTACCTCACCGGCACCGAAATTTCGGTCACCTTTGCCAACAAAACCGTGCACATCGTGGGTTTGGGCTTTGACCACACCAACACGGCCTTGATCGACGGTTTGCACAAAACACGCGGTGGCCGCAGCGAACGCGCCCAAGAAATGGCCGAAGGCTTGGCCAAAGTCGGTATTCACGGTGCCTTTGAGGGCTCGCTCAAATTTGTGGGTAACCCTGAGCTGATTTCGCGCACCCACTTTGCGCGCTTCTTGGTCGAAAGCGGCGCCTGCCAAGACACCCACGAGGTGTTTCGCAATTACCTGACCGAAGGCAAACCAGGCTTTGTGCCGCACCGCTGGGCGACGCTCAAAAACGCGGTGCAATGGATCACCGAGGCCCAAGGAATCGCAGTGATCGCCCACCCTGGCCGCTATGACTTCACGGCCAACGAGGAGTACGCCTTGTTCACCGAGTTCAAAACACACGGCGGCCAAGGGGTCGAGGTGGTGACAGGCAGTCACACCGTGCCCGAATACGTGGAATACGCAGACATGGCGCGCGAGTTCAACCTCTTCGCCTCACGCGGCAGCGATTTCCACAGTCCGGATGAGAGCCGCATCGACTTGGGCACCTTGCCTTGGTTGCCCGGCCAACTCACCCCCGTCTGGGACGCGCTCGCGCACCGAATCCAGTGATGAAACGCCCTGCACACGGCGCCTTCGCGGGCATGACTTACGCCGTGATCGCCATGGCGTGTTTCGCGGTGCTGGACACCACCAACAAATTTTTGATCGCCAGCGTGCCCTTGCTGATGGTGCTGTGGTTTCGCTACACCTTCCAAGCCGTGGCCACCACCGCCGTGATGTGGCCACGTCGGGGCATGGGCATGTTTCAAACCGGCAGTTTCAAATTGCAAATGCTGCGGGGGTTGTTGCTGCTGATTTGCAGCGTGCTGGGCTTTGCCAGTTTGCAACGCATGCCCGTGGCCGAATTCAGCGCGATTGCCATGCTGACGCCGCTCGCTGTTACGTTTTTGGCGCGTTTTGTGATGAAAGAACACGTCTCACGCTTGCGCTGGCTGTTTGTGATGGGCGGCTTGGGCGGCGCGTTGTTGATCGTGCGCCCCGGCGGCAGCATGGACACCAGCGCCGCTTGGTTACCGCTCACCATGGTGGTGGCCTACGCCAGCTTTCAAACGCTCACCAGCCACATGGCCAAGACCGAAAGCCCCGTCACCATGCACATCTACACCGGCTGGGTGGGCTTCGCCATTGCGTCGGTGTTGGTCTTGAGCGCTTGGACCACCGACCTCACCCACACCCAATGGCTGCTGATGTGCCTGATTGGCTTTGCGGGCACCTTGGGGCATTACCTGCTGATCATTGCCTTCTCTAAAGCCCCCGCCGCCAGCGTGACGCCGTTTTTGTACAGCAGCATTGGCTTTGCCACTTTGGGCGGCTGGTTGGTGTTTGCCTACGTCCCCGACCGCATTGCCGTGCTGGGCATGCTGCTGATTGCCTTGTGCGGCTTGGGCGCAGGCTGGCTCAGCAACCGCGAGCACCAAAACGCGCACCGGATGTGAGTTGACATGGCACAGTTCCTTCAAGTTCACCCCGACAACCCGCAACCCCGCTTGCTCAAACAAGCCGTGGCGCTGCTAGAACGCGGCGGCGTGCTGGCCGTGCCCACCGACTCCAGTTATGCCTTGGTGTGCCACTTGGACGACAAAGCAGCCGTCGAGCACATGCGCCGCATTCGCCAAGTCGATGACAAACATCACCTCACCTTGATGTGCCGCGATTTGTCTGAACTGGCCAACTACGCCAAGGTCGACAACCGGCAATACCGGCTGCTCAAAGCCGCCACGCCGGGTGCCTACACCTTCATTTTGGAAGCAACCAAAGAAGTGCCCCGTCGCGTCAGCCACCCGCAGCGCAAAACCATCGGCCTGCGCGTGCCATTGAACCGAACCTTGCTCGATTTGCTGGAACTGCATGGCGCGCCCTTGCTGGCCACCACCTTGATTCCCCCGGGCGAAACCGACCCGATGAACGACGCCTCAGAGATTCGCGACCGCTTTGAGCACGATCTGGCCGCCGTCATTGATGCGGGCGCCTGTGCCCTAGAGCCCACCACCGTGGTCGACTTAACGACCATGGACGGCGGCGGCGACCCCGAGGTGATTCGCCAAGGCCGCGGCGCTTTAGACGTTTTAGGCCTCTGAGACCGCATAAACAGGGACTTTGGTCTTTCAATGCGACAATTGTTTTGTGAATTTCCCTGACCTCATTCAAACCATTTTGATTTATGCCTTGCCCGTGGTGTTTGCCATCACGTTGCATGAGGCAGCGCATGGTTACGTCGCGCACCGCTTGGGTGACAACACGGCGTGGATGATGGGTCGCGTCACCCTCAACCCCTTTCCGCACATCGACCCCATGGGCACGTTGGTGATGCCTGTGATTTTGTTTTTAGCCACCGGCGGCCACTTTTTGTTTGGCTACGCCCGCCCTGTGCCCGTGCGCTTTGGCAACTTGAACCACCCCAAACGGGACATGATTTGGGTCGCCTTGGCCGGCCCCGTCTCCAACTTGGTCCAAGCGCTGCTGTGGGGCGTCGTGCTTTATGCCTTGGCTGGTGCGGGTGTGCAAGAGCGCTTCTTTTTAGAAGTGGCCAAAGCGGGCATCAAAGTCAACGCCGTCATGTTTGCTTTCAACCTGTTTCCCTTGCCCCCGCTGGACGGTGGGCGCATTTTGGTTGGGTTGCTGCCTTGGAAACAAGCCGTCTGGCTGTCCAAAGTGGAGCCTTGGGGCTTTTACATCGTCATGGCCTTGGTGGTGATGGGCTTCATCAACACCTTTTGGATGGCGCCTTTGATGACGCTGACCTTTGAACTCTTGAGCCTGTTGCTCAGTCCACTCGAATTTTTACTGAAGTCCTGATACATGAAAGAACGCGTTCTCTCCGGCATGCGCCCCACCGGCGCCTTGCACTTGGGCCATTACCACGGCGCTTTGAAAAACTGGGTGCGCCTGCAGTCCGAGATGGATTGCTTCTATTTCGTGGCCGATTGGCACGCCCTCACCACGCATTACGAAAGCCGCGAGGTGATCGAAAAGAACGTGTACGAAATGGTCATCGACTGGTTGGCCGTTGGCTTGGACCCCAACCAATGCACCATCTTTTTGCAAAGCCGCCTGCCTGAACACGCCGAGTTGTTCACCCTTTTGGCCATGGGCACACCGCTCGGTTGGTTAGAACGCGTGCCCACGTACAAAGACCAGCAAGAAAAACTCAAAGACAAAGACTTGGCCACCTACGGCTTCTTGGGCTACCCCCTGCTGCAAGCCGCCGACATCCTGATGTACAAAGCCAAATACGTGCCTGTAGGTGAAGACCAATCGAGCCACGTCGAGCTGACCCGCGAAGCCGCACGTCGTTTCAACCACCTCTATGGCCGCGAAACCAATGCCGAAGCCAAGGTACAGACCAGCTTGGCCAAACTGCCCAAAGACAGCGTCAAACGCTTCGAAAAAGCACGCAAAACCTACCAAGAAACAGGCGATGCCAAAGCTGCTGAAGGTGCTTTGGGCTATTTGGCCTCTGCCCCAGAACTCGACAGCCAAGACCGCGAGCGCTTGGAAGGCTATTTCAAAGGCACCGGCAAAGTCATCTTGCCCGAACCCCAAGCCTTGTTGACCGAAGCCAGCAAGTTGCCTGGCTTAGACGGCGCCAAAATGAGCAAGAGTTACAACAACTCGATTGCCATTCGCGAAGACCGTGCCACGCTGGAACACAAAGTCAAGCGCATGCCCACCGATCCCGCTCGCGTCAAACGCACAGACGTGGGCAACCCAGACAAATGCCCTGTGTGGCAATTCCACATCGTTTATTCAGATGAAAACCAGCGCCAGTGGGTGACTCAGGGCTGCAAAACCGCAGGCATTGGTTGCTTAGAATGTAAGCAACCCATCATTGATGCCATCCTGCGCGAGCAGCAGCCCATGTTGGAGCGTGCTGAGCCGTTTATCGCGAACCCTAAAATCGTCCGTGATATCGTTGATGCAGGTACAGAAAAAGCTCGCATCACCGCGCGCGAAACCATGCGCGATGTCCGTGACGCCATGGGGCTAAACTACTAAGATATTTGTTGGAGTAATAAAAAATGAGTTTGTACATCATCGACGACCATCCTTTGGTTCGCCAAGCGATCGCCATGCTGCTGCGTCGCATGCGCCCCGCCTCCAAGGTCATTGAATTAGAGAAGTTCAGCGAACTGCAAGCTGCCATCATCAAAAACGGCGAGCCCGAGTTGTTTGTGCTCGATTTGTTGTTGCCTGGTGTCAAAGGCACGAGCGCTGTGCGCGAAGTCAAAACCATGTACGGCGATGTGCCATTGGTGGTGATTTCCTCCATGCCCGCAGGCGAAGCCGAAGAAACCTGTATCGAAGCCGGTGCCGATTTGTACCTCGAAAAATCGACGCCTGCCTCCGAGATTTCATCTGCCATCCAAGGTTTGTTTGCAGCCGAAGGCGGCGACGAAGAAACGGTGGTGGTCGGTGAGACCAAGTTGTCCAAGCGCCAAAAGCAACTCATCGTCATGCTTGACCGTGGCTTGAGCAACCGCGACATTGCCGCCGAACTCGAAATCAGCGAGCACACCGTCAAAGTTCACCTGTGGCGCCTGTTCCGTCGTTTGGACGTGAAGAGCCGCACCCAAACCCTGCACTTTGCGCGTCAACACGGCCTGCTGTAATCAGCGCCTGTTAGGGCACTGGGGTGGATTCACCTCAGGTCAAAAAAATCCCCGCTGCGGCTCTGGCCTAGCGGGGATTTTTTATGGGCAGCGCAATCAATGCCTAGGGCAAAGGTTGGGTGCTGATAAGACCCACGCCGCATCGCGGCGTGTGCCATCAAGGTTGTACGTCTTTGGCGATCAAACTCAGGTTGCGACTGCCCAGCTTGACGGAGCTCACACTGCCCATCACATCGCCGGGCTGAGGCATGGCTTGGCCGCTCTTGGAGACCCGAACGCGTACCGTCACCTCGCTCATGCTGGAGAGCTTGGCGCTGGGGTTCATGGCCGTGCTGTCGTCCAACACAAAATCAAACGGCAAGGCGGCCACCGTGGTGCGCACAATCGCCACGGGCATGCGCGAGCCGCTGACGGCGGTGGCATACACAAACACCGTGTCTTGCGGCCCCACTTTGCCCACCCACTCAGGGGCCAAACTAACGCGGCCGCGAATTTGGGCGTCGGGCGAAAGCGCAGCCTTCACCCCAGCATGGGATGCAGGAGGCGCGGCGGGTGCGAGACCCAATTTGTCACGCGCCTCGGAGATGGCACGGTCGAGCTCGGGCGCATCGGGCGAGTCGGCAGCCACCACCTCACGGGCGCGCTCCCAAAAGCGCAAGGCGGCGCTGTAGTTCGACTCGGTGTACGAGGCACTACCCGCCAAAAACAAGCCGTTGAGGTGGCGCGGATCGGCCTTCAGCACGCGTTGGATGATGGCCCAAGGCTCACCCGCAAAATTACCGGCGTTTTGCTGCGCCAGCACTTCGGCCAAATCAATGGCCAAGTTGTCGTCTTGGCTCAACGCCAGCGCTTTGCGCAAGGATTGACCCGAAGGCTCGAACTGTCCCAACGCACGCTGTACGCGCGCCAGCATGACCCAACCTTCCACATTGTTGGGCTCGTCTTCCAAGCGACGCGTCAAAGCAGCGGCCATGGTGGCGAGTTTTTCTGGCGTGACCTCGGCTTCGTTGCTCACACCTTGCTTCAACGCCAAGGGATCGAGCGCCTCAGGCTGGCCCAATAAGCCATACATCACCAAGGACAGCACCGGCACCAACACAATCAGCGCGGTTAACCCAGCCCAAGGCTGACGCGGAGCAGCCACAGCGGTTGTGTGACCTGACGTGCCAGAACCTGATGCATCAACTTCAGGCCCAGCAGGCCCCACATCGTCAAGCAAACGCTGGCTCAACTCATCGCGGGCAACTTGCAACTCTTGGTCATTCAAATTGCCCAAGGCATGCTCACGCTCCAGATCGAGCAATTGGTCGCGGTACACGGCCGCATTGGCCAGCGCTGGGTTGTGACGGGCGACATCTTGCGCCTGTAAGGCCAACGCACCCGCTTGCGCGCCACGCCACAGCGCCACGCACAGCACCACCAACACAACGGCGATCAGGCCGACGGCCAGGACGATAAAGGTCAAAGCAGGGTTCACATCAAGCCTTCAAAATTTTCTGCGCGCGGGCGCGGTCTGCATCGCTCAAAGGCGCAGGCTGCACCTGCTGGCGACGCTGGCGCAAGTAAATGCCCATCAACACAGCAGCCACCAACAGCAGCAAAAAGGGGCCAAACCACAGCACCCAAGTCAGGGGCTTGACTTCGGGGCGGTACAGCACAAAGTCACCGTAGCGGGCCACCAAAAAGTCTTTCACCTCTTGGTCGGTTTTGCCTTGGCGGATCAAGTCACGCACTTCGCGGCGTAAATCGTCGGCCAACTCGGCGTGCGACGACGCCAACGATTCGTTTTGACACACCAAGCAGCGCAACTCTTGCGAAATGTCGACCAAACGGGCTTCTAACTTGGGGTCGTCCGCCAAAGGCGCGGCTTCGCGCACGGGCGCTGGCACTTGAGGCGAAACCGCCTGCGCCGAGGTCGTGATCGCACACATCGCAACGGCCGCCGAAACCAGCCAAAGCTTCAAAGAAAAAACGTAGGTCATGATTTGTTCAGCGCCTCAATCAGGGGCAAGATTTTGTCGGCCAACAACTGGGGCGTGACCACGCCCACACGCTTGTAGCGAATCACGCCCTGCTTGTCGATGATGTACGTCTCAGGCACGCCGTAAACGCCGTAGTTGATGCCCACGCGTCCGTCCAAATCCATCACCGAGGTGACGTAGGGGTTGCCGTGGCGCTTGAGCCACACCACGCTGCGCTCACGCGCGACTTGCAGCTTCATATCGTCCGACGCTTTGGCGGCGGCATCTTGCGGTTGAATTTCTTTGTAGCTCAAGCCCACGATGGGTACATTGTTTTTCTTGGCAAAGGCGACCAACACCGGATGCTCTTCGCGACACGCCACACACCAAGTGGCCCACACGTTGAACATCCACACCTGCCCCAGCATGTCTTTGGGCGAAAACTTGGCGTCCCCCGCCAGCGTGGGCAAGCTGAATTCAGGTGCAGGTTTGTCGACCAAGGGCGACGGAATTTCGCGGGGGTCCAGCTTCAAGCCCACGGCCAAAAACACCACCAAGCCGAAGAACAAAACCAAAGGAATGAGAAATTTTTTCATAGCAATCCGACGTGACCTCTGCGGCTTATTTGCGGTAACGACGGTCCACCGCCGCCAACACGCCGCCCAACACCATCAGCAACACCCCCGCCCAGAGCCAAGGCACAAAGGGCTTGAAGTACACGCGCACGCTCCACTCGGTGCGCGTGTCGTTCAAAGGCTCACCCAAGGACACATACAGATCGCGCATAAAGCCCGAATCAATGGCGGCCTCGGTCATCGGCATGGCTGACGAAAAGTAGCGGCGTTTTTCAGGCTGCAACACTTCCAGCAACTGGCCATCGCGCAGCACTTCCACATCGGCGCGAGTGGCTTTGTAGTTGGGGCCCATCACCTCGTCGAGCGACTTCAAGCGGAAGGTGTACGGCGCGATGGTGACCACATCGTTCACATGCATGCGCACATCGCGCTCGACCTCGTAAGACTTCACGCCCGTCACGCCCACCACCAACACGGCCATACCAAAGTGCGCGATCTGCTGCCCCCAGAAGGATGCGCCAATGCGGCCAGGCTTGCGCACGCGCACCCACACTTGCTGCAAGGTACCCAAGGCCACCCAAGCACCAAGGAACAGGCCCAAGGCAGAGCCCCAAGTCCAAGCGCCCCAAACAAACGGCAAACCAATACCCAGCAGCAGGGCGCCCAAGGCAGTCCAACGCAAGGTGTAGGCAATCTCGCGCACGTTGGCATCGCGCCAACGCGCCACCGAGCCGGGGATGATCAAAAAGATGGCGGGCACCAACAGCGGCGCAAACACCGCGTTGAAATACGGCGGGCCCACCGACAACTTGCCCAAGTTCAAAGCATCAATGATGAGTGGGTAAATCGTGCCCAGCAACACGGCTGCAGTCGCGACCACCATCAACACGCTGTTGGCCAACAAAAACGACTCCCGCGACACCAACTCCAAGCGGCCACCCAAAGTGACGCGCGGTGCGCGCCACGCAAAGAGGGTGAGCGACGCGCCCACAACCACCGCCAAAAACAGCAACACAAACACACCGCGCTTGGGGTCGGTGGCAAAGGCGTGCACCGACGTCAACACACCTGAGCGAACCAAGAACGTGCCCAGCAAGGACAGCGAAAACGCGGCAATCGCCAACAACACCGTCCAAGCCTTGAAGCTGCCGCGTTTCTCCGTCGCCATCAGCGAGTGAATCAAGGCCGTGGCCACCAGCCAAGGCATGAGCGAGGCGTTTTCAACGGGGTCCCAAAACCACCAGCCGCCCCAGCCCAACTCGTAATACGCCCACCACGAGCCCAAGCCAATGCCAAAGGTCAAGAAAGCCCAAGCGATCACGGTCCAAGGGCGCGACCAGCGGGCCCACGCCGCATCCAAACGACAGCTCAACAAAGCCGCCACCGCAAAAGCAAACGCCACCGACATGCCCACGTAGCCCATGTAGAGCATGGGCGGGTGGATCACCAAACCGGGGTCTTGCAACAAGGGGTTCAAGTCACGACCGTCCATCGCCGCGGGCAACAAACGCTCAAAGGGGTTGGACGTGGTCAAGATGAACAACAAAAACCCGACCGAAATCAAGCCCAGCACGCCCAACACGCGGGCCACCATGTCCAGCGGCAAGCTGCGCGAAAACAGGGCCACCGCCACCGACCACAGCGTGAGCATCAACACCCACAACAGCAACGAGCCTTCATGGCCACCCCACACCGCCGCAAACTGGTAAGGCTTGGGCAACAACGAGTTGGAATGCTGCGAGACGTAAAGCACCGAAAAATCGTTACTCAAAAACGACGTGGCCAATGCACCGAATGCAAAGGCAACCAAGGCAAATTGCAGGGCTGCCGCAGGACGCGCCAACGATTGCAAACTGATTTGGGTTTGTGGATTGGCGACCAAGGTGCCGGCGAGGGGCAGCACACCCTGCACCAAGGCCACCACCGTGGCCAACATCAATGCGAAATTACCTAGCTCTGGAATCATGAAGGGCTCACGGGTTGGTTTTGACCGACTGAGCGGCTTTGGCTGCGGCCGCTTGGTCAAGCGCATGCTTGGCCTCGGGGGGCATGTAGTTTTCATCGTGCTTGGCCAACACTTCGCTGGCCACAAACACGCCGTCATCGCCCAATTTTCCTTGCGACACCACGCCGCGGCCTTCTTTGAACAAGTCGGGCAACAGGCCCACGAACGTGACCGACATTTCTTTTTCGGTGTCGGTGATGACAAAACGCACCGTGTTGCCGTCACGCACCAAGCTGCCCTCCTTCACCATGCCGCCCGCGCGGAAGGTCCGGCCCTTCGGCGCCTCACCGTTGCTGACTTGCGTGGGGGTGAAGAAAAACACCAAATTGCTCTGGAACGCATTCAGCACAAAAGCAGCCGCAGCGCACAGCACAACGATGCCGCCCACGATCAACGCCAAGCGTTTGGTTCTAGGTTTCATCACATCAATTCCTCAACAGGCAACTTGGCCACGGCTTGCTCGGCACGCAATTGCGCCAGCACCGCACGACGCGCCGCACCGGCTTGCCAAACTTCAAAAGCCATCAGCATGGCGGTCACGCCCACGCTACCCCACACATACACGGCATAGCCGCCCATGGCCCAAAACTGCGACCAACTGTCCCACCTCATGCTGCGGCTCCGGTTGGGTGCGTCACTTCAGGTAAGGCCTGTACCCAGGCCGTGTGGCTCTCGCGCTGCAAGATCAAGGTGCGCACGCGGTACAGCACCAAAGCCACGGTGTAGGCCCAAAAAGCCAACGCCATCAACAACATGCTCCACAACATGATTTGAGCCATGCTGGGTGCTTGCGTGACCGACACCGACGCACCTTGGTGCAAGGTGTTCCACCACTTCACCGAAAAGTAAATGATGGGCACATTGATGGCGCCCACGATGGCAATCAACGCACCCGCACGGTCGCTGCGACGGGTGTCGTCGATGGCCGAGGTCAAGGCGATGTAGCCCAAGTACAAAAAGAAAAGAATCAGCTCCGAGGTGAGACGTGCATCCCACACCCACCAAGCGCCCCACATGGGTTTGCCCCACAGCGCCCCCGTCCACAGCGACAAGAAGGCAAACAAAGCACCCGTGGGCGCCAAAGCGCGGGTCATCATGCCGGCCAAACGGGTGTTGAAGGTCAGGCCCAACACGCTCCAAAACGCCATCGCCAAGTAAATGACCATCGACATCCAAGACGCAGGCACATGCACAAAGATGATGCGATACCCCTCGCCCTGCTGAAAATCGGCAGGCGCCACGGCAAAGCCCAACCACAAGCCGGCCAGACCGAGCAAGGTGCCCAAGGCGGCGCACCACGGCCAAAGCTTCGCCGCCAACCCATAAAAGGTTTGCGGTGCAGCGTAATAAAACCAGTTGATGCTGGTGCGAGAGGTCGTCATGTCAAAAATTATTCCAGCGCAATGCGCAAAGCAGCCGAGCACGCCCAAGGGCTAAAGAACACGGCAGGCAACAACATGGCCATCAAAATCGAAAAATGCGCTTGCGAACCCAAGCCACTGGCTTGCGCCTCCACCGCGCCAGCACCAAACACCAGCACCGGCACAAACAAAGGCAGCACCAACAGCGACAGCAACACGCCGCCACCGCGCACACCCAAGGTCAAAGCAGCACCAATGCCGCCTACCAAAGACAAAATGGGAGTGCCGATCAACAAGGCCAAGGTCAAGGTGAGCAAGGCATCGGCCGAGAGGTCAAACTGCAAGCCCAAAACAGGGGCCAATAATACCAACGGCACCCCGGCCACCAGCCAGTGGGCCAGCATTTTGGCCCCAACCAGTAAGGGCATTGAAGCAGGCGACAAGGCCATTTGCTCCAAAGTGCCATCGCGGTAATCGGCCTCAAACAAACGCTGAAGCGCCAACATGCTCGACAGCAAGGCACCGACCCACAACACGCCGGGTGCGACGAGACGCAAGGTGTTCAATTCCGGGCCAATACCCAGCGGGAACAAAGCGGCCACCACCACAAAGAAAAACACCGCCGTCAGCACCTCGCTCTTGCGGCGTAAGGCCAACAACAAATCGCGGCGCAACACGGCTAAAAAAGCTTGGCGGTTCATGTCTGCACTTTCTGAGGTGCGCGTTGAGGCGTTTGTGGCTGCACCGACTGCAAGCGGTAGCTCTGCACGTCCAAAGCTGAACCATCGGCGCGCTGCAAGGTGATGGGTTGGTGACTGGTGAACAGCACCATGCCGCCCTGCGCCACATGGCTGGCCAACACCATGCGCAAGCCATCCACCGCTTTGGCGTCGAGGGCCACAAAAGGCTCGTCCAACACCCACAACGGGGCTTGGCTGGCCAGCAAACGGGCCAAGGCGGTGCGGCGTTTTTGACCTTGCGACATCACGCGCAACGGCAGGTGCTCGCGCCCCCGCAAACCCATGCGAGCCAAAGCCACCAAGGCTTGTTCTGGCGTCAAGGTACGCCCAGCCACGGCAGCATCGGCTTGCAGGTTTTCAAGGGCGCTGAGCTCTTCTTTGAGAGACAGGTTGTGGCCTAAATAAAACAAGGCCGAGCGAAACGCGCTCGGGTCGGCCTGCACTGCCTGGCCTTGCCAACGCACTTCACCCGCATCGGCTGGCGACAAGCCGCAAAGAATACGCAACAAACTGGTTTTACCCACACCGTTGTCGCCTTCTAAATGCAAGGCTTGGCCGGCGTTCAAAGAAAAGCTGACGCCCTCAAACAAAGGTTTGTTGCCACGGCTGCACGCCAAATTCTTCACGTCAAACATGGTGTCGCACGCGTCCATCAAATGAAGGTGCCAGCACAGGTCAGCACTTGCCCGCCTGTGCTCATTTTGAAGCGTGCAATGCCCGCGCTGCGCGTGGTGTTGACGCCACCCAAATCGAGACGGCGCACACCGCGCTCGCGCAGCGCTTCGATGCCGCGCCACAAAATCAGGTTGTGGGCATGCAAATCGCGCCCCACATCACTGGTCCAGCCCACTTGGTAAGTAGCGGCTTCGCCGTGAATCAAAAACATCATGCCCGCCACACGATCGCGTCCCACGTCAGCGCGCATCGTCAAAATGGTTTGCGATGGCTGCTTGCGGGAGGGCACATATAAATCAAAAAACTGCACAGGCAAACCGTGCAAACCGCGTTGCTCACGCTGTTGCATCTCGGCCTCCAGCAACCAACGGTACTGGCCTGCGTTGGTGCCCACGCGGTGGGTGGTCAAAGCAGATGCCTCGGCACCGCCCAAACGGTGGCGCCAACGCTTGTCGAGCTGGGCTCGCAAATCAGCCATGGAAAGGGTGATGTCAAGCACGACAGTGCTGTGCCCCGTCATGACGCGGCGCAGGCGCGACAAGCCCAGCTCAGGCCCTTGCGGCTCGTCGGGCGTGATGGCAACCAACCGCAGATTTTTGAGGGGAATGCTGCGCTTCAGCGCTTTATAGACCGCCGCTTTGTCGGCCCCCGACAAAGCTTGCAGCCACACGGGACCCACTGAACACAAAGCCACACAAGCCAACTCGCCTAAAAAACGTCGAATGATGAATTGAGCCAAGGCCACCGGCGCGCCGTCCTGTGTCACATAGGCACGCAGCACGCCCACACCCAACGCTTTCATGCAAGCGCCATAGGCCCAGTCCTGCTGCAAAGCCGCAGCGGCGTGGGCATGGTGTGCGTCCCACGACGCAGCGTCTAGCGTGTCCCAACTGACCTTCATCATGCCCCTAAAATCCTTTGACCCTTGTGAACCACACACCCATGTTGAACAAACTCCGACTGCGCCGAAAAACCGAAACCGTGATGGGCCACCGTTTGGAAGAACCGCGCCTGACCCTCATGGTGGTCGTGTGGGTGCTGGTCTATGTGGTTCTGCCTTTGCTGGTCATCGGAGGTTTGCTGGACCTGCTGGTGCAGCAAGTGACCGGTCAATGCACGGGATTTTGGTGCTGGTTCTAAGTTAAAAAGACACCAATGATCGCACACCACCCTGTCAGGGCGTGTATGTGCAAACCCCGTCCACATGCACACGCGTGATCTTGCCGTGATAACTCACGTCATGGAAAGCGTGCAAAACGATGGGCTCACGCTCCAAACGAATTTCTGCCTCCAAACCTGTCGTACGGTGCTTTTTATAAGCGCCCATTTCTTTAGCCGTGGTGAGGTTTTTGCCATCGAACTCTTCGGTGGCCAGACTGGTGACCTGCACTTGGTACAGCTTAGGCCCGTTGATTTTCAGAAACACGTTTTTCCCCAAGGACTGAATTTCCACCACCACCTTGGCGGCGTCTAACTTGCGGTCGTTCAGGGAGGGAATGGTGCCTTCCACGTCGCAAGGCATTTTGAACGTTTGCGCCCACGCCGAACCGCACAGCCCTGCCCCTAGACAAACGCCTACCAACGCGGACACCTTAGTCCACCGACGGATCACAGCAACAACTGGGTTCATACACACCTCAACAACAGATCACCCATTCTATAAACGCCAACGCCCGCCGCTTTGGCAAGCGACGGGCGTTGTGATGGGAACGAAAGTCAGGGCTTGCCGAGCGCGTGCTCAGTGGCCACCGCCCAAATAGGCTGCTTTCACGGCTGGGTCGTTCTTCAAGCTGCTGGCTTCACCGTGCACAGAAATACGACCGTTTTCCATCACATAGCCGTAGTCGGCCACGTTCAGGGCTGCGGCGGCAAACTGCTCCACCAGCAACATGGTGACGCCTTGGCTCTTGAGGTTTTCGATGATTTTGAAAACTTCTTCCACAAGAATAGGCGCCAAGCCCATCGACGGTTCGTCCAGCAACACCACTTCGGGGTTGAGCATCACGGCGCGGGCCATGGCCAACATTTGCTGTTCACCGCCCGACAAAGTACCGGCCAATTGGTTGCGGCGCTCTTTGAGGCGGGGGAACAAGTCCATCGCACGGTCCAAGTCGGCGGGCACATCGCCTTTGGGGCGGCTGCCTGTCAGACGGGGAAACGCACCCAAGATCAAGTTGTCGGTCACCGTCATGGTGGCAAACACACGGCGACCTTCGGGCGAGTGGGCCAGACCGCGCTTGGCGATCGTGAACGACTCCATGCCGTCAATGCGCTCGCCGTTCAAGGTGATCTCGCCCGCTGTCGGGGAAATCATGCCGCTGATGGCGCGCATGGTGGTGGTTTTACCCGCACCGTTGGAGCCAATCAAGGTGACCACTTTGCCTTTGGGCACGTCGATCGAAATGCCATGCAGCACATGGACTTTGCCGTAACCGGCTTCCAGATTTTTAATCTTCAACATCTCTAATTCTCCGTGTGCGCTTAAGTCGCCGTGCCGCCGAGGTAGGCCTCGATGACCTTCTCGTTGGCTTGCACGTCAGCAGGCTGACCTTCCGCAATCTTTTGACCGAAGTCGAGCACTGAGACGGTGTCGCAAATGCTCATCACCATGTCCATGTGATGCTCGATCAAGATGACGGTGATGCCGTGGTCACGAATCTTGCGAATGATCAGCACCAACTCTTTGATGTCAGGTGCGGTCAAGCCTGCAGCGGGCTCGTCCAACAACAACAGCTGCGGGTCCAGCGCCAAAGCACGGGCAATTTCAAGCAAACGCTGTTTGCCATAAGGCAAGTTACGCGCTTGTTCTTCCGCCAAATCGGCCAAGCCCACGAAGGCCAACAAGCCTTCGGCACGCGCGGTGGCGGACTTGTCTTCTTGGGCGTAACGCGAGGTGTTCAACGCCACGTCCACAAAGTTGCTGTGGAAGGTGTGGTGCAAACCGACCTGCACGTTTTGCAAGGCCGTCATTTCACCAAACAGCTGCACGTTTTGGAACGTACGCGCGATGCCCGACAACGCGATGTCAGACGAGGTACGTCCCACCACCGAGCGGCCTTCGAACTCAATGCTGCCGGCAGTAGGCACGTAAATGCCCGTCAACACGTTCATCATCGTGCTCTTGCCCGAACCGTTGGGGCCGATCAGACCGTGGATGGTGCCGCGCTTGATGCGCAGATCCACTTGGTTGATCGCTTTCAAGCCGCCAAATTGCATCAGCACCTCTTTGGCCACCAACACATCGTCACCCCCGTTTTTCGCAGCGCGAATGATGGGGTCGACGTGGCTGTCAACAGCATGCGCGACGTGTGCAGTCTTTGCACCGCGAGAACGGTGAGACAACAAGCTGCGCACAAAGCCCACGATACCGTCTTGGAGGTAATACACCACGAACAAAATCATCAAACCGAAGATGGACAAACGCCAATCGGTGATGCTGTCCAACCAGAAGGCAAATACAGCCAAAGCCGCCGTACCCACCACTGGCACAGCCATGGTTTGCGCAGTGGTCATTTTGCGCGCCACACCGATGATGGCGCCGATCAACATCAACACAGCCAACACGCTGGCGACCATGCGGAACATTTCTAAATCGTCCAGCAACTTAGGCAGCAACACAATGATGGTGGCACCCAGCATCGAGCCGATGCGTGATTTGCGACCACCCATGATGACGGCCAACAAGAACATCACGGTCAGTTCGTTGTTGTAGGTATTAGGCGAAATGTATTGCTCAGAGTAGGCATACAAACAACCCGCCAAGCCAGCAAAGCCAGCGCTGATCACAAAGGCATACACCTTGTATTTGTAAACCGACACGCCCATGCAGTCAGACGCCACAGGGCTGCCGCGCAAGGCTTCAAACGCACGGCCCAACTGCGAGCGCAACACGCGGTGCACGACCAACAGCGACAAAGCCAACAGGGCGGTGACCACCCAGTAAAACGATTGCTCGTCAAACTTGTAGCCTGCCACGGCGGGCTTAGGGATTTTCAAGCCCATGGGGCCTTCGGTGAGGAAGGTCATTTCGTTGATCAAGATTTGAATGATGGTGCCAAACGCCATGGTCACCATCGCCAAATACGGGCCCGACACGCGCAAGGCGGGCAATGCCAGCAGCGCGCCAAACACCGCCGTCACGGCAATGCTGGCAGGCACGATCACCCAAAACGGCGCGCCGACTTTGAGGAACAAAACACCGGCGGTATACGCGCCAATGCCAAACAAACCAGCGTGGCCCAAAGACACTTGGCCGGTGTAGCCCACCACGATGTCCAAGCCGAACAACAAGATCGCGTAGATCATGATGGTCTCGACCAAGTGGATGTAGTAAGGGTTGTGCGTGAACACAGGCACCAGCGCCAGCAGCGCGAAGCCAATCACAGAAGCGAAAACGTAGTTGCGATTCATGGTCAAACTTTCTTGATCGCAGATTTACCAAACAGTCCGGCAGGCTTGACCGCCAAGACCAAGAGCAACAAGACCAAGCCGGGCACGTCTTTGTAGCCCGTGGAAATGTAGAAACCTGTGGTGGTTTCGGCCACACCCAAAATGATGCCGCCCACGATGATGCCCATGCCGCTGGTCAAACCACCAATGATGGCCACCGCAAACGCTTTCAAGCCGAGCACCGCGCCCATGGTGGCGCCGGTTAAGGTCAAAGGTGCGATCAACACACCCGCAAACGAGGCGGTGAGCGAAGACAAGGCATAAGAGAACGTGATGACCAAACCGGTGTTGATACCCATCAACTTCGCCGCATCGCGGTCGTTGAAAGTGGCGACCACGGCTTTGCCGTAAATGGTCTTGCGGTTGAAAAACTCAACCGCCAACATCATCACCAAGGCGCCAGCGATGACCAACAGTTCCATCGGCAGCACGTTGGCGCCAAAGACTTTCATGGGCGCTTCAGGCAATGGCGAGGGAAAACGCAAATCGTCACGCCCCCAAATGTTTTCAGCTACGTTCTTGAAAATGATGCCCAGCGCGATGGTGGACATGATCCAACCAAACTCGCTTTTAATTTTGATGGCGGGACGAACGCCAATGCGCTCGACCAAGGCACCTTGCACGAGGCCAAACAAGCCCACAACAGGCAATGCCAACCAGTAATTAACGCCAAGGGTGTCGACCAAGGTCAGCCCCACCAAGGCGCCCAACATCAGGGCCTCACCTTGACCGAAGTTCAGGGTGTCGGAGGTGGCAAAGGTCAACTGGTAGCCAAACGCGATGACCGCGTAAATCATGCCCAGCGCTATGCCACTGTAGATAAGTTGCAGCAGAATTTCCATAAGTGCGCTCTGGTTTAAAAAATTTATGAAGATAAAAAAAGCACCGTATCAGCCAAACATGAATCAGCAGATACGGCGCTCGCGAAGAGCCTAAAAATTACTTCTTGGCAGGTTCTTGCTTCGCAGCTTGCTTAGCGGGTTGTTTGGCCGCTTTTTGACGGATGTCAGAGCCTCTCTTGGCATCTTCTTCGTAGGCGTACACCACTTTGCTGCCCTTGACTTCACCGAACACGGGAATGTTGGCGGTGATGGCTTCGTGGTCGTCGTGTGTGAATGGCTTGTCGTAAGTTGTCACAACGCCTTCCACTTTGGCTTGCAAGTTTTCCAAGGCTTCGCGAACCTTAGGACCTTCGGTGGTGCCAGCTTGCTTGATCGCAGCAGTCAACAAATACACCGAGTCGTAACCTTGTGCAGCAGACACGGGTGAGTCGATGCGGTTGTTCTTCGGCTTGAAGGTCTTCAAGTAGCTATCGATGAAAGCCTTGCGCTTCATGGTGTTGGGCTCTTGAATGAAGGTTTGTGGCATGCGCGCACCTTCACCGCCAGGGCCTGCGTTGTCGATGAAGTTGGCCATGGACAAAGTCCAGCTGCCGATCATCGGGACTTTCCAGCCCAGCTTGGTCATGCCGTTGGCGATTTGAGCTAACTCAGGGCCAATCGCGTAAGTCAGGATAGCTTCAGCGCCGGCTTCTTTGGCCTTGAGCAACTGCGCGGTCATGTCCACGTCCTTCACGTTGAACTTCTCAACGGCCACAGCCTTCACGCCTTTGGCGGTCAATGCTTTCTCCAAATCGTCACGACCCAATTGACCGTAGTTGGTAGAGTCAGCCAAGATGGCCACTTTCTTGAAACCGCGACGACCGATGGCTTCTTCCACGATCATGGGCGCTTGAATGCTGTCGTGTGCCGCGTTGCGGAAAATGTAGTTGTCAGGGAACTCAGGCGCCTTGAATTGCTGCGTCACGATAGAGCCAGTGGCCACGTTGTTGAACACCGGAATCTTGGCTTCTTGGTAGAAGCGCTGCGACGCCAAAGCCACACCCGTGTTGATGAAGCCCATGGTCGCCACGACTTGCTCTTTGTTGATCAGCTCTTGGGCAATCTGCACGCCACGCTCGTTTTTGGCTTCGTCGTCACGCTCGATGAGTTGGAGCTGCTTGCCCAACACGCCACCGGCTTTGTTGATTTCGGCTGTGGCCAAACGCACGCCATCGCGCATGCTCACGCCCATGGACGATGAGCCACCGGTGTAGGGGCCGGTCACGCCAATTTTGATGGTGTCAGCAGCAGTGGCCAAGCCAGCAGCAAACATCAACGATGCCAAGGCTGTCAATTTAAGGGTACGAATCATGGTGTCTCCTCAGACGAAATATGGAATGGATTCGGGAAAAAATACAGGCGCTATTTTGAGCGTCTAAGACAATTGAACCCAGCCACACCACTACGTAGAAATACGCGATCGTCACCTCAGGGACTGGTGTAAACCCTAGTTTTCAAACGGTTTCGCATGACCTTGGTGCTGCGCCCGATAAATACCCGCGTGCCCTGAGCACCAGTAACTCGTTGTGCAAGCAAGTGCCGCAAAAACACCCACCTCGACGCCGAACAACTCCATCGCCATGAGCGTCGATGCCAGCGGCGTGTTGGCAGCACCGGCAAACACGGCCACAAACCCCACCGCGGCCAACAAAGCAAACGGCAGATGCAACACAGGCGCCAGCGCATTGCCCAAGGTGGCCCCGATGTAAAACAAGGGCGTCACCTCACCCCCTTTGAATCCCGTGCCCAAAGACGCGATGGTGAACGCCATCTTGCCCACGAAGTCTGTCGCGGGCAGCGGCTGCGTGAACGCCTCCAGCATCACCGGAATGCCCAAGCCAATGTAACGGTCTGCGCCAAAGAGCAGCACTGCACTCGCCACCACCACGCCGCCCAGCATCGGGCGCAAGGGGGCGTAGGCCACACGCTGCTTCATCCAGCCACTGAGGGCATGCGTCGCGACGGCAAAGGTACGTCCAGCCAAGCCAAACGCCACACCCGCGAGCACCATCGCCAGCAACACCCACGGCGTGATCTGGGACACCTGGCCCACAACGTAAGCCGTGTGTTGCACGCCCCACCACAAGCCCACTTGATCGGCCACCACGGCTGCGATGACGCACGACAGCAAAGCTTCGTAGCGCATGCGTCCCGTTGCCAAGACTTCTAAGGCAAACACAGCCCCAGCCAACGGCGTGCCAAACACCGAGGCAAAGCCCGCGCTGATGCCAGCCATCAACACCAGGCGACGGTCTTCGTGTTTGAGTTTGAACAGGTGTGTGAGCTGGTCCGCCAAGGCGCCGCCCATTTGCACGGCCGTGCCTTCGCGCCCCACCGAGGCGCCGAACAGATGCGAGATCACCGTAGCGGCCAATACCAAGGGGGCCATGCACAGGGGCACCACTTTTTTCGGGTCGTGAATTTCGTCGATCAACAGGTTGTTGCCCGCCTCCACCTGCCGACCGATCTTGAGGTAGACCCAGCCCACCGCAAAACCAGCGAACGGCAAGCCCCACAGCAACCAACGGTTGGCCTCGCGTGTGCGGGTTGCCCAGTCGAGGGCGAACAAGAAAAAGGCAGACGCTGAGCCTGCCAACACCGCCACCCCCATTGCCAAGACCGTCCACTTGCACAAGTGGGACAGCAAGGCCGCATTGACGAAACGTGAGCGTGGGTTCATTCAGTTATTTTTACCGAAGAACCTAAAGGACCGCCTGCTCCCCCAAAGACACAGGCACAGACACACGCGTGCGCTCAGAGGTCGATCCTAAGAACGGCCGTTTTGCTGCGCGAGCAACAGGGCGTGAACTGGTCGTTCGCGTCTTGCTCTTCGCCGCTCAAATACATGTCGCGGTGATCCGGCACACCGCCCACCACGCGCGTCAAGCACGTACCGCAAATACCTTGACCGCACGACATGGGCACATCCAGCCCTGCGTCTTCCAGCACTTGCAGAGCTGTTTGATCGGCGCCTACTTCCAAGCGTTGACCTGACTTCACCAGTTCGAGGGTGAACACGCCGTCGCTGCCCACGGGCGTATCGATGCCCCCATTCAAGTTGTCGCTCATGCTGCGGCTCCCGTGTTTTCTTTGGCTAACAGACGCTCAATCACGCGGCGCGATTGCACACCGCCTGCGTCGATGTTGAGCATCAACAAATTGCGCTCTGGGTACTTGCTCAAGTTGCGTTGCTGCGACTCCAGCATCTCTAAATCTTCAGAAAAAATCTTGCCTTGGCCTTCACGAATCTTGGCGGTCAGCTCAGCGTTTTCAGGCTGGAACTGGCGAGCCATACCCCAAAAATAAAGAATCGAGGTTTCGGTTTCTGGCGTGATGAAGTCCACCACCACGCTCGACGCTTTGTGTTCTTGTGGCGCGTTGTAGCCGCCTTTGCCTGCATGGGCCACGCCTACTTCGATCATGACGTGACTCGGTGGCGTGAAGTGGCAAATCTGCCAGCGGTCCACCGGCACGTCATCGGCCAAGTTGTTGCTGCGCAGCGCCATCTGCCAAAACGGTGGGGCTGAGATGTTTTCCATGAATCGGCTGGTGATGACGTGGTCGCCCTCGACCTTGGTGGTGCAAGGCACTTCGTCAATTTCTTTTTGGCCGATGCTGGTCGAGTGCACATAGGTTTCGTGCGTCAGGTCCATCAGGTTGTCGATCATGAGTTGGTAATTGCACTGGATGTGATACAGCCCACCGCCATACGCCCATGCGGGGTTGTCGAAGAACTCAAACACGGGCATCAAAGCTTCGTCGGCCACAGCCGCATCGCCCGGCCACACCCAAATGAAACCGTAACGCTCCACCACCGCAAAGCTGCGAATGGCCGGAAAGCCGCGCACACGTTGCCCGGGCATGGCCACGGTCTTGCCGTCACAGCCCATTTCTAAGCCGTGGTAGCCGCACACCAGCTTGCCGTTGCACACCTTGCCCAAGGACAGAGGCGCGCCTCGGTGCGGACAAAAATCTTCCAGTGCCGACAACTTGCCGCCATCGCCACGGTAGAACACCATGGACTCGCCGCAGATGGTGCGGCCCAAGGGTTTGACTTGCACATCCGCCGAAGTAGCGGCTACATACCAAGTGTTTTTCAAAAACATACGTTGCTTCTTTCTCGATGTTCAGTCGACACGGGCCACGCCCAAGAGTCGGTCCAGCAGTTCGGGTTGATCCAACAGTGCTTGCGCGCTGCCGCTGTGCACCACCGTGCCATGGTCAAGCACCACGGCTTGATGGCTGATTTTCAAAATGGCTTGCGGATGTTGCTCGACGATGATGGCGCTTAAGCCCTCTTCGCGGGTGATGCGGGCGATGGCACGCAACAGCTCTTCCACGATGATGGGCGCCAAACCTTCCAATGGCTCGTCGAGCAACAGCAAGCGGGGGTTGAGCACCAAGGCACGCCCTACGGCCAACATTTGTTGCTCACCGCCTGAGAGTTGGGTGCCCAAGTTGTCTTGACGCTCGGCCAAACGGGGGAACAGCTCATACACACGCTCGGGCGTCCAAGCGCGGTGCTGGGTACCGCGCGCACCACGGGCCACCGCCGTGAGGTTTTCATGCACGGTGAGCGACTTGAAAATATTGCGCTCTTGCGGCACCCAACCAATACCCGCTGCAGCACGGTCGTGCGGCGCCATGCGGTGCAATGGCGCGCCCCCTAACTGGATGGTGCCGCCGTGCTGCGTGGTCACGCCGACCAAGGTGTCCATCAAGGTGGTTTTGCCTGTGCCGTTACGACCGAGCAAGGCCAAGGTTTCGCCCTCGTTCAAACGCAGCGCAATGTCGTGCAACACCACGGCTTCGCCATAGCCTGCACGCAAGCCGTCGATGCGCAAAAGTTCGGTGGCTTTAGTCATGGCTGGTCCCCAAATACACGGCTTTGACTTGCGGGTCATGCGCAATCTCTTGCGGCGTGCCCTCGGTCAGCACCGCGCCGTTGACCAACACCGTGATGCGGTCGGCAAAGTTAAACACCAAGTCCATGTCGTGCTCAATCAGCACAATGGACACATCGCTGGGCAAGGCCGCCACGGTTTGCAGCAACTCATCGCGCTCACCCGCAGGCACGCCCGCCACGGGTTCGTCGAGCAACAACACGCGAGGCTCGCAGGCCAAGGCAATCGCCATTTCCAGCAAGCGGCGTTTGCCGTAAGCCAAATGCTCGGTGCGTTGCTGCATCACATCGGTGAGGTGAAACTGCTCTAACAATGCTTCAGCTCGCTCAGTGATGGCCACGTTGTGGCCCAACGGTTGCCACCAACGTGCGCCCTCGCCGCGGTGCTGCGTGACCACCATAGCCAAAGTTTCCAAGGGCGTGAGTGAGTTGAAGAGTTGGTTGATTTGGAACGTGCGCACCATGCCGCGTGCCACACGCTGGTGCGGAGCCAAACGCGAAATGTCTTCGCCTTGCAACACGATGCGGCCTTCGGTCGCGGGCAGCACGCCCGTCATCAAGTTGATGAGCGTGGTTTTGCCTGCGCCGTTCGGCCCAATCAGTGCGTGACGGGCGCCGTGTGCGATGTTGAGGTTGACGTGGTCGGTGGCGGTGATGCCGCCGAAACGTTTGACCAGCGCTTGCGTTTGCAAGGCATACCCGCTGGGGTTGGCGTTGGCGTTGGCGGTGTTGTTGCCGCTGCCGTTGTGTTTCATCGATGGCATCGCGCTCATGACTGCCCCTCTTTGCGGGACGCCGCAGAAAACCAAGTCCAAGGACGAATCAAGCGTTCACGGCCAACCAAGACCAGCACCACCAAAAACAAGCCCATCCAAAACGTCCAGTACTGCGGGGTGATGTTGGCAATCACGTCGTACATCAGCTTGAACGCCACAGCACCCGCGATGCCGCCATACAACCAACCCACGCCGCCGATGGCCAGCATCAACATCACATCGGCCGAGCGGTCCACCGAAAACACATCGAGCGATGCAAAGCCTGTGGTCTGCGCCATCAAAGCGCCAGCCGCACCCGCAATGCCAGCGGCCACGGTGTAGACCACCGCCAAACGCGCGGTGACCGGAATGCCAATGGCCATGGCACGCAAACGGTTGTCACGCACAGCTTTCAAAGTAGCGCCCAAGGGCGCATGCACCAAGCGACGTGCCAGCACAAACAACACCAGTAACACGGCTAAGGAGTACCAAGCCGAGGTTTGGCCCATCAGGTCAAACTCAAACTGGCCCAGCAACGGCCCCATGATGACGCCTTGCAAACCATCGGCGCCGCCCGTCAAGTCGCTGAACTTGTTGGCCAGCTCCAGCAAGATGAGCGCGGTGCCCAAGGTGACCATCAAACGCGTCAAATCGCTGCCACGCATGATGGACAACGAACACACGGCGCCCAGCAAGGTGGCCGCCGCCATGCCCACCAGCAACCCCAGCAACGGATCGGGATGGATGTGCTTGGCAAACAAAGCTGCCGAGTACGCACCAAAACCTAAAAACGCCGCATGCCCCAACGACACAATGCCGGTGTAGCCCAACACCAAGTCCAGCGACACGGCAAACAAGGCCACGATGGCAATCTCGTTGATGATGAGTGCATGTTGCGCCAGCACCCAAGGCGAAGCAAACGCGAACGCCCAAAACACCAACTCCAAAGGCTGCCAACGCGCCGCACGCAACAAAGAAGTGTGTGCGTTCATGACTTGCCTCCTTGGCGCACGAAGAGGCCTTGCGGTCGCCAAATCAAAATCGCAATCATCAGCGCGTACACAATGAACGCGCCCAATTTAGGGATGTAGTACTTGCCCGCCACATCGGCAATGCCCAACAGCAAGGCTGCCAGCAAAGGTCCGGTGATGGAGGTGGTGCCGCCCACGGCCACCACGATCAAAAAGTACACCATGAATTTCAAAGGAAAGGTCGGGTCCAAGCCCAGCACCTCAGCGCCCAAAGCGCCGCCCAAACCGGCCAAGCCAGAGCCCACGGCAAAGGTGGCGGCAAACACCACGTTCACATTGATGCCCAAGCCGGATGCAGCACGCGGGTCGTCCACACTGGCGCGCAAGCGGCTGCCAAAGCGCGTGGCCGACAACACATATTGCAGCGCCACCGTCAAGGCCGCGCACACCGCAATGATGAACAAGCGGTAGTGGCCCATACCCAACACAAAGGGCGTGTCAGCCAACAACTCGGTGCGGCCACGCAGCCAATCGGGCAGCTGCATGATTTGCTGTTGCGAGCCCATCAGGTAGTCCGCCGAGGCCACGGCCATGAAGGCCAAGCCAATTGAAAACAGCACTTGGTCCAAGTGCGGTTTCTTGTACATGGGCCGATACAGCGTGCGCTCCAGCACCACGCCCACCGCCGCCGAAGCCAAAAAGGCCAACGGCAAACACACCAAAAACGGCACACCATGACGTTGCATCAGCGCCACGGTGACGTAACCGCCCAGCATGGCAAACGCGCCATGCGCGAGGTTGATGAAGTTCATCAACCCCATGGTCACGCACAAGCCTACTGCCAGAATAAATAGCAGCATGCCGTACGCAACCCCGTCAAACAACAGTGTGAGCATTACTTGGTCTTGCCTGGGTCTTTGACGTCTTTGAGCGTGTCGAACTCTTGGTTAAAGAGTTGACCACCCACCTTCTCCACCTTGCGGATGTAGATGTTGTGCACCACGTCGCGGGTTTGCGCGTCGATGAACATAGGGCCGCGTGGGCTCTCGAACAACTGGCCTTTCATGGCGTTGAGCAAAGCCTCGCCACTGCCACCCTTGGTGGTCTTGGCCGCTTCGTAAATCACGCGCATGCCGTCGTAGCCGCCGACGGCCATGAAGTTAGGACGCAAACCAGCGTTGGCTTTTTCAAACGCGGCCACGAATTTTTTGTTCAAGGGCGAGTTGTGCGACGCCGAGTAGTGGTGCGAGGTGACCACACCGTTGGCCACATCGCCCATGCTGTTCAAGATGTCGTCATCGGTGATGTCGCCCGTGCCGATCAGCTTGATGCCGGCTTTGTCCATGCCGCGCTCGGCGAACTGCTTCATCAACGCTGCGCCTGCGCCCGAGGGCACGAAGACGAACAACGCGTCGGGCTTCAGGTCACGCACTTTTTGCAAGAATGGCGCGAAGTCAGGGTTGCGCATGGGCACGCGCAGGGTGTCCAACACTTGGCCACCGTTAAACAGCATGCGGTCTTTGAAAAACTTTTCAGCATCAATGCCTGGGCCGTAGTCGGACACCAAGGTCACCACTTTTTTGATGCCGTTGTTAGGCGCCCAATCGGCCATGGCCACCGCGGCTTGCGGCAACGTGAAGCTGGTGCGCACCACATAAGGCGAGGCTTGTGTGATGCTGGAAGTCGCAGCCGCCATCACGACCATCGGGGTTTTAGATTGCGTGGCGAGCGGGGCGGTGGCCAAGGCCAAAGGCGTCAGGCCAAAACCAGCCAACACGTTGACCTTGTCGTTCACCACCAGTTCTTGGGCAATGCGCTTGGTCACATCGGGCGCGCTGGTGTCGTCTTTGACGATCAGCTCCACTTTTTTGCCGCCCACGGTGTCGCCGTTTTGCGCCATGTAGAGGCGGGCAGCCGCTTCAATTTGTTTGCCGGTCGAGGCAAACGGGCCGGTCATGGGCAAGATCAAACCGATCTTGAATTTCTCTTGGGCCAAAGCTGTTCCGGCATGCGCCGCCAACAGGCCAAGCGCCACAGCGCTGAGGAAAAAACGTTTTTGCATCAGGGTCTCCTTTGAATGAATTGGGAATAGAAAAATTTGAAACTCAGTTGGGGCGAATCAAACGCATGCCCACAACGGGGTTGTCTTGCAAATCAGGGCGACGCACCGCATCGCGTAAATTGCGCTGCGCCAAACGCGAGTGCTCGCGCATGATGGCTTCGGCACGTGCGCCTTCGCGTCGCGCCACGGCATCGAGCACTTGGCGGTGCTGGTCTTGGGCTACGACCAACATATCGCGCGCTTGGGGCGTGTTGGCCTGCACCACCACAAAGCCCGAAGGCGACGCGAAAGGCAAGCTACCCACGCGCGCCAATTCACGCTGCAACACCGACGAGCCCGAGAGCTGGCCCAACAGGCCATGAAATTGCGCATTCAAATGCACGTAGCTTGAGAAAGCGTCGTCATCCAGAGTGAGCGCCTGCAACAGCACATCAATGGCATCCAAACATTGGGCCGCTTGCGCTTGCAAGGACTCAGAGACACCCCGCTCTGCCGCCAAGCGCACGGCCAAGCCTTCAACCGTGCCACGCAGCTCAATGGCATCGGCGACATCGTTCTCCGAAAAAGTGCGCACCGCAAAACCACCGCTGGACAACTGCTGCAACAAGCCTTCTTGCTCCAAGCGAATCAAGGCCGCACGGATCGGCGTGCGCGACACACCCAGCCGCTCCACCACGGCCAATTCGGTGATGCGCGCGCCTGCTTGCAACTCACCTGCGAAAATCATTTCTCGCAATTTAAGTTGAACTTTGACAGTTTGCGAACCACCCTCTTCTTGGCCTTCGGGCAAAGCGGCAGTGGCAGAGATGGCGGTGTTCATGATGAAAATTGTATACATCAAGCACCGATTTACGCTTGTAAATTGCCATTTATAGGGTTTTCACTAGATTTTTGTATCCAATGACATCCTGATCGACGCGGCAGGCCATCGCCCATTTGACGGGGTGAAGGTCAAAACCTGACCCATCAAATCTGCTAAATTGATAGTTTGAATATCGCCCTTAAACACAGCAAAGCTGCATGACTTTTTACGACATACAAACCATCTACTTGGTGGTCAGCTTTCTCTATGTTTTGCTTCCCGCCACGGCATGGATGGTGCTGTCCAGCCAACGCTCGACGGCAGCGGCTTTGTGGTGTAGCGGTGGCTTGGTCTTCAGTGTGTCGTGCTTCTTTTTCGCCATACGGGAAAGCGGCCCCGATTGGCTGACCTACTCCGCGGCCAATTACTTGTTGTGGATTGCCAATATCTTGCCGATCATGGCGTTGCGCCATCAACTGCAACGTCCCCGGCGTGTCGGTGTGGTGATGACGGGGCTTCTGATCGCGGTCTTGGGTTTTGAATATTTCCACCTCGTGGCAAAAAATCCAACGCTCAGATTTTTATGGTCTACGGTGATCTTGGCTGGGTTGTTCACTTACATCCATCGGCTTGCGCTGGAGATGGCGAGGACACAAGGCATACGCAGCGCCACGTGGCTGTCTGCCGTGTATTTCATTGCGGCGTGCATCATCACGCTGCGTTGCTTGCGGGTCGCCTTTGGCTTTGCACCTGCCGGCGCCACGATTTCGGGCTTTGACAGCATGTTGACCGTTTTGATGGGGCTGCTGACCTCTGTGTGGGGGAACTTCGCCTTTGTTGGTACGTTTTTGGAACGCGCATCACAGCAAAGCGCGCAAGCGGCCGCGCTGCGCGCCAAACAAGAAGAAGCGCAACGCTTGGGCGCACAAATTGCGCACCTTGACCGACAGCGCGCACTGGGCGCCATGTCAGCCTCCTTTGCACATGAACTCAGCCAACCTTTGACAGCGATTTTGATGGACGCCCAAAACGCGCAAATGGCGTTGCGCACCGAACAAGTCAACGCCGCCGAATTGACACAAACGTTGGAAGAGATTCAAAACAGTTCGCACCGCGCTGTTGCGTTGATCGAACGCATACGCAACTTCATCAAGCCCACCCGAACGCACCATCAGTGGGTGGATATGCAAAGCCTCGTACGCGACGTGACTGATCTGATGCGTGTTCGCGCCAAAGCTAGCGATGTGCAGCTTAATTTGGACTTGTGCACCACACCCGCCTTGGTCTGGGGAGACCGCATTGAGCTGTCGCAAATTCTGGTGAACGTGCTGCGTAACGCCATTGAAGCCATGCAAAACAGCATCACACGCGTGGTCACCCTGCAACTGAGCACTACCGAAGATGGTTGTGTTTTGCAATTTAACGACACCGGCCCCGGCATCACCAAGGCCTTGCCGGATCCTGTGGGAACGCCGTTTGTCACGTCCAAGCCCGATGGCCTCGGCGTTGGATTCTCTATCTCGCGCACCATTGCTGAAAAGCATGGCGGCACACTCACCATCGCGAACACCCCCAACGGTGGGGCGTGCGTGAGGTTGGCGCTGCCACTAGGAAGCTGACGCAGCCATGGGCGTCAACCACATGTGGTCAAACGCGAGGGTGACCATTTCTTTTCGACGGCGCAACAACCGCTTGGTATCTATCGTTTTGAAATGCTGCACCATGTCGCGCTTGAAGGCCTCTGGCCCAACCATGTGCAGTTGATAGTCACCGTTATAAGCATCGTTTTCTTGTTCAAACTCTAAAGTCAGCAAGTTTTTTTGCGACAAGGCTGCCAAACCTTTCAACCACTCAAAAGTCGCCTGTGGCATGCCAGAGCCCGTCGCCACAGCCACGATGACGCCATCACCGAGCCACGTCAAATGGTCAAACATCACAATAGCACCACAGATGTCGGGACGCATCGACTCCGGCAACGGGGTATTTTGCTGACGCCAAGCGCAACCGAAGTCGCGGCATGGATGGGTGGGTCTCGACGCGTAAATACTGCAACCTGCTGTCGAGCAATTTTGACAAGGTGTACCTAAACGCGCGTTGGCCACAGGGCCTTGGACATCCAGCCAGCCTTCACAGCAAGCGGTACAAGGCAAACACGATCGTGTGTTGAGTGAGGTGGTCATCGCATTACCCCAACACGATCCGCACGGACATCACGCCAGTGAAGCAAACGATGGCGACGATTGAACTGATCCAAATCACCGTCCAGTCACGCGCCTCGTTGTGCAAATCCAAGATTCGCTCCGCAGCCTTTTCAACTTGAAGGTGGGACGTGGCCACGGCCCTGGGATGATGGGGCGTGCTGATCTGGGTCAAATCGTCGGAAACGTCGGGTGGATGGGCTATTTTGGCTTGCGTGGCTTCTCGTAACACCGTTTTGTTTTTCCGCTCGAATTGGTCAATCTTGCGCTGCAAGTTGTCAATGATGACGTCCAAGTCTTTGAGGCGTTCTTCTTCGGGAATGAGCGCCCGCTGGTCATCGAAACGATCAACCCCCACAGATTGACGATTGACAACCAAGCCTTGGCTGTCTAGCGTTTGACGATTCAATGCGGCCTGCGCTTGACCCACGTTTTGAATATTCGCACCTTGGCTAGCGTTTGGGTTGATGAAGGCCACGTTAGCGTCAGCACCCGAGCCGTTGCCAATCTCTTGAACGTTGTCCTTCATGGCTCGGTGAAACACGGCGCCTGTGTCACGCGCGGTCAAAGTGTCCAGCAAAGCGCTTGGATTAGCAGCCTGCGAACTGGCTCCAACCAGCGACTTGGTTTTGTCGCCCACATGAACGATGCGGGTCTCAAAGGTCTTGTGTTTTTGAGTGCCTTTGGCGCTCGTAGCGCTTGCGTCAGGAAGATCAACGACAGGTTTGGCGTGCTTGATTTCCATCGTGTGGAAATATGGGCGGAATGATCGTTCGTTGTAGCCAAATGCTGTCAGCATGGCTTGAAATATCTGTCGTTCAAGGTCCTCAATGTGGTCGACCAACAGCAACGAGTCGCACGCATGAACCAAGATGTATAACTTTTGCGGCCCCGTCAATCGTGCGCTGGCTTGAGGCAGAAATTGGTTAAATTTGACGCGGCGTATGTAAGCCAAAGCGATGCCTTGCAGGCCATCAAACTCACCAATCAGTGTTTGAAGCTGCGCCATATTCTCATCAGCGATCGCGCCACTGGCTGCCACCGTGTACAACATCGACGTCGCCAAGGCCACATGGGCTGTGAGTTGCTCAGAGGTCGCAGCCTGGCTGTCATAAGCACCCAAGATGGCGTTGTCATTTTTCAAAACAATTGTTTTGTAATAAGGGGCGAATGCATCCGTGCTCAAACCAAACGCCGTCAACATGCGGTCAAACAACGCCAACTTTGCCGCTACAGATGGGCTGTAGGTCATCAGCACTTCACATGCGTTCACCAAAATGCATAATTTTTCTTGCGTGCTCAAGAGGTGTGAGGCAGCTTGTAAAAATTGATCAAAGGGAATGCTTTGAACATATTTAGCGGCAACACGGAGTGCAGCATCGTCACCTCCCAGCGCAGCGAGAAGTTGACGCTTTGGTGCGTCACGCAGCTCGCCGTCAGACACCGCCACATATTGCAGTGCGACGGCCAGTGTCAAGTGGGGCGTCAGTTCAACAGTGGCACTGACCGCCGAGGCTAACTGTGCACCGGTCGGCATCACAAGTGCGCCCCAATTAAACGGGCAAGGAAGTTAGATCTAGAGAATTCGTGTTTCATGGTCGGCGGATGTATTTGCCGATGAAGGTTACGAATTACCGCCCTTGATTCACGCTTGATAACCTGTGAATGCTCTCAATGACTCTCGAAATTAAAGGTTTTTATGAAAATATTTATGAGAAATTAAAAGTTAATATAGTCAAATATACAAAAGAAAATCAATATAAATTAATTTAAAAGACGAATTTAATTTGAATGCATAATTGGTAACCGACGCTCCACACCGATTTAACGGCGGCTTCGGCATCTTCTGGCTGTACAGATTTAAGCTTTTTACGCAACCGCGCGACCAACTCTTCCAAGGCGTGCTTGCTCATACCCGCGGCCTCGTCGTCGTCGTCGCCAAATAAGTCACACAGGGCAGTGGACTCCAAGGTGTTCTCTTTCGCTTGCGCCAACGCCACCAGCAATGTTTTTTCTCGGCTGGTGAGTCGTAACTTTTGATCCAAATAGGGGCTGATGAGCGTCCTGTCACGCAAACTCAAAGACCACTCCTCGCCCGTTTTGACTTGCTTCAAACGCCTGCCCAAACTCAACAAAACCATCACCAACTCATCGGGGGCCACAGGTTTGACGAGGTAAATATCTGCGCCCCCTTGCTTGTAACCGGCAATACGATCGATCAACGCCACGCGTGCCGTCATGATGACAATGCCTGCGCTTGGTAGTGAGCGCCGCAACCTGCGGCATAAGCTCAGCCCATCTTCACCGGGTAAATTCAAATCGATGATGAAAAGATCAAAGGCCACGCGTGCAATCAGATCATCCAAAGCCGTCGCACTGTTGACGGCATGCACCTCAAAGTCATGCGCTTTCAAATGAACTTCAATTTCATTGCGCAGCAATGGATCATCTTCTACGAGCGCAACGACCAGCGGCGAATTAGATTCATAGGTCGATAAATTCATCATGCACTTTCATTGGAAATATGAACTTCAAAAATCACACAACCATGCGCATGCCTGTAGCTGACGAGCGCACCAATCTTTTCAGCGGCTGAATGGACCAAGCTGAGTCCAATACCCATACCTGCATGATTTTGGAAATTGGGATGCCTGTAATACCGCTCGAACAACCGCGCTTCATCAGGCTCGCTGTCTGCCGCCACGCGATTGCTGATGGTGAAACGGGTCATATTTGGCATTGAGCGCCCATGCGATGCCGGATCTTCGACCGTCGACTTAGCTTGAGTTTGATGGTCAATCGATATAGATATTTTTTGATCAGCCGTGTATTTATAGGCATTACTTAAAAGATTCTCTAATATAAGCGTCAACATCTGGCGATCAGCTTGGAAGTATGTATTTTCTTCCACATTCATATCAAAGCGTTCCGGATGAGAGAACTCATTGATCAACTCTTCCATCAATTCTGCCGCTGGGATTTTTGCCGTCGATGCCTCAAGCACCGTACGATCGATTTTGTTGGACCTCGCCACATGCTCAATCATCGTATTCATACGTATCACGCTGCTGTCAATGCGTTGCACGCGGCCCATCGATTCGTCATCTGCATTGAATTTGCTTTTTAAGGTCGCCAACGCAAACCGGATCGTGCTCAACGGGGTCTTCAGTTCATGGGTCAGCATATCAATCAGGGCATTGCGCTCATTCACCAGGTTTTGATTGGCATGGGCTTGCGCGGCATTTAATTCGAGTGCTTGTATTTCTTGCATTTTTTCTAGCTTCTGCTGGGACTGCTCCGTGATGACAGCCCAAAAAGTTAAAGCAGCAATCAGCAGTCCATTGAGACGCACATCCGAAACATGCTGAACCAAGTCTGCCGTGGCTAACTGCGAGAAAAACCCAAGCGCGACCAACGATATACAGTAACCCGACACCACATAAACACCATACGTTGCGTACAAAACAATACGCATTTTTTGCGGCATCTTTTTAATTTCATAAATGCCTAATACTTGCACGATCGGATTAATGACAAAAACAGCCAACGCAATTTCCAAGCCCAACTGCACGTGCCCAAGCAGTATCAAACATAAACTGAGCAAACAAATGAGGGCAAATATAATCATGCAATCTTTATAATTTCTGCTCATCTCATAGTTGTATAAGAACCCCCATCCTAAAAGGCCCATCGCACAGACTCTGAATACAAACAGTACGTGCAGCAATAGGTTCAACGTTTCTGGCGCCCACGTACTCGATGGCTCGGACTGTCCACCCGTGCTGAAAAAGATATGCAGCGCAATAACCGCCTGACACCACAAGTAGGTGTACGTCAGCATGGTGCGGGCAAAAAAAACAAAGACGAGAGCAAAGATGCACAAGAGCGTCGCAATGGTCGATCCTGTGGTAATACTTTTGATCCGAGAAAGGACGATGTCCATCAACTCATCGGTCAACTTAACTTCTGTTTGTATTTGCGTCAAACCCTCCGTCTGAACTCTCAAATAAATGGCGTCATCGGGATGTTCTGACGGCCGCAAAGTAAAGCAATGTGTATCGTCTGCACACAGTTGGGTTGTTTTCTTGTGCAGATCACCTGCCGTTTCCTTCGACCAAACACCGCCGTGTAATTGGTACACCTCAATGTGGTCTAAATAATGCGGCCCCACCCTCAAAATCAAAGGATTGGTGATGCTTACCGTTTTAGTTGGCGCTTGAGAAGGGTATATTTCTAACCGTATCCAAGTCGGACTGGATTGAAAGCCCAATCGCAAAGTCCCCACATAGGGCTTAAATTGAACTTTTTCTACATGATCAATTGTTAAATTATTTTCAATATCTTGATAAAAATAACTATTAATTTTGTAATCTGAAGCTGCGGCTTGCGTCGCCAGCTGGAAACTTAAAAAAAATAAAAAACAAATGATACGCAGCATAGATAGCTGCAGATCATAGAAGCATTAAACAGCAGCCATTTAATCTTCAAATAATTTAGCTATTTTTAAATAGATATAGAGAGTTTGTGTGAGCTATTGAGAGCAATCTGGCTTGATTTACACCCAGCCTAAATTTCCATAACAGCAGAAAATCTTATGCAGCTCATGACTAATTGAATTTGCTCACATAACTGCGCAGTCACATCACAAAGAAATTTTAATTATTATTTATTCACATAGAAATTTTTAAGCATTAATTCAGCATAGCGTATGGCCTCTGCCTCGCTTAGAAATTCTGTCAATTCTTCACCCATAATTTCAACCGTGTACGTAGCTGATTTCACGCTGACTAGCGCCAACACAAGATCGTTATCCAAGTTCGACACATACTGTTTGATGATGTACGCATTTTGAGCATTCATAGACGTTGTCCAACAAGTGGCAAGCCTGACGGGTTCCCAAGGGCAGCGCGGCCGTTATCGCTCGACAGGCGATTCGACCAAAAGCACATCGGTGACGTCTGGGCTAGGAACGGTGACACGGTGTCCTTGAAAGAAGATCTTCAAATCGGCCAGACGTTCACTGTAAATTCTGAAGGGCGCTTGGCCATTCACGGTTTGACTTTCCCCAGCCTTGAGCGTGTGTGTGGTCGTTTGCTTGTTTTGCCCCACCACACAAGCAGAGATGTCATTGATCGCCATCAAATACACATACTCAGCAGGTTTTGAGGGGGACGGTGATCTCAATGTCACAGGCGTTTGGGTCCAAGGGCAATCCTTGGTGGCAGTTGGCGAAAATAAGTCCTGTGTAGAGGACATGGTCAGAGGAGCAGACGCTGCTTGCATCGCGACATCACTGACCAAGCTGCTGGCGGAGGGCTGGGCAGAGGCCAGAGGCTGTTTGTCCGCATTGTTTGAAATGTCTTCAACAATCACAGCGACATCGTCCACAACGTATTTGTCCTTCAGCGCAATTAATGGGTCTTTTAAAAGACGTGTCCCCATCAAGATCACAAAAATAAGAAGACACACACGGGAAAAAACAATATGTTCTCTCCAGCAAATTCGAATCGATTGGATAAAGGTTTTGTAAATCGGCGGGTTGTAATCGCGGTTTGAAATTTCGGCAATTTTGTCAAGCATGGCGAGCGCTTGGTCATTCTTATTGAGGTTGACGATGCCTGATGGGTGGGGATACGTGATGGGCTCATTCAATGGCGCTGAGCCACTTTCTGCGGCTGTTTTTTGATCCAACGCGTTCAGCAACCTTTTGCCCAGTTGATATTTGATCAATGGACTGTAAAAAGCGCTATCGCCCTCTTTTTCCAGCTGATCGAGTTGAGCCTGTGAGATTGCGTTAGCTTTCGCGAACTCGGTCGCACTAATATTGGCCAGTTCTCGGAGACATTTCAAGCGCGTAGCGTCACTGGGTTGCCACAAAGTGGAAGTCATTGCTAAAAGTCAGTCAAAAAGTTCTTCGAAATTGACAGAATTGTAAACGCGTTAACAATTGGCATGTGATAATGTTTATATTGTTAATTTCTTCAAATTTATAATTAATTTTCGGCGTAGATGGATAGACAAAGCCAGTTCGTTAGTTCTGCAAGGCAACTCTTTGAGGAAAAGGGTTACGCCGAGGTGGGAATGCGGGAGATCGCTGCCCATGCAGGCTTCAGCCCCGTACAAGCCTATCGAATTGGGCTTACAAAAATTGATTTACTGGCAGAAATCAGCATTGCGCTGAGTCATGAACAAATCGACAACATTACAAACAAATTTCAAAGAACACCCGATGAAAATGTCAGCGATTTCATTCACCGCTATTTGGTGACGCTTTACGCTTCTGACATCAAACACATCAAAATACGCCGTGAAAGTGCGGCATACGGCTGGATGTGGTCTGCCACCTACGAAGAACGCATCCGCGATCAAGTGATGGCATTGCTCAGCCCCATCATTTCTGCGTTGACAGCCGAAGCGCATGCGGACGTGCCCGCTTGCTGCATTGCGATTTGGTCGCTTTATTACGTGGGTTACCGCAATGCCGTTGTCAGCGGGGCAAGCGCAAAAGAATGCCTTGATTTCATCAGCCCCAGCTTGAAATTGTTACTGCCAAGCAAAGCGTAAAAATGAAAAAACCCTAAGCGAAAAAATCACTTAGGGTTTTATTTTGGCGGAGAGGGAGAACAAGACGAGTGTCTAAGTAGTACCCCATTGAGGGTGACCTTAGACCCGATGCACAGTGCCAAAGCCTTTCAACCGCCCCTTGACGTTAGAGGGGCTGGCTTACTGTGGGGAGCAATGTTCTTTACCGTGCTGACATGGTTCGTACTGTTGGCTTCAGTCTCACTGTCTTTGTTCATCTTTCTGCGAGGCAATGCCGAGACAGAAATCCTGCCAATCTTCTAACAGTGCGCGTCGTCGATCCATAAGATTTCCACGACGATAAGCCGCTTCAACACGATTTGCGATTGTGTGGGCTAACGTCATTTCTGCGACTTCTGGACTGTGTGTTGTTTCTTCTGCAATGAAGTCACGCATGCTCGAGCGAAACCCATGAACTGTCATACCTGATCGATATCCACGCAGCAGCATCAACATGGCCATAGAAGAAAGGCATTCTTTGTTGTTCGAAAAAATGAACTCGCTTTCTGGTTCCATCGCTGCTGCTTTTTTGATCAACTCCAGCGAGCGTGAGCACAAGGGGACTTGGTGAGGTCGACGACTTTTCATTCGCTCTGCTGGAATCGACCAAACATCATTGGAAATTTCTGTTCGTTTTGCATAAATCGCCTCTCCCGTTCGGACGGCATTCAAAATGGTGAACTGCAGTGCAAGTGACGACATACATTCGTTGAGTGCAAGCTCTTTCATCAATGCAGGTAAGTCCGCGTAGGGCAGGGCGGGGTGATGTCGTTGTGACTTCCGGATATTGGGCAGGAGATGTTCCAAGTGCCCAGCCCACAATGCTGGATTCGCCTTTGTTCGATGTCCTGATGTGATGCTTGCTGACAGTATCTTTGAGATGCGTCCTCTCACACGCGATGCAGTTTCATGTTTTGACGACCAAATGGGTGAAAGTATTTGAATGATGTGATTTGTTGTCACATCTTCCATGGACATTGAGCCGATGACTGGAAAGGCGTATGTCGTCATAGTGTTTATCCATTGGGACGCGTGTTTGGGATTAGTCCACTGCGGGGAGAACGTCTTGATGTAATCGAGTGCGTATTTTTTGAAGGTCACTTTGGGGGCTGAATTCAAGGCTGACTGTTGTGTCAGTTTTTTCTTGACTTCAATAGGGTTGGTTCCATTCAGCACCATGCCTTTCATCTTGAGTGCTTTAGTTCTTGCCTCAACGAGAGTGACTGCAGGGAATGAGCCGAGGCTTGCGTCTTTGCGGACGCCATTGAATGTGAATCGAAAAATCCAGAACTTAAGCAAGTCGGGTCTAACCCACAGATGAAGTCCACGGGTGTCGCTGATTGAGTAGCGTTGAGGTTTGTTGAGTGCTTTGAGTGTGCGAATGTCG
>NZ_PTQX01000014.1:0-199559 GCF_002943475.1 Limnohabitans sp. TS-CS-82 | reverse complement strand
GGAGGTCAGGCGCATCATCTACACGACCAACGCCATCGAATCGGTGAACATGAGTTTGCGCAAGATCACGAAAAACCGTGGAGCGTTCCCAAGTGACGAGGCGTTGTTGAAACTGTTTTATTTGGCGCTGAACAACATCGCCAAGAAGTGGACGATGCCGGTGCAAAACTGGAAGCCTGTGCTGAACCGATTTACGATCCAGTTTGAGGGAAGGATGCCGACGAATTAACACTCGCTCCGTTTACACAAAATTCGGGACACCCTCACACTCCTACCGTGGCAGAGTCTGGATACCCGCAGTTCAAATCGCAAGTTTGGGTGGGAATACTTGCACCCGCTGCTACGCCCAATGACAAAGTTGATGACATGAACCGTGCCGTGGCGAAAGTCATCAATGACTCCGTCATGAAAACGCGATTTACCCAAATAGGCATATCACCGAAGTCCTTGTCAAGATCGCAGTTTGACAACCTCTTAAAAGACGATTGGCTTCAAGCCTCACCTTTGATTGAGCAATTTAAGATTCTTTAGGATTGACTTGTTGGTGTTGATGCGCCAAGTGATCGATCAGTGCTTTGCCTAAGGCGCTCAGCAAGTTGGTTTTGTAAATAATTTTTACCCTCACATTTGCCCATTTGTTATTCAGGGGCACGACGGCAATGTTTTTGCTGAGGGCTTGTTCTTTGGCGCTCCGTACCTGACAAACATAGATGCCCACGCCTTGTGCTGCTAAGCGAATGGCACTTTGCGTGGTGTCTACTTGGACCACGATTCGGGCATCGTCAGATTTGATGCCACCTGAGCGTTGCAACAAAACTTCGGTGTGACGGCTGTGCTTATCACCCACCAAATCGTAGGCCGTCATTTCTTCAAAGCTAATGCTTGCGCGTTCAGCGAGTGGGTGACTTTTTATCATCACAGCTGCCAGCATGTCTTTGTAGTACTCGACATGTTGCAAGTCGCTGGTCTCGGTGTTGTCCCACACCACACCCAAAGAGGCTCGGCCGTCTCTGACCATTTGGACCACGTCTTTGCTCACCATTTCCTTCACACTCAATTGCACCGATGCGTGTTCATGCAGCAGCATGAACGACGCCAAATCATCGGTCAACACCGATGACATGCTGCCCATGTGCGAGGCGATGGTCAGCGTACCTGTCAGACGCACGTTGCGCTGCATGAATTTGTCAGAAATTTTTTGTGCATCTTTCACCAAGCGTCGGGCATGTTCACTCAACAACGCCCCTTCAGGCGTGGCTTGAACCCCCTGGCGAACGCGCTTGAGCAACTGTGTATTCAATTGGTCTTCGAGTTTCGCCATGCGTTTGGTGATGGACGATGCATCCACCCGCTCACGCTCGGCCACACGCTTGATGCTTTGCGCATCACACACCTCCACAAACAATCGCAATGTGGTCAGGTCCAAATCTTTCATACGGCGCTTTAGTCTTTTTACGAATGCCCAATTGGCAATTTGAATGTAGTTGCAATTTCATTCGTCAATTCAATCGCGACATTCAAAACGCCGTAAATGCCTATTTGGAATTTATTCACTTCCTTTTTGGCAGTTTTAAAGCTCTATTTCGTTTATATCCTTTTCTATCATATTTGATGGACTAAATGATAAAAACTATAAAAATAGGCCTTAAAGCAGTTTTGTTTCAGGCAATTTGTATGACCGGGCTGGCTTTTGCCCAACCTGATGCCGGACTGCGCCTCGATTTGCGCGACCTCCTCACGATGGCCGTCAGCACCCACCCAGCCGTCCAAGCCCAACAATCGCTGGTCGGCGCCGCGCAAGACAACGTCAGCGGCGCCCGCTGGCAATACTTTCCCACTCCCTCGGTCTCGGTGCAAAACGCCAGAACCGGCGCCACCGACCCTGCCTATGCGGGGGATTCGCGTGTCACGGTTTTAGCCTTGACCCAGCCTTTGTGGACCGGTGGCCGCATCGAAGCCGGGGTCGACAAAGCCCAAGCCTATGCACAAGGTGCCGCCGCGGGTTTGGCTGAGTCGCAGCAGCAACTCGCCATTCGCGTGGTGCAAGCCTATGGCGATTGGCTCAGCGCTTACCGCAAACGCGCGGCCTACCAAGTGGGCCAGGCCCAGCACATCCGCCTCAAAGACCAAGTAGCCCGCCGCATCCACGAAGGCCAAGCGGCTGCGAGCGATTTGGCCTTGGCCCAAGGCCGTTTGGCCAGTTTGGACGCCGACATGGCCTTGGCCATCACCCAAGAAGAGGTCAGTCTCGCCCGCCTGTCGCAGCTGCTGGGTCAGACCGTGGCGGCCAAGTCTTTGACCGGTTCACTGGCCGAGCCCTTGCCCAACAGCCTGAGCGTGAGTGAGTTGCTCGCCCAAGCCCAAAGCTATTCCCCCGCGCTGGCCCGCGCACGCAGCAATGCCCAGGCCCAACTTGCGGCCATCCAAGAAGCCAAAAGCGCCACCTTGCCCGAAGTGTCGTTTCGCTGGGAGCAGCAACACGGCAATTTCAACTACCTCGGTGGGCCCACACACACCCGTGGCTTTGTCAACCTCAGCAGCCGCCTTGGGGCCGGCTTGTCCAACTTCGCTGCCATCAGCGAAGCCGTGCAACGCCACGCCGCTGCAGAGGCTGACACCGAGTCCCAACTGCGCAGCCTGAGCGAGCAAGTCATGACCGACCACGCCTTGCTGGTCACCTCGCAAAGCCGCCGTCAAGCGCTGCAAACCTCGGCCGATCTGGCCGACCAAGTGCTCGCCTCGTGGGATCGTCAATACCTGTCGGGTCGCAAAAGTTGGCAAGACCTCATGAACTCCGCCCGCGAACAAGTGCAAGTGCAAGCCCAACTCGCTGACCTTGAAGGCTCCCAAGTCGTGGCCTCGTGGCGACTGGCCCTGACCACAGGTCAGCTCCAAATTGGCACAGGTCAGCTCCAAGTCTCCTCAGGCCAGCTCCAAGTGCCCACTGCTGAACAGAAATAAAAACACATGACTTCAGCCACCCCTTCATCCCCACAACTGCCGCGCTTGCTCGCGGCCTTGCTGCGTCTGGCCGAACTCCAACGCGAGCCGGTAGACCGCCTCGCCCTGCAAGAGGCTGTGCAACACGTCCAAGCCGAAGATGACTCAGCAGGTGCGGGCAAGAAACAAACCCCCGCGCAGCAAATCACCCGCCTCACGCGCCATCTCGGTCTCAAACCCGCCCGCTGGCTCAAAGCTGCCGATCCCTCGCAAGTGCCCGCCTTGGTGCACGACCCCATCGACGGTTGGGGGGTGCTGGTTGGGCAGAACGCCCAGCAGCAATGGGTGGTCTTGCGCTGGGACGACATCAAGCGCGCGTGGTCTGAAGGTTTGCACGACGACCCCACGCCGCTGCACATCGCCAAGCTGCGTTTGTCTGCCCCCTTCGAGCTGGGCAAAAGCCCCGTCTTCGCCCTCATCCGCACCGAGATCGCCGCCCAAAAGGGCCGCCTCATCGAAGCCGCTGCTGGCGGCTTGATCATCGGCATCTTGGGGCTGATCACCTCGTTTTATTCGATGCAGATCTACGACCGCGTCATTCCCACGGGTGCCATGCAAACCCTCATGGTGCTGAGCTTGGGCGCCTTGATCGCCATTGGTTTGGACTGGATGGCCCGCAGCGCCCGCACCCAGTTGTACGAGAACATCATCGATGAGGTGGACAAGCGCATGGCCCGCACCGTGTATTTGCGTTTGCTCGCTGTGCGCCTAGACCAGCTGCCCCGCAGCGTGGGCAGCTTGGCCTCGCAAATGCGTGGCTACGAGAGCGTGCGCAGCTTCCTCACCCAAGTCACCACCAGCGTGCTGGTAGACCTACCGTTTGCGTTGTTGTTCTTGGTCATCATGGCGCTCATGAGCGGCGCATTGGCGCTGGTGCCCTTGCTGTTCTTTGTGGCCGCGTTGAGCTTAGGCCTGTCCACCAGAACGCGCATGGAAGAGGTCGCCAAACAAGGCGCCAAGGCTGGCAACTTCAAAACCGGCTTGCTGGTCGAGACGGTGGAGGGCGCTGAAACGCTCAAATCAGGGCAGGGCGGTTGGCGCATGCTCGGGCGCTGGCTGCACAACGTAGACGAAGCGCGTGACGCCGAGCTGCAATCGCGCAACTTGAGCGAGCACTTCCAGCACCTCATCTCTAGCTTCCAGCAAATGAGCTATGTGCTCTTGGTGGCCTTTGGCGCTTATTTGGTCAGCAAAGGCGAGCTCACCCAAGGCGGCTTGATCGCCTGCACCATTTTGTCGGGCCGCGTGCTCAGCCCTGTGGCGGCAGTGGCCGCACAAGCGCTGCAATGGTCCTACGCCAAAGCTGCCCTCGAAGGCTTGGACGCGCTGTGGCGTTTAGAAAACGACCACCACGACCACGAACCCGTGGTGCTCGACAACGTGCACGGTAACTACCAGTTCGACAAAGTCACCGCCCGCTACGGTGCCAGCCCTGCCTTGGTCATCCCGCAGCTCCGCATCCAAGCGGGTGAGCGCATCGGCATCATCGGCCCCGTGGGCGCTGGCAAAACCACCTTGCTGCGCCTGCTCTCGGGCATGTACAAGCCGCAAGAAGGGCGCATCTTGCTCGACGGTGTGGACCTCAGCCACATCGCCAAAGCCCCGCTGTCCGAGCGCATCGGCTACTTGCAACAAGAAGGGCGTTTGTTCGCGGGCACCTTGCGCGAGAACCTGCTCTTGGGGCTGGCCGACCCGGGTGATCCCGTCATCTTGGCGGTGGCCCAGCGTACGGGCCTCATGCAAGCCGTCATCACGCCGCACCCGCGTGGGCTGCAGCAAGAAATCTTTGAAGGCGGCACAGGCCTCTCTGGCGGTCAACGCCAGCTCGTCAACCTCACCCGCGTGGTGCTGCGCGAGCCCGCCATTTGGTTGCTCGACGAGCCCACCTCGTCGGTGGACGGCAACAGCGAGCTGCAAATCAAACAGCTCATCCACCAAACCCTGCAGCCCCAGCACACCTTGGTGCTGGTCACCCACAAGCCCGACATGCTGCAACTGGTGGACCGCATCTTGGTGGTGGCCAACCACCAAGTGGTGATGGACGGCCCCAAAGCGCAAGTCCTCGCTCGTCTGAACGCGAACACACCTACAAACGCCAACGCTAATGCCAACGGAGCCGCCGCATGATGGCCCATCGTCCTTCCAAAATGCTCAGCCTGGTCATCCTGACCGTGGTGCTGTTTGTGGTCTGGTCCAGCGGGTTTGACATCGATCAGACCGTGCGCGCCCAAGGTCAGCTCATCCCCGGTGGGCGCACCCAAGTCATCCAAGTGGTTGATGGCGGTGTGTTGTCCGAGATTCGTGTGCAAGAGGGCGACAACGTCAAGGCCGGCCAAGTGCTCGCCGTGCTGGAGCCCGACCGCGCCCGTGCCGCCTTTGACGAAGCGCATGCCAAACACACCGCCTTGCGCGTGGTGCTGCACCGCGCCCAAGCCGAGGCCAGTGGCACAGCCCCCGCGTTTGGTCGTGAATTTGCTGGCTACCCTGAGCTGGTCGCTGCACAAAACAAGCTCTACACCCAGCGCAAGCAAAGCCTAGACGACGCACTCGCCATGCAACAAGAAGCCATGGGCTTGGCCAAAGAAGAGCTGCAAATGAACGAGCGTTTGTTTGCCGGTGGCGACATCAGCCGAGTCGAGGTCCTGCGCGCACGTCGCCAGGTGAGCGACATCCAGTCGCGCATCTTCGACATCCGCAACAAGTACCTGCAAGACGCCCGCGCAGAAGCGGCCAAACAAGAAGAAGAAATCTCCAGCCAGCGCTACCGCCAAGAAGACCGCCGTTACGCCTTGTCTCAAACCGAGCTGATGGCCCCCGTGGACGGCGTGGTGAAGTATTTGCGTGTCACCACCGTGGGTGGTGTGCTGCGTGCGGGTGATGAGCTCATGCAAATCTCGCCCACCGATGGCGAGTCGCTGTTGGAGCTCAAAGTCAACCCCGCAGACATCGGCCAGCTGCAAACCGGCATGCGAGCCAACATCCGCCTAGACGCTTACGACTACGCCATTTACGGCACCTTGACGGGTGAGCTGGTCTACCTCAGCTCGGACACCCTGCAAGAGCAAGGCGCCAATGGGCAGCCTCAAACCTACTACCGAGCGCGTGTTCGCCTGCTGCCCAACGCGGTCGCGGCCAACCCGAAGCTCCAACCCATTGTTTTAAAGCCGGGGCTGACGGCCACGGTGGACATCCTGACTGGCCAACGCTCGGTCATGCGCTATCTCATCAAGCCCATTGCACGCGGCTTGAGTGGTGCGCTGAACGAACGCTAAGCCCGCGCACGCAACACGTACGCAAACCGTATTTAACGAATCTCAACGAAATCTTCCTTGGAGCTCATCATGGCCACAGCAGCAAACAACCCATCGCTCATCCTGAACATCAGCGGCACGCAAAGCGTGTTTTTGAAGCGTGGAGAAAAAACTAGCGTCATCGCCAAAGCGGGTCAACGCTACCGCGTGGTCAAAGAGGGTGAAGAAGCGAAAGAAGCTGCGGCCAAAGACAGCGCAGCCCAAGCCGCCAAAGACGTGGCCGCCAGCCAACAAGGCCAAGACCTGTTGCTCAGCTACGCCGACGGCACGCAAGTGCTGTTGGTCAGTTTCTACGAAGCCTGTAAGGCCGAGCAATGCGCGGTTGACATGCCAGGTGCCAAGGGCACAGGCACCAGCGGAGGCTACGTCATCACCGGCGACAGCGCGGTGGGTGCCAGCTTGTCGGACGGCGGCAAGTTGGTTTATGCGTTTGGTGATACGCCTTCGATGGCTGCATTGACGCAAGGCGCCGAGCAAGCGCGAGGCTTCTCGCACCAAGACAGCTTGAGCACCTACATGCCACCTAGCGATGGCGGGTTTTGGACGCCCTTGAATGTGGCGTTTGGTGCTTTGGGAGTCTTGGGTGTTGCAACAGTTTTAAGTTCCAGCAAAACCGAGACTGTGCCTACGATCATTCGTGGCAACGTCGTGGCCGGACCTGTGGTGGCTGGCAACGGGTTAGAGGTCGTGGCCTACAAAGCTGACGGAACAGTGTTGGTGCAAGGACGCGTGGCGGCCGATGGCTCCTTCGAGCTCAACGTCCCCGGTGGTTACTTAGGGCCTGTGCTGGTGCGCGTGCATGACACGTTTGCCGGTTCAGACTACTTAGACGAAGCCACCAGTACCCTCAAAGACCTGACCATGGACTTGCGCGCTGCTACGGTGATCAGCGCACCAGGCATCGTGAAAATCAACATCAACCCGATCACCGAATTGGCGGTCCGTAAGCTGGCATTGGCCGGTGGTGACAACGCTAACTCTGAGATCGCGTTGGCAGGCTTGACTGCGCAGACGATTGTGTCGACCAACCAACAATTGGCCAAAGCCTTGGGTCTTCCAGACGGTCAAGACCTGGTCACGGGTCAAGCACCGGTGGCGGTGGTTGACGCACAGGGCCATCCCAATCCGGCAACCAACGACTACGGCCGTTTGTTGGCTGCTCTGTCTGGTGCCGAAGCGGCCAGTGGCAGCAATACCGTTTTTGACACTTTGGTGGCCAACCTCACCGACAACGGTTTGACAGCGCAAGCGGTAGATCTTTTGGTCAATGGCGCAGCGCAGGTAAGCACCACGCAATCGCTGGATTCGGACGTGAAGACCCTGCTCAATGGCGCTCTGTCTGCTCAGGAGGCGATGGTCTACACGCTTAGCAACTTTGACGGCACAGGTGACCAGCCCACCATCGCCAGCTACACCACAGCAGGTGTGACGGGCGTGACGACCGCCAATCTGCACGTGATTGACCAGGCCGTGGCCACCCTGAACGCCAGCAGTACCGATTCGACGGCTGAGTTGCAAGCGCTGGTAGATGCCTACTCGGCAGTGCTGGCCGTCGCCAGTACGGGCGGAGCGCTGACCCTTGGCAACTTCGATGCGTTGGGCATCAGCGGCGTGACCGAAGACAACTTGCAAGCTGTGCAAGACGCGTTAGCTGCCACCGCCGATGACGGCAGTGACGTGGACACCTTAGCCAAACTGCAAGCTGTGGTGGACACAGCCGTGGCACTGGCTTGGCTCAGCGCATACGACGGCACTGACACTGCGCCAACCAGCTTGGACTACACCGCTGCAGGTGTAACGGGCGTGACCGACTCAAACCTCGATGCCATCAACAGTGCGTTGGCGAACTTGCCTGCGAACGCCACGGGTACAGCCGCGCAACTGCAAACCGTGGTGAGTGCTTACAGCGCTGTGCTATCCGCAGCCGATGGCATTGCGGGTAACACGACCACCGCACCTACTGCCGCGCAGTACACAGCCTTGGGCGTGACCGGCCTGACGGGCAACACCGCCAGCGCGACAGCCAGCTTGCTGGGCAATTTGATCGACGGCCTGAGCAGCGCTGACGTGGACACGGTGGCCGAACTGCAAGCCTTGGCCAACGCCGCTTCTGCCGTGGTCGCCGCTGCATCGGGTGGCAGCGTCACGCTGGCTCAACTTCAAGCCTTGGGCATCATGGGCGTGACCGCTGACAACCTAGCTGCAGTGCAAACTGCACTTGCCGCAACGGCCGACGACGGTACGGGCGTGGACAGCCTGACAGAAATTCAAGCCTTGGTCACCCAAGCGCAAGCTGCATTCTTAGCCGCGCAAGCTGTGGCCGCGCTCAGTGCCTACGACGGCACCAACACAGCGCCGTCGCTGGCCAACTACACAGCGGCTGGTCTTGCGGGTGTGAGCAGCGCCAACTTGAGCGCGATCAACAGCGCGTTGGCTGCGTTGCCCGCGAACGCAACGGGCACAGTCGCGCAACTGCAAACCGTGGTCGATGCCTACACCGCCGTATTGGCGACGGCCGAAGGCACAGCCTCATCAGCGCCTACCGCCGCGCAATACGCCGCCTTGGGCGTGACCGGCCTGACGGGCAACACCGCCAGCGCTACAGCCAGCTTGCTTGGCAATTTGATCGATGGCCTGAGCAGCGCTGACGTGGACACGGTGGCCGAACTGCAAGCCTTGGCCAACGCCGCTTCTGCCGTGGTCGCTGCTGCATCGGGTGGCAGCGTCACGCTGGCTCAACTTCAAGCCTTGGGCATCACCGGCGTGACCGCTGACAACCTGGCTGCAGTGCAAACTGCACTGTCCGCAACCGCCGACGACGGTACGGGCGTGGACAGCCTGATAGAAATTCAGGCGCTGGTTGGCCAGGTACAAGCAGCGGTTACCGCTGTGCAAGCCCTAGCCACGCTGAGTGCCTATGACGGCAACACCGATGCGCCAACCAGCTTGGACTACACCGCTGCAGGTGTAACGGGCGTGACCGACTCAAACCTCGATGCCATCAACAGTGCGTTGGCGAACTTGCCTGCGAACGCCACGGGTACAGCCGCGCAACTGCAAATCGTGGTGAGTGCTTACAGCGCTGTGCTATCCGCAGCCGATGGCATTGCGGGTAACACGACCACCGCACCTACTGCCGCGCAGTACACAGCCTTGGGCGTGACCGGCCTGACGGGCAACACCGCCAGCGCGACAGCCAGCTTGCTGGGCAATTTGATCGACGGCCTGAGCAGCGCTGACGTGGACACGGTGGCCGAACTGCAAGCCTTGGCCAACGCCGCTTCTGCCGTGGTCGGCGCTGCATCGGGTGGCAGCGTCACGCTGGCTCAACTTCAAGCCTTGGGCATCATGGGCGTGACCGCTGACAACCTGGCTGCAGTGCAAACTGCACTGGCCGCAACGGCCGACGACGGTACGGGCGTGGACAGCCTGACAGAAATTCAAGCCCTGGTCACCCAAGCTGAGTCCGCCTTCGCTGCGGCACAAGCCTTGGCTGTGCTCAGTGGCTACGATGGCACCAATACCGCGCCAACCAGCTTGGACTACACCGCTGCAGGTGTAACGGGCGTGACCGACTCAAACCTCGATGCCATCAACAGTGCGTTGGCGAACTTGCCTGCGAACGCCACGGGTACAGCCGCGCAACTGCAAATCGTGGTGAGTGCTTACAGCGCTGTGCTATCCGCAGCCTATGGCATTGCTGGTAACACGACCACCGCACCTACTGCCGCGCAGTACACAGCCTTGGGCGTGACCGGCCTGACGGGCAACACCGCCAGCGCGACAGCCAGCTTGCTGGGCAATTTGATCGACGGCCTGAGCAGCACTGACGTGGACACGGTGGCCGAACTGCAAGCCTTGGCCAACGCCGCTTCTGCCGTGGTCGGCGCTGCATCGGGTGGCAGCGTCACGCTGGCTCAACTTCAAGCCTTGGGCATCTCTGGCGTGACCGCCGACAACCTGCCCACCGTGCAAGCTCTGCTGGCTGCCACCTACGACGACGGCACAGGTGTGGACACACTGTCTGAAATCCAAACCCTGGTGAACACAGCTGCCGCCGTCTTCACCCTCAGCAACTACAGCGGCACCAACACCGAACCTGATGCTGCCGACTACGCGGCCGCAGGTATCACCGGCGTGATCGCTGGCAACTTGAGCGCCATCAACAGCGCGTTGGCGGCTTTGCCCGCGAACGCCACGGGCACAGCCGCGCAACTGCAAACCGTGGTCGACGCCTACACCGCCGTCCTGGCTGCAGCCAATGGCACCTCCACCACGGCACCCACTGCCGCGCAATTCATCGCCTTAGGTGTCACAGTTTCGGGTGCTAACAACGCTGCCATCACTTCAGCAGCATCGCTTTTGAGCAGCCTGATCGGTGAGCTTGCGTCTGCCGACGTCGACACCGTGGCCGAGCTGCAAGCCTTGGCCAATGCCGCTGCCGCCGTGGTGGCCGCAGCAGCGGGGGGCACCATCACGTTAGCCCAGCTGCAAGCACTGGGCATCGATGTCACCCATGCCGACATCACGGCCGTTCAAACGGCTTTGGCAGCCACTGCCGACGATGGATCGGGCGTGTCCAGCTTGAGCGCCTTACAGACCCTGGTGGGCAATTGCCAGGCGTCCAACAGCGGCGCTTTGAACACCATCAGCAACTACAACGGCACCACTAACGCACCTTCTGCGGCCGATTACACCAACGCCTTTGTGACGGGCGTGAACGCCAACAACCTTGACGCCATCAACAGCGCCGTGGCCGGTCTGCCCAACGCCGACAAAGACAGCGCAGCCGAGCTGCAAAGCGTGGTCGATGCTTACACCGCTGTGTTGGCTGCAGCCGATGGTGTGGCTGGCAACACCACCACCGCACCCAACGCGGCCCAATACACCGCCTTGGGCGTGACCGGCCTGACCGGCAGCACCGCCAACGCCACAGCCAGCTTGCTGGGCAATCTGATCGACGGCCTGACCTCCGCCGACGTGGACACCGTGGCCGAACTGCAAACGCTCGCCAACGCAGCTGCAGCCGTGGTGTCTGCAGCTTCAGGTTCGCCCATTAGCTTGGCCCAACTCAAAGCGCTGGGCATCACTGGCGTCACCGCCGACAACCTGGCTACTGTGCAAGCCATGCTGGCTGCGACCGCAGACGACGGCACCGGCGTGGACAGCTTGGCCGAAATCCAGACCTTGGCCAACAAAGCCGCAGCTGTTTTCACACTCAGCAACTACACAGGCAGCAACACAGAACCTGAAGCTGCCGACTACGTCGCCGCAGGTGTGACCGGCGTCAGCAGTACCAACCTCAGTGCCATCAACGATGCACTGGCCGCCTTGTCTGCCAGCGCCACTGGCACCCCTGCCGCCTTGCAAACCGTGGTCGACGCTTACGCCGCTGTGCTGGCCTTTGCAGACGGCACATCCACCACAGTGCCCTCCGCCTCGCAATACACCGCCTTGGGTGTGACGGGCATGAGCGGCAACAGCGCCACTGCCACAGCCAATTTGTTGGGCAACCTGATCGGCAGCCTGAGCCGTGCCGACGTGAACACGGTGGCAGAAATTCAAGCCCTTGCCAACGCCGCCGCTGCCGTCGTGGCAGCCGCATCGGGCACAGCCATCAGCTTGGTCCAACTTCAAGCTCTGGGCATTACTGGCGTCACCGCCAACAATTTGGCCACGGTGCAAGCCGCGCTCGCTGCCACGGCCGATGATGGCTCAGGCCTTGACACACTGTCCGAACTCCAAGCGCTGGTCACCCCAGCGGTGGCGGTCTTCACCCTCAGCACTTACACCGGGGGCATCCCTTCCCCTACTGCAGCTGACTATGCAGCGGCTGGTGTGACCGGCGTGTCCGACATCAACGTGAGCGCCATCAACAACGCACTGGCCGTTTTGCCGGTTAGCACTACCGGTACCAGCCACGATCTGCAAACCGTAGTCGATGCCTATAGCGCTGTGTTCTCTGCTGCCGCAGGCGGCAGCGTCACACAAGCGCAGCTGCAAGCGCTGGGCATCACTGGCGTGAGCGCAGACAACCTCGCCATCGTGCAAGCCCTGTTGTCGGCCACGGCCGACGACGGCTCAGGTGTCGACAGCCTGACCGAGGTTCAAGCCCTCGTCACCCAAGCTGCTGCTGTCTTCACACTGAGCGGTTACACCGGGGCCAACAACGCGCCCACCACCGCCGACTACGCCGCCGCCGGCGTGACCGGTGTGAACTCTGCCAACCTCAGCGCCATCAACAGCGCTTTGGCCGAATTGCCAGCCAGCGCCACCGGCACAATTGCCGACCTGCAAACCGTGGTCGATGCTTACACCGCCGTGTTCGCTGCAGCCGCCGGTGGTCGTGTTTCTTTGGCTCAACTGAGCGCACTGGGCGTCACAGGCATCACGGCTGACAACATCGGCACTGTGCAAGCCTTGTTGGATGCCACCGCCGATGACGGCTCGGGTGTCGACACGCTGTCCGAACTGCAAGCGCTTGTGGCTAAAGCCGAAGCCCTTTACACACTGGGCCAATTCGACGGCACCAACACCGCCCCGGTTTTGGCCAGCTTCACAGCAGCAGGCGTTACCGGCGTGAGCAGTACCAACCTGAGCGCCATCAACAGCGCACTGGCCAACTTGCCCGCCAGCGCCAGCGCCACCGTCACAAGCGCCGAGCTGCAAACCGTGGTTGACGCTTACGCTGCTGTTCTGGCCGCAGCCGATGGCGTTGCTGGCAACGCCACCACCACACCCACCGCCGCGCAATACAGCGCTTTGGGCTTGACCGGCCTGACGGGTTTGACGGGCACCAGCGCCAACGCCACAGCCGCTTTGCTGGGCCAACTGATCGACGGCCTGAGCGCAGCCGACGTGGACACCGTGGCCGAACTGCAAGCCTTGGCCAACGCAGCAAGTGCCGTGGTGGCCGCTGCTTCTGGCGCAACCATCAGCTTGGCGCAACTTCAAACGCTGGGCATCACCGGCGTCACCACAGACAACCTGGCCACGGTACAAGCGCTGCTGGCCGCCACCGCCGACGACGGCACCGGCGTGGACAGCCTCGCCGAGATCCAGATCCTGGTGAACCAGGCCGCCGCCGTTTTCACGTTGAGCAGCTACACCGGCACCAACACCGAACCGCAAGCCGCCGACTACACCGCCGCAGGCGTGAGCGGCGTCACCGCCGCCAACCTGGTCGCCATCAACAGCGCTCTGGCCGCCTTGCCCGCCACCGCCACCGGCAGTGTGGCTGCATTGCAAAGCGTTGCTGACGCCTACAACGCTGTGCTTTCTGCGGCCAATGGCACCTCCACCACCGCCCCCACACCGGCGCAACTGGCCACATTGGGCGTGAATGTGCCCGGTGCCAGTACCGCCGTGGCCGCCTCGGCCACGGCGCTGCTGTGCAGCCTGATCGGCGGGCTGCAAGCGGCTGACGTCGACACCGTGGCCGAGCTGCAAGCCCTGGCCAATGCGGCCGCCGCAGTGGTGGCCGCAGCAGCGGGGGGCAGCATCACGCTGGCCCAGTTGCAAGCCTTGGGCATCAACGCCGCCAACGTGGACATCACCACCGTCAACACAGCTTTGGCAGCTACAGCCGACGACGGCGCTGGCGTGGCCAGCTTGAGCGCCTTGCAAACCTTGGTCAACAACTGCGTGGATAGCAGTGGTGGACCATTGGCCAGAATTACCAATTACACAGGTATCACCGATGCGCCTTCGGTCGCCAACTACGCCACTGCCGGCGTGACGGGGGTCACCGACAGCAACATCAAGGCCATCAACAGCGTGGTGGCAGGCCTGCCCACCGCCAGCAAAGACAGCGCGTCTGAACTGCAAACGCTGGTCGATGCCTACGCCGCCATCTCGGCGACGGCAGACGGCACTGCCGGCAATGCCACCAACCTGCCCACGGCTGCGCAATACACCGCCCTGGGCGTGACCGGTCTGAGTGGCAACACTGCCAACGCCACCGCAGCTTTGCTGGGCAATTTGATCGACGGCCTGACCCAGGCTGACGTGGACACCGTGGCCGAATTGCAGGCCCTGGCCGACGCAGCAAGGTCGGTGGTCGCTGCTGCCTCTGGCACACCCATCACGCTGGACCCACTCAAAGCACTGGGCATCATCGGCCTGACCGCTGATAACCTGGTCACCGTGCAAGCCTTGCTGGCCGCCACAGCCGACGACGGCACAGGCGTGGACACCTTGTCCGAAATCCAGACCCTGGTGAACAAAGCCGCAGCACTTTTCACACTGAGCAGCTACAACGGCACCAACACCGAACCCCAAACGGGCGACTACACAACAGCAGGCGTGACCGGCGTATCTGACGCCAACGTGAGCGCCATCAACAGCGCACTGGCGGGCCTGGACACCACCGCCACCGACAGCACCGCCGATGTGCAAGCTGTGGTCGATGCCTATGCCGCTGTGCTGGCCGCAGCCGACGGCACATCCGCCATGAGCCAAGCCCTGCCCACCGCCGCGCAATACACCGCTTTGGGCGTGACCGGCCTGACCGGCACCACAGCCAACGCCACAGCTGCCTTGCTGGGCAACCGCATCGACAGCTTGTCGAGCGCCGACGTGGACACCGTGGCCGAACTGCAAGCCCTGGCCAACGCGGCAGCTGCCGTGGTGTCTGCCGCATCGGGTGGCAGTATCACATTGGCCCAGGTCCAAGCCCTGGGCATCACCGGCGTGACCGCCGACAACCTGGCCACCGTGCAAGCTGCATTGGCCGCGACGAACGATGACGGAACCGGCCTCGACACGCTGGCCGAAATCCAGACCCTGGTCACCCAAGCGGCGGCTGTCTACACCCTCAGCGCCTACACCGGCACCAACACCGTACCCAAAACGGGCGACTACACAGCCGCCGGTGTGACCGGCGTATCCGACGCCAACGTGAGCGCCATCAACAGCGCACTGGCCGCCTTGCCCGCCAGCGCCACCGACAGCGTGGCTGAATTGCAAACAGTGGTCGATGCGTATGTGGCCGTGCTGGCCGCTGCCGATCGCGAGCCGGGCAACTTGGGCGCAGCAGCACCCACCCTGGCTCAATACAACGTGCTGGGCATCACGGGCATGTCTACCCAGGGCAGCGCCAAGGCATCGCTGCTCAACGACGTCATCGATCGTCGCGCTGCCACTGATGTGGACACCGTGGCCGGAATCCAGTGGCTCGCCAATATCACCAACGCATTGGTCGATGACGCTTCAAGCGCAACGCCTGCGCTCAACAAGACCCAAGTGGATACCCTGGGCAGAATCGTCGGAGGCATCACCAAAGAAAATCTGTCCATTTTCAACAAAGTGGTCACAGCCACGGCCGACAACGGCTCGGGCGTTGACACCCTGGTGGAGGTCCAAAACCTCGTGCAGGTGGCGGTGGAACTCAAAAAATTGAGTGTTTACAGCGGCACCGTACGCGCCCCCAGTTTGGCCACTTACCAGGCTGCAGGCGTGACGGGCGTCACGGAAGGCAACCTCAGCGCCATCAACACCGTCATCGCTCATCTGCCATCGACCGGAACAGATGAAGCCACCGAAGTGCAAATCGCGGTCGACGCCTACAGCGCCGTGCTGGCCGCTGCCGACGGTACAGCGGGCAACGCCACAGGGGTCATCACCGCATCGCAATACGACGCGTTGGGTGTGATCGGCATGGGCACTTCAGCGGCCCGTCGCAGCCTGATGAGCAGCGTGGTCGATGCACGCCAAGCCACCGATGTGGACACCGTGGCCGAGTTGCAAGCCCTGGGCACAGCGGTGACGGCGGTCATCACTGCCGCTGCGGGCACAACCACCGATGTCACCCTGGCAGGCTTGCAAAGCCTGGGCATCACCGGCGTCACTTCGGCCAACCTGGCCGCAGTTCAAACCGCGCTGGCGGCCTCACCCGATGACGGCAGCGGCGTGGACACACTGACCAAGCTTCAAGCCTTGGTCACGGGTGTGGTGCAACAAGCCAACAACAGCAACGCCAACCCGTCTATCCCGACGCCGGTGGCGCTGTCCGACATCGCCGCAGGCGTGGGCGGCTTTGTGATCAATGGGCAAGGCGCGACGGACGGCAATGGCTACAGCGTCAGCGCAGCGGGCGATGTGAACGGCGATGGGCTGGCCGATGTGATCGTGGGTGCCCCTTACGCTAACGAACGTGTTGGCCGCAGCTACGTGGTGTTTGGCACAACCGCAGGCACGACTATCGACCTGTCGGCAGTGGCCGCTGGCACAGGGGGCTTTGTCATCAACGGGCAGAGCGTGTCAGGCCAAGCTGCGGAAAGCGGGAAAAGCGTCAGCGCGGCGGGCGATGTGAACGGCGACGGTTTGGCCGACCTGATCGTGGGGGCTAACGGCGTCAATTACAGCGCCGGCAGCAGCTACGTGGTGTACGGCAAGACCTCCGGTCTGGCGATTGATCTGTCGACCGTCGATGGCGGTTCGGGTGGTTTTGTACTGCATGGGCAGAACGTGACAGACAAAAGTGGCTACAGCGTGAGTGCCGCGGGCGATGTGAACGGCGATGGCTTGGCCGACCTGATCGTGGGGGCTTACTACGCGAACGTCTTTGGAGGCCGGAGCTACGTGGTGTTTGGCAAGACCACAGGCACGGGCATGGACCTGTCGGCGGTGGCGGGCGGCGCAGGCGGCTTTGTGATCAACGGCGACAGCTCGTCCTATTTCAGCGGATACAGCGTGAGCGCAGCGGGCGATGTGAACGGCGACGGCCTGGCCGACCTGATCGTGGGGGCTAAGAACGCGAACAGCGGTGGAGGCCGGAGCTACGTGGTGTTTGGCAAGACCACAGGCACGGGCATGGACCTGTCGGCGGTGGCGGGCGGCGCAGGCGGCTTTGTGATCAACAGCGACAGCAGCACGGCGGAAAACAGCGGCTACAGCGTGAGCGCAGCGGGTGATGTGAACGGCGACGGCCTGGCCGACCTGATCGTGGGGGCTCCATACTCGAACGACGGTGGAGGCCGCAGTTATGTGGTGTTTGGCAAGACCACAGGCACGGTCATGGACCTGTCTGCTGTGGCGGGCGGCGTAGGGGGCTTTGTGATCAACGGCGACAGCTCGTCCTATTTCAGCGGCAATAGCGTGAGCGCAGCAGGCGATGTGAACGGCGACGGCCTGGCCGACCTGATCGTGGGGGCTCCGAACGCGAACGGCAATAGTGGCCGCAGCTACGTGGTGTTTGGCAAGACCACAGGCACGGGCATGGACCTGTCGGCGGTGGCGAGCGGCGCAGGCGGCTTTGTGATCAACGGAGACAGCCCGTTGTCTTTCAGCGGCAATAGCGTGAGCGCAGCAGGCGATGTGAACGGCGATGGTCTGGCCGATTTGATTGTGGGGGCCTACAACGCCATAGGCGGTTCTGGCCGCAGCTACGTCATCTTTGGCAACACCACCGGTGCCTTTGGCCAAACTGCCGTGGACTGGATGGGCACAGCAGGCGACGACACGCATGCCGACAACGGCACAGCCAGCACGCTGGCCGCCGGTGCGGGCAACGACACGCTCACGGCCACAGCGGGCAGCATTTTGTTGGGTGGTGCGGGTAACGACAACTTCAACATCAACGCGGCCATGATCACGGCCTTGCAGTCGCCTTTGGGCAGCGGTGGCAACACCGCGCAGCTGGCCCGCATCGACGGCGGCAGCGGCATCGACACCGTGGCCTTGAGTGGCACCGGCCTCACGTTGGACCTGACGCAAGTGGCCAACCAGGCCGCTGCCAACCCCGATGGCGGCAGCCGCATCGACAGCGCGGAAACCATCGACCTGACCGGCACGGGCAACAACTCCCTGACGCTGGCGGCGCGCGACGTGGTTGACATGGCGGGTATGAATACATTCAACAGCAGCAACGGCTGGACCAGCCTGGGCGCCACTGTGCAAGCCCACCAACTGCTGGTCAAAGGCGATGCGGGCGATGTGCTCAATGCCCAAGGCACTTGGTACAACGACGGCACCGTCTCCCAGGGCGGGCAGACTTACCAGATCTACAACGCCATCGACTCGGCAGCGCAAATGCTGGTGGACACCGACATCACGCGCAACGTGACGGTGACCCCTCGCATTTATCCGGTGAACTTGTCGGACATTGCTGCGGGCGTGGGTGGCTTTGTCATCAATGGCGACAGCAGCACGTCGACATACAGCGGCTACAGCGTGAGCGCAGCGGGCGATGTGAACGGCGACGGCCTGGCCGACCTGATCGTGGGGGCTCCGAACGCGAACAGCAGTCGAGGTCGCAGCTACGTGGTGTTTGGCAAGACCACAGGCACGGGCTTGAACCTGTCGGCGGTGGCGGGCGGCGCGGGCGGCTTTGTGATCAACGGCGACAGTACGTCGACATCCAGCGGCTACAGCGTGAGCGCCGCGGGCGACGTGAACGGCGACGGCCTGGCCGACCTGATCGTGGGGGCTTACCGAGCGAACAGCGGTGGAGGCCGCAGCTACGTGGTGTTTGGCAAGACCACAGGCACGGGCATGGACCTGTCGGCGGTGGCGGGCGGGGCAGGCGGCTTTGTGATCAGCGGCGACAGCAGCACGGCGGAAAACAGCGGCTACAGCGTGAGCGCCGCGGGCGACGTGAACGGCGACGGCCTGGCCGACCTGATCGTGGGGGCTTACGGCGCGAACAGCGGTGGAGGCCGAAGCTACGTGGTGTTTGGCAAGACCACAGCCACGGGCATGAACCTGTCGGCGGTGGCGGGCGGCGCAGGCGGCTTTGTGATCAACGGCGACAACTCGTCGATATACAGCGGCGCCAGCGTGAGCGCAGCGGGCGATGTGAACGGCGACGGCCTGGCCGACCTGATCGTGGGGGCTTACGGCGCGAACAGCGGTGGAGGCCGAAGCTACGTGGTGTTTGGCAAGACCACAGGCACGGGCTTGAACCTGTCGGCGGTGGCGGGCGGCGCGGGCGGCTTTGTGATCAACGGCGACAGTACGTCGACATCCAGCGGCTACAGCGTGAGCGCCGCGGGCGACGTGAACGGCGACGGCCTGGCCGACCTGATCGTGGGGGCTCCGGATGCGAACAGCGGTGGAGGCCGCAGCTACGTGGTGTTTGGCAAGACCACAGGTACGGGCATGGACCTGTCGGCTGTGGCGGGCGGCGCGGGGGGCTTTGTAATCAACGGCGACAGTACGTCGACATCCAGCGGCTGGAGCGTGAGTGCTGCGGGTGATGTGAACGGCGACGGTCTGGCCGACCTGATCGTGGGGGCTTACCGAGCGAACAGCGGTGGAGGCCGCAGCTACGTGGTGTTTGGCAAGACCACAGGCACGGGTATGGACCTGTCGGCGGTGGCGGGCGGCGCAGGCGGCTTTGTAATCAACGGCGACAGTACGTCGACATCCAGCGGCTGGAGCGTGAGCGCCGCGGGTGATGTGAACGGCGACGGCCTGGCCGACTTGATCGTGGGGACCCCGGACGCGAATAGCAACGGAGGCCGCAGCTACGTCATCTTCGGTAACACCACGGGCGCGTTCAACTCATCGGCAGTCGATTGGGTGGGCACAGCGGGTACCGATAGCCGCAGCGACAACGGCACAGCCAGCACGCTGGCCGCCGGTGCGGGCAACGACACACTCACCGCCACAGCTGCGAGCAGCTTGCTCGGCGGCGCGGGCAACGACACGTTCATCATCAATGCGACCATGGTCACGGCCTTGCAGTCGCCCTTGGGCAGCGGTGGCAACATCAGCCAGTTAGCGCGCATCGACGGCGGCACCGGGCAGGACACCATTGCCCTTGACGCTGCAGGCTTGAATCTGGTGCTGGGTCAAATCGCCAACAAGACCGATGGCGTGAACCAGACCGATGGCCGCATCAACAGCGTGGAGCGCATCGACATCACGGGAACAGGCGCCAACATTCTGAACGTCACGGCCAGCGATGTGCGTGACATGGCGGGCATGAACAGCATCAACACCACCACAGGCAGCGGTTGGAGCGATGGCACTTACACCCTGGGCGCAGCGGTGAGCCGCCACCAGTTGGTGATCGACGGCAACACAGGCGACATGGCCCGCCTGACCGACAGCGGTTGGACCTTGATGGGCACAGCGCTCAAGGGCACGGCCACTTACAAGGTTTACAACAGCGCCAGTGGCTTAGCCCAGGTGCTGGTGGCCAATGCGGTGACGGTGGTCAACTCTTCAGAAATCAACGTCTTCAGCATGAGCGGCTTGGCCGGCAACACAGGCGGCTTCATCATCAACGGTCAAGCCGCAGGTGACGAAGCGGGCTTCAGCGTGGCCAGCGCGGGCGACGTGAACGGAGACGGCCTGGTCGACATGATCATTGGCGCACACAAAGCAGACGCAAACGGCAACAACGATGCCGGCCGCAGCTACGTGGTGTTTGGCACCACCAGCAAAGCAGCCATCAACCTGAGTGCCCTTGCGGCCACAGCAGGCGGCACTGGCGGCTTTGTGATCAACGGCCAAGGCGGTGCTGACGAAAGCGGTTACAGCGTGTCTGCCGCCGGTGACGTGAACGGCGACGGCCTGGCCGACTTGATCGTGGGTGCACCGCTGTCCGACGGCAATGGCAACGATGCTGGCCGCACCTATGTGGTGTTTGGCAAAACCAACACCACGCCCATCAACCTGAGCGCGGTGGCGGGCAACACGGGTGGCTTTGCGATAGCAGGCCCAGCAGGCTATGACCAATCGGGCTACTCGGTGGCGTCGGCGGGTGATGTGAACGGTGATGGCCTGGCCGACCTGATCGTGGGCGTGCCGATGGCGGACGGGTCATCCACCAACAGTTCAACCAACGATGCGGGCCGCGCCTATGTGGTGTTTGGCAAAACCACGGCCGGTTTGGTGAGTCTGAGTGCACTGGGTACCGGTGGTTTTGCCATCAACAACATGCATGGGTTTGACTATGTTGGCAACAGCGTGGCCAGCGCAGGCGACGTGAACGGCGACGGTCTGGCCGATGTGCTCATCTCTGCCAAGTGTGCCGATGCCAACGGCAACAACGACGCAGGGCAGACCTTTGTCATCTATGGCCAAACCGGTAACGCAGCCATCACCCTGTCGGCCTTGGGCTCCTCGGGTTATGTCATCAACGGCCAAGATGCTTATGACGAAAGCGGCACCAACGTGGCCAATGCGGGCGACGTCAACGGTGATGGTCTGAGCGACCTGATCATCGGCGCGCCGCACCCCACGGGCACGGTGAACGCTGGCCGCAGCTATGTGGTGTTTGGTCAGACCGGCACGCCAAGTGCCATCAACCTGAGTGCTGTGGCTGGCGGTACGGGTGGCTTTGTGATCGTGGGTCAGCAGAATTCTGACCGGGCTGGTTACAGCGTGGCCAGCGCGGGTGACTTCAACGGCGACGGCCTGGCCGACCTGATCATCGGCGCGCCGCTGGTGGACGCTCAGCCCGGCACCAACAATGCCAACGACGCGGGCCGCAGCTATGTGGTGTTTGGCCAAACTGGCACCGCGCCGATCAACCTCAGCGCGGTGGCCGCAGGGCGGGGCGGTTTTGTCTTGTCCGGTGTGACCGGTGCTGACCAAGTGGGCTACAGCGTGGCCAACGCGGGCGACATCAATGGCGACGGCCTGACCGACCTGATCGTGGGCGCGCAAGGTGTGGACGCCAATGGCAACGACGCCGGTCGCGCCTATGTGATTTTGGGCAACAGCCAGGGCGCTTTGCTCAAAATGCAGCCCGACCAGTTGGGCACCTCTGCTGCCGACACCCTGACGGCTACAGCCGCCAGCGTCCTCTACGGCGGTGCAGGCAACGACCGCTTTGTGCTGGGCACAGACATGCTGACCGCACTCGAAAGCCCCATGGGCAGCGGTGGCAACACCACCCAACTGGCGCGCATTGACGGCGGCGTTGGCGTGGACACCCTGGCCCTGAACGGCAGCGGCCAGCACCTGGACTTGGCGCGAATCGCCAACACCTTGGGTAGCAGCCGCTTGAACAGTATTGAGGTTGTGGACCTGACCGGCACCGGCAACAACATGATCACGCCCACCGTGGCCGACGTGGTGGCCATGAACGGTGTGAACGTGTTCAACACCGGCAATGGCTGGACGGGCACGGGCCTGAGTGCCAGCGTGATGCGCCACCAACTGCGCATCGATGGCAACAGTGGTGACAGTGGTGACAGTGTGAACCTGCCCAGTGGCTGGACCAACACCAACACCACCGCAACCTTGGCGGGACAGACCTACAACCTGTACCAATCCACGAACGGCCAAGCCCAGTTGCTGGTACAAAGCACCGTGACTGTGGCCCCCGATGTGGCACCCACCCTCAGCAGCGTGGCTTTGACCGCCTCCAGTGGGCCGCAGCAAGCGGGCTTCCTCAAGGCGGGTGCCACAGTCACCGCCACGGTGAGCTTCAGCGAAGACCTGGTGGTCAACACCAGCGCGGGCAGTCCCACCTTGGCGCTGGACGTGGGCGGCACCACAGTGCAAGCCACTTACGTGGGCATGAGCGGCAAGCAGATCAGCTTCACCACCACCATCGCTGCCGGGCAGGCAGACGCAGACGGCATTGCGCTGGCGGCCAACGGCTTGTCGCTCAACGGTGCGGTGATCTCTGACACTACGGGCAACGCGGCCAGCGCGCTGGGCTACAGCGCCGTGGCCGACAACAGCAGCTACAAGGTCGACGCCTTGGCGTCCACCCCCAACGCCACGGCCAACGCCGGTGTGCTGGTGGCACCCACCAACGCCGAAGCATTCGCCACGGTGGAGTACCGCATCAAAACCTTGGCTGGCACCTTTGGCAGCTGGAGCAGCACCTTTGCCCAGCCCGCCACCAACGGCACGGCCGATGGCCGCTACCAAGTGGAAGTGCGCCAGACCGATGCGGCCGGCAACGTGTCCGCAGTGCAGGCCCTGACGCTGGATGTGGGGCGGTTTTACCTGCCCATTGATCTGTCCGATATTTCGGCCGGCGTGGGCGGCTTTGTGATCAACGGCGACAGCACTTCGTTATTCAGCGGCATTAGCGTGAGTGCAGCAGGCGATGTGAACGGCGACGGCCTGGCCGACCTGATCGTGGGGGCTTGGGGCGCGAACAGCTATGGAGGCCGCAGCTACGTGGTGTTTGGCAAGACCACAGGCACGGGCATGGACCTTTCGGCGGTGGCAGGCGGCACAGGCGGCTTTGTGATCAACGGCGACATCACGTCGACATACAGCGGCTTGAGCGTGTCCAGCGCGGGCGATGTGAACGGCGACGGCCTGGCCGACCTGATCGTGGGGGCTACCGCCGCGAACAGCAATGGAGGCCGCAGCTACGTGGTATTTGGCAAGACCACGGGTACGGGCATAGCCCTGTCCGACCTTTCCCCGCCGGCGGGGCCGGTGGGGCCGGCGGGCGGCGCTGGCGGCTTTGTGATCAACGGCGACTACTCGTCTTATCGCAGCGGCAACAGCGTGAGCGCAGCGGGTGATGTGAACGGCGACGGCCTGGCCGACCTGATCGTTGGGGCTAACGCCGCGAACAGCACGAACGGCCGCAGCTACGTGGTGTTTGGCAAGACCACGGGTGCGGGCATGGACCTGTCGGCGGTGGCGGGCGGCGCAGGCGGCTTTGTGATCAACGGCGACAGCTCGTCGTCAAACAGCGGCAACAGCGTGAGCGCAGCGGGCGATGTGAACGGCGACGGCCTGGCCGACCTGATTGTGGGGGCTTTAACCGCGAACGGCTATGCAGGCCGCAGCTACGTGGTGTTTGGCAAGACCACAGGCATGCCCATGGATCTGTCGGCCGTGGCGGGCGGCACGGGCGGCTTTGTGATCAACGGCGACAGCTCGTCGGCATACAGCGGCTCCAGCGTGAGCGCAGCGGGCGATGTGAACGGCGACGGCCTGGCCGACCTGATCGTGGGGGCTCCGAACGCGAACAGCGGTGGAGGTCGCAGCTACGTGGTGTTTGGCAAGACCACAGGCACGGGCATTGACCTGTCGGCGGTGGCGGGCGGCGCAGGCGGCTTTGTGATCAACGGCGACAGTTCGTCGACAAAAAGCGGCTACAGCGTGAGCGCAGCAGGCGACGTGAACGGCGACGGCCTGGCCGATGTGATCGTGGGGGCTTGGAACGCGAACAGCGGTGGTGGGCGCAGCTACGTGGTGTTTGGCAAGACCACAGGCACGGGCATGGACCTGTCGGCGGTGGCGAGCGGCGCAGGCGGCTTTGTGATCAATGGCGACAGCTCGTCGGCAAACAGCGGCTGGAGCGTGAGCGCAGCGGGCGATGTCAACGGCGATGGCTTGGCCGACTTGATCGTGGGGGCTAAGGCCGCAAACAGCGATGGAGGCCGCAGCTACGTCATCTTTGGCAATACCAGCGGTGCGTTCAACTCATCGGCAGTCGATTGGGTGGGCACAGCCGGTGACGACACGCATGCTGACAACGGCACAGCCAGCACCCTGGCCGCCGGGGCGGGCAACGACACGCTGACCGCCACCGCCGCCAGCGTGCTGTATGGCGGCGCGGGCAATGACACGTTCAACATCAATGACACCATGATCGGGGCCTTGCTCCGCCCCATGGGCAGCGGTGGCAACACCACGCAGCTGGCGCGCATCGACGGCGGCGGCGGGCTCGATACCATCGTCTTGAACGTCAGTGGTCTCACGATCGACCTGACCCGCGTGGCCAACCAGGCCGCCAGCAACCCCGACGGCGGCAGCCGCATCGACAGCATCGAAAAGATCGACATCACCGGCAGCGGCGACAACACGCTGGTGCTGCAGCTGCGCGATGTGCTCGACATGGGCTCTGCCAACCTGTTCCAGACCACCGGCCGCCAGCAGTTGCTGGTCAAAGGCAATGCGGGCGACACGGTGGACCTGGCCGATGGTTCGGGCACCACAGGCTGGACGCATACGGCGACCAACGCGACGATCGATTCGCTCAGCTACGAGGTGTGGAACCACGACACCAGCAAGGCCACGCTGTACATCCAGACGGGTGTGGTGGTGGGTTAAAGGGGATGGCGGAACCTTCGACCAAGCCTTCCATCTACTACGCCTGCACGCTGCCCGTGCGTGCAGGCGGGCAGTTGGTGAATTTTCAGCATGTGGCCAGCTTGCGCCGTCTAGGCTGGCGAGCGTTTGCGTGGCTGCAAGAGGGCTCGCCGATTGAGTGGCCGTCGCAGCCGTTTCCGGTGCCCATGGTGCAAAGCGGCCCCCACCACAAGTGGACGGCGCACGATGTGTTGGTTTTGCCCGAGGTGTGGTCTGACAGCGGTTGGCAGGGCATGCGCGAGCAGGGCTGCCAGCTGGTGATGCACAACCAAAACCCGTTTTACACGTTCAGAGGCTTGCCCAACTTGGACGCGCTGAATGCTTTTCCATTGGCGGGTGCACTGTGTTGCAGCGCCTTCACGCGCGACACTTTGCAGGCTTGGGGTTCGACCACCGACTGGCAGGTGGTGCAGCCCATGGTGCTGCCGCATTTTGAGCAAGCGCTGGCCCGTGTAGGTGGCCTGTCGGCCAAGAGGCAGCAAATTGCGTTCATGCCGCGCAAGCGCCCGAACGAGGCCAAGCAGCTGCAACAGTGGTTTGCCGCGCTGTGCCCGCAGTGGGCCCATGTGCCGTGGGTCGAGGTGGACGGCATGAGCCGCCCGCAGGTGGCGCAAACGCTGGCTGAGTCGCTGGTGTTTGTGAGCTTGAGCAAAGACGAAGGCCTGGGGCTGCCGCCGCTGGAGGCCATGGCCGCAGGCTGTTTGGTGGCGGGCTTCACAGGCGGTGGCGGGCAAGAGTACGCCACGCCTGACAACGGCCTGTGGGCGGGTGAGGCGCAGCTGCCCGAGCTGGCTTTGGCCATAGCCAGTTTGCTGGCCATGGATGCGCCGAAGCAAGCGGCGCGTGTGCAAGCGGGGCAAGCCACAGCGGCCTTGTTTGACGCGGCGAATTTTGATGCGCAGCTGAACGCAGCTTGGCACCAGCTGTTGGGTGACAAGGCAGCGACTTACCGGAGTGGCGCATGAGCGGTTTGCAATTCCCAAAACCCGTGGGCCATTGGCTGCAGGTGGATGTGCCGGGCCCCGCACGGTTTTGGATGGACAGCTGCACAGGCCGTGACCAAGTGGCCTTGTCGGCATGGGCCGACGGCTGGTCCGCCTACGAAGCACCCTTGCCCAGCCTGTTGGCGCGTTGGTGCGCCGCCCTGAACCCCGTGGTGGTGGATGTGGGGGCGAACACGGGTTTTTACAGCCTGCTGGCCTTGGCCACGGGGGCCGCGCATGTGCATTCGTTTGAGCCGGTGCGCGAGATTGCCGATGTGCTGCGAGCCAATGCGCAGATGTCGGAGCTGACGGCGCAGTTGGATGTGTACGAGATGGCTTTGGGCGAAGCGCAGGCCATGCTGGATTTCCATTTTCCGGATGCGTCGCATGGGTTGATGGAAACCTCGGCTTCGCTGAACAAAGCTTTTCGCACCCGCCATGCAGGTTCGCGGCAGGTGCCCGTGCAGCGGCTGGACGCGGTGCTGAGCGATGACGTGCTGTGGCGAGGTGTGACGCCCAATGCGCCGGTGCTGGTGAAGATCGATGTGGAGACGCACGAGCCTGCCGTGCTGAAAGGTGCGTCGGGGTGGTGGCAAACCGTTCGGCCTGCCTTGGTGTGCGAGGTGCTGCCCGGCTGCGATACCCAGTTTTTTGAAAACTTTGCCCAAGTGCATGACTATGTGCATTACGCGCTGGGCAGCAATGGCGGGGTGGATAAGTTGGTGAGCCGTGTTGAGGCGACCGAGCGCGTGACGCCCAGCGAGACCCACCGCGACCATTTGTTTTTGCCCAGATCAGACGCCGCGCGTTGGCTGGCACCCTTGGATATGAAATGAAAAAGAAGAAATCAGCCCGTGTGAATGGTGCGACTGACGGTAACAGCGCCAATGCGCTGATGATCACCCGTTTCAACGCCGGTAACGCAGCGTGGCGTTCTCAAAACTGGGCGGGCGCTTTGGCTGAGTACGAGGCAGCTTTGGCCTTGGAGCCCACTTTTGAATTGGCCTTGCTAGGCCGCGCCCGAGCCTTGGTGCGCTTGGGCCAATGGATGCCCGCACGCGAGGCCTTTGCCAGCTTGCTGCGCGCCCACCCGCAGCAGTTCAGCGGTTGGCTAGAAGCGGGCCACCTGTGCCGCCAAATGGGTGAGTTGCAACAAGCGGCGGCGGCGTATCAACGTGCGATGGATGCCGCGCCCGAGCGCTACGAAGCGCCACTGGCCATGGCGCGGGTGCTGCACCAGCTGGACCAAAAGACATTGGCCGCACAAGCGTTTGAACAAGCGATGTCTTTGGCTGGCACCGTGCAAGCCAATGGAACGTCTGACCTGCCCGCCGAGGTGTCGCACCGCATGGGGCAATACCTGCTGGAGCTTGGCGACAACGCTGCCGCTGCTCAGGTGTTGCGCGTGGCGTTGCAGAGTCTGCTGGGTCAAGCGCAAAACAAAATGCAAGAAGGCCACGACAGCATGCCACTGGTGGTTAATCAAATGGCCGAGGTGCAAATAGACTTGGGCGAAGCACTGTTACGCCTAGGCCAAACCCCCGCTGGCTTGCAGGTGATGACTGAAGCGTCGGCCGCCACCCAAGAGCCCACGCTGGCCCGTTTGGCCGCTATGTCCTTCAGACACAACCTGTGGCAAGAGGCTTTGATGGTGCTGCGCAAGTGCGTACAGCTTTATCCGCAAAGCGCCACCGCCCGCTGGAACTTAGCGCACTTGCTGGCCGAGAGTTGGCAGATGGACGAGGCCTTGCTGGTGTTGCAAGAAGCCGAGGCGTTGGGGCCTATGCCCGGTGCCAAGAGCATGCGCGCCTCCATTGCCGGTCGCCAAGGCGATGCTGACACGGCGCTGCACTTGTACCGCGAGTTGGCGGCTGAACCCGATGCACCTAAAAACTTGGCGTCCAGCTCGGCCATGTCTTCGCTCTACAGCGATCAGTTGACGGCGCAAGAAGTGGCGGACTTGCACCGCGAGTTGTTTGCACCGCTGGGGCAGGGTGCGCGTGCGCGTGGGAGTTTTGTGAGGGCACCGCTGGACGGTCGTCGCATCAAGCTCGGCATTGTGAGTGCGGATTTTCACCACCAGCACCCGGTGAATATCTTCATGCAGCCGGTGCTGCGCGAGCTGGACCGCAGCCGCTTTGAGGTGTTTTTGTATTTCACGGGTGTGAGCTACGACGAGCAAACACGTTTGGCCCAACAACGCATTGAGCACTGGGTGGAAGCCACCACGCTGAATGACACGCAACTGGCCAAGCGCATCGATGCCGATGGCATTGACCTGCTGCTCGACTTAGCAGGCCACACCGGCCAGCAACGCATGAGCTTGTTTGCCAAACGCGTGGCACCTGTACAGGCCACGTATTTGGGCTACCCCGGCTCCACCGGTGTGCCCAACATGGACTGGGTGATTGGCGACGAGGTGGTCACGCCCGCGGGTAGCGAGAGCTTGTGTTCCGAGCGCATTGCGCGTTTGCCAGGCACGGTGTTTTGCTTTGCCCCCGAGGTGGATTACCCGTATCCGGCTTTCACAGACGACGTGGCCAAGCGGCCTTTGACCTTTGGCTCGTTCAACAACGTGCCCAAACTGACCCCGCGCACCTTGCGTTTGTGGGCGCAGATTTTGAAGGCGGTGCCTGATTCACGTTTGTTGCTCAAGGCACCGAGTTTTTCTGACGGCGGCGCAGTGCGTTTGTTTGGCGAGCGGCTGCAAAAGCTGGGCGTCGATTTGGCCCGCATCGAGTTTCGTGGCCCCACGGGCCTGACCGACATGATGGCCGAGTACGCCGACATGGACATTGCCCTCGACCCCGTGCCCTACAACGGCGGCACCACCAGCCTGCAAGCCATGTGGATGGGCGTGCCGGTGGTGACGCAGGCGGGTCACAACTTTGTGTCGCGCATGGGCGCGAGCTTCATGACCGCAGCAGGCCTGCCCGAGTGGGTGGCCGATGACGACGAAGGCTATGTGCGTGTTGCGGTGCAGATGGCGCAAGACCGGGCTGCTTTATTGGCGCTGAAACGTGGCTTGCGCGAACGGCTTAAAGCACGGCGTGGCTGGGATGTGGTGGCGCACACGCGGGCGATGGAGGCGGCGTTTGAGGGGATGGTGAGTTAGCCCTTGCGCCCCACGCTGGCTGGGTTTCAGTTTGGAATCAGAGTTCGTCGCCCAGTTCGGGCAATTGCGCTGGGACTGTGGCCAGAGCAGCGTTGAATTTGGTTCGGCTAGATCGGTTGGCGCGTTCGTTCAGGTACGTTTCAGTTGCTAGGGCCGAGACTTTCTCTGCCACAGCACTGGCAATGAACTGGTTCATAGATATGTGGTCTTGGCTGGCTATAGCCTTGGCCATGCTGTGCAGTGAATCGGGTAGGCGAATGCTGATGGTGCTCATGGTGTGTTCTCCAGTTTTTGCATGAACTGACGGGGGGTCATCACTTGAATGCCAAAGGGGCTGGCTTTTTTGAAATCTGCCACATTCCAAGTCACGATAATCGCTTGCGACTTCACGGCCAATTCCAGCAAAAAGTCATCGTCTGGGTCTTTGAGGATGGGGCGCCAAAGATAAAAAATCCGATGGTGTTCGCTTTCCGCACATATGAAATCGATGACATCGTCAATTTGCGCATCACTCAAGGCCAACTGCCCGCGCTTGAGAACTGCCTCGTATTCGGCGATCAAGGGGGCAGACACTTGGAGCGAAAAGCGTGATTCTCCAACCAGACTCAAAAGGCGGAATGAGACCCCTAGTCTTGATCGCAACGCGCTAAAAAGCACATTCGTGTCAAAAATAATGCGGGGTAATTCAGTCATTTTGGTATCGTATGTGATGCCAAAATATTTGTCAATGGGATGGTTTTATTGAAGAGTAGGCATTTACGGAGATGGTGAGTTAAGGTTATTGCGCGACAGTATTGTGTTGACGTGTGACAGATTGAGCGACACAATGGCGCCAAATTCTGTCGCGCAATGGCGCGCCTGTAGGATAAGACGCCATCCATGAAAGGTCAACCTATGTCACGCACCACAACAAGTGAAGAGCTCCAGTTGATCGAGTCTGTCGTTGCGGCTCACCCGAACGGGATCGGCATCTCGGACATTGAGGCGGAGATGGTCCGCAGTCAAAACGCTAAGCTCAACCGTCGCACACTGCAACGGCGACTGCAAAAACTCATTGAAACGAAGCGTTTGAGCGCCGAGGGTGAAAGCATCGCCTTGGTCTATAAGCTTGCATCAGGCAAGGTTGTTGCGCTCACAGGCGTTGCTGCTTCGGCCTATGCGGGTGAGGCAGAGCTGTACGTCTCTGTTTCCCCTGAGGGCGCGCGCATTCGCGACCAAGTTCGTTTGCCGCTGATGCATCGCCGCCCTGTCGGTTATCGACGTGAATTTTTAGAGGCTTATCAGCCCGGCCAAACTTTCTATCTGTCGGAGTCATTGCGAAGCCAGTTGCACGACATGGGGCGCACAGCGGCCAACGAACGCCCAGCTGGTACCTACGCCCGAGATATCCTGAGCCGCTTGCTCGTTGATTTGTCATGGGCATCATCCAAACTGGAAGGTAACACCTACAGTCGGCGGGACACTCAAAACCTCATTGAGTTAGGACAGATAGCCCAAGGCAAGGATGCCATTGAAACGCAGATGATCCTGAACCACAAAGCTGCCATTGAGATGCTGATCGAGGATGCGGATGAGGTTTGTTTTGATGCCTTCACGTTCAAAAACATCCACGCCGTGCTGTCACAGGACTTGATGCGAGACCCGCAAGCAAGTGGACGTTTGCGTCGGCGCACTGTCGAAATCTCGGGAACCGTGTTTCACCCAGCAGCTTTGCCGCAAGTCATCGAAGATTGCTTTGAGCAATTGCTGAACAAGGCGTCTGCAATTCCAGATCCATTTGAACAAGCTTTTTTTCTGATGGTGCAATTACCTTGCTTGCAGCCGTTTGAGGATGTGAATAAGCGTGTATCACGTATCGGTGCCAACATTCCGTTGATCAAAAGCAACCTTTGCCCCTTGTCTTTCGTTGATGTTCCGGAGCGTGCTTACGTCGAGGGAACCTTGGGCGTGTACGAACTCAACGAAGTTGATTTGTTGCGTGACGTGTTTGTTTGGGCGTATGAACGCTCTTGCCAGCGTTACTTAGCCATCACACAAACCATGGTCGAGCCCGATCCGCTAAAAATTAAGTACCGTGAGGCGCTCATCCAAGCGGTTCAAGTGGTGGTCAAAGGGCTGCTGCGACCGCAGTCCGACGTGATTGCCCAAGTCGCGCGTGATGCTGTCAATGAGGCCGATCGCGAAGCGTTCATTCAAATGCTGACGGATGCGTTACGCCAGTTACACGAAGGTAGCGTCGCTCGTTATAGGCTGCGTCGCTCTGAGTATCTCGCTTGGCATGCACGAGTGCATCCGGAGTCAGAGCTTGTCCGCAAACCCTAACGCTGATGCTGCGTATCAGCCGCTGACTCAACCCAGCAAATCTTGCAAGGTCCGCGCAATGACTTTGGTGGCGCGGCGCAAGTCTTCCAAGTCCAATCGTTCGTCTGCACGCTTGGCGTGTGATTCCAGCACGGTGCGTGGGCCTGCGCCGTAAATGACGCCTGGAATGCCGCGTTCGCCGTAGAGGCGTACATCGGTGTAAAGCGGTGTGCCCATGGCGGGGATGGGTTCGCCAAAGAGTTGTTCACCATGTTTTTGAATGGCATCGACCAAGGGCTTGTTGCCCGCCAGCGGTTGCATGCTGTGGGCCATCAGCATGCGTTTGATGTCGACGCTGATGTGCATGTCGGCGGCGCGGCCTTGGTTGAAGGTGGCCACTGCATCGGCAATGACTTGGCGAATGCTGGCTTCGACCTCGACGGGGTTTTCTTCGGGGATCATGCGGCGGTCCAGCTTGAGCATGACCTTGCCGGGGATGACGTTGGTGTTGGTGCCACCTTCAATCAGGCCCACGTTCACATAAGGGTGGTTGATGCCCTCGACCTTGGAGGTGACGGCTTTGTACAAGGTGTTCTGGTGGTACAGGGCGTTGAGCACGGCTACGGCGCCTTGCAGGGCGTCCACACCGGTTTCGGGAATGGCGGCGTGGGCCATCTTGCCGTGCACGGTGACTTCCATTTGCAAGCAGCCGTTGTGCGCAGTGACCACTTGGTAGCTGAAGCCGGCGGCAATCATCAAGTCGGGTTTGGTCAGGCCTTTGTCGAGTAACCAGCCGGGGCCGAGTAGGCCGCCAAACTCTTCGTCGTAGGTGAAGTGCAGTTCGAGGTTGCCGTTGAGCGTGTGGTTCGCCGCTTGGTTCACTGCTTCCAACGCGCGGGTGGCAAAGGTGAAGGTGGAGAAATCGCACTTGCTCACAGCGCTGGCACGGCCGTAAATTTTGCCGTCCACGATGTCGCCACCGTAAGGGTTTTGGGTCCAGCCTTCACCGGGTGGCACCACGTCGCCGTGCGCATTGAGGGCGATGGTTTGGCCTGCGCCGTAGTGGCGGCGCACGATGAGGTTGGTGATGGTTTCTAGGCCGTAGGCTTTGACGTCTGCTTCTGGGACGGCGTGTTTTTCGGCGTCAAAGCCAAAGTCTTTCAGCAGCGTGGCGGTGCGCTCGGCGTGGGGGGCGTTGTTGCCGGGGGGCGTGTCGGTGGGGACGCGGATGAGTTCTTGCAAGAACTTCACTTGCTCGTCAAAGTGCGCGTCGATCCATGCGTCGAGTTGGGTGTAGGTGGTGTTGCTCATGGGGTGTCTCGGTTATTTTTGTGAAGCTTGCATGTTGTGCAGCAAGTGCATGAAGGCGTCGATGGTCAGTTGCATGTCGTCGCTGGTGGTGCTCTCCAGCGGGTTGTGGCTGATGCCGGCGTTTTGGCCACGCACAAACAACATGGCTTGCGGCATGACTTCGTGCAGCTTCATCGCGTCGTGGCCCGCGCCGCTGGGCAGGTGGAACACAGGCACGCCCAAGCTTTGCACAGCGTTTTCCCACAAGCCTTGCAGCTTGGCGTCGCTCGGCGCGGCGCTGGCGCGCATGGTTTCTTCCAGCGTGGCGTGCAGGCCACGGCGTTCGCAGATGGCTTTGAGCTCAGCGAGCACATCGTTCATCAGCGCATCGCGCATGGCGTCGGTGGTGGCTCGAAGGTCAAGGCTGAATTGGCAGCGACCGGGCACCACGTTGATCGAACCATTGGGCACGGTGAGCATGCCCACCGTGCCCACGCATGCGGATGTTGGGTTCGTCGCCGTGTTGGCAGGCACGGCGTTCAATTCAGCGGCACGTTTTTCCACAAACAAAGCCAGCTCGGCCACGGCCGTGGCGGCATCGCGGCGGCGGTCCATCGGTGTGGTGCCTGCATGGCTGGCCATGCCCACAACTTCGCCCACAAAGCGCACGCTGCCGTTGATGGAGGTGACGATGCCCAGTGGAATGTCCAGCTCATTGAGCACAGGGCCTTGCTCGATGTGGACTTCGACAAAGCCCAAGTAGTCTGCGGCGTTGCGCGCGAGTTTGGGAATGTCGTTGATGTTTAAGCCCGCTTGCTTCATGGCTTGACGCATCGTGACGCCGTCGGCATCTTGCTGGTCGAGCCACTCGTTTTTGAAATCGCCCACCAAAGCGCCAGAGCCGAGGAAGGTGGCTTTGTAGCGTTGGCCTTCTTCTTCGGCAAAGGCCACCACTTCGAGGTTGAAGGGCAAACGCTTGCCCGCACGGGCAAGTTCGCGCACGCAGGCCATGGGCACGAAGATGCCAAGGCGACCGTCGTACTTGCCGCCGTTGCGCACGGTGTCGTAGTGCGAGCCGGTCATCAAGGTTTTGGCGTTGTGTGATGTTGCTTTGTAAACACCCACCACGTTGCCCACGGCATCGATGTGCACATCGTCAAAGCCGCAGGCTTTCATGCCCAGCTCAATCGTGCTGGCGCATTTCAGGTGTGCGTCGGTCAGGTAAGTGACGGTGAGCTCTTCGCGCGCAGCGTGCGGTGCGTGTTTGCTCATCGCACCCACATCGCTGAACTGGGCCAGCCATTCGTGCCAGTCCCACACTTCGTGGCCCAGCGCGGGCTCATAGCCCAGTTTGTCGTTGAGGCGAATCTCCACGATGCGGTGGATGTTGCGCAAGCATTCGGCCAGTTCGTAGTCGGGATGGTTGTGCAGGCGGCGCTCAAAGGTGCTGATGATTTGCTGCTTGTTGAGGCCAGAGCCACGCGGGCCGCGCACGGCCAAGATGAACGGGAAACCAAACTTGGCGTTGTAGCTGGCGTTGAGCTGCTGGATGTGTGCAAATTCTTCAGGCGTGCAGTTGGTCAGGCCTGCTTTGGTTTGCTCGTTGGTCGATTCAGCGGTGAGGCTTTTGCTCACCATGGCTTTGCCTGCCAACTCGGGGTGGGCGCGCACCAAGGCGAGCTGCGGCGCGCGGCCTGCTTTTTCAAGCGTCTTCACCATCGCGTGCTTGAGCGCAGCGGCGGATGCAAACGGGCGGGCGTCGAGCGCTTGCTCGGCAATCCAATCGGAGTGTTCGTACAAACCGGTCAGCAGGGCTGCCGCCTCGGCGCGGGGCAGGGTGTTAATTTGGTTCAGCGTGATGGTGCTCATGTCGGTGTCCTGCTGTTTAGTTGCCGCTGTAGGGATGCACTTGTTTCCAATGGCGCGCAATGTCGATGCGCCGAGCCACCCACACGCGGTCGTGCTTGGCGATGTGGTCTAAAAACTTTTGCAATGCCACGATGCGGCCGGGTTTGCCCAGCAAGCGGCAGTGCATGCCGATGCTCATCATCTTGGGGGCGTTGTCGCCGTTGGGGTCACCCTCGGCGTACAGCGCGTCAAAGCTGTCGCGCAAATACACAAAGAAGTCTTCCGCTTGGCTAAAGCCTTGGGGCAGGGCAAAGCGCATGTCGTTGCAGTCCAGCGTGTAGGGCACGACCAGTTGGGGCACGACGTCGCCATTGGTTTTTTTGACCTTCATCCAAAAGGGCAGGTCTTCGCCGTAGTAGTCGCTGTCGTACTCAAAGCCGCCGTGGTCGGCCACGAGGCGGCGGGTGTTGGGGCTGTCGCGGCCGGTGTACCAGCCTGCGCCGTGAATGCTGTTGCCGTGTGTGGTGTGGGTGAGGCGTTCGATGATCTCCACGCCTTTGCGCATGTGCTCACGCTCGGTGGCTTCATCGGTGGTTTGGTAGTTGATCCAGCGGTAGCCGTGGCAGGCAATTTCGTGGCCCAGCGCCACAAAGGCGGCGGTGAGTTCGGGGTGGCGTTCGAGCGCCATGCTCACGCCAAACACGGTGAGAGGCAGGCCGCGTTTTTCAAACTCGCGCAAGATACGCCACACGCCTACGCGTGAGCCGTATTCGTAAATGCCTTCCATGCTCAGGTGACGGTCGGGAAAGCTGGGCGGGTTGAACATCTCGCTCAAAAACATCTCGCTGCCGGCGTCGCCATGCACCGTGGCGTTCTCGCCGCCTTCTTCGTAGTTCAGCACAAACTGCACCGCAATGCGGGCTTGGTTGGGCCATTGCGCGTGCGGCACTTGGCGGCCGTAGCCCACCAAGTCGCGGGGGTAGACGGCGGTGCTGTCGTAGGTGGCGTTCGTCATGCAATAACTCCGTATTTGAATAAGCGCAGGCGTAGGCTAAATAAGCGCAAGCGCTTAGGCCAGCGCCATGGCGATGTCATTGCTGGGCACTTTGCGGTCGAGGGCCAAGCCTTCTTCCACGTTGCGCAAGTGCTCGTCCATCAGCTTGACGGCCAAGTCTTCGTCTTTGGCGGCGATGGCTTTCAAGATTTCGGCATGTTCGTCAGCCGAGTGTTCGGCTGCGTTGGTGGTTTGGTACATCAGGGTGATGAGGGCGCAGCGCGAAATCAATTCGCTCAAAATTTGCGCCAGCACTTGGTTGTCCATCAACTCGGCCATGCGCACATGGAAGTCGCCCAGCAAATCGGTACGGCTGGGCACATCACCGCTGTCCACGGCTGCTTTTTCTTGTGCAACGTGTTCTTTGAGGGCTTTGATTTGTGCAGGCGTCACCTGGCGCACGAAACTGCGGGTCATCTCGACTTCGATCATGCGACGCACGGCAAACACTTGACGCGCTTCGTCGGAGGAGGGGGTTGCCACAAAGGCGCCGCGCGCAGGTTCCATGCGGATGAGGCGTTTTTGCGCCAATTGAAACAAAGCCTGTCGAATCAGCGTGCGCGAGACGCTGAAATGATCAGCCAGCTTTTGTTCAGCCAGCTTGGTGCCGGGATGCAGGCGATGCTCGACGATCGCTTTGGTCATCGCGTCCACAATGGTTCGGGTGGCGGTTGAGCTGTCCATTTAGAGTCTCCGTGCGATGTCAATTTCTGGAAATGATAGCCGCAAATACCAAAACTGTATACACTTTCTGTCGACCAAGTTGGTCACCATCATTTTTTGGAGCGTTTCATGGGATTGAGCACACACGTTTTGGACACCATGCACGGTGGCCCCGCTGCGGGCATGAAGGTTTCGTTGTTCACCACAGACAACGGGCAAGCCACGCTGGTGAAGTCGTTCACCCTCAACCACGATGGCCGCAACCCCGATGGCTTGCTGTACGACAACGACAGCTTGAAAAAGGGCACCTACCGCTTGGTGTTTGACGTGAAAGGCTACTTTGCTTCGAAAAAAGTCGAATTGCCCGAACCCAACTTTCTAGACCAAGTCAGCCTTGACTTTGGCGTGGCGCATACAGATCAGCACTATCACGTTCCGTTGCTGGTAAGTCCTTGGAGTTACTCGACGTACCGCGGGTCTTAATTTTTTTGTATACCAAGCAGCATACGTGCTGCGAATTTGGGGTGCATGTCACTAAAATCTAGGCCTTCCCCCCAGATTTCCACACCCCACACCATGACCCAAGTCACCAACACCGTGCGCTTTGTGCTCGACGGCCAGATCGTTGAAGCCCAAGGCGCTCGTCGCACCACCACCGTTCTTGATTACCTGCGCGAGCAGCTCCACCGCACCGGCACCAAAGAAGGTTGCGCCGAGGGCGACTGTGGTGCCTGCGTGGTGATGGTGGGTGAACTCAATGCCGCTGGCACGGGCGTGGACTATGTGGCCACCAACGCGTGTATCCAGTTGCTGCCTTCGCTCGATGGCAAATCCATCAAGACGGTGGAGAGCTTGAAGAAGGCCGACGGCACGCTGCACCCCGTGCAAGACGAAATGGTGAAGTGCCATGGCTCGCAGTGCGGTTTTTGCACCCCGGGCATCGTGATGAGCTTGGTGAACTTGGTGCAAACCAACACCTCACCCGTGCGCCAAGAGATCACCGACGCCCTGAGCGGCAACTTGTGCCGTTGCACAGGCTACGCGCCCATCATCGACGCGACAGCCAAAGCCTGTGAAAAGAAATCTGCTTTGAAAGTGGACGACAGCGCCGACTTGCCGCTGCTCAAAGAAATCAAGCGTGCCAGCACACCGACCATGAGCCTGGAAGGCGACATCATCGTGCAGCCTGTGGTGCGCACCCGCAAGGGCAATGAGTTTGTGTCGCCCGCCACCTTGGCTGAAGTGGCCGATTATTTAGTCAAACACCCCACCACCACTTTGCTGGCAGGCAGCACCGAAATCGGTTTGCAAGTGAACAAGCAGTTCGCGCGCCCCGACCACATCATGTACCTGGGCAACGTGGCTGAGCTGCGTCAGGTCAAAGAGACCGACAAGGCTTGGCGCATCGGCGCAGCCGTGTCGCTGACCCAGGTGGAAGCGCTGATCGCCAAGGCTTACCCCGACTTTGCCGAAGTGCTGCGCCGCTTTGGCTCGCCCCCCATCCGCTCCACCGCCACCTTGGCAGGCAACATTGCCAACGGCTCGCCCATCGGTGACTCCATGCCTTGCTTGCTGGCGCTGGGTGCTGACTTGGTGTTGCGCCGTGGCGAGAAGACCCGCAACGTGTTGCTGGACAACTTCTACACCGGCATGAAGAAAAACGTGCTCGAAGCCGGTGAGTTCATCGAAGCGGTTGAGTTGCCCAAGCCAGTGGCGGGCCAAGTGTTCCGCGCTCACAAGGTGAGCAAGCGTTTTGAGCAAGACATTTCGGCCACTTGCGCGGCCATCAGCTACACCCTCAAAGGCGGCAAGCTGTCTGGCGTGAAACTGGCCTACAACGGCCTGAGTCCATTCCCAGCGCGTGCGCCAAAGCTCGAAGCTGTGCTTGAAGGCAAATCGCCGGCAGACGTGAAAGCCGCTGATTTGGATGCCGTGATTGCTTCTAGCTTCACCGCTCGCGACGGCCTGCGTGCCACATGGGCTTACCGCGCATTGGTAGCTCGCAACTTGGCTTTGGAATTCATCGAAGAACAGAAAGAGGTGGCTTGAATGAACGCTCCTACCGCACTCAAAAACCTGCTGCCTGTTTCAGGCGTTCAGCAAGGCACCGACGTTGTTCATGAGTCCGCGCATTTGCACGTGACCGGCTCTGCCACTTACATCGACGACATCCCTGAGCACGCAGGCACTTTGTATGCCGCGCTCATCTTGTCGCCCGTGGCGCACGGTGAGTTGATTGGTGACGGCATTGACCGCGCAGCCATCCTCAAGGAACACGGCGTGGTCGCGGTCTACACCGCCAAAGACATTCCCGGTGAGAACAACTGCGGCCCCATCGTGCACGACGACCCGTTCCTGGCTGCAGGCAAGGTCGAGTTCATCGGTCAGGCGGTGGCCGTGGTCGTGGCGCGCGACATGCTCTATGCCCGCGAAGCCGCGCACAAAGCCAAGGTGCTGGTGAAAGAGCTCAAGCCCATCTTGACGGTGGAAGAGGCGATGGAAGCAGGCAGCTTCATCATGCCGCCTAAGGGCATCACGCGCGGTGATGCAGCAGCGGCCATTGCGAATGCACCCCACACAATCAAAGGCACCACTCGCACAGGTCAGCAAGAACAGTTTTATCTGGAATGCCAAATCACCTATGCGGTGCCTAAGGAAGACGGCCAGCTCACGCTGTATGTGTCGACCCAGCACCCCGACGGCAACCAGCGCGAAGCCGCGCACGCCCTGAACCTGCACACCAACGACGTCGAAGTGATTTGCCGCCGCATGGGTGGTGGCTTTGGTGGCAAAGAAGGCAACGCCAGCATCTTCAGCCAAAGCGCCGCCTTGGCTGCGTTCAAACTCAACAAGCCCGTCAAGCTGCGCGTGAACCGTGATGACGACATGACCATCACCGGCAAGCGCCACGATTTCCGCATCGACTACGAAGTGGGCTTTGACGACACAGGCCGAGTGTTAGGTGCCGACATCACGCTCATGTCGCGCTGCGGTTACAGCACCGACTACTCCGGCCCTGTGAACGACCGCGCTTGCCTGCACATCGACAACACTTACCACTTGCCCGCGCTCAAGCTGGTCAGCCACCGCTGCAAAACCAACACCCAAAGCGCCACCGCTTTTCGGGGTTTCGGCGGCCCACAAGGCATGTTCGGCATCGAGACGGTGATGGATGAAATTGCGATGACTTTGGGCAAAGACCCTCTGGAAGTGCGCAAGCTCAACCTCTACAAAGACCCCGCCATCAGCGGCACGCCCGACACCATGACCACCCAATACAACCAGCTCATCGAAGACTGGGTGGGTGACAAGGTGATCGACCAGGTCGAGCAGGAATCCAACTACGCCGAGCGCCGCGCTGCGGTGCAAGCCTTCAACGCCAAGAGCAAAACGCGCAAGCGCGGTTTGTCGCTCGTGCCTTTGAAGTTCGGTATCAGCTTTACCGCCACGCACTTGAACCAAGGCGGTGCGTTGCTGGTGGTCTACATGGACGGCTCGGTGAGCTGTAACCACGGCGGCACAGAAATGGGCCAAGGCCTCAACACCAAGATGGCGCAAGTTTGTGCCGATGGTTTGGGCATCAGCGTGGACCATGTGCGCATCACCGCAACCGACTCGCAAAAAGTGCCGAACGCTTCAGCCACCTCCGCTTCGAGCGGTGCCGACATCAACGGCGCTGCCATCATGAACGCCACCGCGCAGATGCGCGAGCGCTTGAAGCCCGTGGCCGCCCGCATGCTGGGTTGCGCTGAAGGTGATGTGACGTTCGCGAACAACGAAGTTCACGGTGGCGGCAAAGCTGTGAAGTGGGCCGACGTGACCAAGCAAGCGTGGCTCGACCGCGTGGGCTTGAGCGTCACCGGCTTCTACATGACGCCCGAAATCAAATACGACTTCACCACACTGAACGGCCGTGCCTTCTATTACTACTGCTACGGCGCTGCTGTGAGCGAAGTGGAAATCGACACCCGCACGGGCGAGTGGTGGCTCAAGGCCGTGGACATCGTGCACGACGTGGGCCGCAGCATCAACCCCGCATTGGACAAAGGCCAGATCGAAGGCGCTTACGTGCAAGGCATGGGCTGGCTCACCATGGAAGAGTGCATTTGGGACAAGAAGGGCAAGCTGCTCACGCATGGCCCCAGCACCTACAAAATCCCCGTGGCGGGCGACATTCCTGAACACTTCAAGGTGTCTTTGTTTGAAAACCAAAACAACAAGCCCACACCGTTCAACAGCAAGGCCACCGGCGAGCCACCTTTGATGTTGGGCTTGTCCGCCTTCTTCGCCTTGCGCGATGCGGTGGCCGCCAGCGCCGACCACAAAGCCGTGGTGTACATGGATGCGCCGGCCACGCCTGAGCGCATTTTGATGGCGTGTGAAGCAGCGAAAGCGGCAGCGGTTTAACAGCTGTTCCTTTCAGCTGTCATTGCCTGCATCGCTAAACCCTTCGTGCCACGCCACACCGCTGAGCTGCTGAACCAACTCCAACATGCCGACGGCGTGTTGGTGTCGGTCGACAACGTGCAGGGCTCTGGCCCACGCGAAGTGGGCGCTTGGATGGCGGTGTTCCCGCAGACTTTGGTCAACACCATCGGTGGCGGGCACTTGGAGTTTCAAGCCATCACAGAGGCGCGTGCTTTGTTGATGCGCGAAGACAACGCACTCACTACGCGCTACGCCCTAGGCCCAGCCTTGGGGCAATGCTGCGGTGGCGTGGTGCATTTGAAGTTTGAACGCATCAGCGCTGCCGCCGCACCCGCACTCAAGCAGCGCTTGCTGGCCAACGGCCAACCGCTGGCACTGTTTGGTGGTGGTCATGTGGGCCGTGCTTTGGTGAACGTGATCAGCACCTTGCCCTACAACGTGCAGTGGGTGGACAGCCGCGACGAAATCTTCCCCGCGCAGCTGCCGCCCAATGTGGTGTGCGAGCACTCCGACCCCGTGCATGCGGCTGTGGCCGATTTGCCCAGCGGTGCAAGCGTGCTCATCATGAGCTTTAGCCACGCCGAAGATTTGGATGTGGTCGCTGCATGCTTGAAACGCCAACGTCTGCAAGGCGATTTGAAATTTGTCGGCCTTATTGGCAGCAAAACCAAGTGGGCCACGTTTCAACACCGCCTCGAAGCCAAAGGCTTTACCGCCGAAGAATTGGCTTTCATCACTTGCCCGATTGGTGTGAGCGGCATCACCGGCAAAGAGCCCGAAGTCATTGCCGTGTCGGTGGCGGCACAGTTGCTGCAGCAGCGCTGAGCATCAGTCTCGGTATCAGTCCTTCATCACCTCTTGCATCAGCGCACGCACTTTGCCCAGCAGGGGCGGCTCGGTGCGCGATGCCATGGTGATCAGGCCAAATCTTGCGTTGGCATTCAGGGCTGGCGAGAGGTCGATTTCCACCAAGTCAGGGGCTGACGCACGAATGGCCAGCACGATGGCGTCGCTGGTGCGCGCCACATCCAGCAAGCTCGATATTTCTTCGCAGCGCAAATTCACCAAGGTGTCGGGATGCGCTTGTGTGCCAAATTGTTCGATCAGCAGTCGTGCCACTTCGTCGCTCAAGGGGGTGGAGGCAATCGCATAGTCACGCAGTTGTGCAAAGGCCACCTTGCGTTTCTTGGCCAGCGGGTGGCCATGGCGACACATAAACGCGCCTTTCATTTCTTGCAGGGCTTCGATCTTCAAATCGGTCGCTGGCTTGAGGGAACGAATGTCCAACACCAAGGCGTCGAGCGTGCGTTCGCGCAGGGCTTGCACCAGCAGCGTCGTGCTGCCACGCGAAATCTCGATGTGCGCTTGTGGGTACTCCGTGGCCATCAGCATGAGCAAGGGCGTCATCAGCATGGCACCGGGGCCAGAGCCCATACCCACTCGAAATTGACCGATCTCACCCTTTTGCAATTGCAAGCTGGTTTGGCGTAACTCATTGGCCTCGTCCACCAAGACGCGGGCGCGTTGCACGATGTGCGCGCCAAACGCAGTCAGTTCATTTTTACGACCCACACGATCGAACAACGGCTGCCCCAATTCATCTTCCAGCGCTTTGATGCTGCGGCTCAAGGCGGGCTGGGTGAGATGCAGCTTGTTGGCCGACTGGCTGAACGAGCCGTTGGTGGCGAGTTCGATCAAATGCTTGAGTTGAACCAAGGTCATGGCTGTTCCAATCTATGCATAAAAGTCATGCTAATTTGCATAAGAATGCATTGGACATTATAGAAACGGCTTTTTACGATGCAGCCATAACAACCACTTTGGAGTCGAGACATGTCAACACAATTCAACCGCTGGGCCGCTTTGCTGAGCGGTTTGTTCTTGGCGGGCGCGGTGTGCGCGCAGAGCTATCCCAACAAACCTGTCACCTTGATGGTGCCGTACCCCGCAGGTGGTTTGTCAGATGTGATTGCCCGCACCGTGAACAACACCTTGTCCAAAAACTTTGGACAACCCGTGATCATTGAAAACCTAGGCGGTGCCAGTGGTTCGATTGCCGCGCAAAAAGTGCTGAATGCCCCAGCGGATGGTCAGATCATTTTTCAAGGCTCCCCCAATGAGTTGATCTTGGCCCCATTGGCCATCTCGGCCGTCAAGTTCAAGAGCGAAGATTTCCGTTTGGTGCAAATGATCGCCACCGCGCAAATCGGCTTTTTGGCGCGCAAAGATTTACCCGTTCACAACGTGGATGAGTTTTTAGACTACGCCCGCAAAGAAGCCAAAGCAGGCCGCCCCATCACCTACGCCAGCGTGGGCCCCGGCTCGTTCTATCACCTGTTGGGCGAGCACTTGTCCAAAGTGACCGACATTGAAATGACCCACGTGCCCTACAAAGGCGCGGCACCCGCCAACCAAGATTTGCTGGGCGGTCAGGTGGATATTTTCTTGGCCCCATTTGGCAAGGCGTATGACGAGTTGCAAAAGCAAGGCAAGCTCAAAGTGTTGGCCATGCTCAACAGCGAGCGTTTGGAGTCGGTGAAAGACTACCCCGCCATCACAGAAAGCAAGTCCTTGAAGAACTTCACCTTCACCATTTGGACGGGCTACTTTGTGAAAAAAGAAACACCTGAACCCGTGGTGCAAGCCATTCACAAAGCCATCACCGATTCGTTGACCGACCCCGCCGTGCGTGCGGGCTTAGAGGCGAACAGCCAACTGGTGGCCAAGCCTTTGTCGCTGCAAGCGGTGGGCAAAGCGTATGTCGATGGCACGGCGCAGTTCCGCGCCATTGCCAAGTCGATCAACTTGCAGCCGCAGTGACATGACGTATTTACGTGATGCCTTGACAGACCGGGTGGGCGAGTTCATTCAACTGCGCCGCGACATTCATCGCCACCCCGAGTTGGCGTTTGAAGAGCACCGCACCTCTGATTTGGTCGCCGCCAAGTTAGAAAGTTGGGGCTATGCCGTGCACCGCGGCTTGGGCGGCACCGGTGTGGTGGGCACTTTGAAGCGCGGCACCAGCGCACGCCGCCTAGGGCTGCGCGCCGACATGGATGCCTTGCCAATTCAAGAGGCCACAGGCGCTGAATGGACCAGCGTCAAACCGGGCCTGATGCACGCCTGCGGTCACGACGGTCACACCGCCATGTTGTTGGCGGCGGCTAAAACCATCGCGCAAGACCAGACGTGGGATGGCACTTTGAATTTGATTTTCCAGCCCGCTGAAGAAGGCGGCGGTGGCGCCGTGCGCATGATGGCCGATGGCTTGTTTGAGCAGCACCCGTGCGATGCGGTGTTTGCCATGCACAACATGCCTGGCACGCCCGTGGGGCACTTTGTGTTTCGCGATGGTGCGGCCATGGCGTCCAGCGATTACGTCACCTTGCGCATTCACGGCACAGGTGGGCATGGCGCCATGCCGCACCGTGCCGCTGATCCTTTGGTGGCTGCGGCTTCTATCGTGATGGCGCTGCAAACGGTGGTGTCGCGCAACGTCGACCCTCTGCACACCGCAGTGGTCACGGTGGGTGCGTTGCATGCGGGCCAAGCCAACAACGTCATTCCGGCGCTGGCGACCCTGGAGCTCAGTGTGCGTTCGCTGGACCCCGAGGTGCGTCGCTTGTTAGAGCAGCGCATCAAAGCCTTGGTGGCTGCACAGGCTGAGAGCTTCGGTGTCAGGGCTGAGATCGATTGGCGACCCGGCTACTGCGTGCTGGTGAACTCGGTGGCTGAGACCGACTTTGCGCGTCAAGTGGCGCTTGACTTGGTGGGCGCTGAGCGCGTCACCCTTCACGGCCCAGCGCTCACAGGCAGCGAAGACTTTGCCTTCATGCTCGAAAAAATACCCGGCAGCTACTTGCTCATTGGCAATGGTGACGGCGACTCCGCGGGCGCGTGCATGGTGCACAACCCCGGCTACGACTTCAATGACGACAACATCGCCACGGGGGCCGCGTATTGGGTGGCACTCGCGGAAAAGTTTTTCGCTCATTAGAATGATCTGACATTCACTCGACCTCGTGTCGACGTGTGATCGGGAGAGACTGCCAACGCCAACGCGTGCTGGGCAGCGCCGAAGGAGCAACCGCCCCGGAAACTCTCAGGCAAAGGGACCGGTCACACGCATTTATCTCTGAAGAGCTGCTGGCGCATTCGTCTGCCAGTGCACCGAAGGAGCAAGCGATCCGCACCCTGCGGTTCGTGAATCTCTCAGGTCCAGAAACAGAGGGGGCGCTCTAGGCATGCGGCTTGTGTGCTTGGCGCTTCACCCCTCGACGTTTTTGAAAGCTCATTTCTCATGAAAACAATCGCAGTCATTGGCGGCGGCATCACCGGCGTGACCACCGCCTACGCCTTGGCCAAACGCGGCTTTGCCGTGACCTTGTTCGAACGTCATCGCTACGCCGCGATGGAAACCTCGTTCGCCAACGGTGGCCAGCTCTCGGCCTCCAACGCTGAGGTGTGGACGCATTGGTCCACCATCCTCAAAGGCTTGAAGTGGATGCTCAAGAGCGATGCACCGCTGTTGGTCAACCCCGCACCGACTTGGCACAAACTGTCTTGGTTTGCCGAGTTCATCGCCGCCATGCCCCATTACGAACGCAACACCGTCGAGACGGCGCGCATGGCCGTGGCCGCCCGCGCGCATTTGTTTGCTTGGGCGCAAGAAGAGGGCATCGACTTTGACCTCAAGCGCGAAGGCATCTTGCACATTTACCGCGACAAAAAGGGGTTTGACCACGCGGGCAAGGTCTCTGAAATGCTGGCCAAAGGCGGTTTGCCACGTCGTGCTGTTTCGCCCGAAGAAATGAAAGCGATTGAACCGACCTTGGCAGGCACGTATTACGGCGGCTACTTCACCGAAAGCGACTCGACGGGCGACATTCACAAATTCACCCATGGCCTCGCTGCTGCTGCAGAGCGTTTGGGTGTGCGCACCTTGTACGGCCAAGAGGTGACATCGGTGCAGACCAGTGGCCAGCAAGCCGTGGTCACCGTGACGCAGCAAGCCGCCGCCCCCAGTGTGCATACCTTTGATGGCGTGGTGATTTGCGCAGGCGTGGCCAGCCGCGACTTCGCAGCCCAACTCGGCGATCGCGTGAACATTTACCCCGTCAAAGGCTATTCCATCACCGTCAATTTGAACGATGAAAAGAGCCAAGCTGGCGCACCCAATGTGAGTTTGTTGGATGATGAAACCAAGTTGGTCACCAGCCGTTTGGGCTTGAATCGTTTCCGTGTGGCGGGCACCGCGGAGTTCAACGGCATTGACCGCGACATTCGCGCCGACCGCATTCGTCCTTTGATCGCGTGGGTGGAGCAATGCTTCCCCAACATCAACACCCGCTCGGTGGTGCCATGGGCGGGTTTGCGCCCCATGATGCCCAACATGATGCCGCGCGTGGGTCGAGGTAAAGCTGCCAACGTGTTTTACAACACCGGCCATGGCCACTTGGGTTGGACGCTGTCGGCAGTCACGGCCGACATGCTGGGCAATGTCGTGGCCGAGTCAGCGAAGCTTGACCGTCGATAAATCAAACTGAGGTTCAGGCGTGGCCAGTGCCATGCCTTCTAACGTTTGCACCAGCAACTCGGCCAAGACCAAATCGCGGTATGGCTTGTGGTCGGCTGGGATGACGTACCAAGGCGCGAGGGGCGTGCTGGTCGCGGACATGGCGTCTTGGTAGGCCGCCATGTAATCGGCCCAGAGCTTGCGGTCTTCGAAGTCCGAGGCTTGCAATTTCCATTGCTTGCTCGGATCGTCCATGCGGGCTTGCAGGCGTTTTTTTTGCTCGCTTTTGGAGATATGCAAATAACACTTGAGCACGGTCACACCCGCGTCGTGGAGCATGGCTTCGAAGTTGCGAATGTGTTGAAAGCGTTGCGTCCACGTCTCTTTGTCGATCCAACCACGCACCCGTGTGACCAACACATCCTCGTAATGGCTGCGGTTGAAGATGGCAATTTCTCCCAAGGCAGGAACTTTTTGGTGGATGCGCCACAAGAAATCATGCCGTTTCTCTTCTTCACTGGGCGCGCCAAACGCTTCGGCGCGCACGCCCAAAGGACTGACGTGCGTGAACACGCTGCGAATCACGCCGTCTTTGCCTGAGGTGTCCATGCCTTGCAGCACCAGCAGCACGGCCTTGTTTTTGCCCGCATGCAGCAGGCCTTGCAGCGCATCCAAGTGCTCACCTTGTTTTTTCAAGGCGTGTGCCCACTCGGACGCCTGTGCCATGTCGTGGGGAGCGGGTTCGGTGCTGATGTGGTTCAGGTCGAGGGCGGCGTGGTACTTCACGTGCAAGTGGGTGTGTTTATTGCTTGACATTCAGGTCTTCAAAAGTCGTTGAGGGTCAGCGTTGTGCGCAGACTTGGGTTTTCCCCCATCATGCACGGCTTTTCTTGGCGACAAAAACTGTATACACTTCGAATCACCTGTCGCAGCGGAGCAGAGCTTAGACCAAGCCCTAGTTCGCGACCCTCGTGTCTTCACAGTGCCCGCAGTGGTGAATGACAAACTTTGAATCAAGTGACTGAGGTCTCGACATGGACGCATATTTCTTAGACTGGGCCAACTTGCTGTTGCGTTGGGTGCACGTCATCACCGCCATTGCATGGATTGGCTCATCGTTTTACTTTGTCTTCTTAGACAACAACCTCATCAAACCCAACTCACCCGACCTGCTGGAAAAAGGCGTGGACGGTGCCATGTGGGCGGTGCACGGCGGCGGTTTTTACAACCCGCAAAAGTACATGGTGGCGCCTAAGAAGATCCACACCAAGCTGCATTGGTTTTACTGGGAAAGCTATTCCACGTGGCTCACAGGCTTTGGCTTGTTCACCGTGCTGTACCTGTGGAACGCGGGCACGTTCTTGATTGACAAGTCGTTGATGGACTGGTCGCCTGCGGCGGCCATCACGGCGGCACTGAGTTTCTTGGTTGCGTTTTGGTTCATTTACGACGCGGTGTGCCGCGTGTTTGGCTTCCGTGAAAACGGCGAACGCATTGTGGCCCTCACCATGATTGTGGTGGTGGCATTTGCGGCTTGGCTGTCGTGCCAATTGTTTGCAGGACGCGCTGCGTTTTTGTTGGTGGGCGCGATGATCGCCACATCCATGAGCGCCAATGTGTTCTTCTGGATCATTCCAGGCCAACGCAAAGTGGTGGCCGCCATGACATCCGGCGTGGCGATGGACCCCAAAGAGCTGGCCACGCACGGCAAGCGCGGCAAGCAGCGCAGCGTGCACAACACTTACTTCACGCTGCCCGTTATCTTTGCGATGCTGAGCAACCACTACAGCTTTCTCTACACCTACGAAAACAACTGGGTCATCTTGGTGATGATGATGTTGTCGGGCGCGCTGATTCGACAGTTCTTTGTGCAACGCCACGGCTACCACTTGGGCCGCGCCAAGAACCCGCTGCCGTTTGCCATTGCTGGCGTGGTGATTTTGCTCAGCGTGATTGTGTGGATGCGGCCTGCACCTTCTACCTCTGCTACCGCCGCTGTGAATGCAGCCCCAGTGACCTACGCCGAAGTGAGCCAAGTGTTTGCGCAGCGCTGTTACATGTGCCACGGTGAACAAGTGCAAATGAAGAATGTGCGCTTTGACACGGCTGACGGCGTCAAGCAACACGCCTTGGGTATTTACCAACAAGCGGTGGTCACCAAGCAAATGCCGATGAACAACGCCACGGGCATCACCGAAGACGAGCGGGCTGTGATCAAGCGTTGGTACGAAGCAGGAGCCGCGCTGAGATAATCAGCGCCTATGAAATTTCGTTTGATGCTGGCTTTCGCCAGCACTCTTTTTTGTGTGGCTGCTCAAGCCGGTGAAGTGACGGTGGCGGTCGCCGCCAACTTCACCGCCCCCATGCAAAAAATCGCCAAGGCGTTTGAGCAAGACACGGGGCACAAAGCCCAGCTGGCCTTTGGTGCGACGGGTAAGTTCTACGCGCAAATCAAAAACGGAGCGCCATTCGCGGTGCTGTTGGCGGCAGATGACGAAACCCCCGCACGCTTAGAAAAAGAAGGCCTCGCTGCCGCGGGCACACGCTTCACTTATGCCACGGGCCGCTTGGCGTTGTGGAGCAAGCAGCCCCATTTGGTAGACGAGAGGGGCGAGGTGCTGCGCAGCCAAAGCTTTGAAAAACTCGGCATACACAAGATTGCCATGGCCTATCCCAAGCTCGCCCCTTATGGGGTGGCGGCGATGGAAGTGATCAAGACGCTGGGTGTGCAAGCCAATGTCATGCCTAAGCTCGTGCAAGGCGACAGCATCGGGCAAACCTATCAATTCGTCAGCACCGAAAACGCACAACTCGGGTTTGTCGCCTTGTCGCAAATCTCAGTTGACGGTCGCATCACCCAAGGCTCGGCATGGGTCGTGCCGCAAAGCATGCACACATCGCTCAAGCAAGACGCCGTGTTGCTCAATGCGGGCAAAGACAACGCAGCCGCACACGCACTGTTGAAATACCTGCAAGGCGACACTGCCAAAACCATCATTCGAACTTATGGCTATGCGCTTGACCATTGAGAGGTCGAGGGCGGTCGCCATGCCCTGTAAAGTGTGGGCATGAATTTAAGCGCCGAAGATTTCCAAGCCATTGCGCTGACGCTGCAGCTCGCCAGCGTCACCACCGTGCTGCTGCTGTTGCTCGCCACGCCGGTGGCTTGGTGGCTGGCGCACACGCGCTCTGCTTGGCGTGCGCCTGTGGCGTCGCTCGTCGCGCTGCCCTTGGTGTTGCCGCCCACGGTGCTGGGTTTTTATTTGTTGGTGGCGCTTGGGCCCAACGGCCCGATTGGCCAGTTCACGCAATGGGCGGGCTGGGGCACATTGGCGTTTAGTTTTTGGGGCTTGGTGTTGGGCTCCGTTGTGTATTCGCTGCCGTTCGCTGTGCAGCCACTGGTCAACGCGTTTGAAGCCATGGGTCCGCGCCCGATGGAAGTGGCTGCCACTTTGCGAGCCAGCAAGTGGGATGCCTTTTTCACTGTGGCCGTGCCTTTGGCCAAGCCCGGTTTTGTGATGGCCGCCATGCTGAGCTTTGCGCACACCGTGGGCGAGTTTGGTGTGGTGCTGATGATTGGTGGCAACATCCCCGACAAAACGCGTGTGGTGTCCACCCAAATTTACGGCCATGTCGAAGCGATGGAATACAGCCAAGCGCATGGCTTGGCCGGTGTGATGTTGGTCTTTTCGTTTGTGGTGTTGTTGGGCCTGTCGTGGTTTAACCGTCGCGCTGATCAACGTAAAAAGGTGGGCGCATGAACATCCACTTGCAGCTCGATATCGCGCGTGCCGACTTTGATGTGTCGGTCGATGTGCAGTTGCCCGCACACGGCATCACCGTCATCTTTGGCCCCTCGGGCTGTGGCAAAACCACCTTGCTGCGATGCGTGGCTGGGCTAGAACCTTCAGCGCGTGGCGTTGTGCAACTGGGCCACGAGGTGTGGCAAGACGATGCAAACCATGTGCGCCTGCCCACGCACCAACGTGCCTTGGGTTATGTGTTTCAAGAGGCGTCGTTGTTTGACCATTTGGATGTGGCAGGCAACTTGGCCTACGGCCACCAACGTGCCGAAAAAAACAGCCGCAATGCGATGAGCCAAGCCGTGCAGCAACAAACCATTGAGCTGCTGGGCATTGGCCATTTGCTCAAGCGCCGCAGCCACGAGCTGTCTGGGGGCGAGCGCCAACGCGTGGCCATTGCCCGCGCCCTGGTCACGCAGCCGCGCTTGTTGTTGCTAGACGAACCGTTGGCCGCGCTCGACCACGCGCGCCGACAAGAAGTGCTGCCGTGGTTAGAAAAACTGCGCGACGACTTGAACATCCCCATGCTCTACGTCACCCATGCGGTAGACGAAGTGGCCCGCTTGGCCGACACACTGCTGGTCATGAACGCAGGCCGCGTGCAAGCCAACGGACCCGTGGCCGAAGTGCTGACCCAAGCCGAGCTGCCTGTGGTGGTGGGCGAGGATGCAGGCGCGTTGCTGACCGGCATCGTGCTGGCCATCGACACGCAATGGCACTTGGCTCAGGTCGGCTTTGCCGGTGGCGCGCTGTGGGTGCGCGACAGTGGCTTAGAGCTTGGCCAAACCGTGCGCCTGCGCGTGCTGGCCCGCGATGTGAGTGTGACCTTGCACGAAGCCACACACACCAGCATTCAAAACCACGTGCCCTGCGTGGTGGACGCCATCACGCCAGAGGCACATCCGTCACAAACGCTGCTGCGTTTGCGCTGTGGCGACACCGTGCTGCTGGCACGCATCACGGCGCGTGGCGCGCATGAGCTGGGCTTGCAGGTGGGCATGCCTGCGTGGGCGCAGGTGAAGTCGGTTGCGTTGGTGAAGTAAAACTTGCCAAGCCATAGTTAACGCAAATTGGCAGACCAAAAGTCTTCACCCGCTTTGCTGAGTGCGGTCTTGTCGCGGTAGAGCTTGATGGCCATCTTGATGCCCGCCATGTCGGGTGCCGCTTCGACCAACACACCGCGTGCCAAGTCTTCGTGAATCAAGGATTGGGGCAGCCAAGCCATGCCGCGTCCATCCAGCGCCATGGTTCTTAAAACGGAGGCTAAGTGCGCGGTGAACACGGTTTCTGTGGGCCAAGGTGATGCGTTCGCAGCTTGTGTTTGCGCCACGATGCGCCCAATGCCTGACTCGGCGCTGTAGCTCAGTAATTTGGCTGGGTTTTTGGTGGCGCGTTTGTTCAACGCATGCAGCGGCGTGCCATCTTTTTTAGGCGCAGAGACGGGCACGAGCAAGTCCTCGCCCACCACGATGGAGGGATAGCCTTGGGTGTCGAGCGCGTTGATGGCTTCTGCATGGGTATGGGTCAGCAGAAACTGCACTTGGCTTTCAAGCAACATGGTTTCGCAGCGCTGCAGTACATCCGAAATCAATTGCACTTGGCCGATGGCCATTTGCGATTCGAGGCCGCGCAACCAATAGGGCATGAAGGTGAACGACAGTGCATGGGTGGAGGCGATGCGCAGTGTGTTGGCATTGGCTTCGTTGAATGCACGCGCTTCGCCTGGGATCTTGGCTGCCTTGGCCAGCATATCGGTGGCGATGCCGTTGAACCATTGACCCGTGTCTGTCAACGTCGCGGGTTGGTTGCTACGGTCAAAGAGCTCAGCCCCCAGCCACGTTTCCAAAGCCCGTATGCGGCGGCTGAATGCGGGCTGGGTCATGTGTCGCTCATCGGCTGCACGCGAGAAATGACCGCTGGCAGCGAGTGCCAAAAAGTCTTCCAGCCAAGAGAGATTCAGGGTTGTCATGAGGCGATGCTTTCAAAGCATGGGATGTGAAAAAAACAGCATTGGCGCAAATCAAAAGCGCTGCTTAGCATGCGCCCTATCGATCTTGTCCACGTTGAGTCACTGAGGAATTGAAAATGAAAATCGTAGAAATCAGAGAAATTACCCTGCCGATCAGCTCGCCGATCCGCAATGCCTACATCGACTTTAGCAAAATGACCTTGAGCCTTGTCGCCGTCATCACCGACGTGATGCGCGATGGCAAACCCGTGGTGGGCTATGGCTTTAACTCGAACGGTCGCTACGGGCAAGGCATGCTGATGCGCGAGCGATTCATCCCTCGCGTGCTCGAAGCCAAGCCTGAGAGCTTGCTAGACGACACGGGCAACAACCTTGACCCACACAAGATTTGGGCCACGATGTTCACCAACGAAAAACCAGGTGGACACGGCGAGCGCTCGGTCGCCATGGGCACCATCGACATGGCGGTGTGGGACGCGGTGGCCAAAGTTGAAGGCAAACCGCTGTTTCAATTGCTGGCAGATCGCTATGGCAACGGCCAGCCCAATCGCCAAGTGTTTGTGTATGCGGCAGGTGGCTATTACTACCCGGGTCAAGACCACGAAAAACTCAAAGACGAAATGCGCAGCTACATCGACCGTGGCTACTCGGTGGTGAAACAAAAAATTGGTGGCGCTTCTTTGGACGAAGATTTGCGCCGCATCGACTCGGTGTTGAGCGTGCTGCAAGACGGCCAAAAATTGTGTGTGGATGCCAACGGTCGCTTTGACCGTGACACCGCCGTGGCCTACGCCAAAGCACTGTCTCAATACGATTTGTTTTGGTACGAAGAGGCGGGCGACCCACTCGACTACGAGCTGCAACAAACGCTGCGCAGCTACTACAAGAACCCGATGGCCACCGGTGAAAACCTGTTCTCCATGCAAGACGCGCGCAACCTCATTCGCTACGGCGGCATGCGCCCTGATCGCGATTGGTTGCAGTTTGATTGCGCCTTGAGCTACGGCTTGGTGGAGTACCTGCGCACCTTGGACATGCTCAAAGAACATGGCTGGTCAGCCAGTCGCTGCATCCCGCACGGGGGTCACCAAATGTCGCTGAACATTGCAGCGGGTTTGGGCTTAGGCGGCAACGAAAGCTACCCAGATTTGTTCCAACCCTTCGGCGGCTTCCCTGATGGCGTGAAGGTCGAGAACAGCTTCATCACCATGCCAGACCTGCCGGGCATTGGCTTTGAAGGCAAGTCGGACTTGTTCAAGGTGATGCAAGATTTGTCGCGCTAAGTTTGGCGACACCTAAGCCTCTGACTGCTAAACGCCAGAGAACACCACATCCACGGCTCCAATCAGCGCACTCGATTGCGCTGATAAATTGCCCACTAATTTGCGCAAATTGCGGGTGGGTAAAGGGGCTGTGTAGTGGGCCAGTGCGCGCAGGCGCTGGCCGTTCACTGTCACGAGAGGGCAGAGCTTGTCAGGTGCTTTCGCGGCAAACTCAATCGTGGCGAGTGGAATGGTCATGCGCGTGACTAGGGCATCTAGCAAGTCGCTTTGAACCACCACTACATAAGGAATGCCGTGTGTCGCGCTTTCGCTGGGATTGGCGTAAACGTCAAATTGAGCCATGGCGATTTACCAGGGGCGCAAATCTGAGCCAGGAATGCCTTGCTTTTCGACCCAAGTGTTTTGGGCTGCGATCCATTCGCCAAACTCGTCTTCAAATTGCTTTTTGCGAGCGGCCAAGCTGCTGTTGTTTTGGTTGGCCTGCAAGGCGCGGTATTGGTCAGCCGACAGGATGACGGTGTCAATTTGGCCCGCTTTTTCAACAAACACGGGCTCGCGCTTGGCGAGGGCGCAAATGCTGCCAAAACGGTTTTTGGCTTCTGTGGCTGTGATTTGCATGGCGTGCTCCTAGTGTTTAGCCATTTTAGCTAAAGCTTCGGCTTGGCTGCAAGCCTTAAAACCACCAAGCCACCGCCTGCGGAATTACCACTGCCCCCACGATGCCATGAAGACCCATGCCGAGGCTGGCATAAGCCCCAGCCTCGGCGTTCACACTGAACGCACGAGAGGTGCCTATGCCGTGTGCGGCCACACCGAGGGCAAAGCCGCGTTGCCACCATTGGGTGACGCGCAACACATCAAGCACGTAGCGGCCTAGGATGGCTCCCAAGATGCCGGTGCTCACCGCAAAGATGGCGGTCAAGGTGGGCGAGGCCTGCACGCGTTCGGCAATGCCCATCGCAATCGGCGCGGTGACCGACTTGGCCACCAAGCCGCGCACCAACGATTCGTCCACGCCCAACCAACGCGCCATACCCACGGCGGTGAACACTGACGTGATGCCACCCGCTATCAGCGATAGTAGCAACACGCCCATGCGTCCCTTGAGCGACGCAAAACCTTTGTAGATTGGAATGGCCAGCGACACCGTGGCCGTGCCCAGCAAGAAGTGCACAAACTGCGCGCCTTCGAAATACTTGGCATATGGCATGTCGAGCACGCGGATGCTGAGCGTGACCACCACCACCGCAATCAACACAGGGTTGGCCAGTGGGTTGCGCTGGCTGCGCTCGTACAGCGTGAGGCCCAACAAATACGCGCTCAGCGTCAGCACCAAAGCCAGCAGCGGGCTACCCGAGAGGTACACCCAAATGTCAGAGATGGGTGGCAACTGCGTTTGAAACTCGTTACTCATCAGTCGGCTCCTTCTTGGCCAACACCTTGAGCAAGCCCGCCGTCACAGCCACCGTAGCCAGCACGCTCACCACCAGCGCCGCGCTGATGGCCCACGCGTTGGCCTGCAACACGGGCAAGTAAAGCACCACGCCCACCGACGCGGGGATGAACAACAACCCCAAGTGCTGTAGAACGCTGCTGCCCACCAAATCAATCGCCGCAGGCACATGGCCGCGCACGCTGAGATACGCCAACAACAACACCAAGCCCAACACGGGGCCGGGGATGAAGGGCAGGGCGAATTTAGAGACCAGTTCGCCTAGGGCTTGGAAGATGAAGAGTTGGACTAGGCCTTGGATCATGGGGCCAGTTTAGGTTTGTGCGCGTGTGGTGGCGAGTGCAAACAGTTTTGACTTTTCGTTTAACTGCTCTGAGACATGAGTTTTAAAAATGAACCCCGTTGCCAAGCTTTTCACTATTAAATATGAAAGTATCTAAATGGATACAATAAAGCGCTATCACCTAGAGCAAACATCCGCATTCAGTCGTTGGCTTAAAAGCCTCAAGGACTTGCAGGCCAAAGCAGCCATTGTGTTGCGACTCAAGCAAGTGCAAGCGGGGCATTTGGGTGATGTGAAGTCTGTGGGCGGCGGCGTATCAGAACTACGCTGGCACATGGGGCCGGGCTACCGCGTGTATTTTTGCAAGCGCGGGGATCAGATTATTTTGTTGCTCGCAGGCGGCGACAAGTCAACACAGCAGCGCGATATCGCTCGCGCCCAACAATTGGCCAAGGAGCAAACGCATGGGTAAGACAACAGAATTTGACGCAGCCAGCTACCTCGACAGCGAGGAAATGATCGCGGAGTATTTGAATCAAGCCTTGGCAAGTGGTGATACCGACTTGTTGCTCTCCGCGATTGGCGACGTGGCCAAAGCCAGAGGCATGGCGCAGATCGCGCGTGACACGGGCTTGGGGCGTGAAAGCCTGTACAAGGTTTTTGCAGCAGGTGCTAAGCCGCGATTTGAGACAGTCTTGAAGGTACTAACAGCACTGGGAATCCAGATGCGAGCTGACCCGCGCGGTCTTTGATTTTTAGCTGTCGCCTTTCGCATTGACGTTGGCACGATCCGATGGCGACAGGCGTCACGCCCTGCGCGACCATAACTCCATTCGCAGCACATTCACGAACGGAGTATTTCATGGCATCCACATTCCCCAAACCACAGATTGCCCTCATCACCGGCGCATCGTCCGGCATGGGCAAAGAAACGGCCAAACGGTTGCTGCAAGAGGGGCTGGTGGTTTATGTCGCGGCCCGTCGCTTGGCCCAAATGGAAGACCTGCGGGCCTTGGGCGCGATACCGCTGCAAATGGATATTTCGGTGGATGCCGACATCGTTGCTGCCGTGAACACCATCGAAGCAAGCCATGACGGTATCGACGTGCTGGTCAACAACGCTGGCTTTGGCATGTACGGCGCGATGGAAGATTCAACCCTCGCCGATGCCCGCTACCAGTTTGAAGTCAACCTGTTTGGCATGGCGCGGCTCACGCAATTGGCACTCCCCCACATGCGCCGCCAGCAGGCGGGCAAGGTCATCAACATCTCGTCCATGGGCGGCAAGATGTACACCCCGCTGGGCTCGTGGTATCACGCCACCAAGCATGCGGTGGAAGGCTGGAGCGATTGCTTGCGCCTTGAATTAGCGCCTTTCGGCATCCAGGTGGTGATCATCGAGCCCGGTGTCATTGCCACCGAATGGGGGGGCGTGATGCTAGAACCCATGCTCGCACGTTCGGGCCATGGCCCTTACCACGTCATGGCGCAGGGCATGGCCAAGGCCATGCGCAGTACGTATGCCAAAGAGGGCGCTGCCTCGCCGCCTTCGGTGGTGGCTGATGCCATACTGCAGGCTGTGCGTTCGCGCCGACCCAAAACCCGTTATGTCATCGGCAAAATGGCCAAGCCTTTGATGTTCATCCGCAAGTATTTCGGGGACCGCATCTTTGACATGGCCATCATGAGCCAAGCCAAGTAGTTCGACCCTCCGAAACTCCCCGACATCCCAGAAAGCACCACACCGTGAAACAGGCCACACGCTTTGCCGTGCAGATGAGTTGGAAACTGCTCATCGTGGACATGGGCTACGCCCCCGACGATGTGCTGAGACTGGCTCGGCTGCCGGGTGACCTGTTTGCACGCACGGGGGGAGCGAGCTTGTCGCCCGCGCAGTACTTTGACTTGTGGCGTGGACTGGAGCAGGCCGCAGGCAATGACGAGCTGGCCCTGAAGCTCGCGCAGGCCATGTCGGTGGAAGCCTTTGACCCCGCCATGTTCGCCTGTCTGTGCAGCCCAGACCTGAACACTGCGCTGCAGCGGCTAGCGCACTACAAACGCCTGATTTGCCCCTTGCACATGGTGGTCGACATCCGCGCGGATTGCACACAAATCACCCTCAGCTGCTACGGTAGCGACGAGCCGATTCCTCGTAGCTTGGGTGTGTCGGAGCTTGTTTTTTTCACTCAACTGGCACGGCTGGGCACGCGAGCGCGCATAGAACCCTTGGCGGCCTCGGTGCCAGATTTACCCTTGAATCTCGCGCCCTACCAAGCCTATCTGGGCTGTGCTTTGGGCGCTTCTGAACAGATCCAAATGACGTTTTCGGCGCACGATGGACGCCGGCCATTTTTGACCGACAACATGGCCATGTGGGCTGCGTTTGAACCCGCCCTCAACAGTCGGCTCTCTGAGTTGGGTGCCCAAGCGAGCATGCGCGAGCGGGTCAGGGCGGTGTTGCTGGAGACGTTGCCCGCTGGTATCAGCAGCATCGACGCTGTGGCCCAGCGCTTGGCGTTGAGCAAACGTTCTTTGCAGCGGCAACTGGTCGACGAATCGGTGGGGTATCAAGAGTTGCTCAGCGAGGTGCGGCATGAACTGGCGCGTCATTACCTGAGCCGCACCGATATTTCAGCCGGAGAGATTTCGTGGCTACTTGGATTTCAGGAAAGCAACTCGTTCATCCGAGCGTTCAGAGGTTGGACTGGTATTACGCCAGCGGCCTACCGAAAAAGTTGCGTGAACACCCAACTCCATTGAATAGACCGATCCACAAACCTAGGCGAGATTGAAATGACGAAAGAACTGTTGGTTTATTTTGTCGGTGAAAAACAAGAAAGCATTCTTTTTTTGGCCGTGGGTTTACTGGCGATTGGCGTCGCGGTTTGGCTGTGGATGACTGATCATCGCTTTCGCCTCATGGCCTTGCCGTTGGTGGTGGTGGCCTTGATGCAAATGGTGGTGGGATTCACCATTTACGCTCGCACTGACGCCCAAGTGCAGAGCTTGAGCGTGTTGCAAAAAAATGAACCCGTGCAATTTCAAGTAGAGGAGATTGACCGCATGCAAACCGTCATGACGAATTTCAAAATCTACAAAACAATTGAGATCGTGTTGCTCGTATTCGCCCTGGCGCTGATTACGTTCGTATCTAAATCGGATGCAGCGGTGGGTATAGGTCTGGGCTTGCTAGTGCAAGCTGCATTCACACTTGCGCTAGATCTTTTTGCCGAGGCAAGGGGCGAAGCGTATTTGAATGCGTTGACAGCATTCAACCCGCTGAACTAGCCCCCAACGCCAACTGCATCGCCAGCTGGTTATGCCTCTCAATCAACGGCCCCATATCCACCGTTGCAATCTCTCCCTTGCGCACCACCACGCGGCCATTCACGATGGTGTAGTCCGCGTTGTCGCTGGCGCATAGGAGCAGCGCACCCACGGGGTCGTGCACGGCGCCGCCGGCCATGCTGAGTGTGTCGGTGCGGAACATCGCAATGTCGGCGCAATAGCCCTCTTTGATTTGCCCCAGCTCGTGGGCGCGGCCCAGCACTTCTGCGCCACCGCGTGTGGCTAGGCGTAGGGCGTCGCGGGGTGTCATTTCGGCGGGGCCAAGATCGCAGCCAAAAACCGTGCGTCCGTTGTCAACGCGCGGTGCATCCAGCGCTCGGCCCACGCGTGCCAGCAGCATGGCTTGGCGGGCTTCGTTCAACAGATGGGCTCCGTCGTTGCTGGCGCTGCCGTCTACGCCCAAACCAATAGGCACACCGGCGTCAAGCATTTTGCGCAGGGGCAAGATGCCGCTGGCCAATCGCATATTGCTGCACGGGCAGTGGGCAATGCCCGTGCGCGTGCGTGCAAACAAATACGTGCCTTCGTCGTCCAGCTTCACGCAGTGGGCGTGCCACACATCGTGGCCCACCCAGCCTAAGTCTTCGGCGTATTGCGCGGGCGTGCAGTTGAATTTTTCTCGTGAGTACGCAATGTCGTGGTCGTTCTCGGCCAAGTGCGTGTGCAGGCGCACCTTGTGCGCGCGGGCCAGTTTGGCGGATTCGCGCATGAGGTCTTGGCTCACGCTAAAGGGCGAGCAGGGGGCCACGGCCACATGCGTCATCGCGCCATAGCTGGCATCGTGATAGGTCTCAATCAGGCGTTGGGTTTCTTTGAGGATGAAGGCTTCTTTTTCCACCACACGGTCGGGCGGCAGGCCGCCTTGGCTTTCGCCCACGCTCATGCTGCCGCGTGTGGCCGTGAAGCGCATGCCAATGGTGTGCGCGGCTTCAATGCTGTCGTCCAGTCGCACGCCGTTGGGGTAGATGTACAAGTGGTCGCTGCTGGTGGTGCAGCCGCTGAGCAGCAGCTCGGCCATGGCCACTTGGTTCGACACCAACACCATCTCGGGCGTGAGTCCCGCCCAAATGGGGTACAGCCCTTTGAGCCAGCTGAACAGCTCGGCGTTTTGCACCTGCGGCACAGCACGCGTGAGGCTTTGCACCATGTGGTGGTGCGTGTTGATCAAGCCAGGCACCACCACATGGCGGCGGGCGTCAATCACTTCGTCGACTTGCGTTAGAAGCTCATCGATGTTTTCTCCGGCGGGAATGATGCGTTCAATCTTGCCATCGCGTAACAGCAGCGAGGCGTTATTGAGTTCGGTGTTGGCATCGTCTTGCGTAGCGATGCAGCGGGCGCGGTGGATGAGCAAGGTGGTCATGGTGAAGACTTTAACGCCTCAGAAACAAAGCCCACAAAAGCTTGCACGCGCGCCGCCGTTTGATGACGCGGTGGGTAGACCGCATAGATGTCGGCCGCGGGTGTGGGGTAGTTTTCAAGCACTTGCTGCAAGCGTCCGCTGCGCAGGTATTTGGCAATGTCCCATTCGGCGCGCATCAGCACGCCGTGGCCCGCCAAGGCCCAGCTGACAGCAATTTCACCGTCGTTGGTGCTCAGCGTGCCGCGCACTTTGACGGTTTCTGTTTTTTTGCCATTCACAAAGTGCCAAATGCCATAAGCCTCATCGCCTTGGCGAATGCCAATGCAGCTGTGTTGCGCCAAATCAGTAGGCACCTTGGGTGTGCCGTGCTTGGCCAAATAAGCGGGCGAGGCACACATCAAACGCCGGTTCGATGCGATGCGCTTGGCCATCACGCGTGCGTCGGGCGGTTCGCCAAAGCGGATGCACACATCAAACGCGTCTTCGCTCAACGGTGGCGGATTGACGGTGAGTTGCAACTGAACCTCCACCTCGGGGTAGCGCTTGGCAAATTGCGAGATCAAGGGCGCGATGTGGCTGCGCCCAAACCCCAGCGTGGCGTTGACGCGCAGCAAACCTTTGGGCGCTGCGAGGGCGCTGCTGACTTGGCGTTCCATGTCGTCAATGTCAGCCAAGATGCGGCGGGCGTGGGCCAAATACAACTCACCCTCGGGCGTCAGGCCCATGCGTCGCGTGGTGCGGTGCATGAGTTGCACACCCAAACGCGCCTCCATTTGCGACAGCCGTTTGCTGACAGCGGGTGTGGTGACGTTGAGTTCGCGTGCCGCGGCCGACAAACTGCCGGTGCGCACCAGCAGGCTGAAAAACGCCATTTCGGAGGGGGCAGAGCTGGGTGTGGTCATTGTTAAATCATATTCAACAGTGGGTTCAATTTGCGCTCGTTCATGAATCGATGTGTCGCCTAAGGTTGTGGCTTGTTTCAACCTCGACACACAGTTCCTATTTATGAAGACCTACAAAATCGCATGCATTCCCGGTGACGGCATTGGCAAAGAGGTGGTGCCGGCCGGTCAGCAAGTGCTGCAAGCATTGGCTGCGGCCCGCCAAGATTTCAACTTCGAGTTCACCAGCTTTGGCTGGGGCGGCGACTGGTACCGCGCCCATGGCGAGATGATGCCCAAAGACGGCCTCGATGCCCTGCGCCCCATGGATGCCATTTTGTTTGGCTCGGCAGGTGACCCGCACATTCCCGACCACATCACCCTGTGGGGTTTGCGCCTGAAAATTTGCCAAGGCTTTGACCAATACGCCAACGTGCGCCCCACGCGCATCTTGCCCGGCATTGACGCGCCGCTGAAGCGCTGCACAGCCAAAGACCTCGACTGGGTCATCGTGCGCGAAAACTCCGAGGGCGAGTACTCTGGCGTGGGCGGTCGTGCCCACCAAGGCCATCCGATTGAAGTGGCCACCGACGTGTCGATGATGACCCGCGCTGGCGTGGAGCGCATCATGCGTTACGCCTTCAAGCTGGCGCAATCGCGCCCCCGCAAGTTGTTGACCGTGGTCACCAAGTCCAACGCGCAACGCCATGCCATGGTGATGTGGGATGAAATTGCCGTGCAAATCAGCCAAGAGTTTCCCGACGTCAAATGGGACAAAGAACTGGTCGACGCGGCCACGGCCCGCATGGTCAACCGTCCTGCCACGCTGGACACCCTCGTGGCCACCAACTTGCACGCGGACATCTTGAGCGACTTGGCCGCTGCGTTGGCAGGCAGCTTAGGCATCGCCCCAACCGGCAACATTGATCCCGAGCGCCGTTACCCCAGCATGTTCGAGCCCATCCACGGCTCGGCCTTCGACATCATGGGCAAAGGGCTGGCAAACCCTGTAGGCACTTTCTGGAGTTGCGTCATGCTGTTGGAGCATTTGGGCGAGTTCGAGGCTGCGCAAAAACTGATGCATGCCATCGAGCAAGTCACGGCCAACCCTGCTTTGCACACGGGCGACTTGGGCGGCAAGGCCACCACCGAGCAGGTGACACAGGCCGTTTGTGCTTTGATGATTTAACCCTAAAAACTGGAGACAACACCATGCGTTTCAATCTGTCTTTCAAAGTTCTTGCTGCAGCGTCCGCGCTGCTTACCGCGGCTGCGTTTGCTCAGCCTTGCCCCGATAAAAACGTGCAGTACTGGCAGGCCTTCCCACCTGGCGGCGAGTCCGATTTGTCGGCGCGCCACCAGCAAGCAGTGCTGAAAAAGAAGTGCGCAGCCATTGATACCGTGGTGCAGTACAAGGCCGGTGCGGGTGGCGCTTTGATGTGGACACAGATGAACAGCCTGCCTGCCGATGGCGTGAACGTGGTGGGCATCAACTTGCCGCACATCGTGTTTCAGCCCATCGAGGGTCAAGTGCAATACAAGACGGCCGATGTCACGCCTGTGTATTGGTTCCACTACACGCCTGACATCTTGGTGGTGCCTGTCGCCAGCCCCATCAAAACCTTTGCCGAGTTTTTGGCTGCGGTCAAAAAAGAGCCCGGCAAGTTGTCGTTGGGTGGCTCAGGTTTGAACTCGGCCAACCACGCCGCGCATGAGCGTTTGAATGCAGCTTTCAACGTCAAAACCATTTACATCCCTTTCAAAGGCACGGGCGACATGACCACCGCCGTGTTGGGCAGCCAAGTGGATGGCGCCATCACTTACACGCCGTTTGCCATCAACAACAAAACGCGTGTGCGCGCCCTGGCTGTGGCGATGGAGCAGCGTCACCCGCTGATGCCCGATGTGCCCACCTTCAAAGAGTTGGGTGTCAACTGGGTGGACGGGGCCTACCGCGGCATTGGCGTGCCAAAATCAGCCACGCCCGAGCAGCGCAAGCGTTTGTCTGAGCTGTGGGCCAACCTCAACAACGACCCCGAAATGAAAGAACTCGCAGCCAAAAACGGCTTTGAATTGGTCAACATCGGTGTGGACCAAATGGATGCCTTCATGAAAGAACGCACCCAGCTCTACACCGAAGGTGCTGCGCGTTTGGGTCTTGGCAAAAAGTGAGCATCCTCTGACTTCTTCGACCCCTTCTGTTTTTCAGTCGCCTGCAGCTGTGTGCGCACAGCCGCAGGTTTTTTTACGTCAGCTCTACGATGCCGCCGTGCTGCGCGCCTTGCCGCTGCACAACACCGCTGCCTATTTGCCCAAGCCGCCTAAAGGTCGCACCGTGGTGCTGGGTGCGGGCAAAGCGGGTGGTGCCATGGCGCAGGCGGTGGAGGCTTTGTGGCCCGCTGACAAACCGCTGTCGGGTTTGGTGGTCACGCGTTATCACCACATTCCGCCACGTCCTGAAGGTTTGCCTGAGCGCATTGAGGTGGTCGAAGCCTCGCACCCCGTGCCGGATGCGGCAGGCTTAGCGGCTGCCGAACGTATTTTGGAATTGACCCAAGGCTTGACCAAAGACGACTTGGTGTTGTGCTTGATTTCAGGCGGAGGCTCGGCCTTGCTGACCTTGCCCGCCGAGGGCTTGACGCTGGAAGACAAGCAACGCATCAACCGCGACTTGCTCAACAGCGGGGCCAACATTGGCGAAATGAATTGCGTGCGCAAGCATTTGTCGCGCATCAAAGGCGGTCGTTTGGCGGCAGCTTGTGCGCCCGCGCAAGTGGTGACGCTGACCATCAGCGATGTGCCGGGCGACGACCCCTCGGTCATCGCCAGTGGCCCCACCGTGGCCGACCGCACGACCTGCGCAGATGCGTGGGCGATTTTGCAGCGCTACAAAATTGCGGTGCCTGCCGCGATTGAAGCCGCGTTGAAAGCCGGGACTTTAGAAACGCCCAAGCCCAGCCCGCAGTGGGATGAGCAACCGGTTCACCTGATTGCCACGCCCCAGCAGTCGCTCGATGCAGCCGCTGAGCTGGCCCGTGCCGCGGGTTTGAATGCGTATGTTTTGAGCGATGAACTCGAAGGTGAGTCCCGCGAAGTGGGCAAGGTGCATGCCGCTTTGGCCCGCGCTGCGGCGCAGGGCAAAGGCCCGTTTCAAAAGCCCTGTGTCATTTTGAGTGGTGGCGAAACCACGGTCACCATTCGCAAACAGCCAGAGGGAACTCCCAAGGGCCGAGGCGGCCGTGCCGGCGAGTTTTGTTTGGGACTGGCTGTCGCCCTACAAGCGCAAGCGGGGGTGTGGGCCATCGCGGCGGACACCGATGGCATTGACGGCATTGAAGACAACGCCGGTGCCGCCGTGTCACCCGACACCTTGGCGCGCGCAGAGGCGCAAGGCGTGAAACCTGCCAACTGCTTAGACCGTAACGATGCCTACGGTTTTTTCAGCGCGGTGGGCGACTTGGTCATCACCGGCCCCACGCACACCAACGTCAACGACTTTCGGGCGATGCTGGTGCTTTAATCGCACAGGCTGCGAATCGATGGCGGAATGGCCACCGCACGGATGCCAGGCTGCGAGGCGTTGGCACCTTCGCGGTGTGCGGCAAAGATGCGCACCTCGTCGCACGCCATGATCAAGTCTTCGCCACGACGAATTTCGTAGTGCATCACGAAGCTCTTTTCGCGCCATTCGGTGATGCTGGTGTGAATCTCCAGCAAATCGCCATAGCTGGCAGTTTTGACAAAGCGCGCATGGGTGTCGACCAGCGGCGTGCCGATCACGCCCAAGGTTTGCTCGGTCTCGTGCCAAGACGGCACGCCGCATTGCACAAAGAAGTGGCGCGAGGCCGCGTCAATCCAGCGAAAGAAGTTGGGAAACCAGACGATGCGGGCCGGATCGCAGTCGCCAAATTCGACTTTTTGTGGGTAAACAATGGTTTTGCTCATGCTCAGATTGTCTGGCATTTAAGGGGTTTGTCTGGGGCTGGGTGTCGCGGGCACGGCCCTTGCGTGCTGTTAACCTCATGTGCTTCACGAGTTTCGATGTTTTGTCATGTCTAGTCCCCGTTTGTCTCTCGCTCACATCACCAAGCGTTACCCCGCCGTGGTGGCTAACGATGCCGTCAGTTTGACCGTGCAACCCGGCGAAATTCACGCCGTGTTGGGCGAGAACGGTGCGGGTAAGTCGACCTTGATGAAGATCATTTACGGCGCGGTGAAACCCGATGCGGGCGAGATGCGCTTCAACGGCGAGGTGGTGCACATTCGCAACCCGCAAGAGGCGCGTCGTTTGGGCATCAGCATGGTGTTTCAACACTTCAGTTTGTTTGACACGCTCAGCGTGGCTGAGAACGTGTGGCTAGGGTTGGACAAGCATTTCAGTTTGGCCGAGGTCACCCAGCGCATCACCGACACCGCGTCGCAATACGGCTTGGACATTGACCCACAGCGCCTAGTGCACACCTTGAGCGTGGGCGAGATGCAGCGGGTTGAAATCATCCGTGCGTTGTTGACCAACCCCCAGCTCTTGATCTTGGACGAACCCACCTCGGTGTTGACGCCGCAGGCGGTCGAGAAACTGTTTGTGGTGCTGCGCCAACTGGCGTCTGAAGGCCGCAGCATTTTGTACATCAGCCACAAGCTCCACGAAATTCGTGCCTTGTGCACCGCGTGCACGGTGATGCGTGCAGGCCGCGTGACGGGCGTGTGTGACCCGCGCCAAGAAACCAATGCCTCGCTGAGTCAGCTCATGATTGGCAGCTTGCCCCCTGAACTGAATGTGCGCACACACCAGCCCGGCGCAGAGGTGTTGACCGTGCGCGATTTGCGTTTGACGGCGGACGATCCTTTTGGCGTGGACCTCAAAGGCGTCGACTTGCAAGTGCGTGCCGGCGAGGTGGTGGGCATTGCCGGTGTGTCGGGCAATGGTCAGCGCGAGTTGTTGTTTGCCTTGTCGGGGGAAGATCGGCGTGCCCCGCACGACAGCATTGCCTTGGCCGGCCAATCGGTCGGACGATGGAGCCCTGACCAACGCCGAGCCCACGGCCTGCACTTTGTGCCTGAAGAGCGCTTGGGGCGTGGCGCTGTGCCCAGCCTGAGCTTGGCGCAAAACCTGTTGCTCACCCGTCACGAAGCGGTGGCCAGTACGGGTTGGCTCAAAGTCCTGGGTTGGTTGAATTTAAAAACTTTGCAGGCGCAGGCCGAGGCCATCATGGCGCGCTACCAAGTCAAAGCGGGTGGTCCAGATGCGGCGGCGCGTTCGCTCTCGGGTGGTAATTTGCAAAAGTTTTTGATGGGACGCGAGATCGAGGCGGCTCCGAAGCTGTTGATCGTCTCGCAACCCACGTGGGGCGTGGACGTTGGGGCTTCGGCGCAAATTCGCGCCGCATTGCTGGCCTTGCGTGATGCCGGCTGCGCCGTGCTGGTGGTGAGTGAGGAGTTGGACGAATTGTTAGAACTGTCAGACCGTTTGCACGTCATCGCGCATGGCGAGTTGTCGCCCGCGCTGAGTCGTGAAGAAGCCAGCGTGTCACGCATTGGTGCTTGGATGAGTGGCTTGTGGAAAACACCTGCGGCTGCACAACAGGAGGTGGCCCATGTTGCGTCTTGAGCCCCGTGCCCAGCCGTCCACGCTTTGGCGCTACGCCTCACCCGTGTTGGCCTTGGCCATCACCGTGATCTTGGGCATCGGACTCTTCATGGCCTTGGGCAAAGACCCCGTGCGCGGTTTGGGGGTGTTCTTTTGGGAGCCCATCAAGAGCGTGTATGCCTTGTCTGAACTGATGGTCAAAGCCACGCCCTTGCTGTTGATTGCCTTGGGGCTCGCTGTGTGCTTTCGCTCCAACGTGTGGAACATTGGCGCCGAAGGGCAGTTTGTGATGGGCGCGGTGTTTGCCTCTGGGGTTGCCCTGATGGCCGATGCCAACACGGGGCCAGGCTTTTGGGTGTTGATTTTGTTGGCAGGCGTTGTGGGTGGCATGGCGTGGGCCAGCCTCACCGCGGTGTTGCGTGACCGTTTCAATGCCAGCGAGATTTTGGTCAGCCTGATGCTGGTGTACGTGGCTGTGATGGCGCTGAACTACATGGTCTACGGCCCTTGGAAAGACCCTTTGGGCTATAACTTTCCACAAACCAAAACCTTTGATGCCATCACCCAAATTCCCAAACTCATCACGGGCACGCGCGTGAACATTGGTGTGCTGTTGGCGTTGGCCGGGGCTGCTGGCTTGTGGGTGTTTTTGTTTCGCACGCACGCCGGTTTTGCGCAGCAAGTGGGCGGCTTGGCACCCGATGCGGCGCGCTATGCAGGCTTTTCATCGCGCAAGGCGCTGTGGTTGGCGCTGCTGACATCGGGTGCGGCAGCTGGTTTGGCGGGTGGCTTGGAAGTGGCGGGGCCGCTGCGTCAACTCACGCCGTTTGTGCCTGCAGGCTATGGCTTTGCCGCCATCATCGTGGCGTTTGTGGGGCGCTTGCATCCGGTGGGCATGGTCTTGTCGGCGGTGTTGATGAGCATGTTCTACATCGGGGGTGAGCTGGCGCAATCGCGGTTGGGCTTGCCACGTTCGTTGACGGGTGTGTTTCAAGGTTTGTTGCTGTTCACCCTGTTGGCGTGTGACACCTTGATGCAATACCGCGTGCGCTGGGTGTCTCGTGCGTCGCGTTCACGTTCAGAGGGAGCACTGTGATGGAAACCTACGCACTGTTGTGGGCCGCCACCATGAATGCAGGCACTGTTTTGGCGCTGGCATCGTTGGGCTTGTTGATCAATGAAAAAGCAGGCATCGTTAATTTAGGCGCCGAGGGCATGATGCTGTGCGCCGCCATTGCGGGCTTTGCAACGGTGGCCACCACGGGCAGCGACGTGCTGGGCCTCTTGGCTGGCATGGGCGCAGGCGCTTTGATGGCTGCGCTGTTTGGCGTGTTGGTGATTTGGATGAACACCAACCAATACGCCACGGGCTTGGCTTTGAGCTTGTTTGGGGGCGGTTTCTCTGCCTTTGTGGGCGTAAGCTTTGTGCAGGCCAAACTGCCAGAGCGCATGCAGTTTGAGGTGCCCGTGTTGGCCGATCTGCCGTTTGTGGGCCCCGCCTTGTTCAAACACCATCCGCTGGTGTATGGCGCAATTGCGCTGACCTTCGCCTTGATTTATTTCCTCTACCGCACCCGTGCGGGCTTGGTGTTGCGTGCGGTGGGTGAGTCGCCAGAGTCGGCGCACGCCTTAGGTTACCCCGTGCGTCGCATCCGTTTGTTGGCGGTTGTGGCCGGCGGCGCCCTATGCGGTTTGGCAGGGGCTTATATCTCCATCATTTACACACCGCTGTGGGTGGAAGGCATGATCGCGGGCAAAGGCTGGATCGCTTTGGCCCTCACCACCTTCGCCACTTGGCGCCCGGCACGCGTGTTGCTTGGTGCTTATCTGTTTGGTGGTGTGACCATGTTGCAGTTTCATTTGCAGGCGTCGGGCGTGGATGTGCCCAGCCAGTTCTTGAGCATGCTGCCCTACCTCGCCACCATCGTGGTGTTGGCCTTGATCTCGCGCAACCCGCGTTGGTTGCGGGTGAACATGCCCGCCTCGATCGGCAAACCGTTTTTCCCTGGCTCATAATTCGTTCGCTTTTTTCAATGCTTTTTTCAAAGGAAATTTCATGACAGACATGTTCAAACGTCGTTGGATGCACGTTGCAGCTTTGAGCGCTGTGGCAGCTGCTGTGTTGGTCGGCTGTGGCAAAAAAGAAGAAGCTAAACCTGCGGAAGCACCCGCTGCCGCGGCCAAGCCTGAGCCTTTGAAGATTGCATTTGCCTACGTCGGCCCCGTGGGCGACGGCGGTTGGACCTTTGCGCACGACAACGCACGCAAGGCCTTGGAGAAAGAATTCGGCGACAAAATTCAAACCTCGTTCGTTGAGAACGTGCCCGAGTCGGCTGACGCAGAACGCGTGATTCGCGACATGGTTGGCCAAGGCAACAAGCTGGTGTTTGGCACCACCTTTGGCTACATGGAGCCCATGCTCAAAGTGGCGGCTGACACCCCCGACGTGAAGTTCGAACACGCCACAGGCTACAAGCAAGCGACCAACATGCGCACTTACGACAGCCGCACCTACGAAGGCGCGTACATGGCTGGCGTGATCGCGGGCAAGATGACCAAGACCAACACCTTGGGTGTGGTGGCTTCTATCGCGATTCCTGAAGTCATTCGCAACATCAACAGCTTCACCTTGGGCGCTCAGTCCAGCAACCCCAAAGTCAAAACCAAAGTCGTGTGGGTCAACGAGTGGTTCAACCCACCGAAAGAAACAGAAGCTGCCACATCGCTCATCAACGGCGGTGCTGACATCTTGTTCCAAAACACGGACTCTCCTGCTGTGTTGAAAACAGCCCAAGACAAAGGTAAGCGCGCCTTCGGTTGGGACTCCGACATGACCGCCTACGGTCCCAAGGCCCACTTGGCTTCTGCCGTGATCAACTGGACGCCTTACTACATCAACGCCACCCGCGCCGCCTTGGAAGGCAAGTGGACAGGCGGCGGCCACACCTGGTCTGGCGTGAAAGACGGCGCGATTGATATCGTGTCCATCGCTGAAGACGTGCCAGCCGAGACCAAAGCCAAAGTGGAGACCGTCAAAGCTGGTTTGAAAGATGGCAGCTTCGTTATCTGGAAAGGCCCATTGCTCGACAACACAGGCAAAGAAGTGCTGAAGAAAGACGAAGTCGCTGACGACAAGTTCTTGAGCGGTGTTGGCTTCTACGTCAAAGGCGTCGAAGGCAAAGTGCCGGGCGCTAAATAAAACTGTGTAAACAGTTTTCGAAAAAACCACCTTCGGGTGGTTTTTTTTGTTTCTGGCTCGGGTTTTGCTAATTCATTCTTTTAACCGAGAAGGAAGCTAAATCATGCACCACAAACTTGCACTTATCGTTTTTGCAGCCATAGCCGCAACCTCAGCCCAAGCTGCGGATTGGAGCGACACGTCGCTGAGCTTTCGCCACGGCTCTAAATATGCGGAGCCCTTTGGCAGCACCGAGATCACCAAAAATATTTATGGCCTCACGCACGCAAGTGGTTACAAGTACGGCTCTAACTTCTTCAACGTCGATTTGTTGTTGTCCAACAAAAACGACCCTTCCAGTGCAGGTTCCACCGACGGTGCACGCGAGGTGTACGTGGTGTATCGCAATACCTTAGATTTGGAAAAGGTCACGGGCAAGTCATTCAAATCAGGCGTTGTCCGTGGTTTGGGCGTGACGGCTGGTTTTGACTTCAACACCAAAACCGACGCGGGCTACAACTCGAAGAAGGAAATGCTGGTGGTGGGCCCAACCTTGATGCTGGATGTGCCTGGCTTTTTGAACGTGAGTTTGTTGGCATTGGCTGAAAGCAATGCGCCTTACAGCACCTTCACCAGCACTGCGACACCACGTTACAGCTATGACACCCATCCCATGATCGGTTTGTCATGGGGTATTCCATTCAGCGTGGCCTCTGTTACTTTGTCGTTTGAAGGTTTTGCAAACTTTATTGCGGCCAAAGGTAAGAACGAGTTTGGTGGCGATACCGCTGCTGAAACCAACATCGACATGCAAGTGATGTACGACATGAGCGCCGCTGTGAACGCCAGCAAGAACACACTCAAAGTAGGCGTGGAATACCAATACTGGAAAAACAAATTTGGTAACCCTACGACTGCAGCGATTGGTGCTGGTCAAGCGGGTCCAGGCGCAACGGCTAAAACTCCGATGCTGCGTGCTGAATACCACTTCTAATCCAAGTGCGATTCAACAAAAAGGCCACCTTCGGGTGGCCTTTTTTTCGTCTTTAAAGAAAGTAAATCACTTCACCCAAGGCGTGATGGCCGGAACCGCACACGGCCCTTCCACAGAGATGGACTCAAAGTCTGCAGGCCCCACGATTTCCAAGTACTCCATATCGGGCGAGTAGTCGAACAGGTAGTGCACGATGCCCGGGCGCTGGTGCACGCAGTCGCCGGCAGACACCAGCGTGGGTGTCTCGCCATACATAAAGCGCGCCCAGCCTTTGAGCATGATGACGATTTGAAATTCGGCCACGTGGTAGTGCCAGCCTGTGCCGTTGTCGGGCGGCATGTTGGCTTTGGCGATGTGGGCAATCACCTTGCCGCGTGTGGCTTTGGCAACGCCCAAATCACGGTACACAAAGAAGTCGCGCAAGCCACCGGGTAAGAACTGGGTGTCTTCGGGTTTGACGTGCGAGAAATCGGTGTTGCTCTCGTAGGCAATGGTTTTAGAAACGGCGGTAGGCATGGTTAAAACTCCACTTCAAGTTCTTCAATATCGTCAGGCTCTGCAGTTGCGGCTGCCATCCACTCCTTCATCTCGGGCATCGACAAAATGGTTTTGCAGTACGCCTCGCACACAGGGTCGAGGGCAATGCCATAGGTGATGAAGCGCGTCACCACAGGCGCGAACATGCAGTCTGCAAGCGTGGGTTTCTTGCCAAATAAAAACGGGCCTTTGTAGGTGGTGAGGCAGTCGCGCCAGATGAAGAGCACGCGATCAATGTCGAGTTGTGCTTTGGACCACACCTTGAATTTGTTGAAACGACCTTTGATGTTCATGGGCAACGAGGCACGCAGGGCTGAAAACCCCGAATGCATCTCGCCACAAATGGACCGGCAATGTGCGCGGTGCACCGCGTTGGTGGGCAGCAGCGCTGCTTTTGGTGCGATCTCGTTGAGGTACTCGCCGATGGCTAGGGTGTCCCACACCTTCGCTTTGCCGTGTTCTAAGCAAGGCACAAGGATGGAAGGCGAGAGCAATAAAAGTTCTGCGCGTGCATCGACGTTGTCGGTTGCCACAGGTACTTCCTCGAAGGACAGCCCTGCGAGCTTGACCATCAGCCAGCCTCGCAGTGACCAAGAGGAGTAGTTCTTGCTGCTGAGGGTGAGCGTCGTCTTGGCCATGGTGTTTGATCTTTGTGCTGTGAGGTGTGACTCAAACCTTGCAAAAGATATGCCATGCGTGGCACGGCTCTTGCACCAGCGATGTGAGATACACAGCACCTGCGGGTGATGAAAGAGGCCGCGATGATTTATCAGAACTACCAAGTGGTGGCAGACCTGTCAGACCCCATCCGAAAATTTGCAGAGCATGCGCGTGACATCAGCCTGACGTGGTTCGATGGCCAGCGCATCACACCTTTGCAGCGCATGGCGGCCTATTACGAGCAGATCGCGCTGCTGGGTTTCACGCATGTGCGCCCTGAATTCAACATCGAACCCGTGGTGAACGCGAGAGGTGTGGCCGTGCCTGTGCGCGAGAGCCGGGTGTACGGCACACCGTTTTGCGACCTCATGTGTTTCAAACGCGAAGACGCGGTGGATTTGCCCAAGGTCTTGTTGGTCGCCCCCATGTCTGGACACTTCGCCACCTTGCTGCGCGGCACGGTACAGACCTTGGTGCAAGACCACGAGGTGTACCTGACCGATTGGCGCAACATCCGCGACATACCGATGAGCGAAGGTGTTTTTGGTTTGGATGAATACATCGAACACATCATTTGGTTCATGCAGCACTTGGGGCCGAACACCCATTTGATGGGCGTGTGTCAGCCCACTGTGGCGTGCTTGGCGGCGACGGCCGTGATGGCTGAAGACCGTAGCGACTGCCAGCCTGCTTCTCTGACCTTGATGGCCGGCCCGATTGATACGCGCGTCAACCCGACGCAAGTGAACGAGTTGGCGATGACTCAGCCGATTGAGTGGTTTGAGCAAAAACTCGTGGGCATGGTGCCCTTGCATTTCAAAGGCGTGGGGCGGCGTGTGTACCCCGGCTTCATGCAGCTGATGGCGTTTTTGAATATGAACTTAGACCGCCATCGCCAGTCGTTCAAAACGCTGTATGAACACCGCGTGAACGGTGAAGACGAAAAAGCTGATTTGATTCGCGACTTCTACAAAGAGTATTTCGCCATCATGGATCTGTCGGGGCCGTTCTATTTAGAGACCGTGAAGAACGTGTTTCAAGAACACTTGCTGCCCAAGGGCTTGCTCACCTACAAGGGCCGACCTTTGAATATGAAGGCCATTCGCAAAACGTTTTTGCTGACCGTTGAGGGCGAGCGTGATGACATTTGCGGCATGGGTCAAACGCTGGCAGCACAAGACCTGTGCAGCGTCTTGCCGGCTTATCGAAAAACGCACCACCTGCAAGCAGGTGTGGGCCACTATGGGGTGTTCAACGGCCGCCGTTGGGAGGCTCAGATTTATCCTGTGGTGCGCAACATGATCCGCTCTGCCACGTGATGGCTGCTTTCACGGTCTTTAACTAGGACTTGGCACAAGCCTTGCATTCGATCTTGAATACAAGATGGGATGCACAAACATGGTGTCACGGCAATTCACAGCAATCACACGCAGCACAGACGCTGAGCTAGCGCACGTCGGTGATGCCGCATGGATCACGCGCATCGCGCACGCCGAAAACGCGCAGGGCAATACATCTGTGAAAAGTGCTGGACCTTTGCACGGCCTGCGCTTCGCTGTGAAAGACAACATGGATGTGTTGGGCCTCACCACCACAGCAGGCTGCCCAGCATTCGCCTATGCCGCGCGTGAAGATGCGCAGGTGGTGCATCGCTTGCTAGATGCAGGCGCAGTTCTAGAAGGCAAAACCAACCTCGATCAATTCGCCTGCGGGCTCAACGGCACGCGCTCGCCGTATGGGGCTGTGCCCAACGCGTTCAATCCAGCTTATGTGTCGGGGGGCTCTAGTTCAGGCTCTGCCTATGTGGTGGCGACGGGGCAGGTGGACTTTGCATTGGGCACCGACACCGCAGGCTCTGGCCGTGTGCCCGCTGGCCTGAACAACATCGTGGGGCTGAAGCCATCGCGTGGTTTGATTTCTGCGCGGGGCGTGGTGCCTGCAGCCCAAAACGTGGACTGTGTGTCCATCTTTGCACGCACGGTGGCAGTGGCTGCTGACGCCTTGCGTGCCTGCATGGGCTATGACGAGGCGGACCCGTTTTCGTGTCGCGTACCCATGGCGTCTCAAGCCTTACCCGCTCGCTTTCGCTTTGGTGTGCCCAACGCTTTGAACTTCTTTGGCGACGCTTTGGCAGAGGCGGCCTTTGCGCAGGCGATCCAAAACCTCACACGTTTAGGTGGCCAAGCCGTCACCATCGATTACGCACCTTTGTCGCAAGCAGCCAACATGCTGTACGAGAGCGCCTTGGTCAGCCAACGCTACGCCGCGATACAGCCTTTTTTTGATGCCCATGAAGCAGACGTGATCGAACCCGTACGCAGCATCATTGCCAAAGGTCGTCAGTACAGCGCGGCAGACTACATCCACGCAGAGATCGAACTCAAGCGCCTTGAGAAACAAGCCGAACGCATGTGGCAACACATGGACGTGTTGCTCGTGCCCACTGCGCCCACGCATTACACGATCGCCCAAATGCAGGCCGACCCTGTGGTGTGCAACCGCAACTTGGGGCAGTACACCAACTTCGTCAATTTGTTTGACTACGCCGCGTTGTCTGTGCCCAGCCAAATTCGCCCTGATGGTTTGCCGTTTGGCATCACCTTGATTGGTCGTGCAGGCAGCGATTGGCAGTTGGCCGACTTAGGCCAGCGCTACCACCACGCGACGGGCTTGTTGCAAGGTGCCACCGATGTGTCATTGCCTGAGCCGCGTGCCATGGCCGAGTTGCAAACAGCAGCCACCGTTCGCGTGGCCGTGGTCGGGGCGCACCTCAGTGGCATGCCTTTGAATACACAGCTAACCGAACGCGGTGCGCGATTGGTGGGCCCCGCGCACACGGCACCCGACTACCGTTTCTTTGCCTTGCCCAACGCACAGCCTCCTAAGCCAGGCTTGTTGCGTGTGCAGACAGGGCAGGGGGCACCCATTGCTTTGGAAATCTGGGAAATGCCCGTGGCCCATTACGGCTCGTTTGTGGCGTTGATTCCAGCGCCGCTTGGCATTGGCACTTTGGAACTCGCCGACGGTTCGACCGTGCAAGGTTTTCTGTGTGAGCCCCAAGCCTTGATCGCCGCGACAGACATCACTCATTTCGGCGGTTGGCGCGCTTACATCGCGAGCCTTGCCAAAACACTCACTTGATTTTTTCATTCACTTTTTTTCATCCACGTCTAGGAGCTTTTCATGACTGCCAACCTCAACACCACAGACACCCAAGTCGCCACCTCGCGTCGCAAGCTGTTCCAAGCCGGTGCAGCCACAGCTGCGTTAGGCGTTTTCGGTGCGCCTGCCATCGTGCGTGCACAAAGCGCCCCCAAGATTCGCATTGGCTACTGGCCCATTGCAGCAGGCTTGCCTTTTTATGCCGCGTTGGAAAAAGGCTATTTCAAAGAAGCCGGGCTCGACGTGGAGGGCATCAAGTTCGCTGGCGCCGCACAGATCATGGAAGCCATGTTGGCCGGGCGTTGTGATGGCAGTGCCAACGGCACCGGATCGGCCAACCTGGCGATTGGTGAATTGGCCGCGCCCGGCACCTTCAAGATCTTTGCCTCGAATCCCAGCAACGCGACACATGTGTTGGACGAGTTCCTGGTGCCCTTGGCCAGCCCCGTCAAAACCATGGCGGAGCTCAAAGGCAAAAAAGTGGCCTCTGGCCCCGGCATTCAAAACTTGACCTTGGCCCGAACTGTTTTAGAGCGTGCGGGTGCTACGGGTGCCACGGTCATCGAGTTGCCCATCAGCCAACACGTCGCGGCCTTGGCCGCAGGGCAAGTCGATGCGGTGTACACCTTGGAGCCCACAGGCACCATTGGTCGCTTGAACAACACCACCCGCGTGCTGGAGGCGGGCGTGATCTCTAAATATATCTTGGGCGATGCGATGGCACCTTGGTTTGGTGGCTCTGCGTCATTGACCGCCGAGTTTGTGAAGAAGTACCCCGTTGAAACGAAGAAGTTCGTCACCGCTTACGCCAAAGGCATTGCCTATGTGCGCAGCAATGGTGCGGAATCTCGCCAATACCTCAAGGGCTACACCGCCATCGAAGGTGCGTTGACTGCCGAGGTGCCCATGGCCGCTTACACCATGTACAACGAGTTCACGGCCAAGGACATTGCGTACTTCCAGAAGTTCTTTGACTTGTTCTCAGACAAGGGCATCTTCCCCTCGCGTCTGTTGGTCGACTCCATGCTCTACAAAGGCTAAACCATGCACGAAGCCTCCACCGCTGTCTTCATGAACGCCGCACAAAAGGGCTTGGCGTCGCCCGTGCCAAACGTGGTTCCAACGGTCAGCCGATGGAGCCCATGGCGCTTGATGCCGATGCTGGGCCCCTTGGTGTTGTTCATCATTTGGGATCTGGTGGTGCGCTTCAAGCTGATACCGCCCATCTTGTTGCCCTCACCATGGACCACGCTCAGCACGCTGTTCGTGGGCATGGCGGGTGGCAGCTTGTCGGGCGACTTCGCCTACACCTTGATCCGCACCTTAGAGGCTTTTTTGATTGCCGCCGTGGTGGGTGTGCCTGTGGGTGTGTTGCTCGGTAGCAATGAGCGGGCTTACCGCAGTGTGGAGTTTGTGATTGATTTCTTTCGCTCCACACCGTCGTCGGCGTTGATTCCCTTGTTCTTGATGATCTTTGGTGTGTCCGACATCAACAAGGTGGCCATTGCTGCATTTGGTGCGCTGCTGATTGTGTTGTTCAACAGCGCTTATGGCGTGATCAATGCGCGCAAGCAACGCGTCATGGCCGCCAAGGTGATGGGGGCCACGCGTTGGCAAATCTTCAAAGATGTGCTGATTTGGGAAAGCTTGCAACCCACGTTTGTGGGCTTGCGCAGCGCGGTGTCGATGTCTTTGGTGATTGTCATCGTGGCTGAGATGTTCATTGGCTCTGAGCGTGGCTTGGGCCACCGCATCATCGACTCGCAGCAGGTGATGAATGTGCGTGACATGTATGCCTCCATCTTGGCGGCAGGCGCTTTGGGCTATGTGTTGAACATTGTGTTTTTGGTGCTTGAAAAACGCATCGTCCATTGGAGCGGAAGATAACTATGAGCGTCGTCCTCAACCCCATGATGGCACCCGATCCAGCACCCGCACCTTTTGTGCCGGGTCCTGCGGGCACCCACATCACCATCCGCAACATGACCAAGTACTTTGCGGGTTGGCCGCTGTATGAGAACTTCAACTTGGACATTCCCAAGAACAAGATCGTCTCGGTATTTGGCCCCAACGGTTGCGGCAAGAGCACCTTGATCAACATGATCGCGGGCTTGATTCCGATCGACAGTGGTGAGATTTTGTTTGATGGCAAATCATTGAGCGAAACCAAAATTGGTTATGTGTTCCAAAACTACCGCGAAGCCATGTTCCCGTGGATGCGCACCATCGACAACATCGCTTATCCGCTGAAGCTCGAAGGCAAGTCCAAAGCCGAAGTGGCGCAGCGCATGGACGAGTTGGTGGCTTCGTTCGATGTGAAGTTTGACCTCAACCGCTACCCGTATGAATTGTCGGGCGGCCAGCAACAAACGGCGTCCATCATGCGGGCCTTGGCACCCAAGCCCGAAGTGCTGTTTTTGGATGAGCCATTTTCTGCATTGGACTTTGAGATGACTTTGTTCATCCGCGAAAAACTGCAAGACGTCTTCATGCAAACCGGCACCACCATGCTGCTGGTGTCGCATGACTTGGAAGAGGCCGTCTATTTGGCAGACCAAATTTTGTTGCTCACCAAGCGGCCCACCCAAGTGGCGGAAATTTTGGATTACAACGATGCGCGTCCGCGCACCATCGAAACGCTGACCCAACCCAGCTTCATCGATGCCAAAAAACTCAGCCTTGAAATCTTTCAACGTGAGGTACGCAAATGACAGAGCAAGACACCTTGGCCTTTGTGCTCATCAACGCCAAGACCCTCAGCATTCCGTTAGAGGCTGAGCGCGCAGCGCGTGTGGCTGCCCATCTGCATCGCACCGTGGCCATGGCTCAGATGTTGGAAGGTGCGCACCTCACGCCTGCCGATGAACCCGCCGAAATCTTTTGCCCCAAGCCGCACTGACCATGGATACACAACAACTTTCCACCGAGGCCGTGGCCCAAGGCATTGCCAAGGGCCAGTTCACCGCCAGCGAGATGTTGGCGGCATACATACAGCGCATTGAAGGAACCGATGCACAAGTCAACGCCTTCACCACGCCGTGCTTTGAACGTGCAGCGCAAGAGGCCAAAGCCATTGACCAACGCCGTGCGCGGGGTGAGACCTTGCCGCCTTTGGCGGGTGTGCCTTATGCGGTGAAGAACCTGTACGACATCCAAGGCACGGTCACCTTGGCGGGGTCGGCCGTGAATCAAACCAACCCACCCGCTGAAGCTGACGCCTTCTTGGTGCAGCAAATGCAAGCAGCGGGTGCCGTGTTGGTGGGCGCCTTGAACATGGACGAGTTCGCCTATGGCTTCACCACTGAGAACACGCACTACGGCCCGAGTCACAACCCGCACGACCTCTCTCGCATTGCTGGGGGCTCTTCGGGCGGATCGGGCGCAGCCGTGGCAGCACGGCAAGTGCCGTTGTCGCTGGGCTCCGACACCAACGGCTCCATTCGCGTGCCCGCCTCGTTGTGTGGCGTGTGGGGCTTGAAGCCCACCTTTGGCCGCTTGTCACGACGCGGCACCTACCCGTTCGTGCACAGCATTGACCATCTCGGGCCGTTTGCTGATTCGCTGCAAGGCTTGGGCTTGGCTTATGACGCCTTGCAAGGGGTGGATGCGCTTGACCCAGGCTGCCACGCCAAACGTGTGGAGCCCGTGTCCTCGACCTTGCACCAAGGCCTGCATGGTTTGCGCATCGGTGTGTTGGATGGCTACTTTCACGACTTCGCGACGGCACCCGCACGACAGGTGGTGCAAGACGCTGCCCATGCTTTAGGGGTGACACAAACAGTGTCTTGGCCTGAAGCCGCCATGGCCCGTGCGGCAGCCTTCATCATCACGGCCAGCGAAGGCGGGCAGTTGCACCTGGACCATTTGCGCACCCAGGCCGATGCGATGGAGCCTTTGTCGGTCGACCGTTTCATCGCTGGGGCATTACAGCCCGCGGCTTGGTATGTGCAGGCGCAGCGCTTTCGGCGCGTGTACCGCGAGAAAGTGAATGCCTTGTTTGAAGATTGGGACGTGTTGTTGACACCCGCCACACCCGTGAGTGCAAACACCATTGGCACCGAATGGCTGGACCTGAACGGTCAACAATTGCCCAGCCGTGCGGCCATGGGTTTGCTCACGCAACCCATTTCATTTGCAGGCTGCCCAGTGGTGGTGGCACCCATGTGGCCCAACGGCACCGCGGGCATGCCCATCGGCGTGCAAGTGATTGCCGCGCCTTGGCGTGAAGAGGCTGCATTTCGTGTGGCCCATGTGCTGTCGCAAAGTGGTGCAGCAGGTTTGAAGAAAGTAGGGTTTTAAATGGACATCAACTTACCCGAGGTGGTCGCTGAGGTCAGTGCTGCCTTTGAGCGCTACGAACATGCCTTGGTGCACAACGAGGTGGAGGTGTTGGATGAGCTGTTTCACAACAGCCCCCACACCTTGCGTTACGGTGCGACCGAGAATTTGGTTGGCTATGACGCTATCAAAGAGTTTCGAGCCTGCCGACCCTCGCAAGGTTTGCAGCGCGAGCGCATGAACATCGTCATCACCACCTACGGCCAAGACTTCGCCACGGCCAACACCGAATTTCGACGGGTGGGCAGCGAACGGACCGGTCGCCAAAGCCAAACATGGGTGCGCACGCCTGAAGGTTGGCGGGTGGTGGCCGCACACGTCAGCTTGTTGGCATGAGTGCCAAGCATCCGGTGCGTGACCCTTCGCGCGCGGATGCGGTGTACGCGCAACTCAAGCGCGATATTTCAGAATTTCGATGGTTGCCGGGTGACCGCTTCACCGAGATGGAAGTGTGCGATCGACATCAGGTCTCACGCACCCCCGTTCGGCAAGCGCTGTTTCGTCTGCAGCAAGAAGGCTTTGTGGATGTGCACTTTCGCAGTGGCTGGGAAGTCAAGCCGTTTGACTTTGAAACGTTTGACCACCTCTACGATTTGCGTATCGTGATCGAAACCACGGCCGTACAACGCTTGTGCCAGCCCGACGCACACGCTGTTGATCTGCGGGTGTTGGCTGAACAAGCCCGCATTTGGATGGTGGACGAGCACGCGCGGTGCACCGACCGTGCGTGCGTGGCGCAATGGGACGAGGCATTTCACATGGATTTGGTGCAAGCCAGTGGCAATCCAGAAATGCAGCGCGTGCACCGCGAGATCACTGAGCGCATTCGCAGCGTGCGCCGTCTGGACTTCACCTTGCAAGACCGCATCCAAGCTACGTACGTCGAACACGCGCGAATTTTGCAGGCGGTGCTGACGCAGCAAGCCGATGCCGTCAAAGCCTTGCTGACCGCGCACATTCAAACCAGTCAGTCGCAGGTGCGCAACATCACCTTGCACCAAATACAACAAGCACGGCGATTGACAGCTGACTGATGGGGGCTGTGCATTGCACACAACTTGTGTGCAATGCACGCGAATGGTGAGCTCTTTTGGTGCGCTTGCATGCAAGGTGGTCCTTGCACCTCAATCAACTATTTCTAATTTTGAAGCGCATTTTTGTGCAATCTCAAAAAAACGTTTTGAAATCAAGGTCCTGTTAAAAACATCAGAAAAATGCACACGTTGGCACGTTGCATGCAATCCATGAGGTGTTCTTTTCACATTGGAGCCCTTCATGCAATCTGTTCACAAGCAACTTCCGCGATGGCTGGTCGCCTTACCCATGGCTCTGCTGCTGCACAGCGGTTTGCATGCCGAGACTGTGGCGCGTTACGGCATCTCTATGGCCGACATTCCGCTGACCACAGGGCAGCCAGACCGTGGTGCCGGTGCTTATCAATTCACGGGCCACACTTTGTATGACCCGCTCGTTGCGTGGGAGGCCAACATCGGCACCCGTCCGGGCAAGTTGGTGCCTGGCTTGGCCAGTGCTTGGAAGGTCGATGCCAAAGACAACAAGAAATGGTTGTTTACCCTGCGTAAAGGCGTGAAGTTTCACGATGGCTCCGAGCTCAAAGCTGACGCCGTGGTGTGGAACTTGGACAAAGTGTTGGCCGACAAGTCGCCCCAATTTGACGCCAAGCAAAGCGCGCAAGTGCGCCCTCGTATTCCATCGATTGCGTCGTACCGCGTGGTGGACGAGTACACCGTGGAGATCACCACCAAAGATGTGGATGCGCTCTTTCCGTACCAACTGCCTTGGTTCTTGATTTCGAGCCCAGCGCAGTGGGAAAAGCTGGGGCGTGACTGGAGCAAGTTGGCAACGCAACCCTCAGGCACAGGCCCCTTCAAGCTCGATAAATTAGTGCCGCGCGAGCGTGCCGAGTTGGTGAAGAACGCAGCCTATTGGGACAAGACCCGCATGGCCAAGACCGACCGCATCATCTTGATGCCCATCCCAGACGCCATGACCCGCGCCAACGCCTTATTGAATGGCCAAGTCGACATCATTGAAACACCGCCGCCTGATGTGTTGCCACAGCTCAAGAGCTCAGGTTTCAAGCTGGTTCAAAACGTCACGCCGCATGTGTGGCCGTATCACTTTTCAACCTTGCCTGGCTCGCCTTGGACCGACATCCGTGTGCGCAAGGCCGCCAACTTGGCGATTGACCGCGAGGCGATTGTGAAGTTGCTCAATGGTTTGGCCACGCCCGCCAAAGGCCAACTCGACAGCACCAGCCCCTGGTTTGGCAAGCCATCGTTCAAGATTGGTTACGACGTTAAAACGGCCAAAGCTTTGATGGCGCAAGCAGGCTACAGCCCTGCCAAACCGCTCAAAGCCAAAGTCATCATCGCGCAGGGTGGGACTGGGCAAATGTTGTCTTTGCCCATGAATGAGTTCATCCAGCAAAGCTTGGCCGAGGTGGGGATTCAGTTGGAGTTTGAAGTGGTTGAGTTGGAGAACTTGTACCTGCACTGGCGCAACGGTGCCAAGGCGGAGATGAACGCAGGCAAGGGCATCAGCGCCATCAACTTGGGCTACGTCACCGCCGATCCGTTCTATGCCATCACGCGTTTTGTGGACAGCCGTTACATCGCGCCCAACGGAGTGAACTGGGGGGGCTACAACAACCCCAAAGTGGACGGCGCGATCGACACCATTCGTAAGAATTTCGACACCAAGATTCAAGACAAGCTGCTGGCTGAAATTCACGAAACCATGGTCGACGAGTCTTTGATGCTGTGGGTTGTGCATGACGTGAACCCACACGCCATGTCGCCCAAGGTGCAAGAGTTTGTGCAAGCACAACACTGGTTCCAAGACCTCACTACCATCCGCATGAAATAAATGCTGACCTATATCCTCAAGCGTCTCTTGTACGCCTTACCCATCGCACTCAGCGTCACGGTGGTGTCGTTCATGTTGGTGTACTTGGCACCGGGCGATCCGCTCAACGCCATTGCCCCCGCTGACGCTCCGGCCGACGTGATCGAAGCCCTCAAAAGCGCTTATGGCTTGGACCGTCCTGTGCCTGTGCAATACGGCCTTTGGCTGTGGCGCGCACTGCAGGGCGACCTGGGCACCTCCATCGCCTCTGGGCGCTCGGTGGTGACCGAAGTCTTTGGCGCTGTTGGCAACACCTTGTTGCTGGCGGGCATTGCCTCTGGCCTAGGGGTGTTGGTGGGCTGTGTGCTCGGAGCGCTGGCGGGATACAAACATGGCAGCGGCATTGACCGCGCTGCCACGGCCTTGTCTGTGGTGGGGGTGAGCATTCCCCACTATTGGTTGGGCTTGGTGTTAACGATCATTTTTTCAACGTGGTTGGGTTGGTTTCCGGCGATGGGTGCAGGCCCCGGGGGCTCCGCCGATTGGTCGTGGGACTGGGACCACATGCGTTATTTGGTGTTGCCTTCGGTCACCTTGTCGGTGATTCCCATGGGCATCATCACCCGCACGGTGCGTGCCTTGGTGGCGGACATGTTGGAGCAAGAGTTTGTTGTGGCTTTGCGTGCCCGAGGTTTGAGTGGCATGGCGGTGTTTCGTCATGTGGCCAAAAACACGGCACCGACGGTGTTGGCCGTGGCGGGCCTGCAAGTGGGCTACCTCATGGGCGGCTCGATTTTGGTGGAGACGGTGTTTGCGTGGCCGGGCACCGGCTTCTTGTTGAACACCGCCATTTTTCAGCGTGACATGCCTTTGCTGCAAGGTACCTTGCTGGTGCTGTGCATGTTCTTTGTGGTGTTGAATTTGTTGGTGGACATCGTTCAGCCGCTGATCGATCCACGCATGGGCCGTGGTTGAGAGAACGACATGACTCCTTCAACAACCTCTATTCCTAACCGCAGCTATTGGCATGTGGTGGCGCGCCAGTTGCGCCAAGAGCCTGTGGCCATGGCGAGTGCGGTGCTGCTCTTGCTCATCATTTGTGCCGCGGTGTTTGCACCGTGGTTGGCACCAGCTGACCCGTTCAAAGCCAGCATGCTCAAACGCTTGTTGCCCATTGGCAGCCCTGGCCACTGGCTGGGTACCGATGAGTTGGGGCGCGATATGGTGACGCGCCTGATGTACGGCGGTCGCTTGTCGCTGCTGATGGGCGTGGTGCCCGTGTTTGCCGCGTTTTTCATCGGCACCAGCATTGGCCTGTTTGCGGGCTATGTGGGCGGCCGCGTGAACATGGTCATCATGCGTGTGCTTGATGTGTTTTACGCCTTTCCCTCGGTGCTGTTGGCGGTCGCCATTTCGGGCGCTCTGGGCCCCGGCATGAGCAACAGCTTGCTGGCCTTGACCTTGGTGTTTGTGCCGCAGGTGGTGCGGGTGGCCGAAAGCGTGACCACCCAAGTGCGCAAGCTCGACTACATCGAAGCCGCCCGCATGAGTGGTGCGAGTTCGTTCTCCATCATTCGCGTGCATGTGTTGGGCAATGTGCTCGGCCCCGTGTTTGTGTATGCCACAGGCTTGCTGAGCGTCAGCATGATCTTGGCTTCGGGCTTGTCGTTCCTAGGCTTGGGCGTGAAGCCGCCCGAGCCCGAGTGGGGCTTGATGCTCAACACCTTGCGCTCTGCGATTTACAACAACCCGTGGATTGCCGCTTTGCCCGGTGCCTTTATTTTCATGACCTCCATCGCCTTCAACTTGTTGGCTGATGGGGTTCGCTCTGCCATGGACATTCGCCGATGACAACCACTGCTTCTTCCGTGCTTGAGGTGCTAGACCGAGGTGGTCCAGCACAACCCTTGCTGGTGGTGAACGACCTGAAAAAGCACTTTCCCGTGCGTGCTGGCTTGTTCGAGCGTGAGCGCAAATTTGTGCACGCGGTCGACGGGGTCAGCTTCTCGGTGGCCAAAGGCAAGACGCTGGGCATTGTGGGTGAGTCGGGCTGCGGCAAGTCCACCACAGCTCGGCTGATCGCGGGCTTGATGCCGCCAGACAGTGGCACCTTGGTGTTTGATGGTGAAGGCGTCGCTGAGTACGGTGGCTTGGAATTGAAAGAATTTCGCCGCAATTTGCAAATGGTGTTTCAAGACTCATTTGCCTCGCTCAACCCACGATTGACCATTGTCGAGACCATCGCTTATGGTCCCCAAGTGCACGGCATGGATCAAACCACGGCCATGCAAGAGGCGCGTGCTTTGTTGGCACGTGTGGGCTTAGAGCCCGATCAGTTTGCGTCGCGTTACCCGCATGAGTTGTCGGGTGGACAACGCCAACGCGTGAACATTGCACGGGCTTTGGCCTTTCACCCGCGCTTGGTGATCTTGGACGAGGCCGTGGCGGCCTTGGATAAATCGGTGCAGGCGCAGGTGCTGAACCTGTTGCAAGAACTCAAGGCCGAGCGGCAGTTGACGTACTTGTTTATCTCGCACGACTTGCATGTGGTGCACTACATCAGCGATGAGGTGATGGTGATGTACCTCGGTCAAGTGGTGGAGCGCGGGCCTGTGGAGCGCATCTACAGCCAAGCCGCACACCCTTACACGCGGGCTTTGTTGTCGGCAGTGCCGTCCATGGACCCGAGCAAACGCACCTTGCATTCACCGCTCACAGGCGACCCGCCCAACCCGATCAACCCGCCCAGCGGCTGCCGGTTTCGCGACCGTTGCAGCTTGGCGCAAGACGTGTGTGCTGCCAGCACGCCGCGCCTCATGCCTGTGGGCGAGCAGGCCGAGCACATCGTGGCCTGCCATATCAACGACGCCACATCGGGCTATGTCCATGCTGTGCGTGAGGAGGTCATCGCATGACAACGCCGCTTGTTTCGATTCAAGATTTGACGGTTGAGTTCACCGGCAACCGCAAAGCCAAAGCGCTGAACCAAGTCAGCTTTGACTTGGCGCAAGGGGAGGTGCTGGGGCTGTTGGGCGAATCAGGTTCGGGCAAAAGTGTGACCTTGCGTACCTTGCTGCGTTTGCACCCGGAGCGCACCACGCGCATGGGCGGGTCTATTCAGGTGGCGGGGCACGATGTGCTGTCTTTGCAGGGGCGGGCCTTAGACCACTACCGTGGCGGTGTGGCCTCCATGGTGTTTCAAGAGCCCGGCTTGGCGTTCGATCCGGTCTACACCATCGGTCAGCAAATGGTGGAGGCCATTCGTGCCCACGATGGCGTGGACAACCGTACCGCACACCACCAAGCCCTGCAGATGCTGGAGCGCGTGCAAATTCCGCAAGCCCGCCGACGCTTTGATGCGTATCCGCACGAGTTGTCGGGCGGCATGCGCCAACGCGCCATGATTGCCTTGGCCTTGGTGTGTAAGCCGCAACTCTTGTTAGCGGATGAGCCCACCACGGCTTTGGATGCCACGGTGCAGATTCAAATCTTGCTGCTCTTGCGTGAGCTGCAAAAAGAAACCGGCATGTCGGTGATTTTTGTCACCCACGACATTGGTGCCGCCGTCGAGGTGGCTGACCGCATTGCCGTGATGTATGCCGGTCGCATTGTGGAAATGGGGAATGTCGCGCAAGTGGTGAACCAACCGCAGCACCCTTACACACAAGGTTTGTTGGCGTCGACCGTGAGTGCCGCAGACCGAGGCAAGCCCTTGCCCGCAGTGCCTGGTTCGCCACCCGATTTGTCGAATTTACCGCCGGGCTGTAGCTTTGCTGGGCGTTGTTCACAAGCCAGTGCGCAATGCGTGGCGCAAGTGCCTGTGACGGTGCGGCAAGGTTCGTCGGCACTGGCGTGTTGGCACCCCGTGTCTGTGCCGCAGGCGGCATGAGCATGGGTGCGGCTCTCAAATCGGAGGCACGCAGCCGAGGTGGCTTGGCGGACGAGGTGTCCCGAAAAATTGCAGATGACATTGCCTTGGGTGTTTTTTTGCCCGGCGAGCGTTTGGATGAAACCACGCTCGCCATGCGTTTTCAGGTGTCGCGCACGCCGGTGCGCGAAGCGTTGAAGCAGTTGGCCAGCACGGGCTTGGTGGCCAACCGGCCGAACCGTGGCTCTGTGGTGGCGGAGATGACCTCTGAGCAGTTGGACCAAATGTTTGAAGTGATCGGCGAGTTAGAAGCCACCTGCGCACGCCATGCCGCCGTGCGCATGCGCGATGCCGAACGCCAGCGCTTGTCCGAACTGCATGCCCAAAGCCGCCTCGCCATTCAAAACGAAGACGCCGATGCCTACGATGTGATCAACCGCGATTTGCACAACGTGATCATTCGCGGGTGTCACAACCCCGTGTTGATTGACATGGTGGTGGGCTTGCATCACAAAATATCCACCTTCAGACGCACGCAGTTTCGCAACATTGCGCGCATGTCGGCGTCTTACGAAGAACACTCGGTCATTGTCGAAGCCTTGCTGGCGCGCGACGTGGTGACCTGTTACCGCGAAATGCGCGGCCATCTTTTATCAGCACGCAGCGCAGCCGCGCGCGTAACCCCTTCTTGGAGCACGGTATGAACCCTATTCTTGGTCGTCGAGGCGCAGTGGTCGCCCCCCATTCTTTGGCCTCACAAGCGGGCTTAGACATCTTGCGCGAAGGTGGCAATGCCATCGAAGCCACCATTGCGGTGGCCGCTACTTTGGCTGTGGTGTACCCGCACATGACGGGCATTGGTGGCGATGGGTTTTGGCTCATGCATGCCCCCGGGCAAGCCATGCAGTCGATTGACGCCTGTGGCGCTGCGGGTGCAGGCGTGACGCCAGCGCTGTATGGCGACATGGCCAGCATTCCTTGGCGTGGCCCTTTGGCTGCCAACACCGTGGCGGGCACCATCTCGGGTTGGGGTGCTGCCTACGCCTACAGCCAAGCGCATTGGGGCGGTAAATTGCCGTTCGCACGCTTGTTAGAAAGTGCCATTTTTTATGCCCGTGAAGGCTTTCCGGTCACGCACAGCCAAGAAGCCAACACGCGCAACAAACTCGGTGAGTTGCAACACCAGCCCGGCTTTGCCAACGCCTTTTTGAATGCCCAAGGCGATGTGCCCAAGTATGGCGACAGCCATGCGTTCCCCGCATTGGCAGCCACACTCACACGATTGGCTGAAGCCGGTGCAGACGACTTTTACCGGGGTGAGTTGGCGCAGCAAATCGCCCGTGACTTGGCCGCCGTGGGCAGCCCCATCACCGCGCAAGATTTGGCCAACCATCAGGCCGTGGTCAAACCCCCTTTGTCTTTGAAGTTGTCCGACGCAACCGTCTACAACATGGCACCACCGACGCAAGGCTTGGCCTCGTTGTTGATCTTGGGTGTCTATGACCGCATTCGCCAAGAGGGCTGGAACCCAGACAACGTGGCCGGTATTCATGCCTTGGTGGAGGCCACCAAACAAGCTTTCATCGTGCGCGACCGTTTTGTGACCGACCCTGCCCACATGTCGGTCGACCCGACGACCTTGCTCACACCAGAGGTGGTGCAACGCTTGGCCGATGCCGTTCCCACGGACAAAGCCAGTCCTTGGCCTGCCCCCAATTCGGATGGCGACACCACGTGGATGGGCGTGGTGGACGACCAAGGCCGTGCGGTCAGCATGATTCAGAGTATTTACTTTGAGTTTGGCAGCGGCGTGGTGCTGCCCGAGAGTGGCTTTTGGTGGCAAAACCGAGGCTGTTCGTTTGACTTGCAACCGGGCAAGCTGCGCAGCTTAGAACCAGGGCGTAAACCCTTTCACACCCTCAACCCAGCGATGGCGAAGCTGGACGATGGCCGTTTGCTGGTCTACGGCACCATGGGCGGCGAAGGCCAGCCGCAAACACAAGCGGCGGTGTTTTCACGCTATGTGTGGGGCGGGCACAACGTGCGCTCGGCGGTGGCTGCGCCGCGCTGGTTGTTGGGGCGCACGTGGGCCGAGCAAAGCACCAGCTTGAAAGTCGAGTCGCGTTACGCCGCTGATGTGGTGGAGGGCCTCAAAGCCTTGGGTCACCCCGTCGAAGTGGTGTCTGACTTTGACGAGCGCATGGGCCACGCGGGTGCTTTGGTGCTACACCCGACGGGCTGGATTGAAGGTGGCGAAGACCCACGCAGCGATGGTTGTGTGTCGGCTTGGTAAGCGGAAGTATTTTTATGTAGCATGCCTTCATGTCTGGAGGTTTTTATGTTCAAAGTTCACGCCGTCGCCACCGTCAATTTGCCCAAGCTCTTGCGCGAAATGCCCAAGGCTGAGCTGCACATTCACATTGAGGGTTCGCTAGAGCCTGCACTCATCTTTGCGCTGGCCGAGCGCAATGGCGTGCAGCTACCCTATGCCAGCGTCGAGGCCTTGCGTGCGGCCTATGCCTTCACCAACCTGCAAAGCTTCCTCGACATTTATTACGCAGGCGCGAGCGTGCTGCTGCACGAGCAAGATTTTTACGACATGGCGTGGGCCTATCTGCAGCGCGCAGCCGCTGACCATGTGGTGCATGCTGAAATCTTTTTTGATCCTCAAACCCACACCGAGCGTGGCGTGTCTATGGCCACTGTCATCAACGGTTTGCACCGTGCGTGTGTGGATGCGCAAGCGCAGTTGGGCGTCAGCGCACAGCTGATCTTGTGCTTCTTGCGCCACCTGAGCGAAGAGGCCGCATTGCAAACTTTTCAAGACGCTTTGCCCTTCAAAGACAAATTCATCGGTGTGGGGTTGGACTCCAGCGAAGTCGGTCACCCGCCTGAAAAATTCAAAAACGTGTTTGCCTTGGCGCACGCCCATGGCTTGCATTTGGTTGCCCATGCAGGCGAGGAGGGCCCACCTGCCTATATGTGGAGCGCCTTGGATGTGCTGCGTGTCGAGCGCATCGACCACGGCGTGCAGGCCGTGCACGACGCGGCGTTGATGGCGCGCTTGGCCAAGGACCGTGTGCCATTGACGGTATGCCCGCTGTCGAACCAAAAATTGTGTGTGTTCCCCGATTTGAAAGACCACAACATTGGGCAGTTGCTAGACGCTGGTTTGTGCGTCACCATCAACTCGGACGATCCCGCCTACTTTGGCGGCTACATCAACGACAACTTTGTACAAACCTTCGCTGCCACGGGCATGACGGCGCAGCAGGCCTACGCACTGGCTCGCAATAGCTTTGAAGCCAGCTTTGCGTCTGAGGTTCAACGCCAGAAGTGGCTGCATGATCTCAAGCTGTGTTTTGAGCGTTTCGCCGAAGGCGACAACTGAACAAGGACGAGGGCCTTTGACGAGGCCCTAAAATTAACCCATGAGCATCAAATCAGACAAATGGATTCGCCGCATGGCGCAAGAGCACGGCATGATCGAGCCGTTCGAGCCAGGCCAGATTCGTCAGAACGCCGCTGGCGAAAAAATCGTCAGCTATGGCACCAGCAGCTACGGTTACGACATTCGTTGCGCGCCCGAGTTCAAGGTGTTCACCAACATCTACAGCACGGTGGTGGACCCGAAGAACTTTGATCCCAAGAGTTTTGTGGACATCGAGTCTGACGTCTGCATCATCCCGCCCAACAGCTTTGCGCTGGCCCGCACCATGGAGTACTTCCGTATTCCACGCAACGTGTTGACCGTGTGTTTGGGCAAGAGCACTTATGCGCGCTGCGGCATCATCGTCAACGTCACGCCGTTTGAGCCCGAATGGGAAGGCTACGTGACCTTGGAGTTCTCCAACACCACGCCGCTGCCCGCCAAGATTTACGCAGGCGAGGGCTGTGCCCAAGTGTTGTTCTTCGAAAGCGACAAAGACGATGTGTGCGAGACCAGCTACAAAGACCGTGGCGGCAAGTACCAAGGCCAAGTCGGCGTCACGCTGCCCAAGACCTAAAACGTTTGGCGAGACACCTGTTTCGGGGTGAAAACGCCTGTTTTGGGTTGAGCCGCCCACAATGCGACAATATGCCCCAGACATGACGACCTCTTTCTCCAATTTGCAGCTGGCCCCCGCGCTGGCACGCGCCGTAGCCGAAATGGGCTACGAATCCATGACCCCCATCCAAGCTCAGGCCATTCCGGTGGTTTTGACGGGCCAAGATGTGATGGGTGCAGCCCAAACCGGTACCGGTAAAACAGCGGCGTTCTCGCTGCCGTTGCTGCAACGTTTGCTCAAACACGAAAACAGCTCCACCTCGCCCGCACGCCACCCCGTGCGCGCTTTGGTGCTGTTGCCCACCCGTGAGCTGGCCGACCAAGTGGCCCAGCAAATCAAACAATACGCCGTGCACACCAACTTGCGCAGCATGGTGGTGTTTGGCGGCATGGACATGAAGCCCCAAACCATCGAGCTGAAAAAAGGCGTCGAGGTGCTGGTGGCCACGCCCGGCCGTTTGCTCGATCACATCGAAGCCAAAAACGTGGTGTTGAACCAAGTCGAGTATGTGGTGCTCGACGAAGCCGACCGCATGTTGGACATTGGCTTCTTGCCCGACCTGCAACGCATCTTGAGCCACTTGCCCAAACAGCGCACCACGCTGTTGTTCTCGGCCACCTTCTCGCCCGAGATCAAACGCTTGGCCGGCAGTTATTTGCAAAACCCCGTCACCATCGAAGTGGCGCGTCCGAACGAGACCGCAGCCACCATCACGCAGCAGTTTTACAGCGTGAGCGTGGACGACAAGTACAACGCTTTGCGCCACCTCATCAAAACCAACGGCATGAAGCAAGCCTTTGTGTTTTGCAACAGCAAACTCGGCTGCGCCCGTTTGGCCCGCTCACTCGAGCGCGATGGTTTTCGCACCAGCGCTTTGCACGGCGACAAGAGCCAAGACGAACGCTTGAAAGCCCTCGAAGGTTTCAAGAAAGGCGAAGTTGATTTGTTGGTCTGTACCGATGTGGCCGCACGCGGCTTGGACATCAAAGACGTGCCCGCCGTGTTCAACTTTGACATCCCGTTCAACGCCGAAGACTATGTGCACCGCATTGGCCGCACAGGTCGCGCCGGTGCATTGGGCCACGCCATCAGCTTTGTGTCGGGCAGCGACCAACGCTTGGTGGGCGACATCGAAAAATTGCTCAAGACCAAGATCAACTTGGAAACCGTGACCGTCGAGCAAGACCGCTCGCGTGAACGTCGTGAGCCTCGTGGTGATTCTCGCGAACCGCGTTCAGAGTTTTCAAGCCGCCCCCGCGAAGGCTATGCCTCGCGCGATGCACGCCCCCGCGAGCAAGACAGCCGCCGCAGCCGCGAAGTGGGCTACACGCCTGCACCACGCGTGAAGAACGATCCGTTCTTTGACAAGCCCTATGAAGCGACGGTGCGCAGCGCCGAGGCTGCACCTGCTGCACCCGATCCACTGCGCAAGTCGGCCAACATCAAGCCCAAGCGGGTGATGGCGGCTTTGTTCAAGTCGACTACTTAAAAGAAAACGCGCCAAGGGCGCGTTTTTCACGTCATCCAGCCTTCTAGCTTCAAGCCTGGCACCCGCTTGAAGTGACGTGTGTTGTGGGTCACCAAGGGAAGGCCTAGAGCCAATGCATGCGCTGCGATTTGAGTGTCCATGCGACACCGCGCACGATACGATTTTCATTCCATTCAAATCATATATTGATATGATTAAGTCATGAAATCATATCAACGTTGGATTTGGCAGCTGCCAGAGTGGCCAGCATTGGCGTTCGACGCGCAGCGAATTCAGGCGCCATTGGCGGCCGCCAGAACATCCCAAGGATTTCTACTTGGCAAAGCCGAGGCGATTGGCTTGGAAGGGCTGCAGCCCCACATCCGTGACTCGCTGACGCAAGAGGCACTGACCACTTCCGCGATTGAGGGCGAAAAGCTGGACCCTGAAAGTGTTCGCTCCTCTGTGGCCCGGCGCTTGGGCCTCGACACCTCTGGCGCACCCGTGCGCGAAGGCAGGCGCAACATTGAGGGACTGATCGACGTGTTGCAAGACGCCACCCTCAACACCGACGCGCCCCTAACCTTGGAGCGGCTGTGCAGCTGGCACGGGGCGCTTTTCCCGACGGGTTTTTCGGGCATGCAGCGCATCGATGTGGGCGCGCTGCGTTCTGTGCCCATGGAGATCGTGAGTGGGGCCGTGGGCCACAGCAAGGTGCATTACGCTGCGCCACCCGCTGAGAGCCTGGCCGAACAGGTGGACGCTTTTTTAAAGTGGTTCAACCAAACTCAGCCCAAAGTCGGGCCGCAGCCCATGGACGGCTTGGTGCGTGCCGCTGTTTCGCATCTGTGGTTCGAGACGCTGCACCCTTTTGACGATGGCAATGGGCGTTTAGGCCGGGCCATCTTGCAACTGGCACTGGGCCAAGACATGGGACAGCTTGGGCGAATCGTGACACTGTCGCGGCAAATCGAGTCGTGCAAAGACCAGTATTACCGCGAGTTAGAGCGGGCACAACGCTCCAAAAGCATGGACGTGACGCCATGGGTCGAATGGATGCTGGCGCAAATTGATCTGGCCAACAAATTCGCCAACCGCACCATCGATTCCGCCATTCAACGCATTCGGTTTCAGGCCCAAATGTCATCGCTATCGCTCAATGTGCGTCAGCAAAAAACCATGAAGAAGCTGCTGGACGCTGGCCCCAAGGGTTTTGAGGGCGGCATGACGACGCGCAAGCACGAACGCATTGCGCAAACCTCCACGCCCACCGCCGCCCGAGACCTCATCGATTTGGAACGGCTGGGGCTGCTCACCCGATACGGTGACGGCCGTTCGACACGGTATTACCCTGCGATAGAGGGTTGGGCCGAGGACGATGCCAAATTGGGAAAATCCAGCCGGACTTGAGGCGCAAGACACAAAGCGAACAGTCCAGCGTTTTGCCAGCGCCGTGGGAGCGCGTGCCGTGGTGCGCATGGAGCCTTTGACGGCTGCATAAAGTTTTCGCACCAGCTCAGGCCAGTGACATGCTGGTCGATAGATGGCCACTTTGGCAGCTTGGCGCGCAGTTGCTAGGTGCTCAAGTCACCCAGTCTTCAAGTTTCAAGTTTCAAGCCCGAGACCCGCTTGAAGTGCCGTGTGCTGTGGGTTGCCTAGGGCGAGCTGAAGTCGGTCCACAAGCGTGAAGCACTTTTTACTCCTCGTCGCCGTGGAAAGCTTCGTAAAGGTCCGCCAAGGATTGGCCATTTATCGACCAATAAAACTTCGAAGCCACACCTCGGCCAACAATTTCAGGCATGAGCTTAAGAGAGACTGGCTGCAAGGCGGATTCATTGCCTTGGTAAATTACCGTGTGTGGACCGGCAATCGTTGCGGTTGTGACGCCATCTCTGAATGTAATGACGTCCCCGACCTTTAAACCAATCTGCAAATAGTCAATCTTTGGACGCATCTTGCGCTTGTCCTTGACTGCGGATTCAAGTGCTTCAGGGTCTGTCTTGGCTTCCGCCTGTGCTTCAACCTGCGCCGTCACTACCTTGCCTTGGTGCAACAACTCCAGAATGGCAACGACTTGACTGGGTTTGGTTCTGAAAAACTCACGCGAAGGATTGATACGGTCAGGGGCGAATGCAAGGTGAAGCGCCTGTTCGACCTTTCTCGCATCCGGGACATTGCAGGCATAGATGCAATCGAAGGGGAGAGGAACCGCGCTGCTGCTGCCAAGGGTTGCGATGCGCTCGCCTGCATCCGAAGCCCGCGTCATTCCAATCTTGACGATACCGGGCATTGCCGGATTTGTAAGAACATAGACTGTTTGAAGATCCTGCTGAGCACTCGTTTCGTCCATTTTTTCTCTCTGTGTTGTCCAAGGTATTGTTGCAGCTTAAAAGTGGCAAGGCGTTTGTTGGTGACGCCAAAGATTTCAAAGAAGTCGATCCAAAAGGGCCTAAGCGCGTGTGGCAAAGGCCGCCAGACCGCTTGACTAGGCCAACGGGTCCATGGTTTGTGGGCACGTCACGCTAACGCGCTCCCACGCTGGCGCCTCGTTCACGGTCAACAGGGTGTCTTTGGCTTGTAGTTTGGCCGCACTCAGGCACCCACCCCACACACACCCATCGTCTAGGCACACCACATCTGCGCGGTCTTCAATGTGCACGGTAGACCAGTGGCCAAAGGCCATGCGCATATTGGCCGTTAGTCGGCCCGGCACATCAAACCAAGGCATCAAGTGCGCGGGGGCTTTGTCTGCGCTTTCTTTCACGCTGAAGTCCATCGCGCCGTGTGCATCACAAAAGCGCAAGCGGGTGAGGGCGTTGACGATCACGCGCAAGCGGTCAGCACCGGCCAAATCATCACGCCACACATTGGGCAGGCCGCCATACATCTGCGGCATGAACTGCACCCAGTCGTCGCTACGCAGCACGGCTTCAACTTCCCCCGCCAGCGCCATGGTGTGCGCCGCTGTCCATTGCGGCAGCACGCCCGCATGCACCATCAGCACGTTTCCCACTTGCATGGCCATGTTTTGGTGGCGCAGCCAGTGCAACAACTCGTGGCTGTCGGGCGCGGTCAAGATGTCTTGAATGGTGTCTTGCTTGTTGGGTTTACGCACGCCGCGTGACACAGCGAGCAAATGCAAATCGTGATTGCCCAGCAAACATTGAGCGCTGCTGCCCAAGCCCATCAAACGGCGCAAGACCCCCGCGTTGTTGGGGCCGCGGTTGACCAAGTCGCCCAACACGTACAGGGTGTCACGGCTGGGTGAAAACGCGACGTGTGCCAACAAGCGCCCCACCGCTTCGTCGCAGCCTTGAATGTCGCCAACTAAGTAAAGTGCCATGCGTGATGTGGTGGTTGTCAGCGCTGCGTTACACGCGGTAACGCGCGACCATGTCCTCGCGCCATTCCATGCCAATGCCAGGGGTGTCCCAAGGTATCAACATGCCGTCTTTGATCTGCAGCGGGGCATGCCGCAGCCCACCTGCGGCGTCCAAGACTTCGATCCAATCTGCGGTGGGCGTGGCGCATAGCAGTTGCGCACTGGCTTCTAAGAATGTGTGAGAAGACATGGGCAGCCCCGATGTATGAGCCAGCGCCGAGGCCTCCAGCCAGCCTGTGACGCCGTGGATGAACTGTGCGTCGGGCATCACCAAGTCAGAGGCGCGTGCGGCAATGGCTGCGCGCATCTCTGACGGGCCGTGAAAGTTTTCGCCAATTTGGAGGGGCGTGATGATGGCGTCTGCGATGCGGGCGCAGCCCTCTAAATCATCGGCGAGCACGGGCTCCTCAATCCATGCCAGACCTTCGTCATCCAGCGCCTTGCAGCGTGCCATGGCCTCTGGAAAACTGAGCGATTGGTTGTAATCAATCATCAGCGAGGCTGCGTTGCCCAGTGCTTTCTTGGCCGCGCGGATGGCCGCGAGATCTTCGGCGAAGGTGGGGAATCCGGCCTTGATCTTCAGCCCTGAAAACCCTGCAGCCAGCGTTTCTTCCGCGATCTCGACCACCGTCTTTGCGTCGTACAGCCCAACGCTGTGATAGGCCTTGAGTGGCCGCAGATCTGCCCCCAGTGCGCGCGCCAGGGGCTCGTTGCGTGCACGTGCCCATGCGTCCCACAGCGCTATGTCCAGCCCACCGAGCGCCACGCCCAGCAGCCCCTTCATGCCAAACAATCGGCAACGGCGGAGCAGGTGCGCATGGATGTCACGGGGCGCGAGCGACATACCGATCACCATGCCAGCAAGGTCGGACACGGCTTGCGCCAACGCAGGCAGCAGCTCAGGCAAATACACCTGTGCGTAGGCGCGGCCCACGACACCGCTATCGGTGCTCACATCAATCAAGACGAGGGGAAATTGGCCAATCGTGCCCGAGGCTGTGCGCACGGGGCGAGGCAAGGGGGCGAGCACAGGTGTCGTGCGAATGTGGGTGATTTTCATGGGCATGGATCTCCGGTGGGGGCGGACTCAAACTTCTGTCAAACAACAACAACAACTGACCTGACCCAACACACCGAAATCGATAGACACCGTGTCATTGGGTTGAATCTCTAAAGGCACCAAGCATGTGCCGGTCGTGACGACTTGGTCTGCCGCCAATGTGACGCCAATGTTTGACAGCTCGTTGGCCAGCCATGTGAGTGCGACACGTGGATCGCCCAACACGTTAGACCCGATGCCGTCGCGGCTGAGTCGTTCGCCGACCTTGCCGACCACACGGTGCGACGCCAAGTTGAGTGATCGCCAAATCTCTGGCGCTTTGGGGCCGAGCACGAATTGGTGTGCGCAGGCGTTGTCCGCGATCAATTGCGGGGCGCCCACGGTGACGAAATCTGTATAACGGGAGTCGGGGATCTCGATCGCAAGGTGAAGCTCGGCCACAGCGGCGAGCACGTCGCTCACTTCATAGGGGGTTTGACGAGGGGGCAGGTCGCGACCCATGCGAAATGCAAACTCCGCCTCGGCTACGCGCATGCGGTTGGCACCTAAGGGAACAGCGCTGCCATCGCGATACACCATCTCTGCAAGCAGTCGGCCTGCGATGGGCCCGTCCACACCGATGTGCTGCTGGCCAGCTGTGCTGGTCGCCGCGATTTTCCAGCCAAACAGCGGCTGCTGGCTCGTGGTTTCTAGGTGTGCCTGTACCGCATAGCCCTCTTCGCGGTTCGTGGGGCGCAGCGAGGGCGGCAAGGCTGCCAAAGTTGTGCCTTCTTTCCAATGGCGCACCAGCAGTTCAGAGGCTGTTTGTGTTGACGTGATATCCACCATAGCGATCCTGTCTAAAACTTCATCGTTCGGCGCGAGTGTAATGCGCACTTTTGCGTCTTGCGGGCGCAGCGTTTTGGCAAATCGGTGGCGTCGATGCAATCAAGTAAAGTGCCATGGTGGATGTGTTTTTTAATTTTTTAATCTTGTAGTGCTGCGCATGGATGTTCTTCTCATCGTTTTTCTGACGCTGCTCAATGGCGTGTTTGCCATGTCGGAGATGGCGCTGTCGTCCAGCCGCAAGGCGCGGTTGGCAGCGCTGGACGAGGCGGGTGACAGCGGCGCACGCGCAGCATTGGCCTTGATGGCGCAGCCCACCCAGTTTTTATCGACCGTGCAAATTGGCATCACGTCGATTGGCGTGTTCAACGGCATTGTGGGCGAGGCCGCTTTCAGCGATGGCTTGTCTGTTTGGTTGGCGCATCACGGTGTGGCCGAGCGCTTTGCCGAAGGCTTGGCGACAGCCTTGGTGGTCACGCTGATCACCTTCAGCACCATTTTGTTTGGCGAACTCGTGCCCAAGCGCATTGGTCAATTGTTTCCAGAGGCGGTGGCACGCGTGGCGGCACCGCTGATGCTGGCGCTGGCCACGGTGGCCAAGCCCTTTGTGTATTTTTTGTCGGCCAGCACGGGCGGTATTTTGAAGCTCTTGCGCATCGATGTGCACGGCGCACGCACGGTGACGGAAGAAGAAATCACGGCCAGTTTGGTCGAGGGTGTGGATGCTGGGGTGATCGAGCAACACGAGCACCAAATGGTGCAAAACGTGTTCAACCTCGACGAACGCACACTCACCTCCATCATGGTGCACCGCTCGGACATTGAGTGGCTAGACGCCAAAACGTCCGTGCCTCAAGCGCTGGCGCAGGTGGGCGCTGAAGGTGCGCACTCTTGGTACCCCGTGTGTCGCGGGGGCCTAGACGATGTGGTGGGCGCGATCAGTGTGTCGCAACTGTTGCGCTTGCCGCCTAACACCGACATGACGGTAGACCGCTTGGCTCAGCCCGTCTCGTTTGTGCCTGAAACCTTGAGTGGTTTGGATTTGTTAGAGCAATTTCGCCGTCCGGCAGAGCGCGCCACCGCGCATGGCCGCATGGTGTTGGTGGTGGACGAGTACGGCGTGGTGCAAGGCTTGTTAACCCCGCGCGATTTGCTAGAGGCCATCACGGGTGAGTTGTTGCATGCCGCTTCTGCTGACGAGGCTTGGGCCACACCGCGACCTGATGGCAGTTGGTTGATCGATGGTTTGATGCCTGTGAGTGAGTTCAAAGCACGGTTGCAAATTCGCGATCTACCTGATGAAGACCGCGGCATTTACAACACCGTGGCGGGTTTGGTGATGGCCATTTCGGGGCATTTGCCGACCGTGTCTGAGCGTGTGGTGTGCGGTGATTGGATGTTAGAAGTGGTCGATTTAGACGGTCGTCGCATCGACAAACTGTGGGTCACCCGCGTCGTTTGAACGGCACTTGGTACATCCACACCGGACGACCATCCGCGCCATAAACCACGGCATGTGGCACCAATTCTCGGGCTTCAAACTCTAAGCTCACCAGCCACGCGCCACGACGCATTTCAGCTTCGGCTTTTTCAACGGCTCTGGGCATGCTTTCTGGGCGTTGAAATAAGTACACCAAGTCGTAGCTGCGCCAATCGGCTAGCCAAATGTCGCCTTGGCGAATGCGCGCAAAGCTGCAGCGCATGGCACTCAATATGCGCAGCGGCCAGCTCATTTCTAGGCCATTCAAATCGGCGCGTGGATAGGCGTCGCGCAGAGCGATCAAGCCATCGCCCATGCCACTACCGGCATCCAAAATGCGCGCACCGCCCAGCAGGGTGATGTGGTCTGGCAAATGTTTCAGCGCTTTTTTGGGGGTCGGGAACAAAGGGGCATCGCGCCAAGCTTTGCGGGGGTAGACCAACACAATCAACCCCAGCAACATCAGCCACGCCAGAGGCGGCATGTGCAAGGTAGAAGATGAGACCAGCATAGACAGTGGAAAGCCCAACACAATCAAGGCTTTGCGCATGGTCGTACTGCCAAATTTACTCAAAAAACCACCCCAAAATGTGGCCGTGACCAACGCAATCGTTTCACTCAGGCCGACAGTTTGCAACGCTTTGAAGATGAGCCACGATGAACCCCAAGCGAGCAGGGCGGGGACGGGCCAAGTCATGAATTTCATAGGTCAGAATGATAGAGCCAACGCGACAGACGAACGGGGCGTTTCGCCAGAAAATGCCCACTACAACTAAGACCACCTAAACCCACGATGACTTCCTCCCACACACAGCCCTTGGCCTCTGCCGATCAGATGCGCGAGACGCTTCGTCGCATCAGTCACCTCAAGGGGCGCCAAGCCGATGAGGTGTCGCTTCAAGAGGTGCGTGCGCTGGTTGGCGTAGCCCCACACCGTCGCGATCTGTTGATTGAACATTTGCACCAACTCAACGACACCTATCGCGGTTTGCACGCGCGCCATTTGGTGGCTTTGGCCACAGAGATGAATCTGCCGCAGGCCGAGGTGTTGGAAGTGGCGACCTTCTACCACCACTTCGAGGTCATTCGCGGTGATGAAGCGGTGCCCAGTTTGACGGTGCGTGTGTGTGATGGTTTGAGTTGCGAATTGGCCGGTGCTCAAGCGTTGTTGGCCAAATTGCCAACCCTGCTGGGGCGTGCCGATGTGCGCGTGGTGGCTGCCCCTTGCGTGGGGCGGTGCGAACAGGCACCGGTGGCCGTGGTGCATCAAAACGCTGTGACCCATGCCACGCCAGAGTCCGTCGTGGCGGCTGTGCAAGCTGGCCATACACAAGCGACTTTGCCCGATGCCTTGCGGTTGGCCGAGTACCGCGCGCAAGGGGGCTACGACTTGCTGACGGCGCTGGTCCAAGGTGATGACAAGGGCACGCAGCCACACATCACGTCTGAACAAGTGCTGCAAGCGATGGAGGCGTCGGGCTTGCGCGGCTTAGGCGGTGCGGGTTTTCCGGCAGGGCGCAAATGGCGCATCGTGCGCGAGCAAGCGGCACCGCGTTTGATGGCGGTCAACATCGACGAAGGCGAGCCTGGCACCTTCAAAGACCGCACGTATTTAGAGCGCGACCCGCATCGCTTCTTGGAAGGGCTGCTGATCGCCGCACATGTGGTGGGCATTGACGCCGTTTACATCTACTTGCGTGACGAGTACCACGGCTGTCGTGCGTTGTTGACGCAAGAGTTGGCCGCGTTGCAGGCCAACCCACCTTGCCCCTTGCCCACCCTCGTGCTGCGACGCGGTGCGGGGGCTTACATCTGTGGCGAAGAGTCCGCCATGATCGAGAGCATTGAGGGCAAACGTGGCGAGCCGCGCATGCGTCCGCCTTACATCGCGCAAGTGGGCTTGTTTGGTCGCCCCACCTTAGAGCACAACTTTGAAACGCTTTACTGGGCGCGCGACATCGTGCAAAAAGGCCCCGCGTGGTTCAGCAGTTTCGGGCGCAACGGACGCCAAGGCTTGCGCAGCTTCAGTGTGAGCGGGCGCGTCAAACAGCCCGGGGTGAAGCTGGCGCCTGCGGGCATCACCCTGCAAGAATTGATTGACGAGCATTGCGGCGGCATGTTGGATGGCCACACCTTGTACGCCTATTTGCCCGGCGGCGCGTCAGGCGGCATCTTGCCTGCGCGTATGAACGACATTCCCTTGGACTTTGACACCTTGCAGCCCTATGGGTGTTTCATTGGCTCCGCGGCGGTGATGGTATTGAGCCAGCACGACCTTGCCCGCGATGCGGCTTTGAATATGATGAATTTCTTTGCGCACGAGAGCTGCGGCCAATGCACGCCGTGTCGTGTAGGCACGGCCAAAGCCGCGCAGCTCATGCAAGCACCGGTGTGGGACAACGCCACGCTGGAAGACCTCAACCAAGTCATGACCGATGCGTCGATCTGTGGTTTGGGACAAGCAGCGCCCAATCCTGTGCGTTGCGTGCAAACGTATTTCCCTCACGAGGTGGCTTGAATGAATGCGCCCATTTCCAAACAAACGCTGATGCCAGCCACTGTGGCGTTCAAGCTCAACGACCAAACGGTGCACGCCTACGAGGGCGAGAGCATTCTCAAAGCTGCGCAGCGCCACGGCGTAGACATTCCTCATCTGTGTCACAAAGACGGCCTTCGCTCCGATGGCAATTGCCGTGCGTGCGTGGTCGAAATCAAAGGCGAGCGCACCTTGGCCCCCAGCTGCTGTCGCACGGCGACGGCGGGGCTCGAAGTTCTGGTGAGTGACCGTGCGCTGAAGAGTCAGAAGATGGTGTTGGAGATGTTGCTGTCGGACATGCCGGATGTGGGGCACAAATGGAATGATGCGCCGGGCGCATCCCCCGCCGCCGCGGACTTGGGGCAGCACGGTGAACTCAGCGACTGGGCTTCTCGGTTGAAAGTGACGGTGCGTCCTGCCTTGCGTGCGCTGCGTCGCGAGCAACCGGCGTGCGACGTGTCGCATCCGGCGATGGCGGTGAACCTTGATGCGTGTATCCAGTGCAACCGCTGTGTGCGAGCTTGTCGTGAAGAGCAGATGAACGATGTGATCGGTTATGCCAACCGTGGCGCGCACAGTCAGATCGTGTTTGATTTGGGCGATGCCATGGGCGACAGCGCGTGCGTGGCTTGCGGGGAGTGTGTGCAAGCGTGTCCCACGGGCGCGTTGATGCCTAAAACACAAGTCGGTTCGCAAGCGGTCGACAAACAAGTGGACTCGGTGTGTCCGTTCTGCGGCGTGGGCTGCTTGCTCACTTACAACGTGAAAGACAACAAAATCGTCAGCGTGGATGGGCGCGACGGCCCGGCCAATCACAACCGCTTGTGTGTGAAGGGCCGCTTTGGGTTTGACTACATCCACAATCCCCAGCGCTTGACGGTGCCCTTGATTCGCAAAGCGGGTGTGCGCAAAGATCCCGCCGCTTTGAGCCAGCTCAACGCGCATGCGGCCGATTGGTCGCAGGTGTTTCGTGAAGCCACTTGGGACGAGGCCTTGGCTTTGGCTTCGGGTTCACTCAAGCAGTTGCGCGACACGCATGGCAAAAAAGCCTTGGCCGGTTTTGGTTCAGCCAAAGGCAGCAACGAAGAGGCTTACCTGTTTCAAAAATTGGTACGCACAGGCTTTGGCTCGAACAATGTGGACCACTGCACCCGCTTGTGCCACGCCTCCAGCGTGTCGGCTTTGTTAGAAGGCGTGGGTTCTGCGGCAGTGAGCAACCAAGTCAACGATGTCGAACATGCCAGCCTGATTTTTGTCATCGGCTCCAACCCCACCGCCAACCACCCCGTGGCCGCGACGTGGATGAAGAACGCGGCCAAACGTGGCGCCAAGATTGTGTTGGCCGACCCGCGTGTGACCGACATTGGCAAACACGCGTGGCGCACGCTGCAGTTCAAGCCCGACACCGATGTGGCCATGCTCAACGCCTTGATTCACACGGTGATTGACGAGGGGCTGGTGAACGAAGCGTTCGTCCGTGACCGCGTCAACAACTTTGAAGCCTTGAAAGAAAACGTCAAAGGCTACAGCCCCGAAGCGATGGCGCCCATTTGTGGCGTGCCCGCCGAAACCCTGCGCGAGGTGGCCCGCGAATTTGCTACCACCAAGAGCGCCATGGTGTTGTGGGGCATGGGCGTGAGTCAGCACATTCATGGCACCGACAACGCGCGTTGCTTGATTGCCTTGGTCAGCGTGACGGGCCAGATCGGTAAACCTGGCTCAGGCTTGCACCCCTTGCGTGGGCAGAACAACGTGCAAGGGGCCAGTGATGCAGGCCTCATTCCCATGATGTACCCCAACTACCAGCGCGTGACGAACTCAGCTGCGCACGATTGGTTTGAAAAGTTTTGGGACACGCCGCTGGATGACCAGCCCGGTTACACCGTGGTCGAAATCATGCACAAAGCCTTGGCCGATGACAGCGATCCGCACAAGGTGCGCGGCATGTACATCATGGGCGAGAACCCCGCCATGAGCGACCCCGACTTGAACCACGCCCGTCATGCCTTGGCCTCGCTGGACCATTTGGTGGTGCAAGACATTTTCATGACCGAGACCGCTTGGCTGGCCGATGTGGTGCTGCCCGCCACCGCCTGGCCTGAGAAAACCGGCACGGTCAGCAACACCGATCGCATGGTGCAACTGGGTCAGCAAGCGATTGAGCCACCGGGCCAAGCCCAACCCGATTTGTGGATCATCCAGCAAATGGCCAAAGGCATGGGCTTGCATTGGCACTACGAAGGTGCGCACAGCGGCGTTGCAGCCGTGTACGAAGAAATGCGCCAAGCCATGCACGCCAGCATCAGCGGCATCACGTGGGAGCGCTTGCAGCGCGAGTCCAGCGTGACCTACCCGTGCTTGACAGCCGACGATCCGGGTGAGCCGACGGTGTTCAAACACCACTTCGACACCGACGACGGCCGTGTGCACTTGGTGCCCGCCGACATCATTCCCGCCAACGAGCGACCTGATGCTGCGTACCCATTTGTATTGATCACGGGGCGGCAGTTGGAGCATTGGCACACAGGCAGCATGACGCGTCGCGCCACCGTGCTTGACGCGATTGAGCCGATGGCCACCGCCTCCATGTGTGGTGCTGATCTCACGCGCTTGGGGTTGCATGCGGGCGATGTGATGACGATTGCCTCGCGCCGTGGCCAAGTGAGCTTGCATGTGCGACGCGATGACGGCACACCTGCTGGCGCGGTGTTTGTGCCCTTTGCGTATTACGAAGCTGCGGCCAACTTGATGACCAATGCAGCGCTCGATCCATTTGGCAAAATACCTGAATTCAAATATTGCGCGGTGGCTGTGCATGCTGGGGGCGTAGTGCCCGACGGCACAGGCTTTGGCCTCAACCGCGCCTTACACACGGACGCATCCTCATGAAAGCTCGTTTAGTCATCATCGGTTATGGCGCCATCGCTGCAGAGTTGATTGGCCGCTTGCGCGATAAGCACGGGCCTGATTGTGTGTTGGCTGTTTTGTTGCGCGCCGGTTCTCCCTCGCTCAGCAAATTACCTGCTGGCGTGACCGGCTTGTTCAGCATGGACGAGGTGCTGCAATTCAAACCCGACTTGGTGGTGGAAGCGGCTGGCCACCATGCTGTGCACAGCTATGCGCACGCTTGTTTGGCTGCAGGTCTGTCGTTTGTCGCGGTGTCGGTGGGGGCCATGGCCGACGAAGCGTTTTTCAATCAGCTCTGCCAAGCTGCCGAGCAGGGCGGGGCGAAGTTGATTTTCCCCAGCGGCGCCATCGGTGCGTTGGACTACATCCGTGCCGTGCGCGATTTGCCCGACACACAGGTGGTCTATGAATCTCGCAAACCGCCATCGGCATGGGCCGACGAGTTGCAACGTTTAGGCATTGCGCAGCCGTTGACGGAGGACGTGGTGTTGTTTGATGGCCATGCGCGTGAAGCGGCATTGCGCTATCCCCAAAACTTGAACGTGGCCGCCAGTTTGGCTTTGGCGGGTACGGGCTTTGAACGTACGCAAGTGCGCATCGTGGTCGACCCCCAAGCCAAGGGCAACACACACCTTGTACACGCCACAGGCGCGTTTGGTGAGATGCATGCCGACATCACCAACCGTCCGTCACCGGACAACCCCAAAACATCATGGGTGGTGGGTTTGAGTTTGTTGGCGACGGTGGAGCGCTACTTTGCGCCGGTGGTGTTTGGCTAAGTTAAACCGCCAAATAACGCTCACGCACGCTGGCATCCGCACGGAACGCGGCGGAGTCGCCAGACCACACGCAGCGGCCTTTTTCCATCACATAGTGGGTGTCGCACAGGGTGAGCAGTTGCTGCATGTTTTTGTCGGTGACCAAGATCGACAAACCCTCGCTGCGCAGCACGTTCAAGGCCGCCCAAATCTCTTCGCGAATCAAGGGCGACAAGCCTTCGGTGGCTTCGTCCAAGATCAGCAGTTGCGGGTTGGTCATCAAGGCGCGGCCAATGGCCAGCATTTGCTGTTCGCCACCCGAGAGCTGGTTGCCAAAGTTGTTTTGACGCTCGGCCAAGCGCGGAAAGAAGGCGTACACGCGTTCTAAGTTCCAGGCCTTGCTGCCTGCACGCGCAGGCCGCGCGGTGGCCACCAAGTTTTCCCACACGGTAAGGTTAGGAAAAATTTGCCGCCCCTCAGGCACCAAGCCAACGCCCAGTTGTGCCACGCGATGGGGGGCCCATGTGTGAATGGCTTGTCCTTGCCACAACACCTCGCCTTGCCACAGCGGCAACAAGCCCATGATGCTTTTGAGGGTGGTGGTCTTGCCCATGCCATTGCGGCCTTGCAAGCTCACACATTGGCCAGCTTGAACGGAGAGGGTCATGCCAAACAACACTTGGCTGGCGCCATAGCCGTTGGTGGCTTGTCGAATTTCTAACAGCGGCGTGCTCATGCGCTCAGTTCCTCATCGCCCAAATAGGCTTCACGCACGATGTCGCTGGTGCGCACGGCATCGGGCGTGTCGCACAGCACCACTTGGCCGTAGACCAGCACGCTCACCTCATCAGCCAGCGAGAACACGGCATGCATGTCGTGTTCGATCAACAAAATGGCAAACCGCTGGCGCAGGCCTTGCAGCACATCAATCATGTGTTGCGTTTCAGCCGGGCCTAAGCCCGCCATGGGTTCATCCAGCAAGAGCACATCAGGCTGTGAGGCCACCGCCATGGCCAATTCAATTTGGCGTTGCTGACCGTAAGACAAATTGCGCACGCGCTGTTGGCGCACGGCCAGCAAGCCCAGCAGGTCCAACACGGCGTCGCTGCGTTCGACCAATTCACGTTGCGCGGTGGCGGCTTGCCAAAAATGAAAGTTGTGGCCTTGTGCGGTTTGCACGGCCAGCAACACATTTTCTAAAGCGGTGAACTCAGGAATGACCGAGTTGATTTGGTACGAACGACCCAAGCCTGCGCGCGCGCGCTTGGCCACCGACCAATGCGTGATGTCTTGGCCTTTGAGAAAAATTTGCCCTGCATCGCTGCGCACTTCGCCTACGATTTGGTTCACCAGGGTGGTCTTGCCCGCGCCGTTGGGGCCAATCAGCGCGTGGATGTGTCCGGCTTGCAGGCTGATGTTCACATGGTCGGTCACGCGCAGACCGCCGTAGTTTTTCACCAAGCCGCGTACTTCTAACAAGCTGCTCATCTCAACGCTCCTCCAGCAGGCCCCAGAGCCCGCGCTTGAGGTAAATCACGATCAACACGATCAGCGGGCCCAAGATCATGGGCCAGCGCTCGGTCAGCAGTTTCAAACCTTCTTCGGTCAGCAGCAGCGCAAAGGCGCCTACCAAGGGACCAAACACGCTGCCCATGCCACCCAAGAGCACCATCACAATCAGCTCGCCCGAGACCGCCCAGGTCATCATGGCGGGCGACACAAAGCCCGTGAGGTTGGCCAAGAAAAAGCCTGCCAACGCGCACAACACCGCCGAGATCACATAGGCTGTGATGCGATAGGGCAGGCTGCGTGCACCCAAGGCTTGCACACGCCGATCATTGGCTTTGGTGGCGCGCAATACCAACCCAAAGCGCGAGGCCACCACATGTTGCAACACCCACAACGCCAACAGCACGGTGATGAGCAGCGACACATACATGGCAAATTTGTTGCCAGTTAAGAAATCGAAATCGCTGAGTTGTTGCAGGCTGATGCCGTCGTCGCCACCAAAGGCTTTGAGACTGACGAAGACGTAATAAAACAGCTGAGCAAAAGCCAACGTGATCATGATGAACGCAATGCCTTGTGTGCGCAGCGCCACCCAGCCCAAAGGTGCGGCAATCACCACCGTCACCAACACCGCGGTGGCCATGTGCAGCCAACCAGAGTGCAACCCCAAGCTCGACAAAATACCGACGGCATAGGCGCCCAAGCCGATGTACATGGCATGGCCCAAGCTCACCATGCCGCCAAAACCCAGCGCCAAATTTAAGCCCAGCGCAGCCAAACCAAAGGCCAAAATGCGGCCAAACAAGGTGAGGGCGTACACGTCTTGCGTGAACCACGCGTACACCGGCACGGCGGCCAAGGCGGTGATGAGCAGGCCAGCCAATGCGGTACGCAAGCTGGTGCGTGAGGATGCTTGTGGGGTGCTCATTGTTGACGTGCCTTCACAGGAAACAGGCCATCGGGTTTGAACGCCAACACCAAGACCATCAACAAATACACCAGCATGGACGCCAAGGCAGGGCCTGCGGCGTTGGCCACCGAGGCGTCAAACAATTCACGCAGCCAAATCGGCAGCAGCACGCGGCCCAGTGTGTCGACCACGCCCACGACCAAGGCGCCTAAGAATGCGCCGCGAATCGAGCCAATGCCACCAATCACGATGACCACCAAGGTCAACACCAAAATCGGCTCGCCCATGCCTGGCTGAATGGACAAAATAGGCCCCACCATGGCGCCTGCCAAACCGGCCAAGCCTGCGCCCAAGGCAAACACAAAACGGTTGAGCCAACCAATGTTCACGCCCAGCGCAGACACCATCTCGCGATTGCTCGCGCCCGCACGAATCAGCATGCCAATGCGGGTGCGCTCAATCAGCGCATACAAACCCACAGCCACGGCGAGGCCCACGCCGATGATGGCGAAGCGGTAAGCGGGGTAGTTGAACCCAAAAATTTGCACCGAGTTCGACAGCGCCTCGGGCGTGTCCATGAATAGCGGTGAATTGCCCCAAGCCCAGCGCACAAACTCGTTGCTGAACAACACAATGCCAAAGGTGGCCAGCACTTGGTCGAGGTGATCCCGTTTGTGCAGCACAGCCAAACCACCCGCATCGAGCAGCGCAGCCAATACAAACACGCCCACCGCTGCCGCCAACAAGGCCAGCACGAACGAGCCCGAGGCCGCAAACACCAAAGCGGCAAAGTAAGCGCCAAACATATAGAGCGCGCCATGGGCGAGGTTGATGAAGCTCATGATCCCGAAGACCAAGGTCAGCCCCGCCGCCATCAAAAACAACAGCACACCAAATTGCAGCCCGTTGAGGCTCTGTGCCAATAGCAAATTGAAACTCATGCGATCTTTAAAAAAGAACCGGGGTTTGCCTCAAAGCCAACCCCGGTGTGTGTGACAAGACGGTGCTTATTTGAGCGGGCAATCTTTCACATAAGGATCAGCCAAGTCTTTGAGTGGCGTGGAGGCCGTTTTGAGCGACACACGGCCTTGCGCATCCTTGGCCACTTCAAACACGTGCATGTCTTGGATGGGGAAGCCGTTCTTGTTGAAACGGAAATTGCCACGCACCGACTTGAAGTCGGCTGCGCGCAAGGCGGCTGTTAACGCCGCTTTGTCGCTGGCCTTGCCACCGGTTTTCTTCAAGGCGCTGTCGATCAACAACGCTGAGTCGTACGACTGAGCGGCGTATTGCGAAGGAATGCGGTTGTACTTTTTCTCGAAGTCGGCCACAAACTTTTTGCTCGCCGCATTGTTGAAGTCAGGCCCCCAGAAAGTGCCCGATATCACGCCGAGTGCGGTGTCTTTCAGCGCAGGAAGCGTCGAGCCATCGGTGGTGGACACCGACAGCAAAGGAATTTGGCCCAGCAAACCGGCTTGGCGCATTTGCTTCACAAAGTTGACGCCCATGCCGCCTGGGTAAAACACAAACAAGGCGTCAGGCTTGGCCGCTTGCATTTGGGCAATTTCGGCGGAGTAGTCGGGTTGGTTCACCGTGGTGTACACCTCGCCTGCCACACCACCTTTGAAGTAGCGCTTGAAGCCTGCCACGTTGTCTTTGCCCGACTGGTAGTTGGGCGCCATGATGTAGACGTTTTTGTAGCCTTTGTCGGTGGCGTACTTGCCCACCACTTCAGCTTGCATGTCGTTTTGCCATGACGTGAAGAAGAAGTTGGCATTGCACTGCGCACCGGCCAAGGGCGCTGGGCCTGCGTTGGAGCCCACGAACACTGCTTTGCCATCGGCCAAGGGCTTGGCCACGGCCATCATCACGTTAGAGAAGGTCACGCCGGTGACGATGTCGACCTTGTCGCGTTCGATGAACTTGCTGACGATTTGCACGCCCAGTTCAGGCTTGAGTTGGTCGTCTTCTTTGAGCACTTCAATGGCTGCACCGCCCAGCTTGCCGCCTGCATGCTCCACCCCCAACATGAAACCGTCGTACATGTCTTGACCCAAGGCGGCTGCAGGACCCGACAGGGTGGACATGAAACCAATCTTCACTTGGGCAGAGGCCGATGTGGTGGCCAATGCGCAGGTGGCAATGGCTGCTGCGCAAATGGCTTTGAGGGTGCGTTGTTGCATGAGCTGAGTCTCCGGTGTGGTTCAAAAAATCAAAAGGCCGTGTTGGGGAAATTATGTGCGCAACGTTGGTGCCAAGTTTGCCAGTCTCTGCCAGCATGAACCGTTCCGCAATGTGGGCAGGTTCGTTGGGTGTCGGTGGTGTCGTAAAACGAGGCAAAGGCTTTGGGCAAGTCTTCCACGATGCTTTGCAGTTGCAGCTCGCGGCGGGCCACCATGTGACCGCATTCGGCGCAGTACCACTCGAAGGCATCCATCTCGCCTAAGGGGCGGGTGCGTTCGATCACGGTGCACATGCTCCCAGCTTCGGGGCGTTGGGGTGAGTGGCGCACAAAAGCGGGCAACAAAAACACATCGCCTTCGCGCAAGTGCACGCGCTCAAACTTGCCGCGATCGGCAATCAGCAGCGATGCGTTGCCTTTGAATTGGTGGAAATATTCTTCGAACGGATCGACGTGAAAGTCGGTGCGTTGGTTGGGGCCGCCCACGACGGTGCAAATCAAATCGGAGTTCTTCCAAATTTGCTGATTGCCCACGGGGGGTTTGAGCAAATGGGCGTGGTCATCGGTCCAGCGTTGAAAGTTCAGCGGCGCGCTGTAATGGTCGTGGCGTGGTACATCGTGAGAAGAAGTCATCGGACTTTATTTCCTGAAAAAATGTTGCCACCAGCGGCGCAACGGTTGAGACAAAGCATATAAGAAAAACCAAGCGCCAGCCCTCGGTGATTCACCCGATAAGGCCTGTGCAAAACGTTCAAAAAACTGTTCACTCAAACGCTGTGCACTGGCTTGTACCAAACGGTTGCCGAGCTGTGCCAAGGTGCCTTGCAGCTGCGGTTGCGCAGACCATGTCAAACGTGTTTGTGAGCCGACTTGCTCTAGGCGCACATGCACTTGCGCTCGACCGCTGCCCAAAGCACCGGCTTGACCTGACACATCCAAACCACATTGCGCATGCGCAGACCCTGGCGTGGGCGCCATGTCAGGATGCAGTTGCACCGTGGTTTCAAACTTGGCCGAGACCGGGCCCAACCCGACTTTGACCGTCGCTTGGTAATGGTTCGCGCTGAGTAATTGCATGGCCGAGCAACCCGGAATGCTCATTTGCAAGATGGCGGGGTCCAGCAGCGCTTGCCACACCTGCAGCAAGCGCGCGTTCAATGTGTGTTCGCCATGCAAGCTGTGGCCCGGTGGGATGGCGCCGGGTGTTTGCTGTGTGGCTTGGTGGGCAGCGCGGCGTTGCGAGGTGCGTGGCATGGCGGGCGATTCACCCGTTTGATGCGCCACCGCACGACGGCACAGCACGGCTGTTAAATGTGCGCGATAGCTGGCACTGGCGTGCACATCGCTCATGGCCTCTGCGTCAGAGATGTACAAACCATCCAAGGCCGACACGCGCCAGTTTGCTGTGAGGGCGTCTTCGGCTTCATGCCAGCGCGTCACGCCATGCCCCAAGCCCGTCACGGCCACGCGCACCGTGTGTTGTGCCGAGCGTGTGACAGCGATGCCGACTAACGCAAAGCGCGAGGCGGGTTGTTCGTACTTGATGTAGTGGCCCGATGCGATAGGCGCAAACTTCAGGCCCAAGATCAGCTCGCCCGGCTGCAAGGCGGTGGCGAACAAGCCGACAAAAAAATCGTCTGCTGCCATCTCGCGTTGGGTGGTGACCACCGTGGCTGCGCAGGCCAACACACCGGCCGGCCAGCAGGCCGCAGGGTCGTTGTTGGCGAGAGAGCCGCCCAAGGTGCCCACATGGCGTATTTGCGGATCGGCAATGCCACCCGCCAAGTGCGCGAGCATGGGGCACCACGCTTGAACGTCAGCGCTGTTGGCCACCGCTTCGTGCGTGACCATGGCACCGATCCACAAGTGATCGGGGTGACGTGTGATGTGTTGCAGCTCAGGCAGGTCTTGCAAGTCCACCCAATGCGTGGGCTGGCACAGGCCAAGCTTCATGGCCGCGAGCAGGCTTTGCCCACCGGCCAAGGCTTGCGCATCTGGGTGCGCCGCCAGCATGGCTTGCGCTTGGGCCAAGCTTTGGGGGCGAAGGTAGCCGGTGTGTTTCATGGCGCAGTGGTACCCGATGGTGGTGTGCGCAGCAAAGTCAGGCCTTCGCACACGGCTTTGACAATGCCTTCATAGCCCGTGCAGCGGCACAAGTTGCCAGACAGCGCATGGCGCACAGCGTGGTCTTCGGCGGGCACTGCTTCATGCACCAAGGCCAGTGCGCGCATGACCAAACCCGGTGTGCAAAAACCGCATTGCAACGCATGGTGCTTGCTGAAGCATTGCTGCATCACATGCAATTCAGACGCGTTGGGGGCCACACCTTCAATGGTGGTGATGTGTTGCCCGCTGCATTGCACGGCCAAGCGGTTGCACGATTTCACGGCTGCACCGTCGACCAGCACGGTGCAAGCACCGCACTGTGCGGTGTCGCAGCCTTGGTGTGTGCCGGTGAGTTGGCACTCTTCGCGCAACACCTCCAACAGCAAACGCGATGGCGCCACGTCCAAGCGCATCGCTTGGCCGTTGACGTGCAGTTGCAGCGGTGCGTTCATGTCAGGCCGTGCGCAAGCCGCATTGCGCAAACGCTTGGCGTGTGGCTTCGCGTTCGGCTTCGGTCAATTGCAGCAATGGGCGACGCACCGGACCACCGTGTTGTCCGAGCAGCTCTTGCCAGTATTTGCCGTGCGCTTGCGGCTTGCCTTTGGGCTTGCTGTGTTTGATGGCTTCGCGCACAGGGTCCAAGCTGTCACGCACTTTGCGGGCTTCTTCAAACTTGCCTGCAAAGGCCAGTTGGGTGTATTCGTTCATGCGCTGGTCCACCTTGGATTGCAACAAGAAGGGTGGCGTGGAGCAGAGGTAGAGCTTCCAACCGAGTTCGATGATGTTCTCTAACCAATCCGGCTCATCGGGGTTGCTGACGTGAATTTTGTCGCCCACCATCTCGGTCAGACGCGCGTATTTGGCGCGGTCGGTGCTGTACTTGATGGCCACGACGTTGGGCAACTCGGCAATGCGGGCGCACAGCTCGGGGCTCATCACGTAGCCGCAGTCGGGGTGGTTCCACATGGCCAAGCCGAGGTCAACTTTTTCGGACAAGTAGCGGTAGTACTCGTAAATCGTCTCGTCGGTGTCGGCGCCAAAGTGCAGCACGGGGCTGTGCACGATCACGTAGTCGGCACCCACGTTTTTGGAGTGTTCGGCCAGCTCCAACACCACATCGAGGTTGGTGTCTGAGCACGAGGTGACGATGCCGCATGCGCCTGCACCGTTGCGATTGCCCGCATCGCTGGCGACTTCGACTGACAGGTCGATCAAGCGCTTGCGCTCGGCGATAGACATCGAGAAAAACTCAGCCTGTTTGCCTGCGATGAACAAGCCACCCAGCTTCAAGTCGTTGACCCAGTGGTTCAGGTTGTCACGGTAGGCTTTTTCGTCGAGCTGCAAGGCGTCGTTGAAGGGGGTGAGGTTGGCTGCCCAAACGCCCACCATGTGTTCGCGTGCGTATTCTTTGGCTTCTGACTTTTTGTATTTCACGGGGTTTCCTTTTCAAAATGGGTCGACAAAACACGCCAGAGTTGTTCTGACGTGAGGGGGAGTTGCAAATCGAATTCGCCCAAAGGCGAGAGCGCATCACGCGCGGCATTCATCAACGCAGCGGGCACGCCAATGCAGCCCGCTTCACCCACACCTTTGGCGCCCAACAGGTTGTTGGGGCTGGGGGTGTGCATGCTGCTGATGTCAATCGGGGGCATGTTGTCGGCGCGCGGGATGGCGTAGTCCATCAACGAGCCGGTGATGAGTTGGCCTTGGTCGTCGTAGACCAAACGCTCCAGCATGGCTTGACCCAAACCTTGTGCCGCACCGCCTATCAATTGGCCGTGGACCAACTGGGGTTGCAGCACATGGCCCGCGTCATCGACCCAAGTGATGCGTTCGATGGTGGGGGTGCCGGTGTCGATGTCGATGCGCATTTGCGCGATCACGCAGCCGTAGCTCCATGCTTCGTTGGATGTGAATTTTTCTTCGGCGGTGATCGGCAGCGCTTCGCCACGTTCGCGGCGAGCCAGCACAGCACGACACGCTTGCACGATGGCACTGCCCCCAATGGCAATGCTGCGGCTGGCCAGCGCACCGGTGCCTGCTGGGCATAGGGCTGTGTTGCCCATGTGCACGTCCACGTCTGAGGCTTCGCAACCCAAGATGTCGGCAGCCAGTTGTGCAAAGGTGGTGACGTGGCCTTGGCCTTGCGCAGGTGCACCGCTGGCCACGGTGACGTGGCCGTTCTCATGCCAAGTCACGCGTGCCGATTCCCACCCTTGACCGCAGGGCTCCACATACAGCGCCATGCCAATGCCCACCAGTTCGCCTTTGCGGCGGCGTTCAGATTGTTCAACGCGTGCGGCGTGGTAGCCAAATTGTTCGCAGGCTGTGTGGAGTGCCAAGGCGTAATCGCCAGAGTCCAACACTTCGCCCGTGGGCGTGGTGTAGGGCATGTCTTGGGCGGCAATGAGGTTGCGCAAACGCAAGTCCACCGGATCGATTTGGCATTGACGCGCGGCTTGTTCGATCAAGGTTTCCATCAGCAAGGCGGCTTCGGGGCGACCTGCGCCTCGGTAGATATTGACCGGCGCAGCATGCGCGCGCGTGGCCATGCCTTCAATGTCGAGGTGCTTGAGCGCATAAGGCCCAGGCAAGATGCGCGCAGCGTTGCGCAGCGGTACCACGGCAGAAAACGGCAGCCATGCGCCCAGCGTGAAGTGCAGCCGTGCCCACAAGCCTTCCAGCATGCCTTCGGCGTTGACGTGCAAGCGGCCTTGCAGCACTGAGCCACGGCCTTGCATGCCCGCCACAAAGTCGTCTGAGCGGCTGGCCACCCATTGCACGTGACATTGCATGTGTTGTGCGGTGAGGGCTGTCAGCAAGTCTTCCGGACTGACCGAGGCTTTGGCGCCAAACGCACCCCCCACATCGGGGCTGATGAGCAGCACTTGCTCGGTCGGTATTTGCAGCACCCTTGCCAAGTCGGCTTGCGCACGGGAGGGGGTTTGCGTGCCCAGCCACACGGTGATGTGGTGTGGGCTTTTCACATCCACATCCGAGTCGATGCCATGCAGCATGGCACTGCAGGCACGTGGCTCCATGGGCATGGCGCTGACGCGTGGTGACTGGATGTGCGCCTGCACCACATGCGTGCTGCCCGTCGGCATTTGGCCGCTGTTGTGTTGAGTGCGTGTGGTGGCGTCGGTGGATGCGAAGTCGTTGCTGGGTGGCAGGGTGTGCAGTGACAGCGCGACTGCGCCTGCGGCTTCACGGGCGATGGCGCGGCTGGTGGCGACCACCACCGCCACAGGTTGCCCTACATAGGCCACATGGTCATGCGCGAGCAAAGGAAACGTGGTGTCTTGCACCACGTGTAGCAACGGGTTGTGTGCGGGCAGGCTGTGCTGTCCCAGCTCGGTGCTGGTCAGTACCGCCAACACCCCGTCGATTTGCATGGCCGCATCGGTCTGGATGCCCAGCAACTGCGCATGCGCTTGCGGGCTGCGCACAAAGGCAATGTGGCAAGCATTGGGAATCACCACGTCTTGCCCAAAGCAGCCCGCACCGCGCAGCAAAGCACTGTCTTCGCGGCGCAGCGGTTTGGCTTGGGGCGCGTGCAAAGCTGCCGCGTTGCCAATGGGGGAAGTGGGGTTGAAGTGAGTCACAGCTGGATTTAATCAAACCCTGCGCCTGCGTGGGGCGATATAAATTGAACAATCGTGCAGTCAATTTGTTGAATCTGGGGTCTGCCGTCTGCGACATAAACTCAGGCCATGAGTTCCAAGATCGCTGCCTCCAATTTGAGTTTGAGACAACTGCGTGCCTTTTTGGCCGTGGCCCAAGAATCAAGCATGACCCGTGCGGCTGAGAAACTGCACCTCACGCCCTCGGCCTTGTCGATGTTGGTGCGCGGCATGGAAGACGATTTAGGGGCGCGTTTGTTTGACCGCACCACACGCCGCTTGGTGTTGACAGAAGCTGGGCTTGCGTTCTTGCCCACGGTGGAACAGGTGTTTGCGCAGTTAGAGGCCGGTATTTCTGCTTTGCAAAATTCACAGCATGTGAAGGCGGGTCGCTTGCGCGTGGCGGCATCGCCTTTGTTGGCGAGCGCTTTGTTTCCCAAAGTGATTGCGAGTTTTCGTTTGCATCACCCACAGGTCAAGGTCACGTTGTTGGACGCTTCTGTGGAATCTTTGCCCGAGTTGGTGCGTCGTGGTGAGGCGGATATGGCGGTGTGCACCGCCAGCAGCGATGCTGCAGATTTATTGGCGACACCGGTTTACACCGACAAGCTGATGTTGGTTTGCCCCCGTGCGCATCGTTTGGCGCAGCGACGCGAGGTGGAGTGGCAAGACTTGCTGGATGAGCCTTTGATCTTGATGCGCCACGGCAGCGGCCTGCGTGTGTTGGTAGACAAAGCTTTTGCCAAATGGAACAAACACATTCAGCCCGCGTACGAGGTGTCGCAAGTGGCCACCGCCTTGGGGCTGGTCAGCGAGGGCGAGGGCATTTCGGTGTTGCCTTCTTATGCGATCTCGCGCGCACAAACCTTGTCGTCCACCACCGTTGTGGCGACCGTGGATTTGGTCTCTCCCAGTGTGTCGCGTGAAATTGTGGCCCTGACCAAAGAGGGCGCTGAGATGACGCCCACTGTGCTGATGTTTGTGGATCAGTTCAAGAAACACGCGGGAGCCGGGTTGTTTTGATCAAAAAAAAGCCCAGCAAACTGAACTGCTGGGCTTTCGGTGTGTAGCGCCAGTTAGGCTTTGGCGTGATAGCTCGTCACACGTTCCACTTCGTTCTTAGAACCCAAGATCACGCTCACACGTTGGTGCAGTTGCGTGGGTTGAATTTCCAAGATGCGTTGTTGGCCGTTGGTCGATGCACCACCGGCTTGTTCGACCAACCAGCTCATGGGGTTGGCTTCGTACATCAAACGCAGCTTGCCCGCTTTGCCGGGTTCGCGTTTGTCCCAGGGGTACATGAACACGCCGCCACGGGTCAAGATGCGGTGCACGTCGGCCACCATGGAGGCAATCCAACGCATGTTGAAGTTCTTACCGCGTGGGCCTTCTTCGCCCAACAGGCACTCGTCGATGTAGCGCTTCACGGGCTCGTCCCAGTGGCGCATGTTGCTCATGTTGATGGCGAACTCTTTGGTGTCGGCGGGAATGCGCACGTTCTCTTGGGTCAACACAAACGAGCCTTGCTCGCGGTCCAAAGTGAACATGGCCACGCCGTCACCCACGGTCAAAACCAAGGTGGTTTGTGGGCCGTACACGCAATAGCCCGCAGCGACTTGTTGGGTGCCGGGTTGCATGAAGTCGTCTTCGCTGACACCTTTGTTGGGGTCTACCTTTTTCAACACGCTGAAGATGGTGCCGATGCTGACGTTCACGTCGATGTTGCTGGAGCCATCGAGTGGGTCAAACATCAACAGGTATTCGCCTTGTGGATAGCGGTTGGGTACCACGTGGATGCTGTCCATTTCTTCGGACGCCATGGCCGCCAAGTGGCCGCCCCATTCGTTGGCTTCAATCAACACATCGTTGGCGATGATGTCGAGTTTTTTCTGAACTTCGCCTTGCACGTTTTCGCTGCCTGCCGAGCCCATGACGTCGCCGAGTTCGCTGCCCAAGGCGCCTTTGTTCACGGCGTGGCTGATGCTTTTACAGGCACGTGCGACCACTTCGAGCAACAAGCGCAGCTCGGAAGGAATGCGGCCTTTGGCGCGTTGTTGTTCAACGAGGTAGCGGGTTAAAGAAATGCTCATGACTCGGTCCTTAGTTTGAAAGAGCGCGCGAGACAACCTCACGCACATCGTTGCTTAAATCGGCTTTGGCGGCGACGCGTTTGATGGCTTCGTGCGCGGCGGTGCGGTAGGGCTCGGCCAGCTTGCTCCAACGGTCCAAGGCGCGTGCCAAGCGGGCGGCGACTTGGGGGTTGATGGCGTCGAGCTCCAACACGCGTTCGCTCCAGAACACATAGCCTGCTGCATCGCTGCGGTGGAAGGCGCCTGGGTTGGCGCTGCAGAAGCTGAAGATCAGGCTGCGCGCGCGGTTGGGGTTTTTGATGTGGAAATCGGGGTGCAACATCAAATGGCGCACCACGGGCAACACGTTGCCACCGCGGTCTGGGCTGCCCGCTTGCAGGGCAAACCATTTGTCCATCACCAAGGCTTCGTTGGCGAACAGGTTGTAAAAGCGTTGCAAGGCATCGGCTGCCAAGGCATGGCCGCTGCTGACCAAGGCGTTCAACGCGTTGAAGCGGTCGGTCATGTTGTGTGCGTCTTTAAAGACTTGCAGTGTGCGGCCTGGCCACACCACATCGCCGGTGCTGCGTGCATCTAAGCAGAGCATGGTCAGCGCCAAGCCGCTCAAGGCGCGGCGTCCGCTGGACAGCGGGTCGGGGCGGTAGTTGCCGTTGTCGCGGTGGGTGTTGAAGGCCCAAGCCCAGTCGTCGTGCAGTTCACGGGCGAGTTGGGCACGCATGGCCTCACGCACTGCGTGGATGCGCTGTGGGTCCACCACATCGAGCTGTTCGGCGATGTAAGTCTCGGCGGGCAGGGTCAGCACCAGTTCTTTGAACGCGGCATCCAAGGTGGGGTTGCGCAGCACGGTGCGCAGGGCTTGCACCAGCGCGTCGTCGAGCACTTGCGTGGGTTCGCCTTCGGCTTGAACGGCGCTCAGTGCGGCGTTCAAACACAGGCGTTGTGCGGCTTCCCATTGGTTGAACGGGTCGGTGTCGTGCGCCAAGAGCGTGAGCAATTGGTGGGGCGTGAAAGCCATCTCCAACACCACCGGTGCGCTGAAATCACGCAACAGCGAGGGCACGGGGGCGTCGTCTGTGGTGATGGGTAAATCATGGAACTCAAAGGTCTGTGTGGCTTCGGTGAGCACCAGCAATTGGCTGGGCAGCACTTCACGGCCATCGGCGCCGATCAAGCCCATTTGCACGGGAATGACAAACGGGGCTTTGCTGTCTTGGCCGGGGCTGGGTGGGCAGCTTTGGCTCAAGGTCAGGGTGTAGCGGCGTGTGGTGGCGTCGTAGGCGCCTGTCGCTTGCACGCGGGGCGTGCCTGCTTGGGCGTACCAACGTTTGAATTGCGGCAAATGCTGGGCCAAGGCCGAATGGGGGTTGGCGTCTGCAATGGCTTGTGCGAAGTCGTCGCAGGTGACGGCTTGGCCGTCGTGACGCTCAAAGTAAAGCGCCATGCCTTTGGCAAAGCCTTCACGGCCGGTGTGGGCCAAGCCGCCTTCGGTGCCTGATGCCGTGATGGCGGGGGCCGCTAAGGTCTGCATCATGCGAACCACTTCGGAGCCTTTTTCGTAAATCGTGACGGTGTAGAAGTTGTTGATTTCTACATAGCTGTCAGGACGCACGGGGTGGGCCATCGGGCCTGCGTCTTCAGGGAATTGCGCGGTGCGCAACAAGCGCACGTCTTCAATGCGCTTCACGGCTTTGGCCGAGGCTGCAGCGGCGCGGCCTTGCACAGGGTCTGTGGCGCTGTGCGTCAGAGCGTCAGCGGCCAAGTCTTGGCTGAACTCTTGGTCGCGGAAAACGGTGAGGCCTTCTTTGAGCGAGAGTTGGAACCAGTCGCGGCAGGTCACGCGGTTGCCGGTCCAGTTGTGGAAGTACTCATGGCCCACCACGCTCTCGATGTTGGCGTAGTCGGTGTCGGTGGCCGTGGATGAATTGGCCAACACAAACTTGGTGTTGAAGACGTTGAGGCCCTTGTTCTCCATCGCGCCCATGTTGAAGTCGCTGGTGGCGACGATCATGAAGCGTTCCAAATCGAGTTCTAGGCCAAAGCGTTTTTCGTCCCACGCGATGCTGGCCATGAGCGAGTTCATGGCGTGTTCAGTTTTGTCCAAGTCGCCCGAACGCACGAAGACTTGCAGCACGTGGTCTTTGCCCGAGCGGGTTTTGACGCGCTGTTCACGGCACACAAACTTGCCCGCGACCAAGGCAAACAAGTAGCAAGGTTTCTTGTGCGGGTCCACCCAGCGGGCGAAGTGGCGTCCGTCTTCAAGCGGGCCTTCTTCCACCAAGTTGCCGTTGCTCAGCAGCACGGGGAAGGCGGCTTTGTCGGCGCGCAGCGTGACGCTGTAGTGCGACATCACATCCGGGCGGTCTAAGAAATAGGTGATGCGGCGAAAGCCCTCGGCCTCGCACTGCGTGAAGAACGAGTCGTTGCTGACGTACAAGCCCATGAGCTTGGTGTTCTTGGCGGGCAGGCAGGTGGTGAAAATTTCCAGTGCGAAGGCTTCATGGCCTTCAGGCAAGTTCTCCAGCACCAACTGGCTGCCGTCCATCTTGAACGAGGTGCCTTGGCCGTTGACCAACACGCGCGCCAAGTTGAGCTCGTCGCCGTCCAAACGCAGCGGCTGGGCCGCCACATCGGGGTTGCGGCGCACGGTCATTTTGTTGAGCACGCGGGTCTTGGCGGGGTCCAAGTCGAACGTCAGGTCGACGGTGTCGATCCAAAACGCGGGTGCGGTGTAATCCGCACGTTGAACCAGTGGGGCAGTGCCTTCACGCAGCATGTTGGTGTCCTAGAGAGAGGGAAAAGGGCGAAAAACGGACCAGCCGTTAAACGCCTTGTTTGAGCGAAGCTTCGATGAATGCGTCCAAGTCGCCGTCCAGCACTTTTTGGGTGGCCGAAATTTCAACGTTGGTGCGCAAGTCTTTGATGCGGCTGTTGTCCAGCACGTAGCTGCGAATTTGATGGCCCCAGCCCACATCGGTCTTGGTGTCTTCGAGCTTTTGCTGTTCTTCTTGGCGCTTGCGCATTTCAAAGTCGTACAAGCGGGAGCGCAGGCGTTTCCACGCCACGTCACGGTTGCTGTGCTGGCTTCGGCCGTCTTGACACTGCACCACGATGCCGGTGGGCATGTGGGTCAAACGCACGGCAGAGTCGGTTTTGTTGATGTGCTGACCACCCGCGCCAGAGGCTCGGTAGGTGTCGGTGCGCACGTCGGAGGGGTTGATGTCGATCTCGATCGAGTCGTCAATCTCGGGGTACACAAACACCGAGGCAAACGAGGTGTGGCGGCCACCTGAGCTGTCGAACGGTGACTTGCGCACCAAGCGGTGCACACCGGTTTCCGTGCGCAACAAACCAAAGGCGTATTCGCCTTCGATCTTGATGGTGGCGCCTTTGATGCCGGCTACGTCACCCGCAGATTCGTCTTCCACCGTGGTTTTGAAGCCTTTGCGTTCGGCGTACTTGAGGTACTGGCGCAGCAACATGCTGGCCCAGTCGCAGGCTTCGGTGCCACCGGCGCCGGCTTGGATGTCCAAGAAGCAATTGAGCGGGTCCGCCTCGTTGCTGAACATGCGGCGGAATTCGAGTTCTTCGATGGTTTTGACCAAGCCTTGGGTGTCGGCTTCGATGGTGAGCAAGCCGTCTTCGTCGTTGTCGGCCTTGCTCATCTCAAACAACTCGGTGTTGTCGGCCAGCTCTTGGGTCAGGCGTGTGAGGGTAACCACCACGCCGTCGAGAGTTTTCTTTTCGCGGCCCAGTTCTTGGGCTTTTTTCGGGTCGTTCCAGACCGTGGGGTCTTCTAGCGAGGCGTTGACGGTGCGCAGGCGTTCAGCTTTGGCATCGTAGTCAAAGATACCTCCGGAGGTCGACCGTACGCACGCTCAAGTCTGCGAGGGTGGTGCCAATGAGGTTGGTGCGTTCAGCTTCCATGATGGTGTCTTCTTTAGGTGTCTGGGGGAAACCGCAGATTTTCTCACGTTCAGAAGTCGTGGCTGTATGCCAGCAAAAAGCCCGCAGTGCCCAGCATTGACGCTTGTACCGAATGGTCGCCTGAGAAGTGATAGCCCAAGGACGGAATGATGGCGGGGGCAATGCCGTAGTTGTTGAACGGGATTTTGTCTTTGTAAGCCCCTTTGTAGCCATAAAGGAGGCCACCTGAGAGCTTGAAAAACACGTTGGGGTTGCCCATCACGCCCGTCCAGCGTTGGCCCACAAAGCCGTAAAGCGAGGGCTGGCCAAAGGAGTTGGTGAAAAAGGCGAGGCCACAAAAACGTCCGCTGATGTCTTGACGCTCTAGACTAATTAAGCGCACAGGGCGGTGTTCTGGGTTGTAGCGCCAGTGCTCTGCATAGGGTGAAAGTATCAATTGCCAAGGTTTGACATGCGGTGTGTCAGGCGTCTCGTCCGCTTTCAGTGCGCTGGGGCAAGGCTGAAAGTTGTGCGCGGTGTTGAGCAGGTCGGTCGACTGCGCGTGTGCCAACGGGTTGGCACATAAAAAAGCCATCCAAACCACGAGATGGCTTGCTAATTTCAGTCGCATTCAAAAACCTAGGTGTGTATCAAAAGTAGTTAATTTTAGGTGAAGTCCGCAGGGGGTGAGCGATGCTTCCCAAGCGGGCGTTGGCTAGGTTTTAACGCCGGGTGATGGCCGCAGGGCCAATGTCTTGCAGCGGTCCGAGCGGATTGTGCTGTATGTCGACCTCGTAAATCTCGGGCTGACCACCCCAAGAGCGGTACACCACGGTGTCGTCGACCAACAAGATCAAGGCGTTGAACCGCCAGCCGGTGGTTTCTGAGCGACGTCGAAAGTTGGTGAAGTCGGCCAAGAAGCCGCCTGTGCGGGCTTTGTTGATTTTTGCAATGTTCACTTCCCAGCCGCGACAGGCGTCACGTGCGTTGATGCATCGCAAGATGCCAGGGCCTAGATCGTCCTTGGTCAACACGCTGCCGTTTAAGACGCGTCGCACGATGTCGGGGTACGACAAGATGATGGTGTTGGGTTGGTAGGTGGGGCCAAGCTTCAAGGCCGATACATCGTCGACGTGGCTCTGCATCGGGGTCAAGCTCTCAATGGCGGCTCGCGCATCTTGAAAGGTTTGAAATGAGGGCGATTCTGTGCGCGCTTCGGGTAACAAGCTCGCGCACGCGCTGAGCAGGCTACAGGCGATGAGCCAAGCAAGGCGAGCGAATGAGCGGGGCAGTTGAGATGGCTTTGGCATAAAAAAGCGCATGGCATTGCAATGCGCCATTATTGCCACCTTAAAAATGGTTTGAAAGCTAGGCCAAAAACGTTTCAAGCAATTGCGCCAATTCTTCTGGCTGGTCGTGGTGCAGCATGTGCCCCGCGTCTTGAATTACCGCGTGTTGCAGTTGTGGTACCGAGGCAATGCGCGCCATGAATTCGGTCAGCGTGTATTTGTCTTTCCACCACTGTGTGAGGCTGTCGGTGCCCGCCACCACGCACAGGGTGGGCGCGGTGATGCGCTCGTAAATGGCCTGTGTTTCGTCGACCTTGAAAAGTTGCGCGTTGATCACTTTGTGCGCGGCATGGCCCAAGATGCGCCATTCGCCTTGCGCGTTGGCTTGCGACCAGTGCTGCGCTAACCAATGCGCTTTGTCTGAGCCAAGCTGGGGGTTGGTTTTCATCAAACGTTGGGCCACGCCTTCTAAGCTGGCGTAGGGTTTGAGGTCCATCTCGCCGCGCTGCACGGCCTTGAGTTCGTCCATCCATTTGGCATAACGCCCAGGGGCTTGGCTAGCGCGCGAGGCGGGCATGCCAAAGCCTTCGAGGTTGACCAAGCGTGCAATGCGCTCTGGCCGAATGCCGCTGTACATGGTGGCAATGTGCCCGCCCATGCTGTGGCCCACCAAATTCACGGGGCGGTCGCCCACGTAGTGGTCGAGCAGCTGGTCGAGGTCGGCCAAGTAGTCGGGGAACCAGTAGTTGTCGATCCCTGGCGTCTCGGTCAGGCCAAAGCCGCGCCAGTCGGGGGCAATCACCCAATGGTCGTGTTGCAGCGCATCGATGACGAACTGAAACGAGGCCGACACATCCATCCACCCGTGCACCATCACCAGCGGCGTGCGTTCGGGGCTGGGCGTGCCCCATTGGCGGACGTGGTAGTTCAGATGTCGTATAGGTACAAATTCGGTGCGGGAGGCTTTTTGGATTGGGTACATTCTTTGAATCATAAGGAAGCACCCGATGAGACAGCGTCAAGCACATGACACCCTCGATTTCTACAACGCCATGCAGCAAGGCTTCGGCTGGGCCGTGCCCGAGCACGTCAACATTGCCGAGCTGTGCAGCCGTCGCTGGGCCGCTTTGCCCGACGCGGCACAGCGCGTGGCCATCGTGGCGCACCAAGCGGCACCTGCAGTCCAGGCCCATGCTGCACCGTTGACTTATAGCTACGCGGCGTTGCAGCAGGCCGCCGACGCGTTGAGCCATGTGTTGGTCGCGCAAGGCGTGCAGCGCGGTGACCGCGTGGCCATCGTCTTGCCCCAGCGCTTTGAGACGGCAGTGGCCTACATGGCGGTGCTGCAAATGGGCGCCGTGGCCATGCCCTTGTCGCTGTTGTTTGGCCCCGATGCCTTGGAATACCGCCTGCAAGACAGCGAAGCGGTGGCCGCCATTGTGGATGCGTCGTCGGTGGGCAACTTGTGGTCGGTGCGCGAGCAGTGCCCCGCCTTGCGTGACGTGATTGGCATTGATCTCGAAAGCGCCGACGACATGCTGCGTGTGGAGGTGGACTACGCCAGCGCCATCGCTGACCAGCAGCGCCAATTCACCGCCGTGCAAACCAAGGCCGACGAAGCGGCGGTGTTGATCTACACCAGTGGCACCACGGGGCCGCCCAAGGGAGCACTCATTCCGCACCGCGCTTTGATCGGCAACCTCACGGGCTTTGTGTGCAGCCAGAACTGGTTTGGTTTTTCAACCGATTCACCGACCGATGCAGGTCGTCAGCCAGCAGGCGAGAGCCAAGCCGTGTTTTGGTCGCCCGCCGATTGGGCGTGGACCGGCGGTTTGATGGATGCTTTGTTACCCACCCTCTACTTTGGCCGCCCCATCGTGGCGTGGAACGGGCGCTTCAGCCCCGAGCTGGCCTTCACCCTGATGCAGCAGCACGGGGTCACACACACCTTTTTGTTCCCCACCGCGCTCAAGGCCATGATGAAGGCCTTTCCTACGCCCAGCGCTCAGTTCAAACTCAAGCTGCAAGCCATCATGAGTGCCGGCGAGGCCGTGGGCGACGCGGTGTTTGGCTATTGCCAAGCGCAGCTGGGCGTCACGGTGAACGAGATGTTTGGCCAAACCGAGATCAACTACATCGTGGGTAACTGCGCCATGAACGGCCAACCACGCGACGGCATTGGCTGGCCCGCCAAGCCCGGCAGCATGGGCAAAGGCTACCCCGGCCACCGCGTGGCGGTGATCGACGACAACGGCCAAGAATGTGCCGTGGGCGTGCCCGGCGACGTGGCCTTGCACCGATTCAACCAACATGGCCAGCCCGACCCCATTTTCTTTTTGGGCTATTGGAAAAACCCAGCGTCCACCGACAAGAAGTACACGGGCGACTGGTGCCGCACCGGCGACATCGCCACCCGCGATGCCGACGGCTATCTTTGGTACCAAGGCCGTGCGGACGACGTGTTCAAGTCAGCCGGTTACCGCATTGGCCCCAGCGAGATCGAAAACTGTTTGGTCAAACACCCCGCTGTCGCCAATGCCGCCGTGGTGCCCAAGCCCGACCGCGAGCGGGGTGCCTTGGTCAAAGCCTATGTGGTGTTGGCGGCAGGTTTTGAAGCCTCAGACGCCTTGGTGTACGAGCTGCAAACCCATGTACGTGGCCAGCTGGCGCCCTATGAATATCCCAAAGAGATTGAGTTCACGCCTGAACTGCCCATGACCACCACCGGCAAGGTGCAGCGTCGTGTCTTGCGCTTGCAAGAAGAGGCCCGCGCCAAGCTTTAGACTTGCTAGCTTTTGAAAACCCCCTTTGTTGGAGTTGTTCCCATGACTTTCCCCCTCGTTCAGCTGGGCACCAGCGACTTGCGCGTGACCCCCATTTGCTTGGGCACCATGACTTTTGGTGAACAGGTGAACGAAGCCGATGCCCACGCCATCCTCGACCGTTCGCTGGCGCGTGGCGTGAACTTCATCGACACCGCCGAGATGTATGCCGTGCCCGCCAAAGCCGAGACCTGTGGCGCAACCGAGACCATCATTGGCAACTGGTTTGCCAAAAACCCAGGCGCTCGCAACCAACTGGTGTTGGCCACCAAAGTGGCGGGCCCCTCACGCGGCATGCCTTGGATTCGCGAAAACAGCGGCATGAATGGGCAAGACATCTTGGCCGCCTGCGATGCCAGTTTGCGCCGCTTGCAGACCGATGTCATCGACCTCTACCAAATTCACTGGCCCGAGCGCCATGTGCCGGCGTTTGGCATGGCCTATTACGACCCCAGCAAAGAAAAATCGGTCACCTCCATTCACGAGCAACTCGACGCCTTGGCTCAGTTGGTCAAAGCGGGCAAGGTGCGCTATGTGGGCTTGTCCAACGAGACGCCTTATGGCGTGCATGAGTTTGTGCGCTTGGCCGAGCAACATGGCTTGCCCCGTGTGCAGACGGTGCAAAACCCGTATTGCTTGCTCAACCGCACCTATGAAAACGCGTTGGACGAAACCTGCCACCGCTTGAACGTGGCCTTGCTGGCTTATTCGCCTCTGGCGTTTGGCCTGTTGACCGGCAAATACGACGAAGGCGGCATTGACGGCCCCACCGCACCGCAAGGTGCGCAAGGCGGCCGCATGTCGGCCTACGAGAGCATGCGCAAGCAACGCTGGGGCCGCCCCGAAGCCTTGGCCGCTGCTCGCCGCTACAACACCTTGGCCCGCGACAACGGCATGACCCCCACGCAAATGGCCTTGGCGTTTTGTTACACCAAGTGGCAAGTGGCCAGCACCATCATTGGCGTCACCTCGGTGGCGCAGTTGGATGCCGACTTGGACGCGTGGGGCACCACCTTGTCGCCCGAGGTCTTGGCCGCCATTGACGCCATTCGTTGGGACGTGCGCGACCCCGCGCTTTGATGGAAGTTGTTTATGTTTTCTGATTCTTCAACGGTCATGCTGCTCGTCGTGGGCGCGTACTTGGTGGGCTCTTTGTCGTTCGCGGTCATCGTCAGCCGCGTGATGGGCTTGGACGACCCTCGCACCTACGGCAGCCAAAACCCAGGCGCCACCAACGTGCTGCGCTCGGGCAACAAAAAAGCGGCCATCGCCACTTTGCTGTTTGATGCCCTCAAAGGCTACTTTCCTGTGTTGTTGGTCAAGCTGTATGGCCCCGACTTTGGCTTGGACGATCGCGCTGTGGCGCTGGTGGCCATCTCGGCCTTCATCGGCCATTTGTGGCCCGTGTTCTTTGGCTTCAAAGGCGGCAAAGGCGTGGCCACGGCGGCTGGCGTGTTGTTTGGTGTGGAGCCCATCTTGGGCGCTGCAACCATGGGCACGTGGCTGATCGTCGCCTTCTTCTTTCGCTACTCCTCACTCGCCGCACTGGCCGCCTCGGTGTTTGCCCCTGCGTACTACTGGCTAGGCGACAAAGTGGCTTGGGCCACCAGCGACGCCGAGTTGTTGGCTGTTGTGGCGATGAGCGCCTTGCTGCTGATGCGCCACAAAGACAACATCGCCCGTTTGGTGGCGGGGCAGGAGACGCGGATTGGGGCGAAGAAGGCGGCGGCTGAAACCGAGTCTGACGCGTCTTAAGTCAACGGCACTTGCCGTTGCATCGCAAGACAAAGGGCCTCACGCGTGAGGCCCTTTTGTTTGAGTCAAACCTGGTCGATTTACAAGGCTGGGTAATCCGTGTACCCCACAGCCCCAGGCGCATAAAACGTTTTGGGCACGGCTGCATTCAGCGGTGCGTTGAGTTTGAGGCGTTGCACCAAGTCGGGGTTGGCGATGTAGGGGCGGCCAAAGGCGATGGCGTCGGCACGGTCTGAGGCTATGGCGTCAATGGCCATGTCGCGGGTGTAGCCGTTGTTGGCGATGTAGGTGCCTTTGAAGGCTAGGCGCGCACCGGCGTAGTCAAAGCCCGGCACGTCGCGTGGGCCACCGGTGGAGCCTTCGACGAAGTGAATGAAGGCAATGCCGCGTTTGTTGAGCTCTTCCACCAAATGGCCAAACACGGCTTGGGGGTGGCTGTCGGACGAGTCGTTGGCAGGGCTGACAGGCGAGAGGCGAATGCCCACGCGGCCCGCGCCGATTTCGGCCACACACGCATCGACCACTTCGAGTGCAAAGCGGCAGCGGTTTTCGACCGAGCCGCCGTAAAGGTCGGTGCGGTGGTTGGCCCCATCACGTAGAAACTGGTCGACCAAATAGCCATTGGCACCGTGAATTTCCACGCCGTCAAAACCGGCACGCATGGCGTTGGCTGCGCCGCGGCGGTATTGGTTCACCACCTCTTGAATTTCTGCCACGCTCAAGGCATGGGGCACGGGCGCGTCTACTTTTCCGTTGCGGGTGTAGGCGGCAATTTTTGGTTGTACGGCCGATGGCGCGATGGGCTGTGCGCCGCCAGTCAAGTCGGGGTGGGTGATGCGGCCTACATGCCATATTTGCGCCACGATTTTGGAGCCCGCGTCGTGCACGGCTTGGGTGATGGGCTTCCAGCCTGCCACCTGTTCGTCCGAGTAAATGCCGGGCGTGGCCATGTAGCCCTTGCCCTGTGGCGACACCTGTGTGCCCTCGCTGATGATCAGGCCCGCGTTGCTGCGTTGGCGGTAGTACTCAATGTTGATGTCGCTGCCGGGAATGTCGCCCGCCGGTTCGTCGGCACGGCAGCGCGTCAAGGGCGCCATGACCACGCGGTTGGCCACCTCTATGTCGCCGATGCGGGTGGGTTGAAAGAGTTTCAAGGTGTCAGCGGTCATGGATGTGTTTTTTAAAGTGAAGGAGCTCAGGCACTGTAAGCCAAGCCCGAGGCCACGCCGCCAAACAAGTCGCCTTCCACCATCGCCACGTTAGGAAATGCGTGCTGCAAAGCGCGTTGGAATGGGCGCAAGGCTGAGGAGCCTCCGGTCAGGTACATCGCATCAATGCCTGTGTGGGCCAAGCCTGCAGCTTTGACGCAATCTTGTGCACAGGCCACGGTGCTTTGCAGCAAGGCGTCTAAGTTGCTTTGCATGTGAGAGGCATCGAGCGGGGCACTCAAATGGGCTTCTAGGCAAGACAGATCCACCGAGGTGTTGGCGTCGGTCATGGAGCAGCGAATTTTGGCTTGCTCTACCTCGTGCGCGATGTGGTGCCCGTGTCGTTCGGTGAGCACGCACATCAATCGTTCGTGCAGTCGCGGGTCGTTGTAATTGGTGCGTAGCGCTTTGGCTTGGTTGATGGCGCGGGGCTGGTACAGCCAGTTGATCAAGTGCCACGTGGACAAATCAAAAAACAAGTTGCTGGGCACCATGCGCTCTTGTGGGCCGAGGTGGCGGTAGCCCAGAAGTGGCATCACGTTTTCTAGGCTGAGCTTTTGGTCAAAGTCGGTCCCGCCAATGTGTACGCCGGTGGTGGCCAAGATGTCTTGGGTGCGGTCGGGGCGGGCGATGCGGTCTGGCCCCAAACGCACCACGGTGAAGTCCGAGGTGCCACCGCCCAAGTCGACCACCAGCACGGTGCTCTCGCGGGAGAGACGGCGTTCGTAGTCCAGCGCAGCGGCGATGGGCTCGAGTTGAAACGACACCTCGTCAAAGCCCACGGCTTGCGCGGCTTCACGCAGCGATTGTTCGGCCTGGGCGTCACGCCCCGCATCGTCGTCCACAAAGTGCACGGGGCGGCCCATGACCACGCGTTGGGGCGCGAAGCCCAGCGTGTGCGTGGCGCGGTCGCGCAGGGTGGCGAGGAAGGTGGCCACGATGTCTTGAAAGCTCACTTGGCGGTTGTGGATGAGGGTGGTTTCCATCAACAACGGGCTGCCCAGCAGACTTTTGAGCGAGCGCATCAAACGGCCTTCGGTGCCTTCGAGGTAGAGGCCAATGGCTTCACGGCCAAAGTGGGTGGTGCCGTCTTCGGCGTTGTAAAACACCGCAGTGGGCATGGCCAAAGCCTCGCCTTCTAAGGGAATGAGGCGTGCGGTGCCTTGGGGGCTGGCCCACGACACGGCCGAGTTGGACGTGCCAAAGTCAATGCCGAGGGTGCCTTGGCGGGAAGAGGTCATAACTTCAAAAGAAAAAGCATGGGTTCACCCCGCTGCAAGGTGCGCGGGGCGAGCCAGAGGTGTGAAAAAGGAAAACCGTGTGCGGGCGGAGCCGCCGTGCGTCAGTCGCTCAGTTTGAGGCTGCACTTGTCACCACTGGCGGGGCGCTCAATGGTGATGCAGGCCAAGTTGGGCAGGCTGTCTTTGAGTTGTTTGTGCAAGAAGAGGCATAAGTTCTCTAAGGTGGCAGGGCCGATGCCTTCGACTTCGTCGAGGAAGTGGTGGTCCAGCGTGAGGCGAGCTTTTTCGACTTCTTGGCGCAAGAAGCCAAGGTCCATCATCATGCCGGACTCAGGATCTGGCATGCCCGCAATCGTCACTTCAACGTGGTAGGTATGGCCGTGGATGCGCAAGCTGCCCTCAGCGTCGATTTTGCGGCGCAGGGTGTGGGCGGCTTCAAAGTAAAAGCGTTGGCTGAGTTCAAATTTCATCGGATGCCGATCAACTTATGGGTTTGCACGCTCAAGCGCCATTGCGGGTGGTTTTGGCAATAGGCGACGGCGTCAGCAGTGTTGACTGCCGCGAGCGGGCCGTCCATCGGTTGGAGGTAAAAGTTTTCAAAATCCAGCGCGGCGAACTGCTCGGGCAGGGCGGTGGCTTGGGGGTAGACCAGCTTGAGCTCTTGGCCCGAGGTCACCACTTGCTTGCTGCCGGCTTTCGGGCTGACGCACAGCCAGTCAATGCCCGCGGGCGGCAGCACGGTGCCGTTGGTTTCCACCGCGATGGTGAAGTGCAGGGCGTGCAAAGCGTCGACCAGCGCGGTGTCGACTTGCAGCAAGGGCTCGCCGCCGGTCAGCACCACAAAGCGGTGTTGGGTGTCGTGGGCGGGCCAAAAACTGAGGATGGTGTCGGCCAAGGCTTGGGCCGATTCAAACTTGCCACCGGCCGTGCCGTCGGTGCCCACAAAGTCGGTGTCGCAGAACTGGCACACGGCGTTGGGGCGGTCTTCTTCACGGCCGGTCCACAAATTGCAGCCCGCAAAACGGCAAAACACGGCGGGTTGCCCCGCGTTCGCCCCTTCGCCTTGCAAGGTGTAGAAAATTTCTTTCACGCTGTATGTCATGCCGCTATTTTCGCAGCAAGTGGGGGCGGGCTTGAAAGATGTCGCTGTTGTACTGTGGATGCAAGTTTTTTGAGGCAATATGGCGCGTTATGACATGCACCTCATACCCCCACCCCCTCCGTCAAAGGTCGCCCTTATGCGAAGCCTCCGGCCCCGTTCATTCCTTCAAGGCTGCAAGCGCCAAGCTTGCGCGCTCATGTTGAGCGTGCTCGGCGCGGCCAGCGCCTCGGCACAAATGGTGCAGCACTTTGCCCCCACGGGCGTGTTGCGTGCCGCGATTAACTTGGGTAACCCCATCTTGGCCCAAAAAGACGCCACCACCGGCTTGCCCGTAGGCGTGTCGGTCGATCTGGCCACGGGCTTGGCTCAACGACTGGGCGTGCCTTTGCAACTGGTGGTGTTTGATGCCGCCGGCAAGTCGGTCGACGCGGTGAGTACCGAACAGGCCGACATTGGGTTCTTTGCCATCGACCCTTTGCGCGGCAATGCCATTGCCTTCACCCCGCCTTATGTGCTGATTGAGGGCAGTTATTTGGTGAAGCAAGAGTCACCCCTCAAGCACAACGACGAGGTGGATCAAGCCAAGCACACCGTGGTGGTGGGCAAAGGCAGTGCTTACGACTTGTACTTGAGCCGCGAACTCAAACACGCCCAATTGCTGCGCAGCCCCACGTCGCCCACGGTGGTCGACTTCTTTGTGGTCAACGGTGCCGATGTGGCGGCTGGCGTGAAGCAGCAGCTCGAAGCCGATGCCCAGCGCGTGCCGAATTTGCGTTTGTTGCCTGGCCGCTTCATGGTCATTTCACAAGCCATGGGACTGCCCAAAAGCCGTGGTGACGAGGCCGCCAAGTATTTGAGCCAGTATGTAGAAGAGATGAAAGCCAGTGGCTTTGTCGCCCAAGCGCTGAAGAAACACCGCATTGAGGGGGCTGCGGTGGCTCCGGCTTCGTTGAGTTTTTAAGGCGCAGTGGTATGGACGGTTTGATGTTGCCTGCCGCAACGGGTTTGCATATCGGCATTGAAGTCGCCGGAACTTTGGCTTTTGCGCTCTCGGGCATTGTGGAGGCCGCACGTAAAAAGCTCGATGCCGTCGGCGTGTGTGTGGTAGCAGGCGTGGCGGCATTTGGTGGCGGCACTTTGCGCGATGTGTTGCTAGACCGCCGCCCGCTGTTTTGGATTGAGCAGTCTTGGTATGTGTGGTGCCTGCTGATTTTGTGCATCACCGCCATGCTGCTCATGCGTGCCAAACACTTTCGGCCCACACAAACTTCCATGCAATGGCCCGATGCCTTAGGGCTGGGTTTGTTTGCGGCCAGTGGCACCCAAATCGCGTTGGGCATGCACATGCCCGCCTTGATCGCGGTGCTGATGGGCGTGATCACCGCCACTTTTGGCGGCGTGCTGCGTGACATTGTGTGCAACGAAATTCCTACGGCCTTTCACGACCATCACCCTTACGCGGTGTGCGCGTTTGCGGGTGGGTGGGTGGTGGTGCTGTTGCAGTGGTTGGGGTTTGACCCCGATTGGGTGGTCGCCTTGGGCGCTGCCACGGCCACGCTGCTGCGATTGGCGGCGTTGTATTTTGAATGGCGCTTGCCCACTTGGAAGTTGGACGGGGACGACTGAGCCTTGTCCCCGCTTCAGGCCAAGCTGCAGAGCTTATTCGGCGACGATGCCTTTGAGCTGAATCACGCGGCCCCAGCGTGGGTAGTCTTTGGCCACGATGGCGCCCAATTCTTCAGGCGTGGAGGCGCTGGCATCTAAGCCCGCCTTGCCCAAAATTTCTTTCACTTGGGGCTGCTGCAAGATGCTGGCGAACTCGGTGTTGAGTTTGTTTACCGTTGCCGCAGGTGTTTTGGCGGGGACGAAAAAGGCGTACCAAAGGTCCACGTCAATTTCTTTGTAGCCCAGCTCTTGGAAGGTGGGCACATCGGCCGCCACGGGGTGACGCTTGGTGCTGCCCACGGCCAAGGCATTGAGCTTGCCTGACTTCACGAAGCCTTGTGCCACATGCACAGGCAAGAAGCCCACCATCAACTCACCTGCCAACAAGTCTTGCGTGTAACCGGCCGTGCCACGGTAGGGCACATGCAGCATGAAAGCCTTGGTCTCCAGTTTGAACAACTCCATGGCCATGTGGTGGGGTGTGCCCACGCCAGGTGAGCCAAACGACACAAAGCCGGGCTTGGCTTGCGACAAAGCCACCAAGTCTTTCACCGACTTGATGCCCGTCTTGGGGTTGGCCACCATCATCAAGGTGCCGTAGGCCGACATCGACACGGGAGCGAAGTCTTTGGTGGGGTTGAACGACGCATTTTTGTAGAGCTGCGAGGCAATCAACATGGTGTTAGCGCCCATCAAAATGGTGTTGCCATCGGGAGCGGCTTTGGCGACAAAGTCAGCCCCAATGTTGCCGCTGGCGCCGGGCATGTTTTGCACCACCACGGTTTGGCCCATTTTTTCAGCCAGCTGCGCTTGCACGGTGCGGGCAATGGTGTCCATGCCGGTGCCTGGCGTGAAGGGCACGATGATTTTGATCGGGGCGGTGCTGGACTGCGCGAAAGCGCTGCAGGCCAGCACGAGGCTGGCGCCGCAAAGCAGCACACGTTGGCGTAAGGTGATGCGATTCATCATGGGCTCCTTCATAGCGTTCTGGCTGGAATCTTGAACAAAGCTTCGGCGTTGCTCTGGTAAAACTTTTTCTTGGCGGCTGGGTTCATGTCCATGCCGTCCAGCGCGTGCACTTCGTCGATGGCGTATTGGTAGGGGTAGTCCATCGCATAGAGCACGCGGCCTTCGCCCACCACGTCTTGGGTGAACGCAATGGCTTTGTGCCACGCCATGCCGCTGCAGGTGATGTGGAAGTTGTCGCGCAGGTAGTCGCTGGGTTTGCGCTTCAACGGTTTGACGCTTTCGTAGCGGTTGGAGCGCACGGTTGCGGCATGCATGTAGTCCAAGCGATAGGCCCAAAACGGCAGCGCTTCGCCCATGTGGCCCAAGATCACTTGCAACTTAGGGAAGCGGTCAAACACGCCTGAGGTGATGAGCTTCAAGGCATGCAAGCCGGTCTCTACACCAAAGCCATATACCGCGCCATCCAAACCCGACTCCAAGAACGGCTGAATCATGTTGGCAGGCGGCGTGTTGGGGTGCAGGTAGATGGGGGTGTCGTGGGCCTGCGCGGCTTCAAAGATTTCCCAAAACTTGAGGTCCGACAAATACTCACCGTGGGTGTGTGAGTTGATGATGACCGAGTTCATGCCGAGCTTGTTCACACCGCGTTCGATTTCTTGCGCGGCGGCGGCTGGGTCTTGCGGCGCGATGGCGATCATGCCCGCAAAGCGCGTGGGGTGACGCCGCACGCCTTCAGCCAATTCGTCGTTGGCAAATTTGGCGAACGACACGGCGGTGGCTGTGTCCATGCACTGCACGCCGGGAGAGGTGAGCGCAATGATTTGCATGTCGATGCCCGCATCGTCCATGTGGCCGAGGCGCACTTGGTCGAGGTCGGTCAGGCAGCGCATGATGTGCTTGGCGCGTTCGCTGGGGCTGCTCATGTAAAAGCCCATCAGGCTTTGAAAGCCGGGGTCGACATGGGGTTGCGCCAAGATGTTGCGGTAGATGTCCAGCATCTCGCTGGGGCAAAACGCTTCTTCGGTGGCGATGCGCAAATACGGCGCTTTGCCGGGGCGTTGGGTGTTGGGCAGTGACATGGGTTTAAACAATCTTGACGCTCAGAATTTATCGTGTGTGTTTCATGACTTGGCCGCAAAGCCAGCCACTTGTTTGTAGTTGTCGGAAATTTGGCGCAGCTCGGCTTGGCTGATCAAGTCGTCGATGTGGCCAAAGGGTTGGCCGTGGCTCAGGGCATCGGCCTTCATGATGATGGCGTCGGGCGGCACGGTGCGGTTGGTTTGCACAATCTTGGCGGTGGTGGGCAAGCGCAGGTCTTGGTACTGCTGCAAGGCAGCGACCACGTCGGTGGTTTTGCTCAACAGGTCGGCCAAGGTGCGTGCGTCAATCAAGCCTTGGGCCGAGCCGTTGGAGCCGCGTGGGTACATGGGGTGGGCGGCATCGCCCATCAAGGTGATGCGGCCAAAGCTCCATTGCGGCAGGGCGTCTTTGTCGACCATGGGGTACTCAAACACACGCTCAGCCGACAAGATCAAGTGGGGCACATCGAGCCACGGGAATTTCCAGTCTTTGAAAATGTCGATGCAGTCGCGTGCGTCGCCAGCTTTGTTCCAGTCGTTCATCTTGGTGTCTGGGCGTTGAATCTCGGCCATCCAGTTGATGAGTTGGTTGCCTTGGCCATCCACGTTGTCGACGATGGGGTAGATCACCATCTTGCCGGTGTCAATGGAGCCCACGCGCATGTAGCTCTTGCCCGTCAGAATGGGCTTGTGCACAGTCACACCGCGCCAGGTGTTGATGCCTGCAAAGCACACCTTGTCGTCGGGGAAGAACTGTTTGCGCACGGTGGAGTTCACGCCGTCGCAGGCCACGGCCACATCGGCTTGCACTTGGTGGGTGCCGCCAGAGGCCAACTCAAATGTCACGGTGGCGTGCTGTTCGGTTTGGTCCACGCGTATGCAGCGGTGGCCGGTGTGCACATGCTCGGTGCCCAAGCGTTTGACCACTTCGTCGAACAAGATGCGGTGCAATTTGCCACGGTGAATGCCGAGCTCCGGCGTGGCGTAACCGTCGTGACGGCCGCGCAGTTCTTTGTAAATGTATTGGCCGTAGCGGTTGTAAAACACGCTCTCCAAATTTTCAATGGCCACGGCTTCGAGTTGGGGCAGCACGCCCAAGGCGGCCAACTCTTTGGTGGCGTGGGGCAGCAGCGTGATGCCCACGCCCATTTCTTTGACCTCGGGCACGCTCTCGTACACATCGCAAGCGATGCCGCGTTCGTGCAGACCCAAGGCGAGACCCAAGCCTGCGATGCCTCCGCCAATAATGGCTACTTTGATGGCTGTCATCGTTTATCCCGATTCATGGGGTGATTTGGTTTGTTAGCATGCAAACGATTATTGTGGGCAGCCTCACCGCCGCGCATCCATAGAAACCCGAATTTATGAACCTCACCAACATGTACCAACGCCCTGGCTTTTTGCTCAGGCGCTCGCACCAAATTTCTGCCGCGATGTTTGAAAACGCCTGCGCGGGCGTGGGCCTGACGCAAGCGCAATACGGGGCACTGACGGTGCTGGCCAGCGAGCCTGGCATTGACCAAAGTCGTTTGGCCCGTGCCTTGGCGTTTGACAAAGTGACGGTGTTGCGCGTGCTGCGTGGCTTAGAAGAGCGGGGCTTGGTGGCGCGCGAAGTGTCGGCCAGCAGTCGTCGGCAAATGGCCGTTCAGCTGACCGCTGCGGGAAAGCGCTTGCTTAAAAAAGCAGAGGCGCCTGTGCATGAGGCGTATGAGCAGTTGATGGCGCCACTGAATGAGGCACAGCGCAAGCAATTGATTGGTTTGCTGCAAACGCTGACCGACAGTTTGGGGGACCAAGCGCGGGCCGCCTTTGTGCCCTTGCAACATGGCTGATCTGCCTGTTCTTTATTCGTTTCGACGTTGTCCTTATGCCATGCGCGCACGCTTGGCGTTGCGTGTCAGCGGTGTGGCGTACGAGCACCGTGAGGTGGCGCTGAAAGCCAAACCTGCACAGATGTTGGCGGCGTCGCCCAAAGGTACGGTGCCGGTGCTGTGCTTGCCGTCGGGTGAGGTGTTGGACCAAAGCTTGGACATCATGCGCTGGGCCTTGCAACACAAGGACCCAGAGGTTTGGCTGCCCCAGTCACCCGAGGCGCAAATCTTGGCCGAGGCGGGTATTGCGTTGAACGATGGCGCGTTCAAAGGCCATCTCGACCGTTACAAATACCCGCAGCGTTTTGGGTTGGAGAACGGGGTGCAGCACCGTGCGCTGGGCGCAGAGGTGTTGATGCAGTGGGAGTCGACATTGCAAGCGAATTTGCAAACCCATGCCCAAGCGCAGGCCTATTTGGCGGGCCCGCGGTGGGTTTTGCTCGACGCTTGCGTGGCCCCTTTTGTGCGCCAGTTTGCACGCACCGACCGGTTGTGGTTTGATACGCAGCCATGGCCTCAGTTGTCGCAATGGCTCATGGCATTTGAGAATTCAGAGGCGTTTGCTGAGGTGATGGGCAAGCATCCAGCTTGGCTGCCGCCATAAGCATGAGATGTACGCCAACCCTTGGTTGTTGGCTTAATCCGTAGACTTTAAAAAGTCCATCACCAACGCCCATTGCGCGGGCACATTCAGCGCTGGGGCATGGCCACAGCCTGCAATTTCCACCGTTTGCAACAGATCTTTCGTGCCTGGTCCGCGTGTGTGCATGGTTTGAAGGGTGTCGGTTGAAATCAAGTCAGAGTTGGCACCGCGCATGACCATGACAGGGATGTTCAGCGCGTCGTACTCGGTCCACATGGGGTACTCGGGCACTTCACGAAAAAACTGTTGGGTGATGTTCGGGTCGTAATGGGGCGTCACGCGGCCATCGGGCAAACGGCGGGTGGAGGTTTCGGTCAGGTGCGTCCACTGCGCGTCGGTGTGAAAGCCAAACGGTGCGTAGGCTTGGCGAAAGAAGGCTTCCAATTCGGGCACGGTGTCAAACGCAGGCGGCTGGCCTGCGTAGGCTTTGATGCGTTCTACCGCCGTGCTCGAAATTTCAGGCGCAATGTCGTTAAGCAGCAAACTGCGAATGCGTCCCTTGAACGCCGGCAACTCAAGGCCTGCCGCGCACACCAAGCCCAAGGCCCCGCCCATGGAGGTGCCAATCCAGTGGGCTTGGTCAATGTGCAAGCCGTTCATCAAATCTAAGGCTGTGCGGGCATAGGTGGCAAAGCTGTAGTCGTTGTGAGGGGCGTGGCTCCATTGACTCAGCCCTCGGCCAATGGTGTCGGGGCAAATCACGCGGTATTGGCCGCACAGCTGTTCGGCCAAGGCATCAAAGTCGCGGCCTGTGCGTGCCAAGCCGTGCCACGCGATGACCGCCGGCAGCGACGGGTCGCCCCATGCGGTGTAGTGGAGGTTGAAGCCGTGGCATTGCAAATAGTGAGAGCTGAATTTCATGGTGCGTTCAGTTTACGATTGCGCTATGCAATTGCAAGAAATTTTGTACTCTCAAGGCTTTGGTACGCGCCGTATTTGCGCGGGTTTGATTCAGCAGGGCCATGTGCAGGTCGACTTAGGCGAGGGCCTGGTGGACTGCGACAACCACCTCGAAGACGTGTCGGTCAAAGAGGGCTTGATGTACTCGGTGCAGAGCGTTCTTTGGCCGTACCACGACAAGGCCTATGTGTTGCTGCACAAGCCCGCGGGCTACGAGTGCTCGCACAAACCTTCGGCTTGGCCCAGCCTCTACACCTTGCTGCCACCCGCGCTGCGCCAGCGTCCGCAAAAAAGTGCGGTGCAAGGCGTGCAAGCGGTGGGACGCTTGGACCAAGACACCACGGGCATGCTGGTGCTCACCGACGATGGCCCCTTGATTCACCGCATGAGTTCACCGCGTCACCACGTGCCCAAGGTGTACGAAGTGACGACCGACGATCCGTTGGACGCCAAACAGGTGCAGCGCTTGCTCGATGGCGTGGTGCTGGACGATTCGCCCAAGCCCGTCAAAGCCGCCGCTTGTGAGGCAGTGGCCGATCACCACATGCGCCTGACGCTGACCGAGGGCAAGTACCACCAAGTCAAACGCATGCTGGCGGCGGTGGGCAACAAAGTGGTGGGGTTGCATCGCTCGCAAATTGGCGCCATGCCTTTGCCTGACGATTTGGCACCCGGCAAGTGGCGTTGGATTTCTGAGGATGAGTTGAAGCTGTTGGCGACCAATAGTTTGAAGGCACCCAGCGCTTAAGGCTTATCGCGTAAAAACGCGGTGATCAACGCCAGCGTCTGCGCGGGTTGATCGCGGTGCGGCGAATGACCGCAGGCGGGCAGGGCGTGCCGTTGAATCTCAGAGCTTGGCGCGATGTCTTCAATTTGCGCCAAGGTGCCGTAGGCGTCGTCCACACCTTGCAAGGCCAACACGGGGCAATGGATGGTTTGGCAGTCAGCCCGGATGTCAAAGCTTTGAAACCCTGGCGACAACCACACATCGTTCCATTGCCAAAACGCGGTGTCGACGTGGGCGTGAAATTTGGCCAAGCGTTCACGTAAAGGGCCATTCAGATAGGCTTCACGCGCCGCTTCAATGGCTTGGATGGACACCTTCTCCACTTTGACATGCGGTGCCATGACGATGCAGGCGCTCAACGGGTGGCGTGCGGCATGCAGCAAAGCGATGGTGCCGCCGTCGGAGTGGCCCACGAGCACGGGCGCTTCGAGCTGCAGCGTCTCGATCAGTTCAGGCAGCACATGCCAAGCTTCGTGGTGCATGTAGTCGGGGGGCAGCGCGTGGGTGCCGCGCACATCGGGAATGTCGTCCGACTGGCCGTAGCCGCGCCTTGAAAACACCACACCCGCACGCCCTGTGGCGTGACACACCTGTTCGGGCCAAAAACCTGCGCGGCTGCGCCACATCGCGACCGAGCCCAAGCCTTCGTGCAAAAACACCAAGGGCGCGCGGGCGGGGGCCCCTTGCGCAGGGGGAGGGGCGGCGATGCGCACCACTTCGAGGCGTACATCTTTGAGCTGAATCAAATCCATCGCCAGATATTAAGACGACATGGCGGATGGCGACAGGCGCGCTCGTTACACTTGAGACACGTTTTTCAAAGGTGTTTCCCCCGTGATTTTGTTTCAACGCGTGACGCTGGCCCTTGCGGCCACACTGGTTTTGGCTTGTTTTTCGGCACAGGCTGCCAACCCGATTTTTGTGCTCAATTCACAAGACGCCAACGTCAGCGTGATTGACCCCACCACATGGAAAGAAACCCACCGCATTGCCACGGGCAAAGAGCCGCATCACCTCTACCTCACGCCCGACGAAAAATCGGTCATCGTGGCCAACGCGGGTAGCGACTCGCTCACCTTCATCGACCCGCGTACCGCACAAGTGCAGCACATGATTCGCGGCACCTTGGACCCGTATCAGCTGCGTTTTTCGCCAGACATGAAGTGGTTTGTGACGGTGGCCAACCGTCTCAACCACATCGACATTTACCGCTGGGACGGCCAAGCGCTGACCTTGGCCAAGCGCATTCCTTCTGGCAAAACGCCCAGCCACATTTGGATTGACACCAAAAGCACCACGGCCTACGCCACCATGCAAGACAGCAACGAGTTGGTCGCGGTGGACTTGGCAACCCAAACCCTGAAATGGCGCGTCAAAACGGGCCAAATGCCCGCCGACGTGTTTGGCACGCCCGACGACAAACACCTCTTGGTGGGCCTGACCGGCGACGACCATGTGGAGGTCTACGACGTCACGGGCCCGCAAGCCAAGTTGGTCAAAACCATTCCAACGGGCCAAGGTGCACACGCCTTCCGTGCTTTGGGCGATGGTCGCCATGTGTTTGTGGGCAATCGCGTGGCCAACACCATCAACAAGATCGACTACACCACCTTGACGTCGGTGGCGCAGTTCAAAGCGCCCGGCGGTCCAGACTGCATGGAGGTCACGGCAGACGGCAAGTTGCTGCTGGTGTCTTCGCGTTGGATCAAAAAAGTCAGCGTGATTGACTTGAGCAACGGCCAGTTGTTGCGCCAAGTGAACGTGGGCAAATCGCCGCATGGCATTTGGACCTTGGACCACGCCAAGCGTTTTTAAGCGCCATGTTTTTGAACCATTTGTTGCGTCGTGGCGTGCCCAAGATAGCGCGCTATGGGCTGCTAGGTTTTTTGACCGTTTTGACCTCGGCGAGTGTGACGGCCCAAGCCGCCTCGCCTTGCAACAAACCGCTTTACCTGACCTTTGACACCGGCCACATGGGCGTCGCGCCTTTGATTGCCGATGTGTTGCAGCGTCAAAACGTGAAGGTCACCTTCTTTGCCGCCAATGAGCCCACGCAAGAGGGCGATGGCACCTTAGGCGAGCATTGGGCGAGTTGGTGGCGCGCACGCGGCGCCGAAGGCCATGCGTTTGCCTCGCACACCTTTGACCATGTGTATTGGCGTGCCGACGCAGGGCACGGCACTTGGCAGATGCGCCCCAGTGCGGGGCCGAACAAAGGCAAAACCGAGGTGTGGAACAGCCAGCGCTATTGCGCCGAGTTGCAACGCGCCAACACCCGTTTGCAGCAGTTGACGGGCCAAACCCCGCTGCCCTTGTTTCGTGCGCCTGGCGGTAAAACGTCCCCTTCGTTGTTGGCCGCGGCCAAGCAGTGCGGCTTTGGCCATGTAGGCTGGGCCGACGCAGGCTTCTTGGGTGACGAGTTGCCCAGCGACAAATACCCGAACGCTTTGTTGTTGCAGCGCGCCTTGAGCAAGGTGCGTTCTGGCGATATTTTGATGGCCCATTTGGGCATTTGGTCGCGTCAAGACCCGTGGGCGCCTACGGTGTTGGAGCCGCTGATTGAAGGCCTCAAAGCCAAAGGGTTTTGTTTCGCCACGCTGCCCTCGCATCCACAATTCAAGGCATGGACACGCTGACCGACCTTTTCGCCGCTGCACAAGCCGCCCTGTACGAAGGCGTGATGCAGCCCTTGGCCTTTGCTTTGGGGTTGGGCAACCGCTTGGAAGACTTGTTTGATGGCACGGGTTGGTTGCTGGTCGGTTTGCTGCAAATCGTGGTCATGTTGGCCGTGATCGGACCGCTGCAGCGCTGGCGCCCTGTCGAACCAGCCGCCCCAGCCAGTGCCGTGCGCACCGATGTGATTTACACCCTGATCCACCGTTTGGGCCTGTTTCGTATCGCTTTGTTTTTCACCATCGAGCCTGTGCTCGACGATTGGATGGGCTTGCTGCGCACGCAAGGCGTGGGTTCTTTCCACTTAGATGGTCTGTGGCCCGGTGTGACCGATGGCCCGTGGGCCAGTTTTTTGATTTATTGGCTGGCCTTTGACTTTTTGAACTACTGGCTGCACCGCGCTCAGCACCAGTGGCATTGGTGGTGGGCGTTGCATGCCGTGCACCATTCGCAGCGCCACATGACGCAGTGGACCGACAACCGCAACCACCTGTTGGACGACCTCATCAGCGCTGTGGTGTGGGTGCTGGTGGCGCAGGTGGTGGGCATTGCGCCCAGCCAGTTTGTGGCCGTGGTGGCGCTTACGCAACTCAGCGAAAACTTTCAGCATGCCAATTTAGCGGTGAGTTTTGGCAAATGGGGTGAGCGCCTGTGGGTGAGCCCGCGCTTTCATCGGCTGCACCACGCCATTGGTTTGGGCCATGAAACCCAGCAAAACGCGAAGGTGGTTTTGGGTGGTCATAACTTTGGCGTGTTGTTGCCTTGGTGGGACATGTTGTTTGGCACGGCCGATTTCTCTGAGCGCTTTGAGGCAACGGGGATTCGCGACCAAGTGGAACAAGGCGTGGATTACGGTGACGGCTTTTGGGCGCAGCAGCGCTTGGGGCTGACGCGACTGATGGCGGTTTTGAAGGGCCATGCTGGAAATTGACCGCCTCGGTTATGCTTTTCCAATGCGACTGTTTTTAGATTCTTTTTGGCGTGCTCTGGCTTATTGCCTGATGCCGCGCGTGATGCTGCTGTCTTTGCTGCCCTTGGTCATGCTGTTGGCGGTGACCTTGAGCTTGGGCTATTTCTATTGGCAACCCATGCAAGATTGGGTGCGCGGCATGCTGGACTCGTGGCAAATGCTGCAAAGCATGATGGATTGGCTGCAAGCGCGTGGCGCGGGCGGCTTACAAGGGGTGATGGTTCAGTTGGTGATCATTTTTGCCATCACACCCGTGCTGGTGATTGCCTCCTTGTTGGCCGTGTCTTTGATGATGTCGCCAGCCTTGGTTCATCTGGTGGTCGAACGCCGCTTTCAGCACTTGTCTCGCAAGCAAGGCGGCACGGTGATCAGCAGTTTGTTGTGGACCTTGGGCTCTACCTTGGCGGCCTTGTTGGCCATGTTGATTTCTTTGCCTTTGTGGGTGGTGCCGCCCTTGATGTTTGTGGTGCCGCCCTTGATTTGGGGCTGGCTGAGCTACCGTGTGATGGTGTACGACGCACTGTTGGCGCACGCCAGCCGTGAGGAGCGCCTCACGATTGGACGTCGCCATCGTGGATGGCTGTTGTTGATGGGCGTGTTGACGGGCTACATGGGCGCCTTGCCCAGCATGGTGTGGGCATCAGGCGCTTTTTTTGCGGCTGCGTTTGTGTTGCTGGTGCCTTTGGCCATTTGGATTTACGCCTTGGTCTTCGCGTTCACGTCCTTGTGGTTCACCCATTACAGCTTGGCGGCGTTGGAAAGTCTGAGGGCGGAGTCGGACTTTGTGGTGGTCGGCGCCTCCGAGCCGCTGCCCGCGCTAGCATTGACGGATGAACCACACGCCACACCCCCTGTCGTCTGAGACGCGCCCCGAATTTGGTCTGATCATCGTCGGTGACGAAATCTTGTCGGGCAAACGCGCCGACAAGCACATGCCCAAAGCCATTGAGTTGTTGTCTGCCCGCGGCCTCACGCTGGAGTGGGCCGATTACGTGGGCGATTCGCCCGAGCGCATCACGCGTACGCTGGCAAGGGCTTTTGAGAGCAACAGCATTGTGTTTTCGTGCGGCGGTATCGGCGCTACGCCGGACGACCACACCCGCCAATGCGCAGCGCGTGCATTGGGCGTTGACTTAGAACTGCACCCGCAAGCCGAAGCCTTGATTCGCGAGCGCATGCAAGACACGGCCAAAGAGCAGGGCATCCCCTACGAGCCCGACCGCGCTGACAACGTGCACCGCCTCAACATGGGCGTGTTCCCCAAAGGGGCCAGCATCATCCCCAACCCGTACAACAAAATTCCGGGTTTCAGCTGCCACGGCCAAGGCGGCGGCACGGTGCACTTTGTGCCGGGCTTTCCGGTCATGGCTTGGCCCATGATGGCTTGGGTACTCGACACGCATTACCCGCATTTGTTCCAGCACGAAGCGTGGATTGAAAAGTCAGTCGTGGTGTACGGCTCGATGGAGGCGACATTGACGCCTTTGATGGAAACCTTGGAGCGCGAACATGCCAGTGTCAAGGTGTTCAGCCTGCCCAGCGTGGACCACCCTGTGCATGGCCGCCACATTGAGCTCGGTGTGAAGGGCTCACCCGCGCAAGTGGCGTTGGCTTATCCCGCATTGTTGGCGGGCTTGCAGCCATTTGGTGTTGCGTTAGGCCCCGAATTGGTGCGCCCTTGAGTCTGCCTTATTTTGGTGCATGATGGATGAATTGCCTTATTTTGGTGCATTCAGTTTCGGGCTTTTTGTGCGTCAAACTGCAGACTTGCCGGTGAGTCTGCCCGAACTCGGTGCAAAATAAGCCCCTTCATGGGGGTGTGCATAGAACGATCAAGTTATTCATAACTTGGCACAGAAACTGCATTCTCAAACCTCGAAACACTTTTTAACCCAACCTACCCTAGCAGGAGAACTTGATGGCCAAGACCGTCGCAGACGTAATCAAAATGGTGAAAGAGAACGAAGTCAAATTCGTGGACTTCCGTTTCACCGACACCCGTGGCAAATGGCAGCACATCACTGCGCCCGTGTCGCAGTTTGACGAAAGCAAGTTCGAAGAAGGTCAAGCGTTTGACGGTTCTTCTATCGCAGGTTGGAAGGGCATTGAAGCCTCTGACATGTTGTTGATGCCCGATCCCAACAGCGCCATCATTGACCCCTTCTTTGAAGAAGTCACTTTGGTCTTGATCTGTGACGTGATCGAACCCACAGACGGCAAAGCCTACGAGCGTGACCCACGTTCGATCGCCAAGCGCGCTGAGTCTTTCCTCAAGCAGTCTGGCATTGGCGACACCGCTTACTTCGGTCCAGAGCCAGAGTTCTTCTTGTTCGACGAAGTGCGTTGGAGCACGGAGCCAAACAACACGTTCTACGCCATCAACGAATACGAAGCCCCTTGGAACAGCGGCGAGAAAATCGAAGGCGGCAACCGTGGTCACCGTAACCGCGTCAAAGGCGGTTACTTCCCCGTGCCTCCCGTCGACAGCACACACGACATGCGCAGCGAAATGTCGTTGTTGCTCGAATCTGTGGGCATCCCTGTCGAAGTGCACCACCACGAAGTGGCGGGCGCTGGTCAATGCGAAATCGGTACACGTTTCTCCACCTTGGTCGAACGCGCTGACTGGACATTGCTGCAAAAGTACGTGATCCACAACGTGGCCAACGCTTACGGCAAAACTGCCACGTTCATGCCTAAGCCTTACGCTGGCGACAACGGTTCTGGCATGCACGTTCACCAGTCCATCTGGAAAGACGGCAAGAACTTGTTCGCAGGCACTGGCTACGCTGGTTTGTCTGACTTGGCGCTGTACTACATCGGCGGCATCATCAAGCACGCCCGTGCTTTGAACGCCATCACCAACCCAGGTACCAACAGCTACAAGCGTTTGGTGCCTCACTTCGAAGCCCCTGTGAAATTGGCTTACTCGGCCAAGAACCGCTCTGCTTCGATCCGCATCCCTAACGTCGCCAGCGACAAGGGCCGTCGTGTGGAAGCGCGCTTCCCAGATCCATTGTGCAACCCTTACCTCGGCTTCGCAGCCTTGTTGATGGCTGGCTTGGACGGCATCGAGAACAAGATTCACCCCGGCGAAGCAGCCACCAAAGACTTGTACCACCTCCCTCCAGAGGAAGACAAGTTGGTGCCAACCGTGTGCTCTAGCTTGGACCAAGCTTTGGAAGCCCTCGACAACGACCGCGCCTTCTTGACCAAAGGCGGCGTGTTCACCGACTCGTGGATCGACGCTTACATCGAATTGAAGATGCAAGAAGTGACCCGCAGCCGCGTTGAAGTGTCTCCTGTCGAATACGACATGTACTACTCGCTGTAATTCGTTACAACGGTAGACACACAAAAAGGACGGCGCGAGCCGTCCTTTTTTGTTTCAATCGTGACTGGTTTTTAACTTGGGCTGACATGACCTGTATTGCATTGCCTCGCTTGCCGCTCAGACTTAGGTGCCTCTTCGTTGGCCCAGATCTGACGCGAGCACGGTCTGCCGTTTCATGGGGTCTTGTGCTGGCGCTGTGTGCCGTTCAATCCGTGCAGGCCGATTCACCACGCGTGTTTCGCTGCGGCAATGTGTACACCAACCAACCGGCACCCCATCAAAACTGCAAACCTTTGACGGGCGGCAATGTCACCGTGATTGAAGGCACGCAAGTGCAGACGTCCACCTTGTCAGGTTCAGCCGTTTCACCGGATGCACCGTCTTCCGCCGCGGTCGTCAGCGCCAACAAAGTAGAACCTCAAGCGCAGCGTCAGCGCGATGTGCAAGCGGGCCTGTTGCTGCAAACGGAGCTGCAAAAAGCCCAAATGCGTCATGCCGAACTCCTGCGCCTGTGGCGCAACGGCGAGCCTGAGCGGCAAGCCGATGAGCACCGACAACCCCAAAAATACCAAGAGCGTGTGGCCCAGCTGCGTGCTGCCTTGCAACGCAGCGAAGCCGATGTGGCCGGCCTGCAGCGTGAACTGGCACGCTTGTCCGCAACCTCCGTTGGAACAACCACACCATGACCCCGACACACATGTTTGATTTGCTCGCCACCCTCGTGGCGATTGTTCGCGTTGACGGCGTGGTGGTCTTCGCCAATGCCGCGCTTGAAGATGTGATGGGCTTGTCCCGCCGCAACATCGAAGGCACGCCGCTGTCGGGCTACTTCACCGAGACGCAGGCGTTTGACAACGCGTTGCAAGGCGCGCAAACCAACGCCTTTGCGGCCTTGCGTTACGACGCGCATTTGCGCCGTCCCAACCAAGAGCCGCTGCCCGTGCACGTCATCGTGGCGCCCAGCGATCGGGCCGATGAAGTGCTGGTGGAGCTCTTGCCCTTGGAGCAGCAGACCCGTCAAGACCGTGAAGAACGCCTGATCGATCAAGCGCAAGCCAACAAAGAGCTGATTCGCAACTTGGCCCACGAAATCAAAAATCCGCTGGGTGGCATTCGCGGTGCGGCGCAGCTGCTGCAAATGGAGGTGGAGAGCAAAGACCTCATCGAATACACCCAAGTCATCATTCATGAAGCAGACCGCTTGCAGGTGCTGGTCGACCGTTTGCTGGCACCGCACCGCCGCCCGCATGTGGTGGGCGATGTCAACATCCACGAGGTGTGCGAGCGCGTGCGCAGTTTGATCTTGGCCGAGTTCCCCAAAGGCCTGCGCGTGGTGCGCGACTACGACACGTCCATTCCCGAGCTGCGTGGTGACCGTGAGCAACTGATTCAAGCCGTGCTCAACATCGTGCACAACGCGGCACAAGCGCTGGTGGACCGCATCACAACAGGGGACGCGCAGATCATTTTGCGCACCCGCATCAACCGACAAGTGACTTTCAGCAAACAACGCTATCGGTTGGCACTGGAATTGCATGTGATAGACAACGGGCCCGGCATTCCGGAAGAAATCAAGGACAGGTTGTTCTTTCCCTTGGTTTCTGGACGAGATGGCGGATCAGGCTTGGGGCTGAATTTGGCACAAACTTTTGTGCAGCAGCACCACGGTTTGATTGAGTGCGACAGTGTGGTGGGACGCACAGATTTCAAAATCTTGATCCCTCTGCCTTGACGCATTCAACCCAAGGCCCATCTATGAATTTTGAGAAAGTAGCGCTGACATGAAACCGATTTGGATTGTGGATGACGACCAGTCAATTCGCTTCGTGCTGGAGAAGGCGCTGCTGCGTGAGAACATGCCCACGCGCAGCTTCACCAACCCCCGCGAAGTGTTGCAAGCGCTTGAGGTCGCAGGCCCCGACGAAGGCCCGCAAGTGCTGGTCAGCGACATCCGCATGCCGGGTGGTTCGGGCTTGGATTTGTTGGGCAAAGTCAAAGAGCGTTTGCCCGCTTTACCCGTCATCATCATGACGGCGTTTTCAGACTTAGACAGCGCTGTCTCCGCCTTCCAAGGCGGCGCCTTCGAGTACTTGCCCAAGCCGTTTGACTTGCCCAAGGCCGTGGAGTTGATCCGCCGTGCCGTGGACGAAAGCCAACGCGAGCAAGCGCAAATTGAGTTGCAAGACGCCACGCCCGAAATGCTGGGCCAAGCGCCGGCCATGCAAGACGTGTTTCGTGCCATTGGTCGCCTGAGTCAAAGCAACGTCACGGTGATGATCACCGGCGAAAGCGGCTCAGGCAAAGAACTGGTGGCCCGTGCGCTGCACAAACACTCGCCACGCGGTGACGCAGGCAACAAAGGCCCGTTTGTGGCCATCAACACCGCCGCCATTCCCAAAGATTTGTTGGAAAGCGAACTCTTCGGGCACGAACGTGGTGCCTTCACCGGCGCGCAAACCACACGCCGCGGCCGCTTTGAGCAAGCCGAGGGAGGCACCTTGTTTTTGGACGAAATCGGCGACATGCCGTTCGACCTGCAAACCCGATTGCTGCGCGTTTTGAGTGACGGCAATTACTACCGCGTTGGCGGCCACAGTGCCATCAAGGCCAATGTGCGTGTGATTGCGGCCACCCACCAAGACTTGGAAAAGCGCGTCAAGGACGGCGTGTTTCGCGAAGATTTGTTTCACCGCCTGAACGTCATTCGCTTGCGTTTGCCGGCTTTGCGCGAACGTCGTGAAGACATCCCTGCACTGACGCGCCACTTTTTGCAGCAGAGCGCACAACAATTGGGCGTGGAGTCCAAACGTATCTCCGATTTGGCGCAGAACGTGTTGAACCAGTTCAGTTTTCCTGGCAACGTGCGTCAGTTAGAGAACATTTGTCACTGGCTGACCGTCATGGCGCCCGCGCAGGTGATTGAGCCCAAAGATTTGCCCCCTGAAGTGCAGTTGCAAGGCGAGGGCGCAGAGCCCGCGGTGCATGTGGGCCAAGACACGGCGGCGGTGGCGATGAGCCACAGCAGCTCCGCATCCGCTGAGTTGCCCAAATCTTCTGCACCCGGTTCAAGCAATGCAGACAGTGGCGCTGGTGCCCCCGTGGTGCTCAACATGCCAGGCGCCGATTGGGAGCAGGGGCTAGAAGCCGAAGCCATGAGCTTGCTCGTTTCAGGACGCACGGATGTGTGGGACGTGCTGGTGAATCGCTTTGAGGCGCGTTTGATTCAAACCGCCTTGGTCAACACGCGCGGACGGCGCATTGAGGCCGCCCAAAAACTGGGCATTGGCCGCAACACCATCACCCGCAAAATTCAAGAGTTGGGTCTCGACGATTGAGACGGACAGAACGAGCCGCTGCGGTGGCGGCTCGTGGGGCGATTCAGCCCAGGGTCACCACCACCGGTGTGTGGTCGCTGGGTCGCTCGTTTTTGCGTGGGGCTTTGTCGATCACGCAGGCTTGTACCGAGGGTTTGAGGGTCTCACTGACCAAGATGTGGTCAATGCGCAAACCACGGTTGCGGCGGAAGGCGAACTCGCGGTAATCCCACCAGCTGTAGGTTTTTTCGGGCTGGTCAAACAAACGGTAGGCGTCGTGCATGCCTGACTCGATCAGCGATTGAAAGTGCTCGCGCTCAGCCACGGTGCAGTGGATGGTGTCTTTCAAACCGATGGGGTCCCACACATCACGGTCGTCCACGGTGATGTTGAAGTCGCCCATCAAGACGAGCTTGGGGTGCTGTTTGAGTTCTTCGCGCACCCACTGGTTCAAGGCTTCTAGCCAACGCATTTTGTAAACAAATTTGTCGCTGTCAGGCGCTTGGCCGTTGGGAAAGTAAGCGCCGATCACGCGCACGCCATCGACCGTGCCTGCGATCACGCGGGCCATGTCGTCCTCAAAGCCGGGGATGTTTTTGACCACCTCGGTGGCATCGCTGCGCGAGAGCAGGGCCACGCCGTTGTAGGTTTTTTGCCCAAAGAAGGCCACCTTGTAGCCAGCGGCTTCGATGGCTTCTTTGGGAAACTTGTCGTCGGTGGTTTTGGTTTCTTGCAGCACCAAGGCGTCCACGGGGTTGGCCGCGAGCCAGTCGAGGACTTGCGGCAAGCGCACGGTGAGGGAGTTGACGTTCCAGGTTGCCAGTTGCATGGGGGCAGCGCTCACGGTCAGATGTGCATGAAGGCCAGTACGCCCACGCTCACGCCCACGGCGCCTGCGCCAAACATGGCGAATTGCAGCCAGCGTTTGCGGGTGAGCAAGGCAATGGCGGCCAAGGCGATGGCGACTTGCAACAAGGTGGTGGCTTGGGCCCAGCGGTGGTGCTGGTGCATTTGCTCGTCAGAGGCCCGGTCCCAGTCGTTGGATTCAGCTTCTAGCGTTTCGGCTTTGGCTTTGATTTCTGTTTTTTCAGCTTTGTAGCGTTTGATTTCTTCGGCGTAGAAGTCTTGCTTGGCAGCGGGGGTCAACGCGAGGGCCAGTTCGCTCAAATTTTGCTTGCTGCTTTTGGCTTGGTAATAGTTCCACTGGTTGGATGCTTCGGTCTTTTTGATGGCCGCATTGTTTTTGTACAAGCCTGCGTTGGCTTGGGTGGCGCCGCCCATGTAGCCAAAAATAGCGCCGACGGTGGCGATCATGGCCGTGAACATGGCGATCTTGTTGGTGAAACCATCGCCATGCCCTTGGGCGGCGTGTTCGAGTTCGTGGTCGTGAGGGCCGTGGACGTGGAAGCCGTGGTCAGACATTCAAATTTCCTTTGAGGTTGTGTTGGGGTGGCGAGTCAGGGTGACAAAGCTGTAGGCCAAGCCGTTGGTGGCGATGTGTGACGAGCGTGCGGTTTCTAGCCACGTGGCATCAAATGTGGGGGCGAAGGCATCCCCTTCAAAGTCTGCGTCAATTTCTGTGATGACGGCACGTTGCGCCAAGGGCAGAGCTTGGGCGTAGACCTCGGCGCCACCAATCACCCAGACGTCGGCCTCGGCGTCACACAAAGCCAAGGCTTGCGCCATGTCGTGGGCCACTTGTGCGCCTGGCGCTTGCCAATCGGTTTGTCGGGTCACAACGATGTTGGCGCGACCGGGCAGAGGACGAAACTTGGGTGGCAGTGACTCCCAAGTTTTGCGCCCCATGATGACAGGCTGGCCCAAGGTGGTTGCTTTGAAGTGCGCCAAGTCCTCAGGTAAATGCCAGGGCAGGGTGTTGTTCAGGCCAATGACGCCACGGCGCGCGCGGGCAAAGATGAGGTTCAAACGCATGGTTTTAGAAGGCTTGTGCAAGGCGCGTTAAACCGCCACAGGCGCTTTGATGGCACCGTGACATTGGTAGTCCACGACTTCGAAGTCTTCGTAGTCGTAGCCAAAGATGCTGTCGGGTTTGCGCTTGATATGCAGCGTGGGGTAGGCGAAGGGTTCGCGGCTGAGTTGCAGCGCCACTTGTTCGTGGTGATTGCTGTAAATGTGGCAATCGCCGCCGGTCCAGATGAAGTCACCCACATCCAAATCGCACTGCTGGGCCACCATGTGTGTGAGCAAGGCGTAGCTGGCGATGTTGAAGGGCACGCCCAAGAAAATGTCGGCGCTGCGTTGGTACAACTGGCAGCTCAAACGGCCACGCTCACCCGGGTTTTGGGCGGGGGCGACATAAAACTGGAAAAACGCATGGCAAGGCATCAAGGCCATTTGGTTGAGTTCAGCCACGTTCCAAGCACTGACGATGATGCGGCGCGAGTCGGGGTTGGACTTCAAGGTTTGGATGACTTCAGAAATTTGGTCGATGTGACCGCCATCTGGGGTGGGCCAGCTGCGCCATTGCACGCCGTAGACGGGGCCTAAATCGCCGTCTTCACGCGCCCATTCGTCCCAAATGCTCACACCACGTTCTTTAAGCCAGTTGTTATTGCTGGAACCTGTTAAAAACCACAACAGTTCTTGAATGATGGAGCGCAGGTGAACCTTTTTGGTGGTCACCAGTGGAAAACCTTCGTTCAAGTCGAACCGCATTTGGTAGCCAAACACGCTTTTTGTGCCCGTGCCGGTGCGATCTGTCTTAGCCACGCCGTGCGTGTTGACGTGTTGCATGAAGTCTTCGTATTGGCGGCGAATGGGGCGCATAGGAGGGTAATCACTCAAAAAAAATCTGTTTAAGTTTAAGCGGTTTAAATAACTTGAAGTTAGTATTAAAGTACTATAGACCGGTTGGCGTATTGACTGTGAGTGGCTCTTGCCAGACATTTGAAGTTACGCAAACAAATTAATTTGCTCCCAATTCTCAACATATTTCAAATCATGTCTGAAACACAGCCTAATGTTTATGAAACGTGTGACCCCACGTACTTGCAGCAGTTGCGTGCGCAAGTGGGCATGGACGTTGTGCAACTTGCGCGCATTGCGTGTTTGTCTGTGGCACAAGTGAAGTCCTTGGAGGTGGGAAGCGATGACTTGTTTTATTCCCCGGCCATTAAGCGTCAGGCCTACAAACGCACGTTGATGATTTTGGGTGCGCCGCCGCCTGTCGTCTTCACAGCGTCTGAAGACGATGACGCTATGCCCCCAGCGATGGCGGCCTCTGTGAATGAGAGCCTGAACCACATTGCTGATTTGACAACGCAGCCTGTGGATGATTGGGAGTTTCTCGCCAGCGCGAGAACATGGATGGGCCGTCAAAAGGTTGTACTTGCTGGTTTAGCCATTGTTGTGACCTTGGCGGGCGTTGTGGCGTTTTATCCCAATGACGGTGATGCATCGATGACACTGGCTTTGGCTGCGTCACACGAGGTGATGGATGCCCCCGCTGCTGCTCGTGTATCCGTCACCAAACCTGCGCTGACTGTGCCGAATGCGGCTTTGCAGGCGGCACCTGTGGCGGTGGTGGCCTCTGAGGCCGTGAAGCAGGCCTCTGCAGCGGAGGCTGTTGCAATTCGAGCGTCAAGCCACTGTGCCTTTTCCAGCGATCCAGGGCCCGAAGTGTCGCCTGCTGAGCCGAAAAAAGAGGGCCGATTTGTCTATCTCGTCAGCCCAGTCGATACGAGTTTGTGCGTGGTCGATGGCAACAAACAAGCCACCACGCTGCAACTCAAAGCGGGGGAGGGCCGCAGCGTTTACGGCACCTCGCCTTGGCAAATATCAGGCACTGGTTTGACGCAAACTCAGATTTACTTCCAAGGTTGGCGGGCCAGCTTGCCTGAGGGGGCGGTTCAAAAAATAGTATTGGTTGAAAAAGTCCTTACGCCTTGATCTTTGGCATGATCTAGGCCCATGCCTCCATCTTCTTTTCAAGTCTCTTCATCCCAAGGTCATGTGGTTGTCATCGACGACGATGCCGCCATTCGCCGCAGCCTCTCGACTCTGTTGACGCGTGCTGGTTACAACGTGAGTTCGTATGAAAGTGCCGATCTCTTTTTGCAAAATCCGGTGTTGAGCAAGCCCTGCGTGATCTTGTTAGACATGCGCATGCCCGGCACTTTGGGGGTCGATTTGCAAATGCAGCTTCAGACGATGGCGCCGTCTGTGCCAGTCGTGTTTGCCAGCGGAGATAGCCGTTCTGAGGAAATCATCCGAGCCATGAAGCAAGGCGCCATGGATTTTTTACTCAAGCCATTCACCCCACAAACATTGTTGGATGTCTTGCAACGTGCCATGCAATTGGCCGTCAATACCCAAAAGCAAGACCACCGTGTCGATAAAGTGAAGGCCAAGCTCAAGACCTTGACCGCTCGTGAGTTTGAGGTGTGCAGTTGGATCGTGCGCGGCTACACCAACCAACACATTGCAGAATTAGATGGGGGGGCTGCGGCCACCGTGAAACTGCACCGTGCGCGGGTGATGAACAAATTGGGGGTCGAGGCCTTGCCGGACTTGATCAAGCTGCTCGAAAACGTCGAATTGACGTCCGAGCTGTACACCGAAATCAACGCACCACGCGACCCGGATTGAGCAAGCCCTGTGGGTCCAACGCCCGTTTGACGTGGCGCATCAGTGCCAGCGCCACGGGGTCTTTGTAGTCGGGCAGGGTGTCTACCTTCAAGCTGCCCACGCCGTGCTCTGCCGAGATCGAGCCGCCCAAGGCTTTGACGGCGTCGTAGACCAGCGTGTTCACGCGGTCTTCTTGCGTTTGCAAGAACAGTTGGTTGTCGCTGCCTTCAGGCGCTTGCACGTTGTAGTGCAAATTGCCATCACCCAAGTGGCCAAAATTCACAATGCGAACGCCTTCAATTTCACGTGTCAGCAGCGCGTCGGTGCTGGCCACGAATGCGGGAATGGCAGACACCGGTAGCGAAATATCGTGTTTGATGTTCAACCCTTCCTCCGCCTGCGCCAAGGTGATGCTTTCGCGGATGTGCCACAAATTGCGCGCTTGCGACAAGCTCTCGGCCACCACAGCGTCGGTCACGCAGCCGTCTTCAAAGGCCAGTTCTAGCAAATGCTCAAACCGGCTGCGGGCGTGGGCTTCAGATTCGGTGTCTGAGTTTTCCAGCAGCACACAGTAGGGCGTGTCTTGCCACAAAGGCACGCGCAGTTGCGGGTAATGTTTGTCGACCAAGCTGAGGGCGAATTGGCCCATCATCTCGAAACCCGTTAAGCCTGCGCCCAAGTGTTGGTGTGCCAGTCCCAGCAATTTGACGGCGTGTTCGACCGATGGCACGGCAGCCCAAGCGGTCAGGCTGACCGCAGGCAGGGGATAGAGCTTCATGGTCGCTGCGGTGATGATGCCCAGCGTGCCTTCGCTGCCGATCATCAAGTTGCGCAGGTCATAGCCCGTGTTGTCTTTGCGCAGGCCACTGAGGGTGTGCATCACCTCCCCTTGAGCGGTGACCACTTCGAGGCCCAAACACAATTCACGCGTGTTGCCGTAGCGCACCACCTGCGTGCCGCCCGCGTTGGTGGCCAAATTGCCGCCAATGGTGCAACTGCCTTCCGAGCCCAAACTCAAGGGAAACAAAAAGCCAGCTTGCTCGGCCGCGTGCTGCACGTTTTGCAGCACGCAACCGGCTTCGACCGTGAGGGTGAGGTTGTCGGCGTCAATGGCACGCACAGCGTTCATGCGCTGCAAACTCAGCAGCACTTGCGTGCCGGAGGTGTCGGGAATCGAGCCCACCACCAAGCCCGTGTTGCCGCCTTGCGGTACCACGCTCACACCCGCTTTGGCGCAGGCTTTGACGACAGCCGCCACCTCTTGTGTGTTGCCCGGGCGCACCACGGCCAAGGCTTTGCCACGCACGCGCTTGCGCCAGTCTTGTTCGTAGGACGACAAGTCGCCGTCGGTCAACACATGGGCGTCGCCCAGCGCCAAGCGCAAAGCGACCAGTAAATCTTGGGTGGCGGGAGCAACGGTGTGAGACATAAAACCTCGGATTTAGACGTTGGCTGATACGGTGGTGGCGTCGGATGTCGGGTTGTTTTTGGCGTGACGAATGCGCAAGCGCACATGCATGGCACACGCCACAAACAGCACCACGCACAGCAGTACTTCAAGTAGGGCGCAATAGTTGCTCGGTGCGGCATCGCCCCAAGCGCGGACCACGCCTTCGGTGAAATACAACCAAATCATTAGGCTGAGCCAACGGTAGGTGTACATGCGGTTTTTCAGCAGACCCGTCAGTGGGAAGCACAGTGGCAACACTTTGAGTGCGAGCAGCGTGCCGCCGGGGCGCAAAGGGGCCAGCCACAGTTCCCAGGCCAAGCCAAGCACGATCAGCCCCAGCAAGCAGCCCACGGCCAGTCCTCGGGTGAGCGTGACGTGACGCGGGGTAATTTCTGCGGGGATTTGGGTAGAGGTGTGCATAGACGATGGCATGATTCAGCCCATGATTGTCCCGCAACTGCAAAGCTTCCTCGACCGACTGGCCCGATTTCCTTGGCGTAACACCGCGCGCGTGCTGCGCCAGCGCTTTCGTGAGGACCGTTTGGGGCAAACCGCAGGCAGCTTGACCTTCACCACCACCATCGCGTTGGTGCCTTTGCTGGCGGTGACGTTGGCGGTGTTCACGGCATTTCCGATCTTCAGCGACTTTCAAACGGTGTTGCAAAAACGCTTGGTCGAGAGCTTTGTGCCCGACAACATCTCGCGTCAAGTGTTGGGCTATTTGAGCCAATTTGCCAGCAAGGCCAGCCGCTTAGGCGTCGCGGGTGTGACCGCCTTGTTTCTGTCCGCGGTCACCTTGGTCTTCACCATTGACCGCACACTCAACGCCATTTGGCGTGTACGCAAGCGTCGCCCGTTTGCGCAAAGCTTGTTGCTGTACTGGACCGCCATCACCTTGGGGCCACTGCTGATGGGGGTGAGCTTGGTGCTCATGTCTCAGTTCGTGGCGATCTCGCGGGGCTTGGCACCAGATATGACGGGCAATATGCGCTGGCTGCTCAGCACATTGGAGTTTTTGTTGTTGGCTTGGAGCGTGAGCGCCATGTACCGCTACGTGCCCTATACCCAAGTGCGCTGGAGCCATGCGTTGGTGGGTGGTGTGTGGGTGGCCGCCGCCACAGAAATTGCGCGCAAAGTGCTGGCGTATTACTTTGGACAAATGCCCACTTATTCGGTGGTGTACGGCGCTTTTGCGACGGTGCCGATTCTGTTGGTCTGGATGTATTTGGCGTGGACCATCGTGTTGCTGGGCGCTGTGTTGGTGGCCAATTTGCCCAGTTTGTTAGACGGTATTTCTCGCGATGGACGCAGTGTGGGCTGGCGTTTCCAGCTGGCGTTGGAGGTGCTGCAACGCTTGCAAGTGGCGCGCAACAGCGACGAGCACGGGGCCAGCCTCAGCACCCTTTGCGCGGACTTGCATTTAGACCCCTTACAACTCGAAGAGGTGCTCGCCACCTTGGTCGATCTGGACTGGATCGCCCGTTTGAGCGAGCAAGTCGATGCCCAGCAAACCCACCTCAAAGAAGCTCGCTATGTGATGCTGGCCGACCCGCACCAAACCTTGCTCTCGCCCTTGATGGAGCGCTTGCTCTTGGTGCGCAGCCCCGAGTCCGAGGGTTTGTGGATGCGTTGGCAAGATCTCCGTTTGCGCGACGTGCTCTGAGTTTTAAACCGTCACGCCCAGAAATTTTTTCAGGGCTTGCAAGGTTTCTTCGGGAGATTCGCTCATTTGGTGGTGCCCCATGGGCACGTTGACCACACTGTATGTTTTGCCGCCTGCCTTGGCTTGCTCGATCAAGGGCTTGGCTGCTTTGGGCGTGGTCATTTGGTCGGTGGCGCCCAGCAAAAACAGGACGGGGCACGTCACGGCATCCATCGCAGTCAAGCCGTTGGCGTAGCTGTCGCAGGCCACAAAACCGCGGTGAAACACATTCACGGCGGTGTTGCTGGCCAGCACGCGACGGCCCAGCGCCATCGACGCGCCGTACACCCACGTGCCGGGGCCCAGCGCCGAGGGCGGAGCGGCCAAGGTGGCGCGCGAAAACACATTCACCATTTGCAGCGCTTTCATGGGCGCGTTGAGCGAGGCGTCAATCAAGGCGGGCGACACCTTCATGGGGAAGGCCGTACCGACAAGCGCCAAATGGGTGATGCGGTTTTTCAAGCGTGCGGCTGTTTCTAGCGCAATGAGTGAGCCCCAGCTGTGGCCCACCAAAGCAGCTTTTTCGATGCCCGCAGCGTTGAGCAAGGCTTCGATGAATTGCGCAGCTTCTTCGACCGAAGCGGGGGCATCGCCACCGCTGCGGCAATGGCCGGGCAAGTCGACCGCCAGCACGTTGAAGCCGTGGTGCGCGAGGTAGCGGCTTTGCAAAATCCACACACTGTGGTCGTTGAGCACGCCATGGATAAACACAATCGTGGGCTTGGCCGCATCAAAGGCTTTGCCGCCGGTGTAGGCATAGGCTTCGTAAGGTTGGCCGGCGGCTGTTTGGAGTTGGAATTTCATGGCCATCTCTCCTTAGGCTTGGGGCGCTGGATGCGTTTGAGCCGTTACATCGCCCGCTTTTTCAGCGGCTTTCAAGGCGCGTTTCAAATCGTCGATCAAATCGGCGGGGTCTTCCAAGCCGATAGACAAACGGATGGTGCCTGGGCCAATGCCTGCGCCTGCCAAGGCCTCGTCGCTCATGCGAAAGTGCGTGGTGCTGGCGGGGTGAATCACCAAGCTGCGGCAGTCGCCCACGTTGGCGAGGTGGCTGAAGAGTTTCAAGGCTTCGATGAAGGCCACGCCTTGCGCGCGGCTGCCTTTCAAGTCAAAGCTGAACACCGAGCCTGCGCCGCGTGCGCCAAAGCGCAACAGCTTTTCAGCCAGCGCGTGGCTGGGGTGGCTCTCGATGAGCGGATGCCCCACGCGGCTGACCATCGGGTGGCTGGCCAAGAACTGCACCACTTTTTCGGTGTTCGCCATGTGGCGTTCCATGCGCAGGGGCAGGGTTTCGATGCCTTGCAAAATCAGCCACGCACTGTGCGGGCTCAGGCAGGCGCCAAAGTCGCGCAAGCCTTCGCGGCGCGCGCGCAGCAAAAAGGCGCCGATGGTGCTTTCTTCGCTGAACACCATGTTGTGAAAGCCTTCGTAGCTTTGGGTGAGCTCGGGGAATTTGCCGCTCTTTTCCCAATCAAAGCTGCCGCCGTCCACCACGATGCCGCCAATCACGGTGCCGTGGCCACTCAAGAACTTGGTGGCCGAGTGGTAGACCAAATCAGCGCCCAATTCGAAAGGTTTGATGAGGTAAGGCGAGGTGAGGGTGGAGTCGACCAGCAGCGGCACACCAGCCTCATGGGCGATGGCCGAAATGGTGGGGATGTCGAGCACATCCAAGCCGGGGTTGCCCACGGTTTCGCCAAAGAACAGCTTGGTGTTGGGGCGCACAGCGGCACGCCAGCCCTCGACGTCGTGGGGCTGCACGAAGGTGGTCTCAATGCCAAAACGGCTCAGCGTGTAGTGCAGCAAGTTGTGCGAACCGCCATACAAAGCGGTGCTGGCCACGATGTGCGAGCCCGCGCCCATGAGCGTGGCAATGGTGAGGTGCAAGGCGGCCTGGCCGCTGGCCGTGCTGATGGCCCCGATGCCGCCTTCGAGGGCCGCCACACGTTGCTCCAACACCGCATTGGTCGGGTTGCTGATGCGGCTGTACACATGGCCCGCACGTTCCAAATTGAACAGCGCCGCCGCGTGGTCGCTGGACTCAAACACGAACGAGGTGGTCATGTGAATTGGCACGGCGCGGGCGCCCGTGGTGGGATCGGGTGCGGCGCCTGCGTGCAGGGCGAGTGTGTCAAAACTTGGATCGGTGTAGCCAGGCATGGTTTCCTCGGGGGATTTGTCAGTTTGTGCACAGCCATTGTGGGCTATATTTCAATCCCCACCCGAGGAGATAAACCATGAAAGTCAGCGATATCCTGCGCGTCAAAGGCGGCGGAACTTTGTTCACCATCGATCCGATGGAGCCCCTAGCCAGTGCTGTGGCCACCATGGCCGAAAAAGACATGGGTTCGCTCTTGGTCATGGAGCACGGTGATTTGGTCGGTTTGCTGACCTTCCGTGAAGTCATTCAAGCCCTGCACCGCAGTGGCGGCGTTTTGGGCGACTCCACCGTGCGCAGCGCGATGGACGACCACCCGCTGACCTGCTCCCCCGACACCGAACTCGACGAAGTCCGTCGCATGATGCTGGAGAGCCACGCGCGCTACATCCCCGTCATTGGCAACCGCCAACTGCAAGGTGTGATCAGCTTCTACGACGTGGCCAAGTCGGTGGTGGACAGCCAAAAATTCGAAAACCAAATGCTCAAGGCCTACATCAAAGACTGGCCGAGCGGTTTGGAAGAGCAAGAGAAAGCCTGAGTCGGTTTTCAGAAACGCTGCGCCGCTCAGGGATAATCTCTCCCCATGAGCGGCAATACCTTCGGAACCCTTTTCACCGTCACCAACTTTGGTGAATCCCACGGCCCAGCCATTGGCTGCGTGATTGACGGCTGCCCACCGGGCATGTCCTTGTGTGAGGCTGACATTCAGGTCGAACTCGACCGCCGTCGTCCCGGCACCAGCCGCCATGTGACGCAGCGCAACGAACCCGATCAAGTGCAAATTTTGTCGGGCGTGTACGAGGGCAAGACCACGGGCACCCCGATTGCACTGCTCATTCAAAACACCGACCAGCGCAGCAAAGACTACGGCAACATCTTGCAAACCTTCCGCCCGGGTCATGCGGACTACACCTATTTCCAAAAGTTCGGCATTCGCGACCCACGCGGTGGCGGCCGTTCTTCCGCCCGTTTGACTGCACCTACTGTGGCGGCTGGCGCGGTGGCTAAGAAATGGCTCAAAGATAAATTTGGCACCACGTTCTTTGGCTGCATGACCCAAATTGGCGAGCTGCCCATTCCCTTTGAGAGCTGGGACCATGTGGGGCACAACCCGTTCTACGCGCCCTGCGCCGATGTGCAAGCGTTTGAAGACTACATGGACAGCCTGCGCAAAGCGGGCGACTCGTGCGGCGCGCGCATCCGCGTGGTGGCCTCTGGCATGCCCGTGGGTTTGGGCCAGCCTTTGTACGACAAGCTCGATGCCGACATCGCTTACGCCATGATGGGCCTCAACGCCGTCAAGGGCGTCGAGATTGGCGCAGGATTTGCCAGCGTGGCCCAACGCGGCACCACGCACGGTGACTCGTTGACGGCAGAAGGCTTCCTCACCAACAACGCCGGTGGCGTGTTGGGCGGCATCAGCACCGGCCAAGATTTGGAGGTGAGCATTGCCATCAAGCCCACCAGCTCGATCTTGAGTCCCCGCGTGTCGATCGACCAAAACAGCCAACCCACCGAGGTGGTGACCAAGGGACGTCACGACCCTTGCGTGGGCATTCGCGCCACGCCGATTGCTGAGGCCTTGTTGGCCTTGGTGGTGATCGACCACGCCTTGCGTCACCGCGCCCAATGCGGCGATGTGCAAGTGGCGATGCCTGCGATTGCGGGTCATGTCCCGGGGCACACCTCTGGCCACATGGGCGCTTGATGGCCTTACACGCGGGTTTGTTTTGACATCTTCCACCTCAGAAGCGCGTTCTAGCAACGCGCTTTCTCGTTTTCAGCTCTTTCCTTTTGCGGCGCTCTCCGCGAGTTACTTCGCGCACATCGGGTTTTTCAACCCGTACTTACCGCTGTGGCTCAAAGACCTGGGTTTCTCCATCACCGTCATTGGTTTGCTCACGGCGGTGCAGGCGACGACGCGCGTGTTGGCGCCTTACGGCTGGGGCTGGCTGAGCGACCACACGGGGGAACGCGTCAAGTTGCTGCGCTTTTGTGCGGGGGCTGCGCTCTTGTGTTCGTGCGGCTTGTTGGTGGACGGTGGCGTGGGCTGGTTGGCCTTGGTGCTGTTGCTCATGTTCATCCACACCAGCGCCATGATGCCCATGAGCGAAGCGGCCTTGGCCCATTGGGTCAGCAGCGGTGAGGGCTTTGATGCCCGTCGCTATGGACGTGTGCGCTTGTGGGGCTCGCTGGGATTTTTGGTCACCGTGATGGCCGCAGGCGTTTGGTTTGAGCGCATGGGCATGCAGAGTTTCCCGGTGTGGGCGGTGGGCTCCTTGCTGGTGCTCAACGCCAGCGTGTGGTGGCTGCCCAACCACCGCGAAGCGGCGCACCACGACGAGGCTCGGCCGCCCGTGTGGGGCGTGTTGCGTCAGCCTCAAGTGCAGTGGTTTTTTGCCACGGTGTTTTTCCATGTGCTGTCGCACATTGGCATTTATGTCTTTTTCTCGCTGTACCTCGATGCCTTGGGTTACAGCAAAACCATGATCGGCGTGCTCTGGGCCGTCTCGGTGGCGGCGGAGATTGTGTGGTTCTTCACCCAAAGCCGCTGGCTGCCGCGTTTCAGTTTGTCGGGATGGTTGCTGATTTGTGCCGTAGCCATGGTGTTGCGCATGGGGCTCACCACTTGGGCTGCGGGTTGGTTGCTTGCGTTGTTGTTCGCGCAACTCTTGCACGCCTTGACCTTTGCCACCCAACACACTGTGTGCATCGCTTTGTTGTCGCACCATTTCCCGGGCCGCTTGCGAGGCAGGGGGCAAGCGCTTTACGCCTCCATTGGCTACGGTGTGCCCGGGGTGTTGGGCGCCTTAGGCGGCGGTGCGCTGAGCGATGCGTTTGGACTGTCAGCGGTGTATGGCGCTTCGGTGGTGACGTCTGTGCTGGCTTGTTTGTGCGCTTGGCGGTGTATGCGTTTGAATAGTATGCGTGGCTGAGCCATTTGAAAACCATCCGTTATCTTCATTAGCGTTCTTTTTGGATATCAAGGGTTCTCCCTAGAGGTCAATTCTTGAGTTGTGTTTAAAATAAACATCAGCATACTGAATATGTCCATACTTTTTAAAGGGTAGACCATGAGTGAGAACACACAAACCCTGCCGGTGCTGATTGCCGGCGGTGGCATTGGCGGCTTGGCGGCTGCGTTGGCGTTGACGCGTCAGGGCTTTCACGTCAAGGTGTTAGAGCAAGCGCCGGAGATTGGCGAAATTGGCGCAGGCATTCAGCTCGGCCCCAACGCTTTTCACGCGTTTGACGCCTTGGGCGTGGGCGAGAAAGCACGCAGCCGCGCGGTCTATACCGATTACATGGTCATGCACGACGCGATTGACGAGTACCAAGTGGGCAAGATTCCCACGGGCGAGGCGTTCATCAAGCGCTTCGGCAATCCCTACGCGGTGATTCACCGTGTGGATGTGCACAAGTCGCTGCTTGAAGGCGCGCAAGACACAGGTAAGGTCGAGTTCGTCACGTCTACCCGAGTCGAGCAGATTGAGCAAACCGACAGCACCGTCACCGTGACCGACCAACACGGCAATACCCACCAAGGCATTGCCCTCATTGGCGCCGATGGCGTGAAATCGGTGGTGCGCGCTAAGTACGTGAACGATCCTGCGCGCATCACGGGTCATGTGGTGTACCGCGCTGTGGTCGAGAAAAAAGATTTCCCCGAAAACCTGCAATGGAACGCGGCCAGCATTTGGGTCGGACCCAACTGCCACTTGGTGCACTACCCATTGCGTGGCGGTGAGCAATACAACGTGGTGGTGACCTTCCACAGCCGCCAGCAAGAAGAGTGGGGCGTGACGGACGGCAGCAAAGAAGAGGTGCAAAGCTACTTCCAAGGCATTTGCCCCAAAGCACGCCAACTCATCGAGTTACCCAAAACATGGAAGCGCTGGGCCACCGCAGACCGCGAGCCCATCGGCCAATGGTCATTCGGACGCGCCACGCTGTTGGGCGATGCTGCACACCCCACCACGCAATACATGGCCCAAGGCGCTTGCATGGCCATTGAGGATGCCGTCACCTTGGGAGAAGCACTGCGTGTGATGAACAACGATTTCGTCAAAGCCTTTGACTTGTACCAACGTGCCCGCGTCTCACGCACAGCACGTATCGTGTTGTCGGGCCGCGAGATGGGCCGCCTGTACCATGCCAAAGGTGTGGAGCGTTTGGTGCGCAATGACTTGTGGCGCGGTCGCAGTCCAGAGCGTTTTTACGACGCCATGGAATGGCTCTACGGTTGGAACGTCAGCAACTGTTTGTCAGCCGCTGGCCATTGAACAAAGGACTCTCACATGCAAGAACTCGGACGTTTAGAAGACCTGCCTAAAGACTATGTGCAGGATTTGCGTGACCTGAACCTGGTGCCCCTGTGGCCCAGCCTGCGCGGCGTGCTGCCCCCCAAGGTGCCCACGCGCCAGACCCAGCCCACTTGCTGGGCCTACAAGGACATCAAGCCCTTGCTGCTCAAAGCAGGCGAGCTGACCCCGATTGAAAAAGCCGAGCGCCGCGTGCTGGTGCTGGCCAACCCCGGCCACGGGCTGGAAAAAATGCAGGCCTCAGCCGCCATGTATTTGGGCATGCAGTTGCTCATGCCCGGCGAATGGGCCCCCAGCCACCGCCACACACCCAACGCGGTGCGCATGATCGTCGAGGGCGAAGGCGCTTACACCACGGTGGACGGCGAGAAGTGCCCGATGAGCCGAGGCGACTTGATCCTCACACCCACAGGCCTGTGGCACGAGCACGGCCACGACGGCACCGAGCCGGTCATCTGGCTCGATGTGCTGGACCTGCCGCTGGTCTATTACATGGAGGCCAGCTACCACATCAACGGCGAACGCCAGACCGTGGTGCCCGGCCAGGGCGACAAGCAATACGCCCGTGGCGGCGTGGTGCCCAGCCATGTGTTTGAGCGCAGCAAGAAGGCTTACCCCATGCTGCGTTACGCCTGGAAAGACGCCAAAGCGGCGCTGGAATCGCTGGCCGCTGACGATGCGGGTCTGGAACAGGTGCAGGTCACCTACACCAACCCCGAAACCGGTGGCGATGCCGAAAACATCCTGGGCTTTTATGCCCTGATGCTGCGCCCCGGCCAGACGCTGCGCCTGCCTGCCCGCTCACCAGCACAGGTGTTCCACGTCATCGAAGGCGCGGTGCAAGCGCAGATTGTGGCCAGCACCTTCACGTTGGCTGAAGCCGACACCTGCTGTGCCCCCGGCTACGAAGCCGTGACGCTGACCAACCTGAACGCCGGCCAGCCTGCGTTCGTGTTCATCGCCGACGAATCGCCGCTGCACCGCAAGCTGGGTGTTTACGAGAACCGCGGCTGATGCCAAACCTCTGTAGGAGCTTGCCTGCAAGCGATGGTCCACGGACCGCAAGCGCTTGAATCGCCAGCAGGCTGGCTCCTACAAAAAACCTTTCACCTTTTGAACGACACCATGACCTCTTACCTCTTCACGCCACCCGCCGTTCAGTCGCTCGCCATCCGTGGCAAAACCGAGCGCTTCCCCATCAACCGTTTGTTCTTCGTGGGTCGCAACTACCACGCACACGCGGTCGAAATGGGCAAGCCCGTCGACAAATCGGTAGAGCGTCCGTTCTACTTCACCAAAGCGCCGCAAACCCTCACGCCCAGCGGCGCCACCGTGGCCTACCCACCTGAAACCAAAAATTACCACTTCGAGATGGAGATGGTCATCGCCATCGGCAAGGCCGGTTTCCGTGTCAGTGCAGACAAAGCCCACGAAGTGATCTACGGCTACGCCGCAGGTTTGGACATGACCCGCCGCGACCTGCAATTGGTGGCACGCGACAAGGGCCGTCCTTGGGATTTGGGCAAAGACGTGGAGCAATCGTCGGTGTGTACCGAGATCGTGCCGATGGAAGGCGTGGTCATCGACAAGGGCGCGATTGCCCTCGAAGTCAACGGCGAAACCAAGCAGTCGTCCAACGTGGACAAGCTGATCTGGGATGTGCGCGAAATCATCGCCGACCTGTCGCTGTTCTACCACCTGCAACCCGGCGACTTGATCTACACGGGCACCCCTGAAGGCGTGAACGCGGTGCAGCCCGGCGACAAGATCACTGGCCGTGTGGAAGGTGTGGCTGAAGTCGCGCTGACCGTCGGCGCTGCTGAATAATTCAAATTTTTACGCAGGCGCAACCTTTGAGCGCCTGCCTCACGACAGGACATCGCCCCATGAAGCTCTACAACTTTTTCCGCAGCGGCACCTCGCACCGTTTGCGCATCGCCCTCAACCTCAAAGGGGTGAGCACCGACTACATCGCCGTTGATTTGCGTGTGGAAGAGCATTTGAAAGAAGCCTTCAAAGCTTTGAACCCGCAAGGCTTGGTGCCTGCGTTGGAGGTGAGCGAGCAGCACGTGCTGATTCAGTCGCCCGCCATCATCGAATGGCTGGAAGAGACCTATCCCACGCCAGCGCTCTTGCCCGCTGACGCGCTTGACCGCGCCCATGTGCGTGCGTTGGCCGCCATCGTCGGTTGCGACGTTCATCCGATCAACAACCGCCGCATTTTGGAAACCCTGCGCAAGCAGTTCGGTGCCAACGAAGACGCCATCAACGCGTGGTGCGCCACATGGATCACCGACGGCTTCAACGCCATCGAAGCCTTGCTGGCAGCAGACACCCGGCGCGGTGCGTTTTGCTTTGGCAACACGCCCACCTTGGCCGATGTGTACTTGATTCCCCAAGTGGAGAGCTCACGCCGCTTCAAAGTGGACCTGAGCCAATGGCCGTGCATCGCGGCTGTCGAAGCGGCGTGCATGCAACTGGAAGCCTTCCAAAAAGCCGCACCTATGCAACAACCTGACGCAGCGTGATGGCCGTCCGTACACAAAAGCACCTGATTTTTGAAATGGAAACTCCTATGAACTTCTTGAAAACTTCTTTCACCGCCGCCTGTGTGGCGGGCTCAATGGCTTGGGCGCTGCCCGCCGCTGCGCAACAAGCGGCCACTTTTCCGACCAAACCCGTCAACATCGTGACCGCCTTTGCGGCTGGCAGCGGTCCTGATGCCGTGCTACGCCAAGTGTCTGAAAAACTCTCTAAGCTGTGGAACCAGCCGGTGACCATCACCAACAAACCGGGCGGTGGCGGTTTCATCGCCATTGATGCCACGCAACGCATGCCTGCCGACGGCTACACCTTGCTGCAACTCGACAGCGAACATTTGTCTGCGTTGCCGCTGCTGTACAAGTCGAAAAACTTCGTCACGCTCAACACCTTTGACCCCGTGGCACCGTTGTTTCGCACGCCTTTCTTGGTGGCCGTCGCCACCGATTCGAAATGGCAAAACATGAAAGACCTGATTGCGGCCGCCAAGTCTGAGCCCAACAAAGTGAGCTACGGTTCATGGGGCATCGGCAGCCCCGGCCATTTGGGCGGCGAGCAGTTGGAGTTGCTGACCAGTTCGGAGATGACGCATGTGGCTTACCGCGAGGTGTCGCAGTTGTTCACCTCGGTGGGCGCGGGCGATATTCAGTGGAGTTTTGCCAGCATTCCGTCCAGCCAAGGGGTCTTCAAGGCCGGCAAGATTCGTTACCTCGCCGTCGCTGCCGCCAAGCGTTTGCCCCAAATGCCTGAGGTGCCCACGGTGACCGAAGCCACCGGTTTTGCAGGTTTTGACGTGAACTCGTTTGTGGTGCTCGTGTCGCCCAAAGGCTTGCCCAGCGATGTGAAAGCCAAGATCAACGCCGACGTGCTCAAAGTGCTGGCAGACCCCGATGTCAAAGCCCGTTACAACACCTTTGCGTTCGAAACCATCACGTGGTCGCCCGACGAGATTCGCAAGAACGCTGACGTGAAAAGCAAAATCTACGATCAGTTGGTCAAGCGCAAAAACATCAGCTTGGACTGATGCGAGAGCCAGTGGTGGACAGGGATTTCTGCTTTCTCATGCAGAAATAAACCCAGTCCCACGGCGCAACCCCACGCAAACCCTGTCAGCGCAAAGGCGGTGACAGGGTCGTGAAAATGGCCGATGTTCCATAGCGCGCTGAACACCACAATCACGCCAAAGTGGGTCAAAAACAGCACGTAGGCGCTGTTGGCCAAGCGATGCACCACCCGTTTCATGGGCGTCCAATGCACCCTGCTTTTGGGCTTGATGGTGAGCCAAACAGCGGTGATCAACGCCAAACTTAAGCGCGTGCGGTACTCGATCCACAAGGCGCCCACCGCCAACAACACCGTGATCCAAAACACCGCCGCGTCAAACGCAGAGCGCTTGGCCCATGCAGCCAACACGCCCAAGCCATAAGCCGCAAAGAAGTAGATGGCCCAGATGTCCAATTCATCGATGCGATTGAACCACCACATTGAAGCGACGCACAACAGCGCCACGCCCAAAGACAACACGCGAACGCCATAGGGCTGCAAGCGATTGCACAACACGACCAAAACGACGAAGAGTTGAAAGTCAATGGCCACGTACCACGCGCCGCTAGAGAGCGCTTCGATGTCAAATAGATCGTGCACCAACAAGGCATGGGCCAAAAAATGCGAAAACGTCGGTGCACTGGGTAACCAATCGGCGTGGATGTCGGTCCGTAAAATGGCCACGACCAAGCTGATCAGACTGAGCGCAAAGATGTAAATGGGGACCAAACGCAGATAGCGGTTGAAAATGTGGATGACGGGGTGCGTCATGGGTTTATTCATGACCGATTGGGCCGCTAAAAAACCGCCCACCACCAAAAATACTTGAACGGCTAAACGTGCGTAGCGATACAGCCATTCGATCAACTGCGGCCATTGCAGGGTCATGGCTTCTGACATCGGCCCATAAGCCGAAAAGTGGTGCCACACGATCAGTTGTGCCGCCACCACTTTGAATACATCCACTGTGAACGAACGTTCCATCAAACGACCTTGTCTAGTGCGTGCTCTTAATCGCGGGGGCGAAAGCTGATGATGAGCGGCGAGTGCACGCGACCATCGGTGTCCCGAGGCAGCACCTCGGTTTTGTCGATGGCCTTGAGCACCGCGTTGTCCCAAGCGGCGCTGCCGCTGGACTTGACCAGCTTGCGCGACACGATGGTGCCGTCAGGCGCGCAGCGCACTTCCACTTCGGCGGGCGTGTTGCTGGCGATGTCTTCGGTGAAGGTGATGTTGGGCTTGATGCGCGCACGAATGCGTCCGCCATAGCTGTCAGACGGGCCTGAAGCGCGCAGGGCCGTGCCCGTGGCGTTTTCGCTGCCTGTGGCCCCAGCCATGCCCGCGATGCGGCGCATGTTTTCGGAGCGAATGGCGTCGAGCTTTTTGGCGTCCTCAGCGGCTTGCTTGGCGTCTTTTTGCGCTTGCTGCTGCTTGGCTTCTTTGCGCTCTTTCTCTTTGCGTTCGTCGTCACGCTTGGCATCGAGCTTGCGTTTTTCTTCTTCGGCTTTGAGCTTGTCTTTCTTCTCTTGAGCCTTCTTCAACTCGGCTTTTTTGTCTTCTTCTTTTTTACGTTCGAGTTGCTTGCGCTTTTCAGCCTCTTTGGCTTCTTGCAGCTTTTTCTCGTCGTCGAGTTGTTTGCGACGCTTGGCCAACGCAATTTCAGCCTCGCGGTTGGGCTCGGGCGGCGGCGGTTGCACCACAGGCTTCTGTAGGGGTTCAGGTTTTGGTTGAGGCGTCGGCTCGGGGGGCGGAGGCGGTGGGGGCGGCACAGCCGCCAAAGGCGGCGCTGCAGCCATGGGCACGGCCGACCACAGCTCGGCTTCGACCGACAGGCTGTCGTCTTGCTGCCATTGAATGCCTGCCGTCAATGCCACCAGCAACAAGCCGTGCACAAACAAGGCGGCTGCCAATGAGCGCCCCGTGCCTTCAGCAGGGGGCGGTGCAAATTCCAGATGTTGGGCTTGGGCACTCATGACGGAAACAACGTGCGTGTGGGCATCACTCAGCGAGTTGAACCGACAAACCCACGCGCTGCACGCCCGAGCGTTGCAGCGTGTCCATGGCTTTCACCACGGTTTCGTATTTGATGGTGCGGTCGGCGGTGATCACCACGGGGCCTTGGGCCACTTCGCCTTGCAAGGTTTTCACATCACGGGCCAAAGCTTCTAGCGAACTGGGCAAGGTTTTGCTGACGGTGCCCGTGCTTTTGAGTGTGATTTTTTCGTCTTTGCTGATTTCGACGTGAATCACTTGGTCGGGCACGGACGAGGCCTTGCCCACGCTGGGCAAATCAATCACGCTGGGAGAAATCAAGGGGGCCGTGACCATGAAGATGATCAGCAAGACCAGCATCACGTCGATGAACGGCACCATGTTGATGTCGTTCATAGCGCGACGGCCGCGGCCTGAGCGGGGAGCGATGGAAGCCATGTTGTGTCTGCGGCTCAGTTGGCAGTGGACGTTGCGCTGACGTTGCGCTGCAAGATGTTGCTGAACTCTTCGATGAAGGTCTCCAGCTTGATCGAGATGCGGTCAATGTCACGCGAGAAACGGTTGTAGGCCAGCACCGCAGGAATGGCGGCGAACAGGCCAATGGCGGTGGCCACCAACGCTTCGGCAATGCCAGGCGCCACTTTGGCCAAGGTCACTTGCTGCATGCCTGCCAAACCGGTGAAGGCGTGCATGATGCCCCAGACCGTGCCGAACAAACCCACATAAGGCGACACCGAACCGACCGACGCCAGCAACGACAGGTTGGACTCAATCGCGTCCATCTCGCGTTGGTAGCTGGCGCGCATGGCGCGGCGTGCGCCGTCCATCAAAGCGCTGCTGTCGTTGATGCGGCGTTCACGCAGTTTTTGGTACTCGCGCATGCCGCTGGCAAAGATGCGTTCCATCGGGCCCGAGTGTTTGGCGTTTTGTGCCGCTGAGGCAAACAACTCGTTCAAGCTGGTGCCCGACCAGAACTCGCGCTCGAACTCGTCGTTCAAGGCTTTGACGTGTTTGATCGAAATGATTTTGCGGAAGATCGCGGTCCAACTGGCGATGGAGACGCCCATCAGCATCAGCACCACCACTTGCACCACCCAACTGGCGTTGAGCAACAAATGGACGATGGAAAAATCTTGTGTCATGTCAAACGTTCCAATACAGAGGGGGGGATTCTCGCAGGCTTTAGTGTGATTCCGTCCACCCAGCCAATGCGAATGGTGCCTTCGCACAGCAGGGTGTCGCCACGCCATGCTTGTTGGGCGATGACCAAGCTGGCGCGGCCACCTTCGCTCAGGCGAGCGGTGACGCGCAGCAGGTCGTCGAGTTGCGCAGGGCGGTGGTATTTGACGGCGGTTTCGCTGACCACAAACATGCCACCGGTTTCTTCGCGCAAGGCGTGTTGGCCAATGCCTAAAGCCCGCAACCATTCGGTGCGCGCGCGCTCAAAAAACTTCAGGTAGTTGGCGTAAAACACAATGCCACCGGCATCGGTGTCTTCCCAATAGATGCGCACGGCGTGTTCAAACGGGGTGGTCTGGTTCATGCGGTTCAACCTAGAAGCGTTTGCAAACGCGCCACGGCCGCTTGCAATTCGGGCAAGGATCGGGCGGTGGAGAAGCGCACATAACGCGCGGTGTCGGCATGGCCAAAATCACGTCCGGGGGCGATGGCGATGTTGGCTTGTTTCATCATTTCAAAGGCGAAATCCCAGCTGCCTTGAATGCCCAGTTTGTCGCACGCGGCCGTGCAGTCAGCCCACGCGTAAAACGCGCCGTCAGGCATGACGGGCACGTTCAAACCCAAGGCGTTCAGTGCGGGTACAAAGAAATCACGGCGCGCTTTGAACTCGGCGCGACGGCGTTCGTACTCGGCGATGCTGTCGTCCTCAAAGCAGGCCAGTGCGGCGTGTTGTGCCACCGTGCTGGCGCAGATGAACAGGTTTTGTGCCAAGCGCTCGATCACGGGCAGCAGGGCATCGGGCACCACCAGCCAGCCCAAGCGCCAACCGGTCATGTTGAAGTATTTGGAGAAGCTGTTGATGCTGATGACTTGGTCATCCAACCCGAGCGCGGACTGGCCGAATTGCGCGTCGTAGCTCAGACCCAAATAAATTTCGTCGATCAAGGTGAAGCCGCCACGCTGCGACACCTCGTTGTGAATGGCACGCAATTCGTCAGGATGAATGGAGGTGCCGGTGGGGTTGGACGGCGAGGCCAGCAACACGCCTTGTGTTTGGCCGTTCACCCAATGTTCACGCACTTGCGCGGCACTGAGTTGAAAGCGCTCTGCCGCCGTGGTTGGCACCAGTACTGCACGACCTTCTGCCGCGCTCACAAAATGGCGGTTGCAGGGGTAGCTGGGGTCGGGCATGAGCACCTCATCACCCGCTTCGACCAAGGCCAGACAAGCCAGTTGCAACGCGGCAGAGGCGCCCGCCGTCACCACAATGCGGCGCGCCGGCACATTCACGCCAAAGCGTGTGGCGTACCACGCACTGATGCGTTCGCGCAAAGCACTCAAGCCCAGTGCGGGGGTGTATTGGGTCAGGCCGTCGTGCACGGCACGGGCCGCGGCTTCTTGCACCAAAGGGGGGGCGGTGAAGTCGGGCTCGCCAATGTTCAAAAAGATCATGGGCGCATCGGTGTGCGCCACAAGGGCTGCGCGTTCGGCGGCGGCTTTGGCCACCTCCATCACGTAAAACGGCTCAATGCGCTGCGCGCGCTGGGCAATTTTCATGGTCAAGAACGGACGATGCCTTTGGCGCGGTCGGCTTGCACCTCGTGTGGGCGCAGTTGCGGGGCCAAGCCGTTCAGCACAGCGTTCACATACTTGTGGCCATCGGTGCCGCCGAATGATTTGGCCAATTCAATGTATTCGTTGAGCACCACGCGCCAAGGCACGTCGATGCAGTGCTTGAACTCATACGCGCCCATCCACATCACGGCGTGTTCGATGGGAGAGATTTCTTCGATCTTGCGGTCGAGCAAGGGCACGATCAAGGCGTCGAGCACTTCGCGTTGCTCCACGCAGCCGTACAGCAGCGCGTCGTAATGCACGGAGTCGGATTTGTGGAAACCGCTCAAGTCGCGGGTGAACACGTCGATGTCAGCCGCTTCGTTTTTGCCCACCAAAAATTGGTAGAGGCCTTGCAAGGCGAATTCACGCGAGCGGCTGCGGCCAGATTTGGCGGCGCTTTTGGTGGTGCCATTGCCGTCCGATTTAGGGGCCGTTTTGCGTGGGGCTTTGTCGTCGTGGGCGGGGGTGTGGTCGCTCATGCCAATTGCTCCAACAACAAGGCCATTTCGACGGCCACGCGGGCGGCGTCGCGGCCTTTGTCGGTTTGACGGGCCACTGCTTGGGGCATGTCTTCGGTGGTGAGGATGGCGTTGGCAATGGGGATGTGATAGTCCATGCCCACACGCGTCACGCCTGCGCCTGACTCGTTGGCCACCAACTCAAAGTGGTAGGTCTCGCCACGGATGATGCAGCCCAGCGCAATGAGGGCGCTGAACGGCTCTGGGTCTTCAATTTGCGCGAGCGCGGCCAAGGCCAAGGGCACTTCGAGGGCGCCGGGCACATGCACATGGGTGATGCGGTCGTCACGCACGCCCATGGCTTTGAGTTCGGCGATGCAAGCAGCGGCCAGTGCGTTGGTGATGTCGTCGTTGAAGCGCGCCTGGACTATGCCAATCTTCAAAGCGCTGCCGTCGAGCGTGGTGGTGGAGGCGAGGTTGGAGACAAACATGGTTTTTATTCTTTAGTCGTTGTTATTCTTTGGACAGGTAGCCCGTGATTTCAAGTCCGTAGCCGGTCATGCTGGGCATGCGGCGTGGGTTGCCCATGAGGCGCATTTTGTGCACGCCGCAGTCGCGCAAAATTTGTGCGCCCACGCCGTAGGTGCGCAAGTCCATGCGGCCGCGCTCGGGGGCATGGGCCGAACGGGCTGTGCCCTCAAACTGGGCCAGCAGTTGTTCGCCGCTTTCGCCGCAGTTGAGCAACACGACCACGCCTTGGCCTTCTTTGGCAATGCGCTGCATGGCGGCATCTAAGCCCCACGAGTGCATGATGCGGTTGGGCTCTAGAGCGTCGAACACGGACAGGGGTTCGTGCACACGCGCCAACACCTCGCTGTCGGCTTGCCAAGTGCCTTTGACGAGCGCCAGATGCACCGCGCCGCTGGTCATGTCTTTGTAGGCGTTGGCGGTGAATTCACCGTGGGCGGTGGCCATGGGGCGTGAGCCCACTTTGTGCACCAACGATTCGTTACGGCTTCGGTGCTCAATCAAGTCGGCGATGGTGCCGATTTTCAAACCGTGCTCGGCGGCGAAGATTTGCAAATCAGGCAGGCGAGCCATGGTGCCGTCGTCTTTCATGATTTCGCAAATCACGGAAGAGGGTGAGCAACCGGCCATGGCGGCCAAGTCGCAACCGGCTTCGGTGTGGCCGGCGCGCATCAGCACGCCGCCGTCCACCGCTTGGAGTGGGAACACATGGCCGGGCTGTACCAAGTCGGTGGGCTGGGTGGCTTTGGCCACGGCCACTTCGATGGTGCGCGAACGGTCAGCGGCAGAGATGCCGGTGGTCACACCTTCAGCAGCTTCGATCGACACGGTGAAGGCTGTGCTGTAGACCGTGCCGTTGCGCGCGGCCATGGGTGGCAGTTTGAGGTATTCGCAGCGCTCACGGGTGAGCGTGAGGCAAATCAAGCCACGGCCAAAACGGGCCATGAAGTTGATGGCTTCGGGGGTGACGTGGTCAGACGCCAGCACCAAATCGCCTTCGTTTTCGCGGTCTTCTTCGTCGACCAAGATCACGATGCGGCCCGCCTTCATGTCGGCGACGATGTCTTCCACGGGAGAAATGCTGACGGGCGTTTTGTCCGTGGCCGTTTGGGATGCACTCATGGGTGAGCTTTCAAAGAGGTGGGGGCGGTCAGCGAGGCGTCGACGCGCAACATGCGTTCGACGTAACGGGCCACGGTGTCAATTTCGAGGTTCACGGTGCTGCCGGCTTGCAGGCTGCCAAGCGCGGTGTTGTCGACCGTGTGGGGAATGAGGTTGATGCTGACTTCTGAGCCGCGCAGGGCTTCGTGGCCTTGCGGACCGTGGTTGCCCAAGAAGTCGTCGACGCGGTTGACGGTCAAGCTCACGCCGTTGATGGTGATGGAGCCTTTGTAAGCCAAGTACTTGGCCAACTCCGGCGGGGCCATCACGCGCAGTTCCCAGCTTTCGCCGATTTGTGCGAAGTAGGTGACGGTGCCAATGCCGTCCACATGGCCTGAGACGATGTGGCCGCCCAAACGGTCATGGGCACGCAAGGCTTTTTCAAGGTTGACGCGACCCAATTCGGCCAAGCCACTGGTGCGGGCCAGCGATTCGGCAGAGATGTCGATGGTGAATTGATGGGTGTCGAGGTCAAAGCTGGTGACGGTCATGCACGCGCCATTCAAAGCGATGCTGTCCCCCAAACCGACGTCGTCGAGATAACCAGCGGGCGCCTGCAAAGTGAGGCGCTTGCCGTGGTGTAAAGAGCTACCCAGGTCGTGGACAGCGGTGATGCGCCCCACGCCGGTGATGATTCCGGTGAACATAGTCTGATATTTTCGCAGGTTTACGCGCGGCTTACCGCACGGGACGGGCCAATATCCGTAAATCAGGCCCGATTTGTGTCACTTCGTGAAAGTGGAGGGGTTTGGCATCGCTCAGTTGGGTGAGCGGGCCGAGGTTGGTCATGCCACGCCCTTGGCCGATGAGTTGCGGCGCGAGGTAGACCAAGAGTTCGTCCACCAAGTCGGCCCGCAGCAGCGAGCCGTTGAGTTTGTGGCCTGCTTCGACGTGGACTTCGTTGATTTGTCGAGCGCCCAAATCTTGCAACATGGCTGCGAGGTCCACTTTGCCTTGGGGGTTGGGCAAGCAAATGACCTGTGCGCCTTGGGCTTCGAGGGCCGCGCGGCGTTCTGGGCGATCTGCCGCACAGTAAATCCAGACGGGGCGTTGCGGTGCAAACAGCTTGGCAGTGAGCGGCGTTTCGAGTTGGCTGTCCATCACCACCAAGGTGGGTTGGCGTGGGGTGGACAGGGCGCGCACATTCAATTGAGGGTCGTCTTCGAGCACGGTGCCAATGCCGGTGAGCACGGCGCACGCTCGGGCGCGCCACGCGTGGCCGTCTTGGCGGGCGGGCTCGGAGGTGATCCATTGGCTGACGCCGTTGTCGAGGGCGGTTTGACCGTCCAGTGACGCAGCGACTTTCATGCGTACCCAAGGCGTGCCGTGCGTCATGCGTTTGAAAAAGCCGATGTTGAGTTCATGGGCTTCGGCCCCCAGTAAACCCACATCCACCTGCACGCTTGCGGCCCGCAAACGTGCGATGCCTTGGCCCGCCACGTGCGGGTTGGGGTCGCCTTCGGCCACGACCACACGCGCCAACCCCGCATGGATGAGGGCGTCGCAGCACGGGCCGGTGCGACCTTGGTGGCTGCAAGGTTCTAGCGTGACGTAGGCGGTGGCTCCTTGCACTTCGTGCCCTTGGGCCTGTGCGTCACGCAAGGCCATCACCTCGGCATGCGCTTCGCCTGCGCGCTGTGTGTGGCCACTGCCTAGCACCACGCCTTGAGGGCTGACGATCACGCAGCCCACGCGGGGGTTGGGTGAGGTGAGGAAGAGTGCTTCACGGGCCAGCGCCAAGGCTTGGTGCATGAAGGCGGTGTCGTGCGTGTAAAAGGACATGAGAGGCGTGACGAAGACGTTGTGGTTAGGCAATCTGCACGTAAACATGCTTGCCAAGTACGTGTGCAGCAGCCTCGATTTGGTCGAGTTTGGAGGCATGGCGCAAGTCAAACAAGCGGTCAACTTGCGGCATATGCCAACCTAAACGGCGCGCCAATTCGGCTTTTTTGATGCCTTGTTCTGTCATAGCTTGGTACACACCGAGCTTGGCGCATTCCAGCGCTGAGGGGCGCACGGTGGGTTGATGGGCTGAAGCTTGGCTGGGGATGGGGAGCGGTTTGCGGGCGTCGACATAAAAAGACAAGCCCGTTTCAAGCGCGTCGACAGCGTTCAACAAGGCCTCGTCTTGGTCCGCGCCAAAGGTGATGGCTTCTGGGATGTCGACAAACGTCACCAGCACGGTGCCATTGTCGGGGGTCAGTGTTACAGGGTAGTCAAACATCTTTCACTCCTTCATTTCAAGCCAAGCTGTCGTTTGATGGCTGCTTCTAACCCTTTGCCAAGTTCGGTTGTGCCGTGCATGGGTAAGGTGGACTGCTTGCCATTGAGAAAAACCTTCAGGTGAGAACCCTTGCCAGACTGAAAGGTTGCACCTTGTTGCTCCAGCCATTTTTTCAGTTGCTTGGAATTCATAATAACAGAAGTGTTGTGTTTTAACTCAGCGGCCCCAGCACGGACCGGTGGTTGCGTTGGCGCCTTGCACACCGCGTGCGCCCAAATGGTTGAGCGTCAAGGTGCCGCAGGCGTCTGCGCTTTGCGGGCCAAATGGGGTGGCGCTGAGGGTGTAGGTTTGGGCGGTGCTGCTGAGGCTGAGCTTGTAGTTGACGCCTTCCATTTGCAACACGCTGGTGGGCACTTCGGCAGGAGCGGGGTAGTTGCCGTTGGCGCTGGCGGCGCGTTCTAGCCAATGGGCGGCTTGCAGCAGGGCGGTGCGGGCTTGGGCGCGTTGGTTGCGTTGTAAAAGGGCTTGGTAGTTGGGCCACGCCAAGCTGGTGAGGATGGCCGTGCAAGCGAGGGCGATGGTTAACTCCAAGAGGGTGAAGCCGAGTTGGCGGGCCGGCCGATGGGCCCATTGACACGAAAGCTGGGTGTTGCACTTGACGCTGGGGGTGTGTGGCATAGGTGTGTTCAGTCTTGCAAGATGCGCCAACTGTGGCGGTGGCCGCGCGTGTCGCTCATACGGGTGCGGGTCCAGAGGGTTTGCAACACGGTGCTGCTGCTGGGCAGCACCCCGGTGGCCAACACGGTGATGCGGTAGATAAAGGGCGGTGCGCTGCTGGCGCTGGCTGCCGAGGACAGTTGAGCGGCATCGGGTTGGATGTCGACCCAGTACCACGCGGTGCCAGCGCCGTAAGGCGTGTCGCTGGCGCTGACGGGCATGGCTGAGGCGGTCATGCTTTTCCAAGTGGAGGCGCGTGAAAAGAGGTCGTCTTTTTCTGTTTTAGGTGGCGTGACCGCGCAAATGCCGCTGCGGCAGGCATCGCTGCCTAGGCGCTGGCGCAGCAGGTCGCGTTCGGCCAGATTGGTGGGAAAAAAGACGTGCGTTTGTGTGCTGTCGCCTGCCACGTAGCGCGTGTTCATCGACAAAGATGGCGTAGGGGGAGTCGGTGCAAGAGGCGCAAGTGGCACATTGGGTGCGTTCACACCACTGGCTGCACTGGCGCTGCCCACAATGTCTTGCACCGCCAAAGGCAGCACGGCTTCTGCTTTGTGTTGGGTGCGCAGTTGATCGGCCTCGGTTTTTAAAAGTATTTCGTTGACCCACAGCTGCCGCCATGCCAGCACCGTGCCGACGCTGGCCAGCATGAGCATCGCCATCACAGTGGGCAGCGCCAAGCCTTGTTGAGACCGAGGATGACGCCTCATGGCAGCAGACCGTCGCGGTTGCGCAGCGTGATGACGCGGCGAAACACCCGCCGTAACCGGCCATCGGCAGCCACTGTCTCGCCCGCACAGCCTTGGCTGGCGGCGGACCCATTGCTGACGTTGTTGACGGGTGTGATGCTGGCCACTCGCAAGCAGACCTCAATGGCCAGCACTTGCGACATGGCGCTGACTTGGTCGGCCGTTTTCCATTGAAGCGTTTGAGTGACGGGGTTGGCTTGCGCGTAGCGCACCTGAAAGTCTTCCACGCCTTCTGCTAGGGCTTGGTAGGTGCTGCTGGTGGGGGTGAGGTCTTTGCAGGTCAGTTCTTTGTTGGTGTTGAGTCTGAAATCGTTGCGGATGATTTGGGTCCCAATGGGTTGGTTGCCTTGGCAATCGCGGGCAGAGACGTGGTTCCAGTGTCCCAGCGCGACGTGCTCGTCGGCTTTGTTGCCGTTCACGCCTTGCAAATCGGGTTGATCGGGGCTGTAGACGCTAGAGAGTTGGGTGTTGGGCGATGCCGTTGTATCGAGGTAAGCAGCACCTGTGATGTGTGCGTGTTCGCGCACCTTGCGCAAGGCCATGCGGGCGTTGGCATGCACGGCGTCAATGGCGGCCATGCTGGCCCATGTTTGTCGGCTCACGCCATAGGCCGCGGTGGCGGCAGCGATCACCATCAACCCCAAGGACAGGCCAATCAGCAACTCGGGCAGGGTGTAACCGAGGGTGTTTGAATGGGCGCGCATCTCAAACCGCCGGACGAAAAAACAAGCGCCAACAGCTTTTGTTGTCGGGGCAGGTCGGCGTGCCAGACGCGCCATCGGTGCGGTAGGTCATGCGGTCGTCGCGCCATGCCAGCACGATGCCCCACCAGCCTGGGGCATCGGTGAGGGCGAACACGGCGGCGTCGCCTTCGGGCAGTTGGTTTTGCAGTGTTTGTTGCAGTTGCTGCATGTCCCATTGGGCGAGTTCGGTGCGTAAACAGGGTTGAGCTGCGCAGTCGGGCAGCTTGGTTGAACTGCCCGTGGCTGTCGCAGAAGCGCCCCATGCTTTGGCGTAGTCGGCCGTTCGAGGGGCGTTGAGTTGCATGCGTTCGGCCAAGTCGTCAGCCAAACCCATCGCGACGGCGCGCATGACTTGTTGGCGTTGCAAGGCCAAAGCTTGTTGGTGCGTCCACAGCAAGGTCAGCACGCCTGAGGCAAGCAGCAACAGCGCCATCAAGGCTTCCAGCAGAGCCACGCCACGTTGCGGTTGACGGTGGCAACGCAGGGCGTGGGTGGGTGTGACGCATCGCTTCAACTGCAAGCCTCCCCCGACACCCAGCGAATGCGACTGGCGCTGTTGAGGCACACCGCGACGGCCAAGTTCAGCGCGGGTTGTTTGGACTTGATCACCCAGCGATCGCCCACGGTGCCTAAGTCACCGCGCGGGCTGATGTCGAGCGGGTCGACTTTGGCAAACGTCAGCCCCAAGCTGTTGTGCAGCGGCGTGGTGAACACGACTTGTTTGTCCGCTTTGGTGCTCAATTGCCAACCGCAGCTCCAATCGGTGCTTGCCGATGTGACCCAAGTGCAATCGCTCAGCCGCGATAGCTCCAAGGCTTGGCCGAGTTGCAGTGCGCGCAAGCGGGCGTTTTGCAAGTCGTTCATCAGCTGGTCGCGGGTGGCTTCGACGCGGGCGCGTTCTTGAAATCGCAGCCAGTTTGGTGCGGCAAAGGCGGCGAGCACGCCTAGCAGGCATAAGCAAACCAGCAACTCCACCAGCGTGAAACCGTGCGAGTTGGATGCCCTGAAAACAGAAAAGCCCAGCGTTTGCATGCCGCAAATGCTAGGCCTCTGAGGTGGGGAGACGCTTTGTTACAACTCGAAAACTACGTGCGAACTTCGTCCACCAAGCTCTTGAAATCGTCGATGTCTTCAAAGCTGCGGTACACGCTGGCAAAGCGGATGTAGGCCACTTTGTCGAGTTTCTTCAGCTCACGCATCACCAGCTCGCCAATGCGGGTGGTGGGCAGCTCGCGCTGGCCTGAGCTGAGCAGCTTTTCTTCGATGTGCTCAATCGCGTTGTCCACCTGTTCAGTGCTGACGGGGCGTTTGCGCAGCGCCAAGCTCATGGAGTCGAGTAGTTTTTGGCGTTGGTACTCGATGCGCCGACCGTCTTTTTTGACGATGTTGGGAAAGCTCACATCGGGCCGTTCGTAGGTGGTGTAGCGCTTGTCGCAAGCGCCACACTGCCGACGACGGCGCACAGACGTCGCGTCTTCTGAGATGCGTGTCTCGACCACTTGGGTTTCCAAGTGGCCGCAGAAAGGACATTTCATAAGTCAGCGGCCTGTTGCAGGGCTTACTTGTAGACCGGGAAGCGGCTGGTCAAGGCATGCACCTTGGCACGCACCGCCGCAATGTTGGCTTCGTCGTGTGGGTTGTCCAACACGTCAGCAATCAAGTTGGCGGTGATGCGGGCTTCTTCGTCTTTGAACCCACGGGTGGTCATGGCGGGGGTGCCAATGCGCACACCGCTGGTGACGAATGGTTTCTCTGGGTCGTTCGGGATGGCGTTCTTGTTGATCGTCATGTGCGCAGCGCCCAAAGCGGCTTCGGCTTCTTTGCCGGTGATCTTCTTCGAGCGCAAGTCCACCAACATCACATGGCTTTGAGTGCCGCCGCTGACGATGCGCAAACCGCGTGCGGTCAAGGTTTCAGCCACGATCTTGGCGTTCTTCACCACTTGGGCTTGGTACTCTTTGAAGTCAGGCTGCATGGCTTCTTTGAACGCCACAGCCTTGGCTGCGATGACGTGCATCAAGGGGCCGCCTTGCAGGCCAGGGAAGATGGCGCTGTTGATGGCTTTTTCGTGTTCGGCCTTCATCAAGATGATGCCGCCGCGTGGGCCGCGCAAGCTCTTGTGGGTGGTGGAAGTCACCACGTCGGCGTGAGGCACGGGGTTGGGGTACTGGCCAGCGGCGATCAAGCCAGCGTAGTGGGCCATGTCGACCATGAAGATGGCGCCCACTTCTTTGGCGATCTTGGCAAAGCGTTCCCAGTCGATGTGCAAGCTGTAGGCAGAAGCGCCGGCCACGATGAGTTTGGGCTTGTGTTCGCGGGCTTTGGCTTCCATCGCTTCGTAGTCGATGGCTTCGTTGCTGTCCAAGCCGTAAGACACGACGTTGAACCATTTGCCAGACATGTTCAGGGCCATGCCGTGGGTCAAGTGACCGCCTTCGGCCAAGCTCATGCCCATGATGGTGTCGCCGGGCTTCAAGAACGCGAGGAACACGGCCTCGTTGGCCGATGCGCCGCAATGGGGTTGCACGTTGGCAGCGTCTGCGCCGAAGATGGTTTTGATGCGGTCGATGGCCAGTTGCTCGGCCACGTCCACGAATTCGCAGCCACCGTAGTAGCGCTTGCCGGGGTAGCCTTCGGCGTATTTGTTGGTCAGCTGCGAGCCTTGGGCTTGCATGACGGCGGGGGAGGCGTAGTTTTCGCTGGCGATCAGCTCAATGTGGTGCTCTTGACGGGCGTTTTCGGCTTGAATGGCGGCCCAAACTTCGGGGTCTGTCTGTTCGATCAAGATGTTGCGGTTGTACATACTGGCAGTCCTAGAGAAAGGTGGTGTCCCGGCTTTAACTGAAAAGTTAGCGGCAGGGCTGCCCAGGCGAACGGCAAAACACCTCTTAATTAGAGAGGCTGCGCGCTTCCCAGTGGTCATACATCCACGTCAGCGGTGCAGAGCTGATGCCCCGCACGCCTATCGCCAGTTGCGCGCAGCAAGAGTTTACCGTGGATCTTCTTCGTCTTTGGGCTCTTTGCCGAAGGGCGTCAGGCGCTGGGCTTTCTCCCACAAACTCTCCAACCGAGCGGTCGCCGCTTCAGCTGCGGTCGATGGCGGTGGCGTGGTGGGTACTTTGACGCCTTTGGCGACTTGCAACAAGCGGCCATGCTCCGCCACGACTTTGGCGGCGTAACCGCTGTCGTCTTTGGTGTTGCCCGCGCCCACATAAAGCCGCAGGCCTCCGTCCACGCTGCCGGCGCGGGTGATGCATTCTTTGAGCACATTCACGCCGACGCGAAGGTTGGCGACGGGGTCAAAAGCCGCCATGGCACCGCCAAAACTTTGGTATTTGTCGGCGTGTACTTTGGTCATGACCTGCATCAGACCTTGGGCGCCCACGCTACTTTGGGCGAAGGGGTTGAAGCTTGACTCCACGGCCATGACCGCCAAAATCAGGGTGGGATCGATCTCGTTGCGTGGCCCCAAGTCGTAGGCTTCGCTGACCAAGGCGCTCACAGGCTCGGGGGCCACGCGGTATTTGCGACTGAGCCAATAGGCCAAATTCGCTTGTTGTTTGGGCAAATCTCGCGGATCGGTGGCCGTGGCGCGGTCGACCGCGTCGACGTCGGAGGCCAAGCCGGTGGCGTCGTACTGGCGTTCTTGCAGCCAACCAATCAGTTTGGTTTCGGTGATGGCGCGCAAATCGGGGCGCACCGTCATGGCCACCGCAAAGAAGAACAAAGACAGGCCCACCACGGCCATGCCGTTGTGGGTGATCGCAAAAAAGCCTTGGGCCACGTCGGATGCAAACGTGCGCAATCCTCGCGTCAATGTGGCAACCAGGGTCATTTGTGCAAATTTATAAAGTCAGGAGGATGAAAATTTTAAAGCCTCGGCGACAATCACTGCTAATTTACTGTGAGCTCTACTTGTGACTGATTCTTCTGCGAAACCCCTCGACCTTGCTGCCCTTGACGTTTTGACTGGCGGCGCCTTCACCGCTTCCAACTCGGGAGACCGCACGGCACGCCTGCGCGATTGGCTGGCTGGCCATCCCACGTTGGAGCAATTGCAAGCCGTTTTTAACGAAATGAGCAGCAAAGACAAGGGCGCTGCCAAAGTGCTGCGCGAAAAGCTCGATGAGCTGCGCCGCACCAAAGACCAAGACGCCTTGATCGTCGAGTGGGCCATCAAAGGTGAGGCTTTGCGCGACGCCGCCCGCATCAACTTGGCCGATGCCATGGGTTGGCAACGCGATGCCGCGAAAGCGGGCGCCCCTCTGTCACGCGAGCCTTTGGCCGGTTTGAAGACCGCGTTGGCCGAACGCGTCAAAGCCATTGAAGATTTGCAGCACCAAACCCAAGTGCAGCGCGAAGCTGCTGTGTTGTTGGCGCAGCGCATTGAAGTGCTCTCGACCAAGCCTTGGCAAGACGCCTTGGCTTTGCGTGATGGCCTGCAAGCCGATTTGGACCGTTGGAATGCCCAAGCACAAGCCCTGTCGGCCGATGCTCAGTGGCCCAGCGTGGATGCCAAATTTGCCCCCGCCTTGCAAACCAGCGCCCAGCAAGTGCAAGCCGTTTGGACCGCTTTTAGCGCGGCTTTGACGTTGACCGAAGCCGCCGCTGCTGACGCTGCCGCCCCTTTGCCCGCTGTGCCGGCTTGGGCTGACCAAGTGCGCGTGGCGCGCGGTGAAGTGCTGCCTCAAAAGGCTGCCCCTGCGCCCAAAGCCCCCGCCGCCGGTGGTTTGGACGTGACCCGCAAGGTCAAACCCACCGCTGACAAAGCCGTGGTGGACCAAAAGCGCATGGAGCTGGTGCTCCAAGCGGAAGCGTTGTTCAAGCCTGCTGCGGCACCCAAAAAAGCCCGTGTGGCGGCAGATGCTGCTGCCGCACCGGCAGAGGCAGTGGTAGATGCAGCGATCGATACAACGGTTGAGGCCCCGCAAGCTGCGCCTGAAACCGCGAGCACGCCCGTTGCGGCAGATGGGGTCGAGCCCGTTGTGACCGCTGAAGTGGTGGCGCCCGTGGTCGAAGCCGCGCCTGCTGTTGAAGCCGTCGAACCCGCTCCAGTGCTGGCACCTGCTGACGTTGCTGAACAAGCAGCCTCCGAGGCGCCAGCCCCAGTTGCGGCCCCCGCGCCAGCGGCTGAAGTTACGGCTGCCCAGTCTGCGCCAGCTGCTGCGGTGACAGAAGCGCGCGTGCCTGCCATGGGTGGTCGCAAGTTGCAAGAAGCCTTGCGTAACTTGCGCGATCAATGGAAAAAAATCGACAAAGAAGCCGCGCCTAACCCCGCGTTATGGAAGCGTTTTGACGCCGCCTGCAACCGCGCCCATGAAGTGGTTGATGTGTGGCTCAAAGAAGCCCGCGCACAAACGGCTGCCCACAAAGCGCAGCGTTTGGCCTTGATTGAAGAGGTCAAAGCGTGGTCTGCTGAGCATGCCCAAGGTCCAGATTGGAAAGGCGTGGCGCGTCAATTGCACCAATTCGCTCAACGCTGGCGCGACAGCGGCCATCTCAGCGAGAAGATGTTTGCGGAGTTGCAGCCCACTTGGAAAGCCGTCATTCACGCCGCCCATGAACCTTTGGAGGCAGTGCAAAAAGCCAGCTTGGCGCGTCGCCATGGTCTGATTGCCGAAGCGCAAGAGTTGGGTGCTGCACCCACTTTGCGCATTGATGCCGTCAAAGCTTTGCAACAGCGTTGGCAAGAAGAAGCCCACACCGTGGTGCTGGACCGCAAGCAAGAGCAAAAGCTGTGGGATGCCTTCCGTCAGCCGATTGACGAGGCATTTGCCCGCAAAACATCGTCGCGCGAACAGACACAAACCGCGCTGACCCCACACGACAAAGCCGTGATCGATGCGTCCAAAGCGCTCGAATCCGCCATTGCCAAAGGCGACGGCGCACAAATTCGCTCAGCCATGCAAGCGTTGGAGCAAATTGCGCGTGGCGAATTGCCTGTGGCTGCACCTGCTGCTGTGGCGCCTGTGGCGGAGTCTGCAAAGTCTGCGGATGCACCTGTGGCCTCCGAGACTGGCGATGCCTCTGCGGATGCGTCTGCAGCGCCCGAAGCTGGCGCAGAGCCGAGCGCTGACACGGCTGACGCTGCTGAGCCAGAAGTCGCTGCAGCACCTGCCCCCGCTCCTAAAGCTGCACCACGTCCCGTGGTCGCTGTGCGTGGCGATGACCGCCCAGGTCAAAAGCGCACCGAAGTGGCCCCTGCCGGACGTGGCCGTGATGGCAAGCCTGGCGGCGGCAAGTTTGGCGACCGCGCTGGCGGTGACAAAGGCGCTGGTTTTGGCCGTGACCGCGATGGCGCAGCTCGTCCTTCGCGCGATGGCCGTGACGGATTTGCCCCACGCGGTCCACGTTTGGGTGACGCCGCATTCCGTGCGCAGCGTTTCGCCTTGGAGTCCGCACAAGACGCGCTGCGTCGCTTGGCAGCACAAGCCCATGGCGAAGTGCTCACCCAGTTGATGCACGCTTGGGAAAAGCGCGATGCCAGCCAGTTGCCCGCGGCGCAAGCCATTGGCAGCAAGCTCACGCCTGCGCAACGCACGCAATGGGCGCAAGCCTTGGCGAGCGATGTCAAAGCGGAAACGGTCACGCCTTTGTTGCGTTTGGAAGTGGCGGCTGAGTTGCCGACACCTGCTGCGCAAATGGATGCACGCCGTGCCTTGCAATTGCAAATGCTGACCCGTCGCAACGATCCTTCGCCTCAAATGACATGGGCCGCTGATGCGGCGCAAGTCTTGGCGGGTGCTTATGACGAGACCGCTGCGCGTCGTTTGCAATCGGCGTTGAAGGTGTTGCTCAAGCGCTGAGTGTGAAGGGGACGGTCCGAGACTGTCCTTTCCAGAAATGCCGCATGCCCTTTAAGTGGCAAATTCCTTAAAAGGAGCGGCTCAGCGGCAATCGACAAAGCCCCCTTGTGGGGCTTTTTTCTTGGCTGCGCAGCCAACTCAGCACTTCTAAGCGTGGCGGCTGTGCATTGGCATGCCAGTCGCTGAGCACCCAGCGGGTCAGGCGATCGCCCAAGTCGTGGACGGCGGGTTTGTGGGTGTGGCCGTGTAAAAACACCGAAGCTTGCGCCGCGTGTAGCCAGCTGCGCGCAGCGGCGTCGTCGACATCGGCATAGTCGGTGTGCGTTTTCTTGCGGGCTTCGCTTTGCTCGCGCAAGTGGCGTGCAAAGGCTTGACGCTCGGCCAACGGTTGCGCCAAAAATTGCTGTTGCCAAGCGGGTTGGCGCACTTGGGCGCGAAAGGCGAGGTAATCGGTGTCGCCCAAACACAGGCTGTCGCCGTGGCTGAGCAACAAGCGCAGAGCGCTGGGCGTGTCATTGCTCGCGTCGATGTGCAACACGGTGGGGTCGCTCAAACCCTGCATGCCCGTGGCTTTGAGCAGGGCGTCGCCCACCAAAAAGTCGCGGTTGCCACACATGAAATACACAGGTATGCGTTGCGTCGTGCGCTGGAGCACGTCCATGCATTGCAGTGCAAAGGGGTCTTGGGTGTCATCGCCCACCCAGACTTCAAACAAATCGCCCAAGATGAAGAGGGCGTCTGCGGGCGTGTGCGCCATGTGCTGGGCCCACGCCTCAAAGGTGGCGGGCTCGCTGGCGTCGAGGTGCAGGTCGGAGATGAAGTCGATGCGCTGCCACTGCTGGGGGGCTTGCACGCTGGGTACAGGCAGACTCAGGCGCGGCAGTGCTGACACAGGGCTTAAAGCGCGACCGCTTTGTCGATGACCACGTCTTCTTTGGGCACGTCGTCATGGAAGCCTTTGCGGCCGGTTTTAACGGCTGCAATTTTGTCGACCACGTCGTTGCCGCTGACCACTTTGCCGAACACGGCGTAACCCCAGCCTTGTTGGCTTGGTGCTTTGTGGTTCAAAAAGTCGTTGTCAGCCACGTTGATGAAGAACTGGGCGGTGGCCGAGTGTGGGTCTGACGTGCGCGCCATGGCGAGGGTGTAGTGGTTGTTTTTGAGGCCGTTGTTGGCTTCGTTTTCAATGGGTTCGTCGCAGGGCTTTTGGGTCATGCCTGGCTCAAAACCGCCGCCTTGCACCATGAAGCCGGGGATGACGCGGTGAAAAATGGTTTTGTCGTAGTGACCTTTGTTCACGTAGCTCAAGAAGTTTTCGGTGCACTTGGGGGCTTTTTCGGCATCGAGTTCGATGGTGATGACGCCGTGGTCCAAGATGTGCAGTTCGACTTGTGGGTTGCTCATGGTGTGTTTCCTGAAAATGAAAGAAGAAAGGCCTGTGCGTGTTTAAAGCAAAGTGGCCGATTGGATGACGATGGGCATGCGCGGCACATCGGAGGGGAAAGGGCCGCCCGAACCTGTGGGCGTGCTTTTGATTTTTTGGATGGTGTCCATGCCCGAGACCACTTTGCCAAACACGGTGTAGCCCCATTGCTGGGGTGTGGGGTCGAGAAAACCGTTGTCCACCACGTTGATGAAGAACTGTGCGGTGGCTGAGTGTGGTGCATTGGTGCGCGCCATGGCGAGCGTGCCCACCGTGTTGCGGGGGCCGCCTTTGGCGAGGGCTTCGCGGCCTTCGTGCATCACAGGTGCACGGCTGGGGCGCTCCATGTAGCGGGTGTCGAAGCCGCCGCCTTGGACCATGAAGTTGCCAATCACGCGGTGAAAAATGGTGCCGTCGTAGTGCTTGTCACGCACGTATTGCAAAAAGTTTTCGGCAGTTTTGGGGGCTTTGTCTGGGTAGACCTCGACCACAAACTCGCCCGCATTGGTGACGAACTTCACCTGCGGTGCTTTGGTTGCGTCTTGGGCCATGGCCAAGGGCGTGACTAAGCTGCAGACGGTTAAACCGAAAGCGCAGAGGGCGCGACGAGAGATGCTCAAAAGTGTCATGGTGATGTGCCTTGGGTGAGTGCAAGTGCGGGTTGAAGAGCTTCGATTTTCTTGGCAGGCGCGCGATGCGTGGGCTCAAGGCCTAGGGCACGTTCGTACGATTGACGTGCCAGTTGCACCATCAAGTCGCCCATGTTTTCGTGGGCTGCGGGGTAGTTGGGGTTGGCACGCAGGGCTGCCTCGATGGCGACTTTGGCGCGGGCGTAGTCACCTTGTGCGGCGTAGAGCACGCCCAAATTGTTGTGGGGTTCGGCCAGCTCTGGGTAGTCTTGCGTGAGGCTCAGGTAGAGAGGCAGTGCCACCGCGGGTTGTCCCAGCTGCTCGGAGAGGAAGGCTTGCCAAAACCGCATTTGAGGGTCGTTGGGTTTGGTTTGAAGACCGCTTTCGACCAGCACCAAAGCTTGTGGGTATTTGGCTTGGCGCAGCAATTTGCGCACGTTGTCGTGCGGGTCACTTTGCATTTGCGGCACCGACGGCTGGCCGGGCTGCCAGTCTTGGCTGGCGTTGGTTTGTGCCAAGACCGAGTTAGCCGCGCACATGAGGCTCGCGCAGAGCGTGCACCCTAAAACCCAGCGCTGCAAAAACAGTCGCGAGCTCGTGGCGTGGGAAGTGAGGGCAGGGTTTTTCATGTGCTTTGTATACTGTCGTTATTGTAAAACAGAGGGTCTATAACGCCGCCCTCTGTCACACCCCTCATGTCCGCCTCAAGCGCGGTCTTTCACGACTCACTCATGACGCTTCGCATTCACAACACGCTCACGCGTGCGCTGGAGAAATTTTCGCCGCTCGAACCTGGCCATGTCCGCATGTACGTGTGCGGCATGACCGTGTACGACTTGTGCCATTTGGGCCACGCCCGTTCGATGGTCGCGTTTGACGTGGTGCAGCGCTGGCTCAAAGCCAGCGGCTACCGCGTGACCTACGTGCGCAACATCACCGACATTGACGACAAGATCATCAAACGCTCGCTGGAAAACGGCGAAACCGTGCGTGGCCTGACCGATCGCATGATTGATGCTTTGCACCAAGATGCGGATGCTTTGGGCATCGAGCGCCCCACGCACGAGCCCCGCGCCATGGACTATGTGCCGCAAATGCTTGCCATGATTGGCACTTTGCAAGACAAAGGCTTGGCCTACCAAGCCAGCAATGGCGATGTGAATTACGCCGTGCGTAAGTTTCCAGGCTACGGCAAGTTGTCCGGCAAGTCGCTGGACGAGTTGCAAGCGGGCGAGCGCGTGGCCGTCGACGATGGCAAGCAAGACCCGCTGGACTTTGTGCTGTGGAAGTCAGCAAAGACCAGCGAGCCCGACGAAGTGAAATGGGCCAGCCCTTTTGGCGCAGGCCGCCCCGGCTGGCACATCGAGTGCTCGGCCATGAGCTGCGAGATGTTGGGCCAGAGCTTTGACATCCACGGTGGTGGCGCGGACTTGCAGTTCCCACACCACGAAAACGAAATTGCCCAAAGCGAAGGCGCAACAGGTCACAAGATGGCCAGCGTGTGGATGCACAACGGTTTCATCAACGTGGACAACGAAAAAATGTCCAAGAGCTTGGGCAACTTCTTCACCATCCGTGATGTGCTCAAAGAATTTGACGCCGAAACCGTGCGTTTCTTTGTGGTGCGCAGCCACTACCGCAGCCAGCTCAATTACAGCGACGTGCATTTGAACGACGCTCGTGGTGCCTTGAAACGCTTGTACACCGCGTTGGGCACGGTCACGCCCGATGCCGTGACGATTGATTGGGCCGAGCCCCATGCCGCACGCTTCAAAGCTGCCATGGACGAAGACTTTGGCACGCCTGAGGCTGTGGCCGTGTTGTTTGAACTGGCCAGCGAAGTCAACCGCACGCAGTCGGCGCAGACCGCTGGCTTGATGAAAGCCTTGGGCGGCGTGTTGGGCTTGTTGCAAGACGACCCCAAAGCCTTTGCCCAAGCCGGTGCAGGGGTCGACGAAGAAGCCATTCAGGCCCAAATCGCCGCCCGCGCAGCCGCCAAAGCTGCCAAGAACTTTGCCGAGGCTGACCGCATTCGCCAAGCCTTGGCTGCCGAGGGCATCGTGCTCAAAGATTCGCCTACCGGCACCACCTGGGAGCGTGGCTGAGCATGGCCGTGATCGAAAAAATCACCATTGCCACCCCCGAGTATTGGGCGGAGGCTTGCAAGCACCTGATGAAAAAAGATCGGGTGATGAAGCGCCTGATTCCTCAGTTTGGGGAGGCTTCGCTGCAGTCCCGAGGCGACGCGTTCGTCACCTTGGCGCGCAGCATCGTGGGTCAGCAAATTTCGGTCAAAGCGGCTCAAACTGTGTGGGACCGCTTTGCCTTGTTACCCCGCAAAATCACCCCCACCAATGTGCTCAAGCTCAAGGTGGACGACATGCGGGCGGCTGGCTTGTCGGCGCGCAAGGTGGAGTATTTGGTCGACTTGGCGCTGCATTTTGACAATGGCGCCTTGCACGTTAAAAAATGGTCCGAAATGGACGACGAGGCCATCATTGATGAACTGGTGGCCATTCGCGGCATCGGCCGTTGGACGGCTGAGATGTTTTTGATCTTTCACCTCATGCGGCCCAATGTGTTGCCGCTGGATGATGTGGGTTTGATCAATGGCATCAGCCACAACTATTTTTCGGGCGAATCTGTCAGTCGCAACGAAGCACGCGAGGTCGCCGCTGCGTGGGCCCCGTATCGCAGCGTGGCGACTTGGTATATTTGGCGCTCGCTAGACCCGCTGCCCGTTGAATATTGAGCAGCTAAGGAGTATTGAATTTGGCTAAGAAAACTTTCCTCGACTTTGAACAACCGATTGCCGAACTTGAAGGCAAGATCGACGAGTTGCGCTATGTGCAAAGTGAGTCGGCGGTCGACATCTCGCAGGAGATCGAGCAGCTCAGCAAGAAAAGCTTGCAGCTGACCAAGGACATTTACAGCGACCTCACGCCTTGGCAGATCACCAAGATCGCGCGCCACGCGGAGCGTCCGTACACGTTGGATTACATCAACGACATCTTCACCGACTTTGTGGAGTTGCACGGCGACCGTCACTTTGCCGATGACTTGAGCATCGTGGGTGGTTTGGCCCGTTTCAACGGCAATGCTTGCATGGTTTTGGGTCATCAAAAAGGTCGCGACACCAAAGAACGTGCTGCGCGTAACTTTGGCATGAGCCGACCCGAGGGCTATCGCAAAGCCTTGCGTTTGATGAAGACGGCCGAGAAGTTCAAGCTGCCCGTGTTCACCTTTGTCGACACGCCTGGCGCTTACCCCGGCATCGACGCCGAAGAGCGCAGCCAGTCTGAAGCCATTGGACGCAACATTTTTGAAATGGCACAGCTCGAAGTGCCCATCATCACCACCATCATTGGTGAAGGTGGCTCGGGCGGCGCGTTGGCCATCAGCGTGGCGGACCAAGTGTTGATGCTGCAGTACTCGGTGTACTCGGTCATCAGCCCTGAAGGCTGTGCTTCGATTTTGTGGAAAACCTCGGACCGCGCCGAAGACGCTGCAGAAGCCCTAGGCATCACTGCGCACCGTCTGAAAGCCTTGGGCTTGATCGACAAAATCGTCAACGAACCCGTGGGTGGCGCACACCGCGACCCCAAACAAATGGCGGCACAGCTCAAGCGCGGCTTGAACGATGCATGGCGCCAAGTGACCGACATGAAGGTCAAAGAGTTGCTCGACAAGCGTTACGAGCGTTTGCAAAGCTATGGCCGGTTCACCGACACCAAAGCTGAACGCTAATTTTCCATCGCTGGACGCGTTCCAGCACTTAGGCCCCTTTGCCGTCGCGCTCAGCGGCGGGGCCGATTCCACCGCCATGCTGATCGCCTGCGCCACACACTGGCCGGGGCGCGTTCATGCCGTTCATGTGCACCACGGTTTGCAGGCGGCGGCGGATGGGTTTGTTCAGCATTGCGAAGCCTTGTGCCAACGCTTTGATGTGCCGCTGGTGGTGCAACGCGTGAATGCTGCCCATGCCGTGGGTGAAAGCCCCGAAAACGCAGCGCGCCAAGCGCGCTACACCGCCTTCGCCAATGCCTTGCAGCAGAACTGGGGCGGCCACATCAAAGACATGGTGTTGGCGCAACACGCGGATGACCAAGTCGAAACCTTGTTGTTGGCCTTGTCGCGCGGTGCGGGCTTGCCGGGTTTGGCCAGCATGCCCGCGCTTGCTGACCGAGGCGGCGTGACCTACCACCGTCCTTGGTTGGATGTGCCGGGGCAGGCTCTGCGTGACGCCTTGCAAGCCGCGGGTGAAGTGTGGGTGGATGACCCCACCAACACCGACACCCGTTTCACCCGCAACCGCATTCGCATCGATGTGTTGCCTGTGTTGGCGCGCGCGTTTCCGGCGTTTCGTCAAACCTTTGCGCGCAGTGCCCGACACGCGGCGCAGGCGCAAACCTTGTTGACCGAACTGGCCGAGGAAGATTTGCAAACCGTGGGGCAGCCGCCTGCGATTCGTGCCTTGCAGCTGCTCAGCGAGGCGCGGCAGTCGAATGTGTTGCGCCATTGGTTGACGTTGGAGGGCACGCAAGCCAGTGCCGCGCAAATGCAAGCCTTGTTGCGGCAAGTCAAAGCTTGCACCACACGCGGGCACCAGATTGACATCAAGGTGGGCCATGGCTTTGTGCGGCGCGATGGGGCTGTGTTGCGTTGCTACAATCTTTAGCTTTTGCCTGACATAACAACCCTTTTCCACGCAATATGGCATTGATCGTTCACAAATACGGCGGCACGTCGATGGGCTCAACAGAGCGCATTCGCAACGTCGCCAAGCGCGTGGCCAAATGGGCCCGTGCTGGCCACCAAATGGTGGTCGTCCCCTCCGCAATGAGCGGTGAAACCAATCGCTTGTTGGCCTTGGCCAAAGAGCTGGCGCCGTCCAAAGCTGACACCGCCTACAACCGCGAACTCGACATGCTGGCCTCCACAGGCGAGCAAGCTTCGTCTGCGTTGTTGGCCATCGCATTGCAAGCCGAAGGCCAGCCTTCGGTCAGTTATGCAGGTTGGCAAGTGCCCATCCGTACCAACAACGCTTACACCAAAGCCCGCATTGAGTCGATTGACGATGCGCGTGTGCGTGCCGATTTGGACGCGGGTCGCGTGGTCATCATCACTGGCTTTCAGGGCAAAGACGATGAAGACAACATCACCACCTTGGGCCGTGGCGGATCAGATACCTCAGCTGTGGCCGTCGCTGCTGCACTGAAAGCCCATGAGTGCTTGATTTACACCGACGTGGATGGCGTGTACACGACCGATCCGCGTGTGGTGCCTGAAGCGCGCCGTTTGCAAACCGTCAGTTTCGAAGAAATGATGGAAATGGCTTCTTTGGGGAGCAAAGTGTTGCAAATTCGCTCGGTGGAATTTGCTGGTAAATACAAGGTGCCGCTGCGCGTGTTGTCCAGCTTCACTGCGTGGGACATTGACATCAACGAAGAAGCCAAATCAGGCACGTTGATCACCTTTGAGGAAGACGAAAAAATGGAACAAGCAATCGTATCGGGCATCGCATTCAACCGCGATGAGGCCAAAATTTCTGTGGTCGGTGTGCCCGACAAACCCGGTATTGCCTACCAAATCTTGGGTGCTGTGGCCGATGCCAACATCGAAGTCGACATGATCATCCAAAACATCAGCAAAGATGGCAAAACGGATTTCAGCTTCACCGTGCACCGCAATGACTACGCTCGCACCACCGATTTGCTCAAAGAAAAAGTGTTGCCAGCCTTGGGTGCCAGCGATGTGCAGGGCGACACCAAGATTTGCAAAGTGTCGATCGTGGGCATTGGGATGCGCAGCCATGTGGGCGTGGCCAGCAAGATGTTCCGCTCGTTGAGCGAAGAGGGCATCAACATCCAAATGATCTCCACTTCCGAAATCAAGACCTCGGTCGTGATTGACGAAAAATACATGGAACTCGCGGTGCGCGCACTGCACAAAGCTTTCGATTTGGATCAGCCGAGCGCCTAAGCTCAGCTATAATCTGAGTCTGCTGGAAACGTGACCGAGTGGCCGAAGGTGCTCCCCTGCTAAGGGAGTATGGGGTGTAGAGCCTCATCGAGGGTTCGAATCCCTCCGTTTCCGCCAAGCTATATAAATCAAGGACTTAGATAAGTTTTTACTAAATTCTGACTTGTACCTTGACGCACTCAACTGCTTACAAATACCCATCAAAACTCACTTCCCTGTGGGTTTTTGGTGGGTTTTTTGTTTTGGGGCTTTTCTGTGGAGCTTGATGACTATTTAAAAGAGTTGCGCACCCAGTTTCCGGGGCAGTCTGTGTTGTTCACAGGCGACATTGTAAAAATTTTGGGAAAAACAAAAAGATCTATCGAAGGTCTGATTGCCCGCGGTGCTTTGCCGTTCAAGATCCAAAAACTTGGCGGTCGTTGGTGTGTTGCTTTGCTTGATGTCGCCCACTGGTTGTATTCGGGTGAGCAAGTCTCAAAAGAATCAATCTCAGTTCAGCCTGAGGCAAGTTCAAAACTACGCAAGCAGCCTGCTAGTACTAGACTCAGTAGGCGATTAAGTGTCAGGGCCGAGCTTGCAAAATTAGAAAGAGCCAGAACTTTCCAAGCCATGTGCAATCGCCTTTCGCTGCTCAGCAGTACCGATGAGCGGGAATTCGTTGCTGAGATGCTCAGTGATGCATATCCAAGAGAAGTTTTGAACCCGCCTTACGTCAGCGATCATGATTATTGGTACAGAGTGGAAGAGGCTGAATCGATTGATGATCAGCTTCTTGTCATGCGAACTAGCCACTTTCTTGGCGTACCTGCTAGCCCAAATGCCGCGGCATTCATGAACACAAGCACCGCTGTTTTGATAACTTTCAATCTCGGTAGCAAAGTCATCGCACATGCGTATCGACTGGGCAAAATGAAGTGGAAGTTTTCTACAAACTTCCCCAACGCTTCGCTGCACAACGAATGATTCAAGGCCTTAGTCAGCCAGGAGCGGCCCGCTTGATAAACCACTGGGAGCTTAGGATAGTTCTCATTGCAATGACTTGCAGCAGATGTTCGAGGCTGCTGCTGCATTCCTTATCCTAAAAGCTCGGCAATGCCCTCGTCCGTTGGCTTGTAAATTCCTTGATGTACCTCAATCCATTTTGAACTCTTAATAGTTGCTAGCAATCGTCTTGCTGACATGTCGCGTGCTGAGTCTGTCTTCCCTGTCAATAAGCCTGCATCTAAAGCCTTGACCTTCCATGTCGCAAACGAAAGAGATATCGGGCTGAGTTCGCCAGTCTCTGGATTAGCTTCGAAAAAAAGTTCAAGTGCGGATCGCGGCCTTGTAACAGTCGCAGGTTTCAAACTTGAGAGTGTCAAAGCTCCGCCGTTAACTCTCTCAAGCCAGACGGGGTGCATTAAGTCTGGTGGAAGCGAGTTAGCTTTCGTCACTTGCATTCGCACAAAACGGTGTCGTTGCAGATCATCTATTCGAAAATCTTTAGCCTCCCTGGGAGTCATTACTCGCATTAAGACTTCTAATCTGAAGGCGTCGGTGATAGCGCCGCTACCTCTGCTGGCGTGAGAGCCAACTTCTTGCTGATATTGGACTGACTTAGCCGCGTGACTTATGACGATATATTCCTTATCGTGAATTGGCAGAACTAGATTTTTGAGAATCGGTTCGAATCGAGCGCCAACAGGCAAGATGCCTTTTTTCACCACATATGGATGAAATAGAGGGACGTCGACGCAGCGCGCTAGAACTCGCAAGATGTCGTCCCTATCTGAGCAATCTTTTTTGCTGCCGTGCTCTGGAATGAAGTTGTCGTGAACTTTGATCTTCTTGATTTGTGGCGTGTGACCAAGAAGATCTTTTCTAAGCCATCTTGCAGCATCAGAGAAGTTTTTTGCGCGTTCCATCTTGATGATGAGGTCAATCATTGATCCTCCTCTCACGTAGCACGAACAATTAAACCTGTCATCATCTTTGTACACACGAAAAGATGGTTTTTCGTCCGCGTGACTTGGAATAGGGCAATGTACTTTTCGCTGCATTGCTCGTTCATCCACTCCGAGTAGTTCGAGAATTTCTGGAGTGCGACCAATGATCTCTTTGGTGATGTCAAACTTTCTCATCGCAGCCATCCCATTTCTTTGGCGTAGATACACTGAAGTCTGTAGCTCGTTACGTGCAATTCACTCAGCAGCGGCATTACCTTGCGAACCTCTAATTGCCAAAAATTGCTAACTGGCTCAAGTATTCTGTGAGTGCGATAGTCGTCGAACCAGCCAATTGCAGCTGTGAATTCGGTTCTGAAATGTCCGAGCAAGTGCTTGTAGTGCGTAAGCGGGCGAGCGCGGATTAGGACTTTCTGCATTCAGCGCCCCGCTGATCGCCATGTTTTCTAAGCCTCGACCAAAGCCCCAGTCGTAATCTTTTATTGTCATATGTTCCCTTTTTGTGAAGGCCTTTCTGCACGATGCGAAAGGTCCTTCTGATGTAATCGCTTGTGGCTAATTTTTTTTAAGGGTGTGTCCGAAAATATTTTTCCATTCAAGTCACCAGGTTGGCTTCGTACCATCTGGTGCGACGGGGCCTGACAAAAGCTCAACAACAACACACTTAAGAAGTGTGTTGTTGTTGAGCTTTCGTTTGGGTCTTCGGGAAGAAAGGAGTTAGGCCAGTTGGCATGGATCAGCTGATTTGCTCTCATGCGAAACGCTGGTAGTCAGTAAGTAGCTGTGGGGCGCACTTGCTGTGGTTTAGCGTTTGGGCTGATTCGGCTTCCTCTTTAATAAAAGGGGATTTGTTTTTCCGGCAAAATGCCGTACAATCTTGGTGAAATTAGGAGAAATGTCATGACTGCTAGAGCTGTTGTTGCACCGCGCTCATTCAAAGCTCAGTCCGCTCGACTGGAGGCTCGGATTAGCCAAGATTTACATATGACTGTGAAACGTGCAGCTGAGATACAAGGTCGAACCATGACTGACTTTGTCGTACATGCGTTGCAGATAGCCGCCAGTAGCGCAATTGCCCAGTCTGATCAGGTGCGTTTGTCTGTCGTGGATCAAGAAACGTTTGCTAATGCGTTGATAGCGCCTGCAAAGCCAAATGCAGCCCTCAAGCGTGCTTTTGCTAAAGCTAGCAAGCTTTTGGCGGCGTAAGTTTGGCTGAAGTCAGCCACCCAATGGCACATAAATTTTCTGTTACCGCGCTGGATTCTGCTAGTGACCGGTCAATATTTGACAGTGGTTCTGAACCCTTGGATCGATATTTCCGAACTCAGGTAAGTCAAGATATCAAGCGCCGAGTGACAGCTTGTTTTGTTGCCACTGCTATGCATGGGCAAATCGCTGGTTACTACACACTTGCCTCAGCTAGTGTTGTGTTGGCTGACCTGCCCGAAGCCACCGTTAAAAAACTTCCTCGCTATCCCAGCGTGCCTGCGGTCCGCATGGGGCGGCTGGCCGTAGATAAGTCTTTTAAAGGCCAAGGTCTTGGCGCCGCCTTGTTGGCTGATGCATTGCACAGAGCTGCCACTGCAGAAATTGCAGCATATGCGTTTGTTGTGGATGCCAAAGATGCTACAGCGGCAAATTTTTATGCGCATCACGGGTTCGTAGCGCTGCCTCAACAACCACTATTTATGTTTTTACCGCTCGCTATGGTGAAGAGCTTGATTAAGTAGCAGCTATGCATCCGTAAGTAGGTGATCCGCAACTCGAAAATTACAGAGTGATTTCGCGACAAAAGTTAACCTTACGAAGGCTTATCGCGACAAGTCCAGACATGAGCTGTTCAGTAGATTTGAAAACACGACATTGAGTTTTGTGAGTACTTGTTTTGCTTGTAGAAGACCCTTACGAAAGCAGATATCGCCTGACGACAAACCTCATTGCTACACCAGAGATCAAAGTACTTAGGTGTAAAACTGATTGTAGGTAATAGTCTGCAAAAGGCTGCGAGCGGTCGTTTGCCAACTTAAGCTCAATTCAAACAACCGGCCCCAAAGCGGTCGGTGGGCACGATTGAGGGCAGACGTTCAACGTGCGAGGCGAGGTGGGTCGCCTTGCCGTCGGTCCGACCTCGCAGGAGGGGTTAGGCGCCAGCAAGGCCAAAGTAAGCGGCAACAGCTTTGGCCACTGCCGTGGCGGCCACCTCAATGCCAACGCCAGTAGCGCCGGATGCAGCTTTGCCAGCAAGGCGCCCAATCCATGTGCCAGCGGTCGTCTTTCGTTCCTCATCGCTGGACGCGGCAAGTGCACGTTCCAAGTCTTCCTTTAGTCCCAATGTGTCCGATTCAGTGAGACCTAGTTCGAACAGTCGGGCTTGGAGTGACTGCCATTCGCCCTGACGAACAACTACTGTCGAGGACTGTATGAACCCTGAACTAGCGTTGGCGATATTGCCAACGTTGCCTGTGATGTTTGTGTTGAAGATCTGAGTCATTTTCTCGGGACTTAATGGGGGCTGGCTTCCGATTGGGAGTTCACCTGCGTTCGGGGCCTCTCGCTCAAGATCGATTGCAAAGCCAAGAACTCTTGTCTTCACAGAGTCCATCAAACGAACGACCGCCCCGATCGGTATCTCTTTCCATGCCGCAATGCACTGCATATGCGGTGTGAGCTTGGATGCATGGTGGATCGCTAGCGCAACTGGCCAAGGCTCCTGGACGCTGCCGGACTTCCCTCCCTCTATCAATGCAGTATATGCACTGATACTGTTGCCCATGTAAGCGTTTTGGTATTGCTCCTGAATCTCCTTGGGTAGAACCGAAACGGGAATTTGCAACTTGCCGGCCTGCTGAAATGCGCCTACGAAAGTGCCGTAAGAGTCCGCCCGCACAACGCGATAGTCCGGCAGTTCATCGACTGTGGGGTAGCCATTGAGTTCGAGATCCACCCAGTGTGCGAACTCTTGATGCGAGATTCTCGCCGCCAAGAGTTTGCACATGCGGAGCATGGTCGGGATATCCGAATTCTGGGCGATTGAAGCGGCTTGTATGTCGTGAATAAGTGACATCTGAGGCCTAATGTTTGAGCAGAACAGAAACTCGCAATGCACGCGAACGCACTAGTGCGTCCGCGTTGACGACACATTTATTTTGCATGGCTGTCGTGCTCCTGAATGGCTTGACGATACATAAACGCGTAATGATGTGCGGCAGTTGCAGGAGCATCACCGAGGGGCAATTGTTGAACGGCATCCGAGCGCAAACGGTTGTACAGGAAAGCACTGCTCTTGCGAAGGAGTCTCATTCTCGGAATGTTCATGACTCGCTCTTCGTCAAGGTGAGCGACGAACTTGTTGCGATAACGGAGAACGGATCTCACGACTGCGCGATACTCCTTGTCCGTCACTTGAAGGGCGGCGTAGAGATCCTTTAAAAATGCGCTGTGATCTGCAACTACCCGCCTCCAGTGATGTTTGCTTTTGCGATCGGCAAAGAGCTTGCACCAATCGAGGACCGCAACGTCGAGGGCGTTCGCGTTTGCGCCAATCCAGAATTGACGCGAAATGCGCAGCGCCCCATGTTGCCACCCGGCTCGATAGAACGCAATGTTTCGCAGACAGTGACAGCAAAGAAGGGCCACGCGGCGCACGCGCTCCGGGTGTTCCATGTGACCTAACCTAATGTAGACCGTACAAGCCTGCAGCCTAAAACCGAGAGCATCGGTCTGGCTTGGCGGATCCCGTACGCCCATTTTTTTGATATCAAAGCAATTTTTCCCATTTGCTATTTGGTGTCGTCCTCTAGAAAGCCCGACAAACGCTGCTGCAGACTAATGAATGTAGCACTGCATACCCATCCCCCAAAAAGGGCATCCAATGTCCGATTATGGGAAGACTCTTGGAAGTCAGCTTTTGGCCGATGGCTGCAGTTCAACTTGCAACGGTCGATGACTGCATCCGCTGCAATCTGGTCGCTCGGCTGAGACGAGCGACCGAATAGTCTGTGCAGCAATTAGAAGAACGTAGGCGAGTCGCTATGTGCCACTTGTTTTTTGACGTTTGATCTTCGCGCCGAGATACTGTGCACTCTGTAGCTTAGGACGTTGTACTTACTAAGTAGAGCTGGTACCGACAAACCTTCAAGCTGCCAAAACGGCTGCGCACCGAACTGTATGCGATGAGTTCTTGTGTCGTCGAAGAAGCCGATTTCGGCAACGTACTTATCAGTGCCATCTGCTTTGTACACGTCGCAATAGCCGAAGCGGCTCGACTCTCTATCAAAAAAGATGCGGCGCGTTAACTCACCACAGAGTGGCATCAATGCGTGAAATAGCTTATCGACGCCTTCACCTGACGGTCCAAATTCTTGATCCTCTGGATATTGAAATTCCGGGTCACGCGTGTGTCTACTGAAGTCCCAAGCGTTGACGTACCAACGCAGCACATCTGCCTGAATCCTCGATGCATCAACAGTTGGACCATCTTGCAAATTCCAGCACGAGCGAGTGCTATCCCAGCTCATTTTTCCCTTGTAAAACGTTCCTTTAAGCCTTGGAAACATGACTAAGAACGCTTCTTTGGTCATGAAAATTTGATCTTCTCCCCCATAGCTTTTTGCAATTCTGAATATTTCTTGAACAGCAAATGCAGGCGAACGAGGATTCGGACTAGGGGCGGAGAGGGCTTCATCGATCGCGATCATCTCAATATTTGCAGAATTGCCCCACTCGGCGGCGTCTAAGGTATCTTTACTTTTAGGCATGTGAACTCCATTTGTTACGGCCATGGCGCAACATGCGCGAGGTCCATGGAGGTGTATTCGCCGTCTTTTCCCTGCTTTATAGGGTGTAGCTGAATCGCCCCGCATTTCGAGGAGGCCAGTTGGTTTAAGTTAACACTTCGGTGTTGGCCTTCTCAGCGAGTTGCCGATAGTAGTTGGCCTCAGCCTCGGCAGGTGGAATATACCCAATCGACTCCAGCAGTCGGTGGTGGTTGAACCATGACACCCATTCAAGGGTTGCCAATTCCACAGACTCCTTCGTTTTCCAAGGCGCACGGCGGTGAATCAATTCGGCCTTGTACAACCCGTT